>NZ_WIWC01000009.1 GCF_009600315.1 Pseudomonas helleri | reverse complement strand
AGTAGATCTGCTTTCGCTTTTAGTCCCCTCTCCCTCCGGGAGAGGGCTAGGGTGAGGGGCTTTGCTTTTAGCGCTTGCGCCCCACTGGATCAATTTCCGCCAATTCCGCTTCATCCAGCCCTTTACCGGCGCCTATTTCATCTTCATCCACTACGCTCAGCTCCCAGTCAGCCGCTTCGTCGTCGCCTTCAGCGGCCTCTTTGGCATCGCGGGCGCCGTCTTCGCGGATTAACATCTCCGGCTCCAGGTCATCGTCGTTGAGGTCATCACCCGGCAAAGCCGCTCCGCTCAGGCCCACTTTACGCGCGGGCTGACCGGCCATATGCCGGTTGCGTTCTTCATCGGTGAACAAGTCGCTGATGGGCTCGTGGGTCTCGTCATCATCAAAGTCAAGTGGCTCGACCGAGCCCATTTCATCTTCGATGTCATCAATGGGTGCAGGCTGCGGTGCTCCAAACGGGCGACGTGAAACAGTCATGGCAAATGCTCCTGAAGTGAAATCTCAATAGGGTGGACTATAGCTACGCTTCAAAATTCCACCCGGCGTATGACTCGATTACCTTGTGCCTGCGTGACCTCAACCACCGGTAAGCTGTCCTAACTGCGCATCAACTCTTGAGGCCTGACCCGATGAATGAACTACAAGACCTGATTGATAACAACGAACGCTGGGCTGATGCGATCAAACAGGCGGATCCCGATTTCTTCGCCAAACTGGCCCGCCAGCAAACCCCGGAATACCTCTGGATTGGCTGTTCGGATGCTCGCGTACCGGCCAACGAGATTGTCGGCATGTTGCCCGGCGACCTGTTTGTGCACCGCAATGTCGCCAACGTGGTGCTGCACACCGACCTCAACTGCTTGTCCGTGATTCAGTACGCGGTGGATGTATTAAAGGTCAAACATATTCTGGTCACCGGCCACTACGGCTGCGGCGGGGTGCGGGCGTCCATGCAAGACCAGCAGATGGGCCTGATTGACGGCTGGCTGCGTTCGATCCGTGACCTGTATTACGAAAACCGTGAGGTGCTGGCGCTGTTACCCACAGAGGAAGAACGCGTCGATCGCTTGTGTGAACTCAATGTGATCCAGCAAGTGGCCAATGTCGGGCATACCAACATTGTGCAAAACGCCTGGCATCGTGGGCAGAGCCTGTCGGTTCATGGCTGCATATACGGGATCAAGGATGGTCGCTGGAAAAGTTTGAACACCACCATCAGTGGTTTGGATCAATTGCCGCCGCAGTACCGTTTGCGTCCGGCGGGGGCTGTTTAACAGCTCACCCTCACCCCCAAGCCTCTCCCGGAGGGAGAGGGGGCTGATTTGCTTTTAATCCCCTCTCCCTCTGGGAGAGGGTTAGGGTGAGGGGTTTTTACGGCATCACCGGCGGCACATACGCCAGCGTTGTCCCCAACGCCCACAGCAAAAACAGCACCAGCGGCGTATGCACCAGCAATTGCACAAACGAAAACCCGATCAAATCCCGCGCTTTTAATCCCAGCACGCCCAGCAGCGGCAGCATGTAAAACGGATTGATCAGGTTCGGCAACGCCTCGGCGGCGTTGTAAATCTGCACCGCCCAGCCCAGGTGGTACTCCAGGTCATTGGCCACTTGCATCACATATGGCGCTTCAATAATCCATTTGCCGCCCCCCGACGGGATGAAGAATCCAAGGATCGCCGAATACACGCCCATTAACAGCGCGTAGGTGTCGTGGGAGGCAATCTGCACAAAGAATGTCGAAATGTGATGCGCTAGAGTTTGCCCTTCCGCGCCTTTGACCACGGTCATCAGCGCGGCAATCGAACCGTAGAGCGGGAACTGGATCATCACCCCGGTGGTGGTCGGCACTGCACTGGCCACAGCATTCAGAAAACTGCGGGGGCGCCAGTGAAGCAGGGCGCCCAGCATCAAAAATAAAAAGTTGTAGGTATTGAGCCCCGAAATGGCACTGATGGCAGGTTTGGTCGAAAACTCATGAAACAACCAACCGGCGGCCAGCAGCACCAGCAAAATCGTCAGCAAGGGGCTGTATTCCAGCCACTCGCCGGGGCGCGTGCGGGGCGGCAGTTTTGGCAGGCCGAAACTGGGGTCAATGCCGCAAGCCGCCGCATCACGGGCCGAATCAGGGCCGGGCGCGGTTGCATAGGCGACGATCAGCGAAACCACCACCAAGGCCGCCAGCAATACGCCCGATTGCCACAGAAAGATGGTTTCAGTGAAGGGGATCACGCCGGTAATCGCCAGAATCGACGGCGGCAGGCTGGCCGGGTTGGCTTGCAATTGCGCCGCTGAAGACGATAAGCCCAACGCCCAAACCGCGCCCAATCCCAAATAGGCGGCTGCTCCGGCGGCGCGATAGTCCATGCGCAGGTTCGTGCGCCGGGCCAGCGCACGCACCAGCAAACCGCCAAACACCAGGGAAAGGCCCCAGTTGAGTAATGAGGCGACCATTGAAATCAGCGCCACCCAACACACGGCCTGCCGCCCGTTTTTCGGCACTTGCGCCAGTTTGTCGATCAGTTTGACGGCGGGAGGCGAGCTGGCGACGACATAGCCGCCGATGACCACAAAGGCCATTTGCATGGTGAAGGGGATCAGGCTCCAGAAGCCGTCGCCGAACGCCATGGCGGCATCGGTCGGTTTGGCGCCCATTGCCAGCGTCGCCAACGCAACCGTGATCACGGCGACGGCAGCGAAGACCCATGAGTCGGGAAACCAGCGCTCGGCCCAGTTTGAGCAGCGCAGGGCAAATCGGGCAGAACGGCTGTCTGCAATTTCAGCGGCCATGAGAAACCTCTTTTTATGATTATGGGTGGGCCAGTGTCTGCGAATGCACAGGCTGGCGATCACGTTAAATCAATTGGCCGGTATTTCCGATGGGCAGACGATTGGAACCATCCGCAGGCGTCTACAGTCATTGCCTGTAAGCGGCACGCCTGTCGCTGTGAAACGACCTGACAACAAGGAGTTCATCATGAAAGAGCAAACGTGTGACTGCCCGAATTGTAATTGCAGCGTGGGCACTAACGGCGTGGAGCGGGACGGCAAACACTATTGCTGCCAGGCCTGTGCCGATCATCACCCCAAGGGGCAGGGCTGTGCGACGTCCAGCGGTTGCAAGTGCGGCGATAAAGCGCAGTGAGTTGAACGCATGCTAGCGCAGTCATTGACTGCGCGATTCCCTTAACAGGTGTTTATGTTCCGGCTGGGCGCCAGGTCACGTTAGCGATCGCCTTTTTTTCCAGTTCGGCCGGGCTGGTCAATTTCGCCGGATCACGATCCGTGCGTCCGATTCGTATCACCCCAGCGTCGCACCCTGCCCAGTGCCAAGCGCTGGCGGTGTCCAGGCGGGGCAAGCGAATGATGAAAGACTTGGGTTGGCCATGCAGCGTGTAGTCAATAACGTAGAGTTTTGCCGTGTTCATGATCCAGACCTGTCTCCTGTGAGCCCCTGTTATGTCCCTAATGTTGCGTAATCAACCCTAAAAATTTGGCAAAGCGCAGCTGGATAATCAATGACTATCTCATTGGTCTGAGCAGGGTTATTCGCAATGCATTCAATTGGGTGTTTTTTAGGACGAGCGGTCGTGTATTCGCCTTCAGAATCCATCCATTTGGCCGATGTGAACTCACGCTTATTTTTTATTTGCAGTGGGATCACATGTTCAACACACGCTTGAAGCAGGAGCTGTCCGCTCTTCGCGAAGAATTCTCCAGCCTGCAACAAGTTAAAGTGAGCCTGGACAACGAAATGCTGGTGCTCTCCCTGGACGCGGATGGGCGTATCGAATCGGCCAATCCGAATTTTTGTCAGGTGATGCAATACACGGGCGATTCACTTCAAGGTCGGCCTCTTGCTGAGCTGGTACCCGCGTATTTGAAAAATAATGAGCACTACCAACGCCTGCAAAGCTGCATGGCCCGCAAGGAACACTTTTGTGGCACGGTACGTCTGCTGCGCGGCAATGGTCAGGAAGCCTGGCTGCGCTCGATCATGCAGCCGATCCTTGATTCCAGCGGGCGCGTGCTGAGCATTTCAATCATTGCCAGCGACCTGACCCGCACCATTGAAACGTCCCGCGATCACGAGAACTTGATGGGCGCGCTGTTGCGCTCCACGGCGGTGATCGAATTCAACCTCAAAGGCGAAGTGCTCACCGCCAATGATCGCTTCCTCGGCGGCATGGGCTATACGCTGGCGCAGATTCAGGGCAAGCATCACCGCCTGTTTTGCACCGCGCAAGAACAGCACAGCCCAGACTATCAGGCGTTTTGGCAGCGTTTGAACGCGGGCGAGTTTGTGGCGGCGCGGTTTAAGCGTGTGGACAGTCATGGCCGTGATGTGTGGCTGGAGGCCACCTATAACCCGGTGCGCGACGCCAATGGCACGTTGTACAAAGTGGTCAAGTTCGCCACGGTAATTACCGATCAGGTTCAGCGTGAGCAAGCCGTTTCAGACGCTGCCAGCATCGCCTACAGCACGTCTTTGCAAACCGACACCACCGCCCAGCGCGGCACTAAAGTCGTGACTCAGGCGGTGGACGTGATGCGCGATCTGGCCCGCCATATGCAGCAGGCGGGTGACGGTATTGAAGCCTTGAGCGATCAGTCGCAGGTAATTGGCAGTATCGTCAAAACCATCAGCTCGATTGCCGATCAAACCAACTTGCTGGCCCTCAATGCGGCCATTGAAGCCGCCCGTGCCGGAGAACAAGGCCGTGGCTTTGCCGTGGTGGCTGACGAAGTGCGGCAGTTGGCTTTACGTACCAGCAAGGCCACTGCGGAAATTATCAGCGTGGTTCGTCAAAATCAGGACATGGCCCGTGATGCGGTTGTCTTGATGAGTGAGGGCAAGTTACAGGCCGAACAAGGGCTGGCGCTGGCGGCTGAAGCCGGTACGGTCATTGTCGAGATTCAGGACGGCGCTCAAAAGGTGGTGGATGCCGTGGGGCAGTTTGCCAATCAGCTATCAGCCTAGGGTCTGAAATGGCGTAATGGCATTAAGAAAAGTCCCCCAGCAGTGACTGAAAAAGTACTGGTAGGAGTAAACTCTGCGCTTTCCAAAGGAGTTTCTATGAGTCCCTACCAGTCGAGCATTCTTGCCCAACCGATACCTTCGCAAGCGCGTTACATGTTTTTCTCCCTCAAGTCAGTAGAGGCTTTGCCGGCTGCACTCGATACCTTGTCGCAGTGGGTGGATGGCAAAAGCGTTGTGGCGGGTTTGGGCGCGCCGCTGGTAATGGCATTGGGGGCAAAGGTTCAAGGCTTGCGCGTCTTCCCGGCGCTTAACGCGATGGTGGAAAACCCGTCGACCCAGCACGCTTTGTGGCTGTGGTTGCTGGGCGATGATCGCGGCGAGCTGTTGCTGCGCAGCCAGGCCCTTGAGAAGGCGCTGGCGCCGGCTTTCAATGTGTTGCAAGTGACCGAAGGCTTCCGCTACGGCAGTGATCGCGATCTGACCGGTTATGAAGACGGCACGGAGAACCCGGTCGATCAGGCGGCGATCGACGCGGCCATCGTGACCAACGCCGGGCCGGGGCTGGACGGTGGCAGCTTTGTGGCCATTCAGCAGTGGCAGCATGACCTGAACGGTTTTGCCGCACTGCCGTCCGTGGAGCAGGACAACATCATGGGCCGTCGCATGAGCGACAACGAAGAACTGGACGATGCGCCTGACTCTGCACACGTAAAGCGCACAGCACAGGAGAGTTTCACCCCTGAGGCCTTTATCGTGCGTCGTTCCATGCCGTGGACTGAAAACGGCAAGTCGGGGCTGATGTTCGTTGCTTTTGGCCGCACCCTGAATGCATTTGAAGTGCAACTGCGGCGTATGAGCGGCATGGAAGACGGCATTATTGATGGCTTGTATCGCTACAGCCGTCCGCTCAATGGCGGCTATTACTGGTGCCCGCCGCTTAAAGACGGCCGTCTGGATTTCAGCGCGGTGCAGCCAGCTTAACGACTCACCTGTGAGTTGATTGAGTACACGGGAGTCGGGCGCAATGCCCACTCCTGTTCTTCGCGGGAATGTTGTTTCAGGAATTGTCTTATTAATTTGTCGTTGTTCAGGCCTCAGGCTTGTGCAATGAATTCCACTCCAAAAGCTGCCCGAAAAATCCTCCACTTATTTGCCATTGGCCTGATTGTCGCGGTCCTGGCGGGTTCGTTCGTTTATTTGCGCGCAGTCTTCAATGAAGAAGTGTCACTTCGTCGCAGCTATATGAACGAAGCGGTGTTTCATGCACAGGACTTTTTCGTCAGTCGCCAGACCTTGCTGACCAGTCTGGTATTGGCCAGCGTCCCCAATCCCCATGGAGCGCAAGCCTTTGTCAGTGTGAACCCGGAAGAAGAGATGAACATCAGCCTGGGCAGCGATGAGGCGCATTGGAGCCTCTGGTTGACCGGACGCATGATGGATTATTTTCGCCGGCACAAAGTCAATCTGCTGTACGTGCCGCAGATCGACGCGCCCAAGGTGGTACGGCTGTTCGACGCCTCGACGCAACTGCCGCAACTTCCAGCCGTCGTGCTGCAGCGCCTGGCCGATCTGGGCAAGCCGTCACACAGTCCCGTTGATGAGCTGTGGCTGACGGATGATCAGGTGCTGGATTCACCGTTCTACCTGTTCAAACGTCTGGACAAGCGCAAGCCGGACTCTGGCTGGCTGGGCATTGAGGTTGAAGTGTCGGATCTGGTCGAAGCGCTGCGCAGTGAGAGTGCCGGTGACTTTATTTTGCTGGATGACCAAGGGCAGATTTTGTTCAGCAACGCGGTGCAATCCTCGCTGGTCGGCTCGTTGCACACCCTCAATTCGCAAAATTCCTTCGGCTTTATTGGCAACGGCTGGTTCCCTGAACGGTTGGCAATCAGAAAACAGTTGGGGTTTTCCGGCTGGCAGATTGTCTACGCCGTTGACATTGACACCTTGCTACCTGTTTTGGCCTGGCCGCTGGTGGGCTGCATTACGCTGTTGCTGGTGGTTTGCATCGGCTTGCGCTGGTTGATCATGCGCATCGAGCGGCGCTTGATTACACCGGGTGAACATCGCATACAGGCGCTGATTGAAAGCGAGGCTTTCAGCCGCGCGGTGTTGCAAGTAGCCCCCGTGGCACTCTGCGTGATTCGCCGCACCGACGGCACGGTGGTGCTGGAAAACTCCCTGTCGCAGCAATGGTTAGGCAGCAGTGGTGAGCGTGGCACCTTATGCCATGAATGGATTCGTCGGGCTTTTGATGAACTGGACGCCACCAACAGCGACGAAGTTGAAATGGAGGATGGCCGCCTTCTTTACCTCGCTTTCGCCCCCACCCGCTACAAACGTGAAGACGTATTGATTTGTGCCTTTAGCGACATCACTGAGCGCAAACAAATTGAAGTCACGCTGGAGCGCGCCCGGCAACTGGCTGATCGCGCCAATGAAGCCAAAACACTCTTTCTGGCGACCATGAGCCATGAAATCAGAACGCCGTTGTATGGCGTGCTGGGCACCCTCGAACTGCTGGCGCGCACGGAACTGAACGAGCAGCAGAATAACTACTTGAAGGCCATCGAGCGTTCCTCCGGCAATTTGCTGCAACTGATTTGCGATGTACTGGATGTGTCGCGTATTGAAGCGGGTCAGTTGCAGCTGGAACTCAATACCTTCAGCCCGATGGAACTCATCGAAGAAGTCATCCAGGGCTATTGCGCAGCCGCCCACGGCAAAGGCTTGCAGTTGTTTGCCCTGATTGATGCAACCGTGCCGGAGTGGTTGCTGGGTGATGTCACGCGTATTCGTCAGATTCTCAACAACCTGATCAACAACGCGGTGAAATTCACCGATAACGGCAAAATTGTCCTGCGTCTGAAAATGGACAGCCGCGATGATGAGCGCGTCATGTTGCACTGGCAGGTCTCCGACACCGGCAAGGGCATCGCAGATGAAGATCAAGTTCATCTGTTCGAGCCTTTCTATCAAGTGGAGTCAGCGAAGAATGTGGTCGCGGGCACGGGGCTGGGCTTGTCCATTTGCAAGCGGCTGATGCACTTGATGAACGGAACCATGCGGCTGGTCAGTGAGCCGGGGCTGGGGAGCAGCTTCACCCTGCATCTGCCTTTGGTGCAGGTGCGAGACCCACAACGCTTGAGTCGCTTCTGTGAGTTGGCGCCCTCGGTGGTGTATGTGGTGTCGCCTTTGCGCGAGTTGGCGCAGTGTTATTGCGACTGGCTGCGACGCTGGGGCGTTCGGGCCCAACTGGGCGTACCCACGGCGGGCGATGACGGTCGCGGTGCCGTGTTGCTGGAGTTGCACCCCGGTGCAGTGCGCCAGCGGCTGGTGCCTGAATGGCAGGGGCCTGCCGTTGTGGCGGCCAGTGATCTGTCCACACCGCTGGTACCTCAGGAGACCTGCTGGCAAGCCGACCTTAACAGCCTGCAAAACGTGCACCGGGCTTTGCGCAAGGCGCAGGGGATAAGCGTCGATTCACCGCTGGATACGGCCATCGAAAAACCTGAGTTTCAGCTCAAGTTGCGGGTGCTGGTGGCGGAAGACAATGTCATCAACCAACTGATTTTGCGTGACCAGCTCGAAGAATTGGGCTGCACGGTGGCACTGGTCAGCAATGGTCAGGAAGCCCTGAGGCGCTGGCAAGAAGACACGTTCGATCTGGTGCTCACCGACGTCAACATGCCGAAAATGAATGGGTATGAATTGGCCGCCCAGTTGCGCGCGCTGAACGTCACACAGCCGATCATTGGCGCCACCGCCAGTGCGATGCGCGACGAAGAAGAGCGCTGCCTGAGTGCGGGCATGAATCAGTGTCTGATCAAACCTTTTACGCTGCACACCTTGTACAACTGTCTTCAGCACTTCTAAAGGAGGGTCCAGTGAAGCCCTATCGTGTACTGGTCGTTGAGGATCATCCTTTTCAACATGAATATTTGCTGAATGTCTTCAATGGGGTGGGAGGCTTTAAAGTTGACACCGTGTGGGATGGTGACGGGGCGCTGGAATGCCTGTCGCGTCATGACTATGACTTGATTCTGAGCGACTTGCTGATGCCCGTCATGGATGGCGTGCAGTTGATCCAGAAAATTTCTGCCTTGAAAAAACGCCCTGCGCTGGCGTTGATGAGCGCCTCGTCACGCCGCATGTTGATCAGTGCAGGGCTGGCGGCGAAAAACCTGGGCATTTCCGTTGTAGGTTTGATTTCCAAGCCGGTTGAAGCCAATGCCATCATGCGCTTGAAAGAGCGCATGGCGATATTTCGCAACAATGGTGAAAGGCAACACCCGGCATTGGCCATTCAGATTGACTCGCAAAGCATCGAACAGGCGATGAAAAACGGTCAGATTCAGGCGTGGTTCCAGCCCAAGAAATCGTTGCGCAACGGCACGATTCTCAGTGCTGAAGCCTTGGTTCGCTGGACCCATCCTGAGGTCGGTTTGTTGTTACCCAAAGATTTTCTGCCCACCTTGATCCGCATGGGGCTTGAAGAACAACTGCTGTGGTTGATGCTGGAGCAGACCTTGCAGGCCCAACGAAAGTGGCGCCAGCAAGGATGGGACATTCCGGTGTCGATCAACCTGCCCACGCATTTGCTGGATAACCATGAATTGGCAGATCGCCTGCGTGACTACGTCGCGGCCGATGGCGCGGAGCCGCGCAGCATTGTGTTTGAGCTGATGGAAAGCTCAACCACCGAGGAGATGAGTAATTACTTCGCGGGAGCGTGTCGCTTGCGCATGATGGGTTTTGGGCTCGCGCAGGATGACTTCGGCAAAGGGTTCAGCTCTTACTTCAATCTGGTGTCCACCCCTTTTAGCGAACTCAAGATTGATCGTTCGCTGGTGCACGGCTGTGTCGAAAATGAAAACCTGGCATCGGCGCTGCGCAGTCTGGTTGAACTCAGCCGCAAACTGGGGCTGACGGTTGTCGCGGAAGGGGTTGAGACACAGGAGGAGCTGGCATTCCTGCGCGGCATTGAATGTGACCAGGCCCAGGGCTTTTTGATTTGCGGCGCGGTTTCCTGCACGGACTTTGAAACTCTTTTGCTCGAAGATAGCTCTAAGCCATCATGGGGGTAGCCCCGAATATTTCTGATTGGCATGGCCTCCTTTAGGCGCGACCACACGCGTGCCTACTTGGGGGCACGTTTGCCCTTCTTGGCTGGAGCCAGGCAATGCGCGAATTAAAGGTTGTGATTGCCGACGATCATCCGGTGGTCTTGTTAGGGCTTCGGGAAGTCATTCAGCGCAACGATTGCTTCTCACTGGTGGGCGAGGCAGTGAACTCATCGCAATTGATCGGGCAGGTGCAATTGCATCAGCCTGATCTGGTGATTACTGATTTCAACATGCCGGGCGACGACACTTATGGCGATGGCCTGCCGCTGATTGAATTCATCACCGCGCAGTTTCCCCGTGTAAAAATTTTGGTGCTGACCATGGTGAGCAACCATCTGATCATTTCACGCCTGCTGGAACTGGGTGTGGCGGGGGTGATTGCGAAAAGTCATATCCATCAGGAAATCGGTAAAGCCTTGAAAGCGTTGGCTAATGACCGGCCCTATATGGCGCCCGTCGAGCAAGCCAGCTCTGTTATCGCCAACCTAACGGTGATTGATGAGCGCTTCTCTACGCTTTCACCCCGTGAAGTTGAGGTGCTGCGCCTGTTTGTGGCAGGCAGCAGCATTGGTGATATTGCCCGCCAGCTGGATCGCAGTGTCAAAACCGTCAGCACACAAAAAGTTTCGGCCATGCGCAAGCTGGAAGTGCTGACCGATCATGCCTTACTTACTTACTGCATCAAGGCTGACCCTTTCGAGTCCTGAAAAAAGCCGGGGCTGTGGTCGCTGACGAGGCATAACACGCACACTGTTTTCAGGGTAGGAGTCCGGTACGCCATGGTGCAAATGAATGTTTTGTTGGCGGACGATCATCCGATTGTGTTGATGGGTGTCCGCGAAATTATTGAGCGCGACCCGCGATTCAAAGTCGTGGGCGAGGCTCAGAGTTCTTCCGAGTTAATTCGTAAGGTGGCGCTTTTAAGCCCGGACGTGATCATTACCGACTACAACATGCCGGGGGATGAACAGTACGGCGACGGCACGCGTCTGGTGGAATACCTGCGGCGTCATTTTCCTGAGCCACGGGTGTTGATTCTGACGGTGATCTCAAATCCCCAAGTGCTGACTTAGTTGTATGAGCTGGGCATCAGCGCAGTGATTTCAAAAAGTGCCGGACTGGAACAAATACTGGTGGCGCTGGATGCTTTTTACCGTGAAGGCCATTACCAACAGAACACGCTGGATGAGAGTCCGAATGCAGACGCACAGGGCTTCGCCCACAGGCTGGGCCTGCTGACGGTGAAAGAGTTTGAAGTATTGCGCCTGTTCGCGTCAGGCAGAAGCGTGAGTGATATTGCGCTGTCGCTGAACCGCAGCATCAAAACCATCAGCACGCTGAAGATTTCCGGGATGCGCAAACTTGAGGTCGAGAGCGATCAAGCGCTGCTGATTCTGTGCATCAAAGCCAATCTGTTTGCCTGAGTTACAGGTAAATGATTTCCATCAATAACGTTGAGCTGTAACTGCCGATAGCGGGCAGCTCATCTGCCGTCTTCACTGGCCTGACCGACAAATTAAGCTTGAGCAACGTCTCTTCAACAGGGAAGCTCAACGGCTCGCCAAACTTTAAGTCGAGTAATTTGGCGACGCTGGTCATGTCCGTAAGGCGTGTTTTCAAACCCAGATTGTCGAGGGTTGTGCGCAAGGTACTGCTGTCAAAGGCGCCATTGCCCGCGCTGAACTTCAGGATCACCTGACTGCCTTTGATGCACTGAAAATCAAGGGCCACATGGGTCCATTCAGTCACGTCCGAGCGCAGCGAATTAAGGTTCACCTTGGGAATATCAACGCTTTGCGAGGCAGGGAAACTGGCCGTGCAGGGCGGCTTTATCAGCGTGCCCTTGATATCCAGTGAGGGGGCGTCTGCTGCGCAACCTGTGGAACTGAAGCTCAGGAATAGTGCAGCCAATAGTGAAAGCCACAGGCTCATTCGGGCGATCAAGTTCATATCACAAGTAGTCGATATTAATGACGGCGGAAGCCGAGAAATCGCCTTCGGACAATGCGCCTTGAGCCACTAGTTTTGCTTTCATGCTCAGGTCAACCGCCCCATTGAGGTTGGTCAGGTTTCGCTTTGTTCCTTTAATGTTGATGAGCGAACTGTCACTTTTCCACAGCAGTGAATACCCCAGGTTCGCTCTGCCGGCAGACGCCACCGTGTCCGACAGCGCAGAGGAAGCCAAGACGCTGATAGTGAGCACCGTGTTGGCTGGGCAGGTCATGGTCACCGGAACATCAATCTGCGCAGCCGTATCTACCTGGTCATACCGCAAGCTGCCAAAGTCCGCGGTCAGCACTTTATTGCTGGTCAGTGTGCAAGGTGGGCGAATCAGCGTGCCTTTGACGGTGAGTGTGCTGCTGTCACTGGCCGCGAGCGCGTTGCCGGATGCAAGCAGGCCCAGCAATGAGAGGGTGATCAGTGGTTTATTCATGTTCAGTTCCTATGGAAGACGACGAAGCAGGATCGGCAAGGGCAAGCGGTCACAAGTACTCAATGCTGATGACCGAGGAGGCGCTGAACGCTCCCTCGGTCGTTGCACCCAGAGCAACCAGTTTGGCCTTCATGCTCAAATTAACTGAGCCACTCAGGTTGGTCAGGTTGCGTTTAGTGCCTGTCACGTTGACGGCTGAGTTATCGCTGTTCCAGTACATCAAGTACGCCAAATTATCTTTCCCGGCATACGCCTGAGTGGTTGAGCCCTGAAATACGCTTGAGGCTTTGACGCTGATACTCAGTGCCGTGTTGGCGGGGCAGTTCAGCGTGACTGGAATGTCGACCATCGAAGCCGCCGCAATCTGGTCATAGCGAATCGTGCCGAAGTTAACGGTGAGTGTTTTGCCGCTGGTCAAGGTACAAGGCGGCCGTGTGAGCGTGCCGCTGACATTCACCGTAACAGTGTCGGTCGCGGCGTTGGCTGAGGTGCAGGCCATGCCAGCAATAAGTGCTGCGGCCAGCGATACGCGCAATTTCATGGTCGAGCTCCTTTGCCTGATCAAGGGTAGGTAATGTTTAGGGTGTATTGACTGGTGAAGTTACCGGTCGGCGAAACGCTGGTATTTAATCGCGGGCGAAAGCCCACACCGATGATGTTGGCGCCTGTTGACAGGGTTAACGTACGCGGACTGTTGAAGGTGACCGCTGTGCCGTTGTCGGCCCACGTGGCAGCCATCGACAGCCCAGCCAACGTGGTTGCTGAAACACCCGCGCTACCACTGATTGCCACTTGGGTTGGCACCAGAGAGGCCGTGACTTGAGTGCCTCTGGTGCAGTTCATCGTGACGTTTGCCACTTGCTGGGTCGTGGCAAAATTGTTGCTGTTGAGTGTGCCGAAAGACAGGTTCATGGTTTTAGCTGAACCCAGGGCGCAGGTGGGCTGGACCACCCGGTATCTGAGAATAACGGTCTGGAGGTAGTCGCCATAGGCCTCATAACCCCGAATAGAGGTGTCAGTCAGCGATACGCTGACCATGTAATTGCCCGGTGTGGTTGAGGCTGTTCCATAAAGAATTATGTTGTAAGAAAAGGTGTTGCCCACGTACAACTGAACACAGCTCCAAGGCATGCAAACGCCGGAAGCGGTGCCGATAGGCTGCTCAGGAACCATCAAGCCCGAGTTGGTATGGAACACCTGAAGTTTGCTGCCGCTACCCTGCAAATAGGACTGGGAGTGTTGCAGCGACGCGCCAAAGGGATACCAGCGAGTGACCTGGCAATTGGCCGACATATTGGCGGTAAACGCTTGCCCGGGTGGCAGATCGCCCAGATCAATAACACCGGTGGTGCCTGTTGGCGTGCAACTAAGGTTGTTTTCAATCAAGGCAAACGCCTGCTGGCTGGCAAACATGAGCAGCAGGGTCAGCAGGAACAAACAGCCTTTTACCCAGCGTGGGCGAATAGGTTGAACTATCGGATTATTCATCAGGAGTACCTTGAGGTGCTGCTGGCGTGACCAGCGTGGCATCGCAACGGATGTGCAGTTGTCCGATGCCTGTTTCTGAAAGGTCATAGGCACTCAGATCCAACGTTTTGGAGCACCATGGCTGACCGTTGACGTTGATGAGCAGTCGCGCTTTGTCTGGCACACCCGTCATGAAAACCCGACCTTTGTCTGCCACCATGGCCGTGCTCAGCAAGACGCCATTCAGGTCAAAAAGCTGAGATTCGGCTGCAAATGGGGCGGGCTTGCCATCACTGGAGTTGACGCTGATCAGCAGGCGACGGCCGTTATGGGTTTCAAAATTAGCCAGCACAAAAGCACCGCGATTAGGCGTGACTTCCTGAACCAGATTCGCGATGTCGGTGTTGTCCGATAACGAGTCGGTGTTCAGTGACACCTTGTTTTTACGGTAAGGCTGGGCGGATGGAATAACCGTGTAGCCGCTGCTGTTGGTTTTGATCCCGCTTTTGGTCAGTACGCCGACGTTTGCGGCACCCGGTGTGGCGACAATAATGTTGGTTTCGCCTAATGGCTGGGTAAACATCACCGTGTCGCGAGTGGCCACGATTGCGCCTTCCACGCCGTAGTCCGACTGGCGGGTGTTTTGATCCCTGTTGTATGAGCCATGCCAAATAGCATTCGCCGCGTTGTAGCGGGCAGCAATCGAGCTGCCGAGCACGCGGTCATCGTCAGAGATCTGTTGATTGACCCCCACGTTGTAAGACAGCGAGTCGTCCTGGAATTGAGAGCCGCTGAAGGTCGCGTTACGGCTGGCATTGCCGGCTGAGTCCTGGTTCGTGCTCAGGCCCACACGGCTGGTACTGCCTGGGTTGCCGAACGGAATACTGACACTCACCGACAGGCTGCGAATGTCATCGCCGGTGCCGCTGTTTTGTGCCAGCCCGACGTTGTACGAAGCCTGGCCGACACTGAAGCTGTACCCCACTTGAATGGAGGTATTGCTTTGGGCGCGGTTCCAATAATCGGTTTTGGTGAGGTTGGCGTACATGCCGCCATAACTCCCTAACTGTTGCGAAACGTTAGCGGTAAAGCTGCTTTTCATGTGCCCCCCTAAATAAGGCGAAAAAGCTCCGCTGTTGTTCAGGGTTTCATCGACATAGGGCGTCAGCGTGTTATTGGCGCGCGCGTCGATGGCTTCGTTAAAGCTGTAGTAACCGCTCGTGGAGTAGCGGTAGCCCACCAGACTGAAACTGGTGTCCGTGAGGTCGATGGACTTGGCATAGCGAAAGCGATACGACTGGCCAGACAGCGTTTTGGAGTCGGTGCCGATGTCATCGCTGATGGCGTGGGTCACGTCCAGCGAAATGGCACCGAAACCTGCGAAGTCATGGGCGAAGCCTATGAGCGCAGATTTGTACTGCTGACTGACGATGCTGCCGCCGAACAGGGTGGTGCCTTCAGTTAAACCGCGGCGGTAAGTGCCCTGAACAAAACTCGGTTTCTCCGAATTTAACGTCCCGTCGGCGGGGCGAAACTGGCCTGCGGTCACGCTGTAGCTTTGCTGGCCTTCGCGCAGCATGTACGGCACCGACGAGAACGACTGGATATACACCTGGCGCTCGCCATTGGGGCCCTCGACGGTGACTTCGATATCACCGTTGCTTGAAGTCGAATACAGTCCCTTAAGTGCGAAGGGGCCAGAGGGCACCCACTGTTCGCTGATGACGTAGCCGCGCTGGCGCAATGTGACCAATGAGCGGCCGTTGGCAACACCGCGGATAACCGGGGCAAAGTTGCGGGCATCATCGGGCAGCATATCCATATCAGACGCCACGCTGGCGCCGCGGTAGGAAATCGTGTCAAACAGATCGCTGTCGGTAGAGCTTTCACCGAGCGTGGCAATGGCCATCATGTTGCCCAGATCACGCTGGACATAGGTGTCCACCGACTTCCAGTTACCGTCGACGTTGGTGCTTTTCTGCCACGTCGAAAAGTTGCGAAAGCGCCAGGCACCGCTGTTAATCCCGCTGTGGACGCTGCCGAACTGGGACTGTCGGCTGCCGGTCTGGTTGTTGTAGTTGCTGCCGGAAAAACTGTAATTGGCAAATGCGACCTGCTCACCGTCATTCCAGTTTTTACGACGGATCTCGAAGGGCACATCGCCAATGAATGCCTGTGGCACCTGCAGATTTAACTGCTGCTTGTTGAAGTCATAGTCGTAGGTGACGCCGGTCAGTTCGCGGTTGAAGTAAACGCAGTTGTCGCTACTGATGTCGGCGTCTTTCAGGCGTGCGGGGTCAACACCCAGCTCTGTCAGGGCCTGAAGGCTGAAACAGGGGAACAGGCCATTCGGGGTCGATACCTGGTTGGCAGTTTCGCGAATGAAGTTCATGTCCCGTTGTTCGATCAGACGGTCATCCACTGACAGGTCGATGCGGTAAATGCCCGGCAATTGGCCTTGGCTCATTGCTTTAACTTGTTCGGCCACTTCGGCTGAAGCGCTGCCGCCGCCAATTTCCAAAAAAGAGGAGTCGAAGCTGTAATCGGCATGCACGGCGGTCGCGGTAAGACCGACAGCACTCAGGCTGACACTGCTCCAGCTTTTTACTCGGCGCGCGAAGGCGCACATGCGCACTCGCAGCATGAGGAAGTCCTTCTATTCGACTAATCATTCAGAGATCAATGAAGGGTGATGGGTGCTGTCTTGACGGTGCTGCCGTATTCGTTGATGTAGGTGAGCTCCAGCGTGTCGCTGTTCTTCAGCGGTATCACCGTGTTGGCGGTGCTGCCGGGCTTGATCACCTCGGGCATGCCTTTGCTGGCGGTGTTGTTGATCAGAAGATCACTGACGACCACGTTAAAACCCGATGGGTTGTGTACGGTCAATTTCCCGCCTTCAGCGCGCCATTGCAGATTTTTCACTGCATCTTCGAGAGAACCTTGCAGGCCTGCAGGGCGGTAAAACAGTTTGATGGTGGTCTTGAGCGCAATCTGTAAAACGTTCTGGTTGCTTTGCTCGGCGCTCTTGGCCGGGATCGCTTTAACGTTCAGCAAGAACAAGCTTTCTTTATCGGTTGGCAGTGTTTGCGCATTGGTCGCGATGATGCGCAGGATGTTCTGCCCTTTGGCGTCCAAACGGAACAAAGGCGGGGTGATGATAAATTCATCCGCACTGTCGTCTCGGTTGTCGTAAGGGCTGACCCATGACTGCACCAGGTACGGCACACCGTCTTCGCCAGAGTTGGAAAGTGAAAGATTGGCTTCCTTTTCCTTGCTTTGATAAATGACCCGTGTGGCGCCCACATTGACGCCCGCCTGGACTTGCGGCAGCCAAAAACCAGCCGCCAAAGCCAAAAAGGCTGCAACTTTTAAACGCATAAAGATGTCCTCTGTTCAACGCCAGAGCCCGTGTAAAACCACGAGCCCTGCGTTAAAAAACACGCGTTACTTGTAGGTAACGTCGAAGGTAGCCAGCGCGTTTACGGTACCTGTACCGATGCCGCGGGTAGCAGGAGCGTCTTCAGCAGCTGGGGTGTCAGCAACAAGACGTACGTAGGACGCCGTGAAGTCGAAGGTGTTGGATTGAGGGCGCAGCACGTAGTCGGTGCTGGCGGTGTTCAACGGCAGTTTGTCACCGGTACGTGCGTCGGCGATCTGGATACCCAGGCCTTTTACCTGGTTTGAACCGACCATGCCCAGTACGGTCGCATCTGTTGCCGCTTGTTGGCCGCTGAATTTGATGGACGCGTTCTTCAGTGTCGAGCCGCTGCAGTTTTCCAACGAAATCGAGAACGGAGTCTCGCCGGCAGTCGAGCCAACCGTGTTAGCGAAGTCAGCGATACGAACCTGGCCCATGTCCACCGATTTTTTAACGCTTTCGCTGTTAATGGTGCAGGCGTTGTCGTTGACTATGCCGGTGAACTCAACTTGGCCATCGGCGGCGTTGGCAGAGGTGGCTGCCATCAGAACCAGCAGGGAAGAGCCGCAAAGTGCGGAAAGTTTGCCCATTTTATGCAACATGAAAGATGCCCTCTACAAAACTAGTGAAGTGTGAAACCCATTTTTTATTGCCCCCCTGTTCACGGCATGCCGCAGCAGGTGGTACATAGGATGCAATTCGGACGGCTCTTATCCCATCAGACGATTCCTGTTCTGTTTCACTTTGTACGTTCTGGCCGACGCAGTTCCTGATAGGTAGACCCCCATGAAGCAAGCAAAAGTACGTCTTGGTGCACTGGCGCTGAGTTCTCTCAGGCTAAACAAACTGTTGCTTGCGCTAACCGGGCTGGCCCTGTTGCTGGTGAGCATGAGTTATTGGGCGATCAACCGCGTGTTGACGGAAGAGGGCGAGAAGACCGAATTTCACTTCGCGCGTTTGATGGAAAGCATTCATGAACATGAGGCTTTTTTGCGCAGCGCTGCCGAGAGCTACGGTCAGGGTAGCGGCAACCTGTTGATGGACAGCAAGCCGCATTCCCATGTCGAGTTGATCCGTCAGGGCGATGAGCGTTTGTTCCAGAACCGCGACACCGCCAAGTCGATGCCGTTTACGGTGAGCCAGCGCGATCAGTTCAGTGCGACTGACATGCAGGGTGTTTACTCGTTCGGCGTGCAACTGACCGACCTGTTCACCGCGTACTGGTCAGATTCCTACTATGTGGCCCCACAGGTGTTCGTGTTCTCTCCCACAGACCAGTTCACCATTGCCGTGCCCGGCATCGACGGCACCCGGCAATTTCCCCTGCTGCGCAGAAACAATTTCTTTGCGGTGACCAAGCGTCTGTATGACGACCTGATTCCGCGTCAGCCAGCGCTGGCGGACAACCAATTGCTGTGGATGAGAGCACCGACTGGTCTCGTGGAAAAACGTAAATACATCGTGGGAGCGATCGGTATCGATCTGGCTCGCAACTTTGTGCCGTCCAAAGATGATCAGGGTTCGGTCGTGGTAACGGCTTTGCTGGATGTCAGTGATATTGGTGACCTTGAGCGGTTACTGATGAGGACCAGCAATAGTCACCTGACCCTGATCTCGCCGGCCGGTGATGTATTGCTCGGTGACGCCAAGGATGTGGAAGAGCTGGCGCCAGGCTTGAGTTTTGCCCGCGACGGGTTGCGCTTCAAACTGACCTCGGCGGGCCCGGAGCGTTGGACTGGCCTGTATTCCATCAGCTATCAAAACTTCTTTGGCTATGCGAAGTGGCCGTTATTGGCGGCCGTGGGTCTGCTTGTGCTGTTTGTGTTGATTGGCTGGCGCGTTAACCGCTGGTATCGAGAGCGGATCATCGAGCCTGCTCAGCGCTCCAGCCAGTCGCTGGCTGAAAGTGAAGAGTTCAACCGCGTCATGCTCGACAGTGCGCCGGTCGGGTTATGCGTCGTACAACGCGGCACCGGTGTGGTGCTGCTGGAAAACCAGCGTGCGCAGCAATGGCAGGGCACTGCTGAACTGATTGCGTTGTTCAAGCGTGATTATGGTGAGCATGAGTTGGGTGAGGTTCAGCTGGAAGTGGCGGGGCGCTACTTGCAGGCCTGCTTTGCGTTCACCCGGTACAAAGGCAAAGACGTGGTGCTGTGCGGTTTCAACGACATTACCCGGCACGTGGATGACGCCAACCTGATGGAACAGGCTCGTCGCTCGGCCGATGACGCCAGCAAGGCCAAGACCCTGTTTCTGGCCACCATGAGTCATGAAATTCGCACCCCGCTTTATGGTGTGCTGGGCAATATCTAATTACTGGAGCTTACGACGCTCGACAAGCGACAACGTGAGTACCTGTCCACCATTCAGCGCTCCTCCTCAGTGCTGTTCCAGTTGATCAGCGATGTGCTGGATGTGTCCAAGATCGAGTCCGGGCAAATGGCGGTAGAAGCCCAAGACTTCTGTCCGCTGGACGTGTTTGAAGACGCCGTGCGCAGCTATGCCGCGTCGGCTACCAATAAAGGTCTGAATATATTCGCCTGTGCCGATGCCACCCTGCCGCCTCTGGTGCGCGGGGATGCGGTGCGGATCCGGCAGATCATTAATAATTTGCTGAGCAATGCGATCAAGTTCACTGATTCAGGACGCGTTGTGCTGCGTCTGAAAGTCAGTGAACTGGAGCAGGGCCAAGTGTCTTTGCAGTGGCAAGTTTCGGATACCGGTGTCGGTATCAACGAGCAACAGCTGGCGCAGTTGTTCAAACCCTTTTCGCAGGTAGGTGGCAGCGAGCGTGCAGGGGGGGCGGGTCTGGGTTTATCCATTTGCGCGCGCCTGAGTGAAATGATGGGGGCCAACTTGCGGGTGGTCAGCGAGCCGGGGTTGGGCAGTAGCTTCTCCTTGCACACACGTTTGCCGGTGGTTGCTGGCTCGCTGGCTCACAGTGCGGATATTGATCTTCAGGGCATCAGCGTGTCAGTACGGGCGCCACTTAAAGACCTTGCCCTGAGCCTTATTGACTGGCTAACGAGGTGGGGGGCACGGGCGTATGTGTTTGCGGCAGCCGACACGGGTGACAGCAATGCCATTTTGCTGGAGATCGAACCTGACCCATTGCAGCCCGTGCAATGGGCGGGCGAGCGGGTTATTGCCACGGAGTCGGGGCCGGGTCAGGCGCAACGAACGGCCGCGGGTTGGGAGGTCAACGGTTTTGACATTCGCGGCATTGCCAACGCCTTGATGGACGTCGCGCATGGCACCGTTACTCCAATGAAAGTCCCAACGGTAGAACCTGTTTCGCATCTGGCACTGAAGGTGCTGGTGGCGGAGGACAATCCCATTAACCGGGAAATCCTCAAAGAACAACTGCAAGCGCTGGGCGTTCAGGTGACGTTGGCCCAAGACGGTGAACAAGCTGTGCTGCGCTGGCAGGAGGGGACGTTTGATCTGATTATCACTGACGTCAATATGCCCAAACTCGATGGCTACCAATTAACCCGGTACATCCGCCAGTTCGACCCGGCCATTGCGATTATTGGCGTGACCGCCAACGCGATGCGTGAAGAGGGCGAGCAATGCCTGGCTGCGGGGATGAGCGCATGGTTGGTCAAGCCGTTGAGCCTCAAGACATTGCGCCATACGTTATCGGTTTACGGCTCGGCCTCTGTGCAGCAACTCTTGCAGCCAGTGACGATGGCGATTCCCACGGATGACCTGGACGGTTGGATCAACCTGTCGCCGGCCATGCATCGGCTGTTCATCTCCACTCTGCAGGAAGACCTGGAACACGCAGGGCAAGCCCTTATTGCGGGCAATAGCACCACGTTGATCAATCATGTACACCGAATGAATGGTGCATTAGCTTCAGTGCGCGCGGTGAGTCTGGCGGCGGCCTGCAATGAATGCGAACTGGCTTTATTGCAGGAGCCTTTGAGTACGGCCTCCATCGCACTGCTAAATGCGTTGTTGCAGCGTTTGCGTGAGGTGGTGCAGAGAATGGAGGACAGGGTGTAATTATCGCCCCTTGCGGGCGATCTGAGACGGTAATCAGTCGAGCACTATATGGGGTATAAACCGGCTTGTATTCTTTGTGATCAAAGTGTCGTCCTCGCGAATACCAATGCCTGACGGCACATCTCCAATGACCCAGGAACCTATCAACGTAAAGCTGTCGCCGAATTTGGGCAGAGGCTCAAACTTCTGCAGGATAAAGGGGCCTTCGGTATAAGGACCTTCTTGAAAGAGGCGCTCTCCGCTTGTGGTTCGAAGTTCTATATTTGCGCCTTCCCGAGAGAAAAATGGCTTTCGAACCCAGCCCTTCGACAAAGGTTTTTCAGGCGTTGAATCGAAAAAAGCAGGCAGCAGGTTTGGGTGCCCTTTGTTGAATTCCCACAACAAGGGCAGCATGCCTTTGTTGCTCAGAATGGCTTTCCATGCAGGCTCTATGAAACGGGTAGTAGACGCTGGTACAGCACTGCCAAATTGCTCATGAAAGATATGTTCCCATGGGTGAAGCTTGAATAAGCGTTCAATCCCGTTGCCATCGAGGTCGATAAAGCGCCCGGAAGCCGTGAGCCCGATATCTTCAATATCAATATGTCTGGCGTCTATACCCGCAATGCCGGCCATTTTGCGCAAAAAATCCGTTGTGCTGCGATCTTCTACCGAGCCTGAGATTGACGCGAAATAAAACGGTGTGTCCGTATTTAGCGATGCGAAAACACGCGTCAAATCATGGGCGAGCGTGTTGTATTGCGTGGCGTTAACAGGCAAATGCCCTTGCTGGAGTAAATCTTCAAGCCATAGCAATTGAACCGAGGCCGCTTCCAGCAATGAAGTTGGCGTATCTGCGTTGCTTTCAATGAGTTTGGCAGGGCCCTTAGCATCGTAGATAAAATCGAAACGACTGTAGAGATAAGGCTGTCGATCCTTCCAGGAGCTCCACACCAGATCATGGAATTGAGGTGGTATCGCCAGCCGCGAGAGCAACGCTTCGCTCTCGACCACCCGGGCGACCAAGTCCATGCTCATCTCATGAAGCTCTTGAGTCGGCCTTTCAATGTCTTGAGTGATTTGCGCCTCAGTAAACTGGTAATAACCCCGCTCATCCCAATAGCGCGCGCCCTCAACAGTGTGGAAAAAAAATCCGCCGTTCTCCACCTTCTGTTGCCAGTTGGCGCGCTCCTTGATGCTGACTTTTTTCACGGTATGCCCCTTAGCCGCCGAAACTGAATCCACTTGAGCTTCTGCCGCTCCAGCCGTCGCGCGCGTGTGCCTGCCCACCAAATCCCCCTCGCGAGATTGAAGAACTGGTACTCGTAGAGTGGGTACTTGATTGTGTCGTGTAATTGGCGCTGGCAAAGCTGCGCAATACCGTTGGACCGTTAGAAGCCGTGCGAGCGTTGCACGCTTCATAGATCGGCTCGCTGAAGTAGCGGGTGCTACTACCCTTGGAAAGCAGGGCTTTTAAAATCAAGTCGTTTTCCAGGCGGATAGTGTGTTCGTTCCTGATTTCCTTTAACTGCAAGAGTGGCTTAAGGATTTTGTAGTGTTCGGACCAAGATAAAGTTCCCGAAACGGTCAGTTGGAACCCGCTCATCTGTGAAGGTTGCTTTTGCCTGTTGGAAGGGGGGCAACCCTGTCGTATAGCTTGGGTATTGCTCGCATTGGGAGTGCTGGGAGATAGAGCGTTTATGGCCTTTTCTGACATTGCTTTTTTGTAGGCAATTGAACAGATATTCATGGGTATTGGTGACTCGGCGCATTCGCGCAGAGTGCTGAAGTTATGCTTAACCAGAAGGTTGAAAGAGTGGCTTACCCGTGTAATAGGCATGACAGTTGGATGGGGCGTTATAGGGTCATCCGGTTGGCTGCACGCCGTCAGCGCCAGTGGCAGAGTACCGCCCAGCACGAGCTTGAATGAACTACGAGGTCTCATGGAGTTGCTCCTTATTCAGGCAGACGGAGTCATGCACGCAGCATTCAAATAGCCGACGCTGATCGCGATTGCGGCCGTATAGATCGCCGCTGCCATTTCGCCATTCACAATTCTTGAGGACAGATTTTTAACCACGAGGCTGGTTGCAATAAATGCCAGTAGTTGTATCCCTGCGGCGATAGTGACCCAGACAATAAAGTCCAGGATGCTGACGCTATGAGAAATGATATTGCCAGCGGGCAATGCGAAACCGATCAGAGCGCCACCGAGCGCAATGGCGGCAGCCGGGTTATTCGCACGAATAAGCTCGAACTCCCGGTGAGGCGTCATTCGGGTGTAAATGAATTGGAACAGTGCAAAAACTATTGCTGCAACCAGGATATAGAGGGCAAAACTGGACACAGCAGTGGCATTAAGCGACTGCCTGAGAGCGTCAAACATTGATGTTTCCTTTTCAGACTATGGAGAGGTCGGATAATTGAAGTGTCACGCCGACCGCCGTCGTAAGTAACCGGTTTGTGAGCTCATCGGTTTCAATCGACAAGAGCAGGAATTCGCGTCGGTTGGCCAGCCTCAGGTTTCGAGCGTAAAGCGCGCAACGATGGTGAACGGTATATGAACCTTCTGTACTGATGACCCGCTCAGTCAGCGTGGTCATTTCGGTTTGCCCATCCTCGGCTCCCCATTGGCGGACATATTCTGTGCGCTCCAACTCATAGAAGGGCATGCCTATTTTTGAACTTGGCCCTGTCAAATGTAGAAGCTCGGCAGAGCTGCAAAGGGTTCTGACTTCGTGATAACCGAAGAGGATGAGGGCTGCTATGTCATCTTCTCGCGGCCCGCTCATCAGGAATTGGATATAGAAATGCTCATTGTCGAGGTAGCAGCGAATAAGTCGGTAACCAGACCCTGCCTCGAGGGTACCTATGGCCATGATCTTTTCATCGCCCGGCACGATGATGTCCGTCTCGCCTTCCAGCAGACTTTTCAAAGCCGCATTGAGGCTTACGTTACTGCCCAAGGTCAGTCCTAACGGCAGTTTAGGTTCGCCTGGTTGGCTTGCGATCTTCGCGCAACGCTTGAGCGCCTTGCGCCCCAATACTTGCTTGAGCCAACCCATCGCAACTCCCTGAGCGTCGGAATGAACAACGTGCCACGCTTGTTTGAATCCTGGGGGTGACAGCATCGTGAGGCGTGGCGATCTTCGGGGCGGAACTGTGGACGACTTGTTTATTTGTGTCTGTAATCCAATTCTTTTAATGCGCAGGGAAAACACTCTCTGAACAGAGGGTAAAACCTGAGTGTTTTAGTATTGGATCAGCGTGTGCAAGGTTTGAAACGGAGGGGGTAGAGTTTTGTCGCTCGCTTAAAGACGTCGTTATCGAGATCTATTCACAAGGAGAGACTGGCGAAAGGTTTGCCGTAGCGATGTGATCTTGCCTTTCAGAATGGGTGAGGGCTTCAGAGAGGGGAGACGTGAGGAGGTAGTGAGTCCGGATGAATGCACCAGACACAAAAAAACCCGCACTAGGCGGGCTTTCTCGTTGGTTTCATTTCATCTTGCGATGTGGTGAAACCGGTGTTTGGTGGCTACACAGGGACTTGAACCCCGGACCCCAGCATTATGAATGCTATGCTCTAACCAACTGAGCTATGTAGCCAATGGCGCGCATTATTCCCTCGTAATGGACATGTGTCAAGCAAATATCTGAAACTTTTCTCTGTTCTATCAAATGCTTAAGGTTTTAAGGCGTCCGGATGGTAATGCCTCGTAAAAAAATGGCACATTGACGCACCTGCATGCGTGCATTCAACCGCTGTCCGGAAACTCCCATGGCCCTTAGCAACGTACATACAAAAACAACAACTGCCACACCCACCCCTCAATCCAGCCCACTGGTCATGCGCATTATCGGCGCGGTGGCCTTGGCACACTTGATCAATGATTTGATCCAGGCAGTACTGCCGTCGATCTATCCTTTGCTCAAAGCCAAATACGATCTGACCTTTACCCAGATCGGTCTGATCACCCTGACGTTTCAAATGACCGCTTCGCTGTTGCAGCCGTGGGTGGGTTATTACACGGATCGCCATCCCAATCCGTTGCTGTTGCCTGCGGGCATGGTCTGCACATTGGTGGGGATCTTGATGCTTTCAGCAGTGGGCAGCTTCCCGCTGATCCTGCTCGCTGCCGCGCTGGTCGGTGTCGGCTCTTCAACCTTTCACCCCGAAGCGTCCCGGGTGGCACGTCTGGCATCGGGCGGCCGATACGGGTTGGCGCAATCGACCTTTCAGGTGGGTGGCAACGCCGGTTCGGCGTTCGGGCCCTTGCTGGCGGCGGCGATCATCATTCCGTTTGGTCAAGGCAACGTTGCCTGGTTCGGCTTGTTTGCCCTGTTCGCCATCGGACTGCTGTATGTGATCAGTCGCTGGTACCGCAATCATTTGAACCTGTTCAAGCTCAAGGCCGGTCAGCAGGCGACTCATGGGCTTTCAAAACAGCGTGTGCTGGGTGCCTTGGTGGTGCTGGGGTTGCTGGTGTTTTCCAAGTATTTCTACATGGCCAGTTTGACCAGCTATTACACCTTCTTCCTGATTGAAAAATTCGATGTGTCGATTGCCAGTTCGCAGCTCTATCTGTTCCTGTTTCTGGGGGCCGTTGCGGCCGGCACCTTCTTTGGTGGCCCTATAGGCGACCGCATCGGCCGTAAAGCGGTGATCTGGTTTTCGATTCTGGGTGTGGCGCCGTTCACGTTGCTGCTGCCTTATGCCGACCTGTTCTGGACCAGTGTGCTCAGCGTGATCATCGGCTTTATTCTGGCCTCCGCGTTCTCGGCGATTGTGGTGTATGCGCAAGAATTGGTGCCGGGCAATGTGGGGATGATTGCGGGGATTTTCTTCGGTTTGATGTTTGGCTTTGGCGGTATCGGCGCTGCGTTGCTGGGCCATCTGGCTGATATTCATGGCATCGAATACGTCTATAAGCTGTGCTCGTACCTGCCGTTGTTGGGTGTGCTGGCCATTCTTTTGCCACGCAGCAAGAAGGTTTGACCGCGATGTATATGATGCGCCGCATAGCGGATCTTCGTAGTCGCTGACGAGGAACGAAGGCTGCGATAGGTTCCTTTTAGCGATCGCTTCGCGCCCGATCGCAGCCTTCGTCAGCGACTACAGGTCGAGGATCCAGGCAGAGGTTCAGGGCTGTTCTGCGTTTTTCCTGGCGTCGTTATGGGTGGTAAAGCCGAACGTCACCAAGGCACTTTCAACCGTAGTCATGTGTTGCAGGCACAGCTGCCAGGGTGCGGACACGGCATCTTCTATCTGACTGGGCTCCACGGGCAGCAGCATTGGTTTCTCATTGTCACTGTCATTGGCAATGGCAGCACAGCCTCTGGCGACATTGGCCAGTCGTTCATGCAATGACGCCGGGGGCGAGCCTTGCTCCTTGCGCAATGCATCGGCAAACGCCTCTGAGAAGAGCAGGGAGCTGGCGTACAAACGCACCGCATGGCGCTCATAGCGGTTTGCGATGTCTTTGACTTCTCTGGATACAAACCGACCGCGCAGCGTCCAGCGCGCGGTATTGCGGGCGTTGCTGATACCGTTCTCCAGCGTTATCAGACTGTCATGGGCGGTAGAGAACATCAGCACGGCACTTTTGGCTTTCTCGGCATCGTTTTCTTCAAGGGCTTGCTGGCATTTGCTGAAACCGCGCGCGAGCTTTTCAAGCAGCTCCTTGGCTGACGTGTCAATAATTCCGATCGGGTTGGGCGTGAGCAACACCTGACTGAACACCAATCCAACGCCTGCGCCGACCAGCACGTCGAGCATCCGCACCACGCCAGCCGTCTCAGGGCCCACGGCAAGCATCAACACCGCTGAAACCCCAGCCTGAATCGGCACCACGGCCCCCAGACCGTACAGAGCGGCAATGGAGATGGCAGAGAAGGTGGCAAAGCCGATCCGCAGCAGCGGGTATCCATCCGGCAGTAATAAGGCCGCATCCCCCACAAGAATCCCTGTGGCCACGCCCACCATCAGCCCTACGGCTTGCTTGCCATGACTGGGCAGGCCCGGTGCCAGGCACACCACGGCGCTGATGGCGGCGAACACCGGGTGTGTGTGTCCGAAGAAGTGGTAGGCAAGAATCCATGCCAGCGCCGCAGCGATGGCGCTGGCCAAGGCGTCCCGCCAGCCTGAAGACCAGCGGGTCAGGATTTTCTCGGTCAGGGAATCGACATAACGACGCAGGAAGTTGGCGCGGGGGATCATTCAAACTCCCGATCTTAAGTTGAGATGGTAGTAACCATAGACCTTGCACCAGCTTCAGAGTGCGCTTGCGCAGGCGCATCAAATGAAAGACCAAAAAAAACCGCGCCTGAGCGCGGTTTTTTAAACGTGTGATGGCTTACACGTTGAAGCGGAAGTGCAGAACGTCACCGTCTTTAACGATGTAGTCCTTGCCTTCGAGACGCCATTTGCCTGCTTCTTTCGCGCCTGCTTCACCGTTGTACTTGATGAAGTCGTCGTAGCCGATCACTTCGGCGCGGATAAAGCCTTTTTCGAAGTCGGTGTGGATCACACCGGCTGCTTGTGGCGCTGTCGCCCCTACTTTTACGGTCCAGGCGCGAACTTCTTGAACGCCAGCGGTGAAGTAGGTTTGCAGATCGAGCATTTCGTAACCGGCACGAATCACGCGGTTCAGACCCGGCTCTTCAAGGCCCAGCGCCTCAAGGAACATGTCTTTTTCTTCACCGTCATCCAGCTCGGCGATTTCCGCTTCGATCTTGTTGCACACCGGTACCACGATGGCGCCTTCTTCTTCGGCAATGGCCATCACGACATCGAGCAGCGGGTTGTTTTCGAAACCGTCTTCCGCCACGTTGGCGATGTACATCACCGGCTTGGTGGTCAACAAGTGGAAGCCTTTGATGATTTGCTTCTCATCGGCGTCCATGTTCTTGATCAGGCTGCGTGCCGGCTTGCCCAGGGTGAAGTGGGCAATCAGCTGTTCCAGCAGCGCTTTTTGCGCGACGGCTTCCTTGTCACCGCCTTTGGCGTTACGCGCAACCTTTTGCAGTTGCTTTTCGCAGCTGTCGAGGTCGGCGAAGATCAGCTCAAGGTCGATAATTTCGATGTCGCGTTTCGGGTCAACGCTGTTGGAAACGTGAATCACGTTTTCATCTTCAAAGCAGCGAACCACGTGAGCGATGGCGTCGGTTTCGCGGATGTTGGCCAGGAACTTGTTGCCCAGGCCTTCGCCTTTCGACGCGCCAGCCACCAGGCCAGCAATGTCGACGAACTCCATGGTGGTCGGCAACACGCGCTGAGGCTTAACGATGGCAGCCAGCGCGTCCAGACGTGGATCGGGCATCGGCACGATACCGGTGTTCGGTTCGATCGTGCAGAAGGGGAAGTTCTCAGCCGCAATACCGGATTTGGTCAGGGCGTTGAACAGGGTGGACTTGCCGACGTTAGGCAGGCCGACGATGCCGCAATTGAATCCCATGGTGTTTTCCCCGAGGAGTAGAGTCAGGCCTTCTGGCTGTGCAGGTTTTTCATCGCACGGTTCCATTCCCCGGCGAGGATATCCGGCAGCACGCCGAGGGCAAAATCGATGCTGGCGTCCAGTTTTTCCTGCTCGGCGCGAGGCGCACGACCCAGAACAAAGTTGGACACCATGCTGGCGACGCCTGGGTGGCCAATGCCGAGCCGCAGACGGTAGAAATTATTGTTGTTTCCCAGTTGTGCAATGATGTCGCGCAACCCGTTATGACCGCCATGGCCGCCGCCCAGCTTGAGCTTGGCAACACCCGGTGGCAGGTCGAGTTCGTCGTGGGCCACCAATATGGATTCAGGCGCAATACGGTAGAAGCCGGCAAGCGCCGCAACGGCCTGGCCGCTTCGGTTCATATAGGTGGTGGGAATCAACAGACGAACATCCTGACCCTGGTGACTGAAGCGCCCGGTCAGGCCAAAATATTTACGGTCGGCAACGAGGTTAACCCCATTGGCTGCCGCGAGACGCTCAACAAAAAGGGCCCCTGCGTTATGCCGGGTCTGTTCGTATTCGGTGCCTGGATTTCCCAGGCCAACGATCAGTTTTATGGCGGTCACGACAAGGGCCCTTCTATGGAGTTGTGGATAACATCGCCGCTAACGGTTAGCGGCGAAAACGGACAAAAAAACGGGTTTACATGAGTAAACTTCGCGATCTTGTCCGCTTTACTCGCTGCGTGTTAGCTCGCGATGTTTCTCAAGACTCCAAAGACAGAGTAATGAATTACTCAGCTTCTGCTTCTGGTGCAACACGTGGAGCGTGAACGTTGGCTACTGCCAGGTCGTTACCGTGTGCCAGAGCTACGAACTCAACGCCTTTAGGAGCGGTGATGTCCGACAGGTGAATGATCGAGCCGACTTCGGCGTTAGCCAGGTCAACTTCGATGAATTCAGGCAGGTCTTTTGGCAGGCAGGAAACTTCGATTTCCGCAACAACGTGCGAGATCTCGCCGCCTTTCTTGATCGGAGCCGCTTCACCGATGAAGTGAACCGGTACGATTGCAGTCAGCTTTTGACCAGCAACAACGCGTACGAAGTCAGCGTGCATCACGTGGCCTTTAGCCGGGTGACGTTGCAGAGCTTTGATGATCACGTTTTGCTTAACGCCGCCAACGGTCAGTTCGATAACGTGGCTGTAAGCAGCTTCGTTTTCGAGCAGTTTGGCAACTTCTTTAGCCAGCATGCTGATGGATTCAGGGGCTTTGTCGCCACCGTAAACTACAGCTGGAACCAGGCTTGCGAGACGACGCAGGCGGCGGCTCGCACCTTTCCCCAGGTCGGAACGCACTTCAGCATTCAGAGTAAAATCGTTCATGTTGTATCTCCAAAATATCCACATCCGCCCTAGCGTTTGCGACCAGCGCTATGGACGGCATGGGCAAAAAAGCCCCGCCCCAACAGGCTGTTGGGGCGGGGCACTTTTCGTCAACGGATGTCAGAGAAGGGCAGGGCCCTTATCGGAACATCGCGCTGATCGATTCTTCGTTGCTGATGCGGCGAACCGCTTCAGCCACAACCGGTGCGATATCCAGTTGACGGATACGCGAACAGGCTTGTGCGGCTGCGGACAGCGGAATGGTGTTAGTCACCACCAGCTCATCCAGCATGGAATTTTCGATATTCTCGATTGCCCGACCCGACAGCACAGGGTGTGTGCAGTAGGCGAACACTTTGGCAGCGCCATGCTCTTTCAAGGCTTTAGCCGCGTGGCACAGGGTGCCGGCGGTATCGACCATGTCATCAACCAGAATGCAGGTACGCCCTTCGACATCACCGATGATATGCATCACTTCAGAGTGATTGGCTTTCTCACGGCGTTTGTCGATGATACCCAGATCAACGCCCAGGGACTTGGCAACAGCACGTGCACGCACGACGCCGCCGATATCCGGAGACACAATCATAAGGTTCTCAAAGCGCTGATCTTCGATGTCATCCACCAAAACTGGGGAGCCATAGATGTTATCTACAGGAATATCGAAGAAACCCTGAATTTGGTCAGCATGCAAATCAACCGTGAGAACACGGTCAATGCCGACTACGGTAAGCATGTCAGCAACAACTTTTGCGCTGATAGCTACACGTGCGGAACGCGGACGGCGATCCTGACGGGCATAACCAAAGTAAGGAATAACAGCAGTAATACGAGTCGCTGAGGAGCGGCGGAAGGCATCAGCCATCACGACGAGTTCCATCAGGTTATCGTTAGTCGGAGCACAAGTCGGCTGAATGATGAAAACGTCTTTACCGCGGACATTTTCATTAATCTCAGCGGTAATCTCGCCGTCGGAAAACTTACCGACAGAAATGTCACCGAGTGGGATATGCAGCTGACGTACGACACGCCGAGCTAGATCGGGGTTAGCGTTCCCCGTAAAGACCATCATCTTGGACACGCGCAGTACCTGAAGGCTGAGGGTAACCTGGATGAGTATAAGAAATGGCAGGGGCGGCTGGATTCGAACCAACGCATGGCAGGATCAAAACCTGCTGCCTTACCGCTTGGCGACGCCCCTGTATCTGTTGCTACGAGTACCGTGTACCCGTTTCCTTTGACAGATTTTGTAGTGTTCGGTGCAACATCGAAATGTTACTGCCTTTAGCTACAAACCCTGTAAGGGGCTCTGTTAGAAGGTGCAGCACTTTATCAGCACTTGCTTCGTTTGGGAAGGCCCCAAATATACAACTTCCAGTTCCAGTTAATTTTGCTTCGGTGTATTTACCTAGCAAATTCAAAGCCTTACGTACATCTGGGTAAAGCTCCGTTACCACTGCTTCGCAGTCGTTTCGGCTGTTTCCCTTGGGAACGGGGCGCACTTTAATGGGCAAAGTGTTACGTGTCAACAACGGATGTGAAAAAATTTCTGCTGTGCTTACAGAGACTTGCGGCTTAAGCACTACGTACCAAGGCTCTTCGGGGTATTCCGGCGAAAGGATGTCGCCCACACCTTCAGCGAAGGCGGCGCGGCCCCTCACGAAAACCGGCACGTCAGCCCCTAGCGTTAAGCCCAGTGCGGCGAGGCGATTTTCATCCCAATTTAATTGCCACAAGTGATTAAGGCCCAGCAATGTCGTCGCAGCATTTGAGCTGCCACCGCCGATGCCGCCGCCCATAGGCAGCACTTTTTTAATCCGGATATCGATACCCAGCGAGCAGCCCGATTGGTACTGCAGTTTTTTTGCGGCTTTGACGATCAGGTTTTGATCGTGAGGCACTCCCTTAAATGGGGTGTGCAGGCAGATTTTGCCGTCGTCGCGCACGGCAAAGGTCATTTCATCACCATAATCGAGAAACTGAAACACGGTTTCCAACTGGTGATAGCCATCTTCGCGACGACCCAGGATGTGCAGCATCAAATTCAGTTTTGCCGGGGAGGGCAGCACCAGTGCATCTTTTTGCATGTCATTGTCCCAACTGACGGGGTTGCCAATCTTTTACGACAAGGGTTACGTCCAGATCCGGGCCATGCAGTTTGACCCGCTCCGGCAGCCAGTAGCCGTTTTGCTCGACGTAGCTCAAATATTCAATTTTCCAGCCGTCCTGTTCCAGATTGGCCAAGCGGCTGTCGGTGTTGAGTGACACCCGGCTTTTGCTGTCAGGTGCCGGCAAACCGCGTACCCACCAGACCAAATGCGAAACAGGCAGGCTCCAGCCCAGCTGTTCACCGAGCAATTCTTCGGGGCTTGCCGCCACAAAGCGACCTTGACCGGCCACTTCAAGGCTGGCATTTCCAGGGCGCCCGGTTAAACGTGCGGCCCCGCGGCCAAGTGGGCCGGAAAGGCGAATGTCGTAATATTCCTGACGTTGAAGCCAGAACAAGGTGGCGCTGCCTGAGTCTTTAGGGGCGCGAATGCCGACCTTGCCATTAATTTGCCAGCCGTCGAGCTGCGTCAGCTGCTGTTTATGTTGTGACCATAAGCCTTGATCCCCGTGGCCTTCAACTGACTCATGGGAGCCCAGGCTCATACAGCCAGCAAGTGTCGCGAGGAGGCTGAAAGCGATGATGTGGCGAACATGACGAAAAAACATGAGTTAAAGAGTCTCTGATCCGGTCAGGCGCAAAACGGTTTTGCGCAGAATAGGGCTGTCAGGATTTTCTTTAAGAAAAGTAGCCCAGATTTTTTTGGCTTCGCGTTGTTTGCCACTGGCCCACAACACTTCACCCAAGTGCGCTGCCACTTCCTGATCGGGGAAGCGTTCAAAGGCCTGGCGCAGCAGGCGCTCGGCTTCAGGCAAATTACCCAGGCGGAAGTTGACCCAGCCAAGGCTGTCGAGCACGGCCGGGTCGTCCGGGTTCAGATCATAAGCTTGCTGGATCAGCGCTTTGGCTTCGTCATACCGAGTGGTTCGGTCCGAAAGCGTGTAGCCCAGCGCGTTCAATGCCATCGCGTTGTCCGGCTCGCGCTGGAGGATGGCGCGTAAATCACGCTCCATTTGCGCAATATCGTTGCGCTTCTCGGCCAGCATGGCGCGCGAGTAAAGCAGGCTCAGGTCGTCAGGGTTTTGCTTGATGGCTTGTTGCAGAACTGCCCAGGCGCGATCCGTCTGATTATTGGCAGCCAGGGTTTCAGCCTCGATCAGATACAACTGGCTGGCGTATTCAGGCTGCGCATCACGAGCGGCGGCAAGCTTTTTAGTGGCTTCGGCACCGCGGCCGTTGCTGATCAAGATATCGGCCTGGCGTAATTGCGCCGGTAAATAGTCGTTGCCGGGGCCAACCTGTGCGTATTCGATCAATGCGCCTTGCGGATCATTGCGTTCTTCTGCGATACGGCCGAGGTTCAAGTGGGCTGAATCGACATGGCTGTCGCGTGCAATCAAGTCTTCCAGATAGCCTTCGGCTTCGTCCCAGTTCTTTCCTTCCAGGCTGAGCAGCGCGAGTGAAAAACGCAGTTCGTCGTCTTCCGGGTATTGCTGCAGCAGGCTGGCAAACTGCACTTTTGCATCGGCAAATTGATTCTGTTCGATCAATGTGCGGGCATAAGTCAGCCCCAAACGCTTGTCATCAGGGTATTGGTTAACGGTTTTCTTCAGCAGAGGCAGTGCTTCATTGCCTCGGTTGAGACTTTGCAACACGCGTGCGCGCAGCAAAATCGGGGCGATCTCACCGTCCTGTGGAGGATTTTTTTCCAGCAGTGACAACGCACCTTCAGCGTCCCCGTCCTGCTGCATCAGCAGTGCCTTGCCGAAAATCAACTGGCTGTTGTCGGGGTACTTGAGTAGCAGGCGATCAAAGTTCTTTTGCAGACCCGCACGGGTTTGCGCATCCGTTTCCAGCGCTGACAAGGCCAGGAAGTCGAAGTGGGTATCGCCTTTACCTTGCAGGACTTTCTCCATGTACACCATGGAATCGTCGTAACGACCATTGCGCGCCAACTGAATGGCGGCAGCACGCTGCGCTTCAAGATCGTCCGGTGCGTTTCTGGCCCAGATCAGCGAGGTATCGAGTGCGGCCTGATCCGCGCCCAGGTACTCGGCAATTCGGAATGCGCGCTCGGACACGCCCGGATCCTGGGTGTTGATCGCCTGGGTCACGTAGTTGTCGAGTGCAAGGTCCAGACGATTACGTTGCCCGGCCAGTTCTGCGCTCAGCAGGCTGTACAGCGTGTCTTCGCTGAACGAGCCGTAGACCACCGGTTTTTCCGGGGTGGAGGCAACATCCTCAGCCGGTGACGAGTCATCCGGGGACGCGGGGGCCAAAGCCTGGCAGCCACTGAGAAGGACGAGGGCGAGAAGCAACGCGGAGGATCTATTCATATATGAGATGGGCGACTTACCTGCGGTCCGGGCATCATGACACATGCGATGGCGCAAACCCTAGGGCGTGCGACTATCGATATAGGGGTCTGACGATGTTAGTTCAGAGAGGTTCAACAGACATTAACTATAGAGACAATAGTCAGCAATGGTTGTTCTCACTCGGGCGAAGTAGGACAATTGCCGGCTTCTCGTCATCATCAGCGATCTTGAATGGCCTTCCTCGCACTCGGTATTAACCACAAGACTGCTTCAGTAGATGTCCGCGAGCGCGTGGCTTTTACGCCAGAGCAGTTGGTTGAGGCCTTGCAGCAGCTCTGCCGTCACACCGACAGTCGCGAAGCTGCGATCCTCTCCACCTGCAATCGCAGTGAACTTTACGTCGAACAGGACCACCTCAACGCCGATGCCGTGCTTCAGTGGCTGGCGGACTATCACAATCTGAGTCTTGAAGAACTGCGGGCCTGTGCCTATGTCCATGAGGATGACGCTGCCGTTCGTCACATGATGCGCGTGGCCTCCGGGCTGGATTCGCTGGTGTTGGGCGAGCCGCAAATTCTCGGTCAGATGAAATCGGCTTACGCCGTGGCCCGTGAGGCCGGTACGGTCGGGCCATTGTTGGGGCGTTTGTTTCAAGCCACCTTCAACTCGGCCAAGCAAGTGCGTACGGACACGGCCATTGGTGAAAACCCGGTGTCGGTGGCGTTTGCTGCCGTCAGCCTGGCCAAGCAGATTTTCAGCGATTTGCAGCGCAGTCAGGCGCTGCTGATCGGTGCGGGTGAGACCATCACCCTGGTCGCTCGCCATCTACATGATCTGGGTGTTAAACGTATTGTGGTGGCTAACCGAACCCTGGAGCGCGCGAGCATTCTGGCTGAAGAGTTCGGCGCCCACGCGGTGCTGTTGTCCGATATTCCTCAAGAGTTGGTGCACAGCGATATTGTGATCAGCTCCACGGCCAGCCAACTGCCGATTCTGGGCAAGGGCGCGGTTGAAAGCGCCCTCAAGTTGCGCAAGCACAAACCTATTTTTATGGTCGATATTGCCGTTCCACGGGATATCGAACCGGAAGTCGGCGAGCTGGACGACGTTTACCTTTATACCGTCGATGATTTACATGAGGTTGTCGCCGAAAACCTCAAAAGTCGTCAGGGCGCGGCCCAGGCGGCGGAAGAACTGGTCAGCATGGGCGCTGACGACTTTATGGTGCGCTTGCGTGAACTGGCGGCGGTGGATGTGCTCAAGGCCTATCGTCAGCAAAGCGAGCGCCTGCGTGATGAAGAGTTGCAAAAGGCCCAACGGCTGCTCGCCAACGGTGCCAACCCGGAAGACGTGCTGGCCCAACTGGCACGTGGCCTGACCAATAAATTACTGCACGCTCCCAGCGTGCAGTTGAAAAAGCTTTCCGCCGAAGGCCGCCTCGATGCGCTGGCCATGGCCCAAGAACTTTTTGCCCTCGGTGAGGGCTCATCGGATAGCTCTGCGGATAAAAAATAGTAATGAAAGCGTCACTGCTTAATAAACTGGACATCCTCCAGGACCGTTTTGAAGAACTGACCGCGTTGCTTGGCGATGGTGAAGTCATTTCGGATCAGACCAAATTTCGCGCCTATTCCAAGGAATACGCCGAAGTTGAGCCTATTGCTGCGACCTATTCGTTGTGGCTCAAGGTGCAGGCAGACCTTGAAGGTGCGCAGGCCTTGCTCAAGGATAACGACCCTGACATGCGGGAAATGGCCGTTGAGGAAGTGCGCGAAGCCAAAGAACGGCTGGTCGAGCTGGAAAAAGACCTGCAGCGCATGTTGCTGCCAAAAGACCCGAATGACGGTCGCAACGTGTTCCTCGAAATCCGCGCGGGCACCGGCGGTGATGAGGCGGCAATTTTTGCCGGTGACCTGTTTCGCATGTATTCGCGCTACGCGGAGCGTCGTGGCTGGAGACTCGAAATACTGTCGGAAAACCCGGGTGAACATGGTGGCTATAAAGAAGTCATTGCTCGGGTCGAAGGTGAGAATGTATACGGCAAGTTGAAATTCGAATCCGGTGTGCACCGCGTGCAGCGTGTACCCGCGACCGAATCCCAGGGCCGTATTCACACGTCAGCCTGCACCGTGGCCGTGCTGCCTGAGCCGGACGAGCAAGAGGTCATCGAGATCAACCCGTCGGACTTGCGCGTCGACACCTATCGCTCCTCGGGCGCAGGCGGTCAGCACGTTAACAAGACCGACTCGGCGATCCGTATTACTCACTTGCCTTCAGGCATTGTGGTCGAGTGTCAGGAAGAGCGTTCCCAACATAAAAACCGGGCGCGGGCGATGTCCTGGCTTTCGGCTAAATTGAACGATCAACAAACCAGCGCCGCGGCCAGTGCCATTGCCAGCGAGCGTAAGTTGCTGGTGGGCTCAGGCGACCGCTCCGAGCGCATCCGCACATACAACTTTGCACAAGGACGCGTGACAGATCATCGAGTCAACCTGACCTTGTATTCTCTGGATGACGTTCTGGCTGGCGGTGTAGAGGCCGTTATTGAGCCATTACTCGCGGAATTCCAGGCGGACCAACTGACAGCGCTGGGTGAATAAATGACCATTATTGCCAGTTTGTTACGTGCCGCAGAGCTGCCGGACTCGCCGACAGCCCGTCTTGATGCGGAGCTGTTGCTGGCGGCTGCATTGGGCAAGTCGCGCAGTTATCTGCACACATGGCCGGAAAAAATTGTCAGCAGCGAAGCGGCGTTGACCTTTGCCGAGTACCTGATGCGTCGGCGTGCGGGTGAGCCGGTGGCCTACATTCTAGGGCAGCAGGGTTTCTGGAACCTTGATCTGGAAGTGGCACCGCACACGCTGATCCCGCGCCCGGACACTGAGTTATTGGTTGAAACGGCATTGGCGCTTTTGCCTGCGACCCCGGCTCGCGTGCTGGATCTGGGCACCGGCAGTGGCGCCATCGCCCTGGCGCTGGCCAGTGAACGTCCGGCCTGGAAGGTCACAGCGGTTGATCGCGTGCTCGAAGCCGTGGCGCTGGCCGAACGCAATCGTCAGCGCTTGCAGCTCGAAAACGTCAGTGTATTCACCAGCCACTGGTTCAGCGCGCTGGCCGATCAACGTTTTGATTTAATCATCAGCAACCCGCCTTATATAGCCGCAGGCGATGTTCATCTGGCCGAGGGCGATGTGCGCTTCGAGCCTGAAAGCGCGTTGGTGGCCGGTGCCGATGGCCTTGACGACCTGCGCGAAATCGTTGCGCAAGCCCCGCATCACCTCAATGCAGGTGGCTGGTTGATGCTTGAGCACGGCTACGATCAAGCGCCAGCCGTGCGAGATTTGTTGCTCACGGCAGGCTTTGAACAGATCGAAAGTCGCAAGGACTTGGGCGCCCATGAGCGCATCACCTTGGGCCGCCTACCGTGCTGAGTGATCAGGAGCTGTTGCGCTATAGCCGACAGATCCTGTTGCAACAGGTCGATATCGACGGTCAGCTCAAGCTGAAAAACAGCCGCGTGTTGATCGTCGGTGTGGGTGGGCTGGGTTCGCCAGTGGCCCTTTATCTGGCGGCGGCGGGAGTGGGTGAACTGCATCTGGCTGACTTCGACCGCGTTGACCTGACCAACCTGCAACGCCAGGTTATTCATGACACCGCCAGTGTCGGTGAAAGCAAAGTCGATTCGGCGTTGCGCCGTCTCAACGCAATCAATCCTGAAATCAAATTGGTCGCCCATCGCTCGGCGCTGGACGCTGATTCATTGGCGGACGCCGTGGCCGCTGTTGATCTGGTGCTCGATTGCTGTGACAACTTCAGTACCCGCGAGGCGGTCAACGTCGCCTGTGTGGCTGCCCGCAAGCCGCTGGTCAGCGGTGCCGCAATCCGCCTGGAAGGGCAGTTGTCGGTGTTTGACTCCCGTCAGGCGACCAGCCCTTGCTACCACTGTTTATACGGGCATGGCAGCGAAGAAGAATTGACCTGTAGCGAAGCCGGGGTCATTGGTCCGCTGGTTGGGCTGGTGGGCAGTTTGCAAGCCCTCGAAGCCCTTAAAGTACTGGCTGGTTTTGGCGAGCCATTAGTGGGCCGCCTGTTGCTGATTGATGCCCTGAGCACGCGTTTTCGCGAGTTGCGGGTCAAGCGCGACCCGGCGTGCAGCGTGTGCGGCCATGCGTGAAGCACCCATAGGGGTGTTCGACTCCGGCGTCGGTGGCTTGTCGGTGCTCAAGGAAATTCATCAACGATTGCCCAACGAGTCGCTGCTGTATGTGGCGGATTGCGGGCACATTCCTTATGGCGAAAAAAGCCCGGAGTTTATCCGCCAGCGCTGCGCGGTGATGGCCGACTTTTTTCAACAGCAAGGTGCCAAAGCGTTGGTGCTGGCCTGCAATACCGCCACCGTGGCGGCTGTAGCCGACTTGCGGCAACGTTACCCGGCGTGGCCCATTGTGGGGATGGAACCCGCGGTCAAGCCGGCTGCCGCAGCGACGCGCAGTGGCGTGGTGGGTGTACTCGCCACCACCGGCACTTTGCAAAGCGCCAAGTTCGCCGCCTTGCTGGATCGCTTCGCCAGTGATGTGCGAGTCATCACCCAGCCTTGTCCGGGCCTGGTGGAGTTGATAGAAACCGGCGACCTGCATAGCGAAGCACTGAACAGTCTGTTACGCAGTTATATAGAACCTCTACTGGCGGCCGGGTGCGACACCATCATTCTGGGCTGCACGCATTACCCCTTTCTCAAACCTCTGCTCGCTCAGATGCTCCCGTCATCCATCATCCTCATCGACACCGGTGCCGCCGTAGCTCGTCAGCTGCAACGTTTATTGGCTGATCGCGACTTGCTGGCAGTCGGCCACGCTGCAGATACACATTTCTGGACCAGCGGTTCTCCTGAGCATTTAGGAAAAATCCTACCTGTCTTGTGGAATAAATCTGGCGTTGTGCGAAGCTTCGCTCTGTAAAAAACCGTTAAAACCGGTTAAATAGAGTAAATATTCAAACAGGCCTAATCCTCAGCGCCTTGATCTGAATACAACTAAAAAAATGTGTATCGACATATAGAAATGGGATTTTCTTATGAAGCGTTTGTTTGGCTTGGCAGTACTGGCAACGGCTGCACTGGGGTACAGCTTTACGGCACAAGCAGCAGGCATCGAATTTGCGGTGGGGCACACCAGCCAATCGAGCATGACCTACCGCTTGGGCTTGAAGTCTGATTGGGATAAAAGCTGGATGCAAAGCAGTGTCGGTCGGCTGACGGGCTACTGGGATGGGGCTTATACATTTTGGGATGCCCAAGACTCGTCCAGCGTCAGCAGCGTGTCGTTTTCGCCGGTATTTGTGTACGAGTTTGCCGGTGAAACGGTCAATCCATACATCGAGGCGGGTATTGGTGTGTCGTTGTTTTCGAAAACCCAGGTTGATGACAACAAATTGGGATCAGCCTTCCAGTTTGAAGACCGACTGGGTTTTGGCCTGCGCTTTGCGGGCGGGCATGAGGTGGGCATCCGCGCGACGCATTATTCCAATGCCGGCATCGCCAGCCACAATGACGGCGTAGAAAGCTACGCGCTGCATTACACGATGCCGCTCTAGCGATAAGCAGTCGTGATGCCTTGACGTTCGTTGAGGCATTCGACTTCCCCCATCTCGAACTCGCGGCAAATCAGCGGGCGCACTTCATAAATGGTGCACATCATGGTGTTGCGATCCAGCGCTGCACACCAGCCATCATCCAGACGCAGCATCACCTCGCCGCCCCAATCATCGTTGTCAATAAAGCGCTCGGGCACGCCCGTGTCGGTGATCAGCATCACTTCCAGTTGGCAGCAGCATGCTGCGCACGTCGCACAGGTGACGGCGGGTTCGGTAATTTCAGTCAGGGGGATGGTGGTCATAGGCGCGCAGTGTAAGGCAGAGCTGAGTTTATGTGTGAATCGCCAGACAAACTGAGCGAACTGTTCGCTAAGCGCGTCATGTCCTTGACTGCATGATCTTCACACCCACCACCATGATGACCAATAACAAACAGACACCAGCCAGCGCCTCAGGCTGTTGCGCGGCCAGCACACTGACTGCCGCGCCAATCAACGCGGCCAGCACCTGGTGGATAAACCCGCACAGCGCCATTGCGTAAGGGCCGCCAACCGGCGAATGCTCACTGGCTTGAGACAGGCTGATGGGGTAAATGATCGCTTGCCCGCAGATGAGTAAACAATACGGCAACCAAACCAACAGGGCGGTCGTGGAGCTGACCCACACACCGGCCATCATCACCGCACTTGCGGCCAACATCACCCAGATTGCCACGCAACTCATGGTCGATTGGCCCAAACCGGTGACATATCGATTAACACTTAGCGACCCCAGTAGATAAGCGAGGCTCATTGCCCAGCCCAACTGCCCGTAGTCATAGGCTGACCACTGATATGAGTTTTGGAAGATTGAAGGTGCTGCGGTGTTGAATCCAATAATAATCCCGTATCCCAAGCCGCCCATCAGTGCCGGGAGCAAGAAAGGCCGGTGCCGCACCAGCGTCAGATAATGGCGCCAGCAAACGGGGGTATGACTGACTTGTGGTGAGTCAGGTAAACAGGCGTACACCCCGATCATCACAATGAGGGCTGCCGCTCCCAGCCCCCAAAATATGACAGGCCAGCCAAAGGCACTCATTAACACCGCCCCCGCGTATTGACCAATGCCCAGCGAAATCACAAAGGCGATAGACAGCCACGACAGCGCCTTGGCCAACTCATTGCTTTTAAAGTGTTGTGCGATTAATGAGCGCGCCATGACCGAAAGGCCGCTGGCGCCCACACCTTGGACAAACCGCAGTGAAATAAAGGTTTCAACCTGAGAACACAGACTCAACAGGGCGCTGCTGACGCTGAACAGTAAAAGCGAGAGCATCATGATTTTCTTGATGCCCAGTGCTGCTCCCCATTTGCCCCACAGCAACATGGGCAGCGCCATGCCCGCCAGATAAACAGGCAGCGCCAAAGAGGTCAGGTGTTGAGTGGTGTTCAGTGCTTGCGCGATAGCAGGCAGCGCTGGCAAGTACATCATCATGCCCAGTTGCGACAAGAATACGGCCAGGCAGGACATGCTGATCAATAAGGCGGGGTTTGGGCGAGGCATCCGTTTTGTTCTGCACCGGGTCGATGAAGTTACGCGGGTTTGTCGCTGACGAAGAACGAGGGCAGCGAAAGGCCTCGATGCGGTCGTATATGAAGATATAAGCGTTTATCTGTCTGCCGGACGGCTCTGTATTTCATGTGAGGATATTCTGTCCGCCAACCTTTGCAATACCACAAATAACCCCGCCCAAATGACGGATAACACTGCCAGCATCGGCCACACACCCAATCCGAACGCCACGGCCCCCATCCGTTGGCCCGCGTAATAAGACAATGGCCCGCCAATAGCTCCCAGTAATGCTGCTCGCCAGACAGGTTTGGCTGTCCATGCCAGGCAATGTCTTAATGTGGTTGCCAATAAGGCCCAGAGCACGATCAGCCAGAGTGGAATCAATACGCCTGCGTGCTTGAACTCAAATACACCGGCGTTGAGCAACGCACTGTCCACCAGTGTGCCGAGCGCACACACGGCCACGATCAAACGAACTTCGCTCCACGAGCGGCTTATCCACAGAAGGTGAATCGCTAATGCCGCAAAGGCCAGTAATAGCCACGGGCTGTTGCCACCCAGCACACAGGCAAACCAGCCGAGCTGAAAAAGCCCGGCATTAATCAGGTTTTTAAGCATTAAGGCGCCCAAGCACGGGTTGTGGCATGGCGGCAGGTTTTGCCAGTAACAATTGCGCGGTGCCGATGCTGCGCTCCAGGAACCCGCCTTCGCAGTAGCACAAGTAAAACTCCCACAAGCGCAGAAAGTATTCGTCGTAGCCCAGCTCGGTCAGGCGGCCATGGGCATGACGGAAGTTTTCGTGCCACAAACGCAGGGTTTTGGCGTAGTGCAGCCCAAAGTCTTCCATGTGCATCAGGTTCATGTCGGTTTCGCGGGTGACGATTTCGAGCATTTTTTGCACGCTGGGCAGGGCGCCGCCCGGGAAGATATAGCGCTGGATAAAGTCCACGCTGTTTTTGGCCTGTTCATAACGCTGGTCACGAATGGTGATGGCTTGCAGCAACATTAATCCGTTGCTTTTGAGCAGGCGCGAGCACTGTTTGAAGTAGACCGGTAAAAACCGATGGCCAACGGCTTCAATCATTTCTATGGAGACCAGCTTGTCGTATTGCCCGGTGAGGTCGCGGTAGTCCTCCAGCAGCAATGTCACTCGATGCTGCAAGCCCAGCGCAACGATTCGCGCTTGGGTGTAATCGAATTGTTCCTTGGATAGCGTGGTTGTTGTGACCTTGCACCCGTAGTGTTTCGCCGCATAGATCGCCATGCTGCCCCAGCCCGTGCCGATTTCGAGCAAATGGTCCTGAGGCTTGAGGTCGAGCTTTTGGCAAATACGTTGCAGTTTATTGAGTTGGGCCTGCTCCAGGGTGTCGTCAGGGCTGAGGAATTGAGCCGCTGAATACATCATGGTCGGGTCAAGGAATTGCTCGAACATCTCGTTGCCAAGGTCGTAATGGGCGGCAATGTTTTTTTGCGAGCCTTTGCGGGTATTGCGATTAACCCAATGCAATGCGCCGATAAAAGGGCGGCCCAAGCGTGCCAGGCCGCCCTCCATGGCATCGAGCACGTCCATATTGCTGACCAGCACACGAATGACCCGAGTCAGGTCGGGAGAGCTCCAGTAGCCGTGAATGAACGCCTCGCCGGCACCAATCGAGCCTTTGCTGGCGATCATGCCCCACACACTCGGATCATGAATTTGTACTTCGCCGACCAATGTTGAGGTGTTGTCGCCGAATGTCTGGCGCACGCCGTTTTCAAAGATCACCAGTAGACCTTTGTGCAGTTGGCTGAGCTGGCGCATCACGCCTGCGCGCAGCAGCCCGCTGGTCAGGGTGAAGGTACTCAAACGAGAAATTTTGCTCACCAGGCTAGGGCTTTTCATGACGTTTATTCTCTGGTTGCTGGGCGGCAATACGTGAAACGCCGTCGGCGGCCCGGTGGGAAAAAATCGGTGTGCGCTTGATAAAAAGGCGTAAGGCTTGCCAGTAAATGGCCAGACAGGTCTTGGCTGTCATCCATGGGAATTGGCGCAGGTAGCGATGCAATCCGGCGCGGTCAAGCGTGCTGCGTTGCAGATTCAAGGTGGCATCAAACAGTTTCAGCTCGCCTTGCCAGTCAGCCATGTGTACGCCAAGTCGTGTATCGGGCGGGCTGAAGCTCATGCGGTATTGCAGGTCGCGCGGCAGGAACGGTGACACATGAAAGGCCTTGGCCACGGCAACGTGCTGGTGACCTTCACCGACTGCCGGGAGCACGTAGTGATAGCGCTCGCGCCAAGGTGTATTACTCACTTCGCACAAAATGGCGGCCAGTTTTCCGTCACTTTCAAAGCAATAAAAGAAGCTCACCGGGTTAAACGAAAGTCCCCAGCTGCGGGCTTGTGTCAGCAGGCGAATCGCGCCCTGCGGTGTATGCCCCAGGGCATCGCCGATGAGCTGGCGAACCGCATCAATCAGGCGCATGCCGGACTGGGTGTACGTCTTCAGGTAGTCAGTTTCCCGGAATGAAAAGGGTGAAAAACGGCTTTTCCCCGCCAGTGGTGACAGCCCGAATACAGCGTCTTGCTCATCCAGATCCAGGTAAAGCAAGCCAATCTGATAACGGAACCCATGAGTGGTAGGCGCAAAGCGCCGATGGGCGATCCAGCCGCTGTACAGGGCACTGTTCATAGCCGTTGGCCGAAAGCTTGGGCGACGCGCAACGCGCTGACCACGCCATCTTCGTGAAAGCCATTGGCCCAGTAAGCCCCGCAGTAATAGCTGTGTTGCGCGCCCAGCAGTTCTTGCCAGCGGCCTTGAGCGGCCACGGCGTTCAGGCTGTATTGCGGATGGGCGTAGGTGTAGCTGGCCAGCACTTTGTGCGGGTCTATGGCTGCGCGCTGGTTCAGGCTGACGCAGAACGTAGTGTCGCTCTGTATCCCTTGCAGGATGTTCATGTCGTAGGTGACGGCGGCAAGGCGTTGTCCCGCATCGCTTAGTCGATAATTCCAGCTGGCCCATGCCAGTTGTCTATCGGGCAACAGTCGCGTGTCGGTGTGTAGCACAACATCGTTATCAGCGTAGGGCAGGGCGCCGAGGATCTGCTGCTCCGCGGTGCTGGGTTCGGCCAGCAGCCTGAGTGCCTGATCGCTGTGGCAGGCAAAAATCACCTTGTCATAGCGTTCGCTTCCGTGGGTGCTGTGCACCGTGACGCCTTGGTCATCGCGTTCGACTCGGGTGACCGGACAGTTAAGGCGGATCTTTTCGGCAAAGCCTGCACTCAGTGGTTTTACGTAGGCGCTGGAGCCGCCTTCGATCACCCGCCATTGGGGGCGATGGGTGACACTTAACAAACCGTGATTTTTAAAAAAGCGTACAAAAAATTGCAGAGGGAAACCCAGCATGTCGTTCAGTGACATGGACCAGATAGCTGCGCCCATGGGCACTATGTAGTGCTCGATAAACCGTTGGCCGTACCCGCGTTGTTGCAGGTAGTCGCCCAGCCGCGTGTCAACGGCAATGCGCTGTTCTTGCAAGTCGCGCACGGCTTCACGGTTGAATCGCAGAATGTCGCGCAACATGCCCCAGAAACCGGGTGATAACAGGTTGCTGCGCTGGGCAAATAAGCTGTTCAGGGTGTTGCCGTTGTATTCGAAGTTGTTGCTCGGGTCGCGCACTGAAAAGCTCATTTCAGTGGCTTTGGAAGTCACGCCCAATTGGTCCAGCAGTTTGATGAAGTTGGGGTACGTCCAGTCGTTGAACACGATAAATCCGGTGTCGATGGCATACCGTTGCCCTTTCACGCTGACGTCAACGGTATGGGTGTGTCCGCCCACCCAATCACTGGCCTCAAACACGCTAATGTCGTGTTCTTTATGCAGCAGATAGCCACAGGTCAACCCTGAGATGCCGCTGCCAATGATGGCGATTTTCATGAGGACTTCTCGTCTGAGTTTCTTGCCAGGCGTTTGCCCATCGCCAATTGCAGGCGCTTGGGCAGGCTCGACAGCAGTTTCAGAATGGCGATAAACAACGTAGGAAAAGCGATTTCCAGCGGCCGTTTGTCCAGACGCTGGCAGATATGCTGTGCGGCCTTTGGCGCCGACCAGCGCATGGGCATCGGGAAGTCATTTTTTTCAGTCAGCGGCGTGTCGACGAAACCGGGGCTGACCAGCGTGACGTCGATGTGTTCATGGGCCAGATCTACGCGCAGCGACTCCAGCAGATAGCGCAGCCCGGCTTTAGACGCGCCATAGGCCTCGGCGCGTGGTAGCGGCCAGAAGGTGACGGAGCTGACGACGCCGACCAGATGCGGGCGCAGGCCTGCCCGTAACAAGGGCAGGGCCGTTTCCAGGCAGTAGCTGTTGGCCAAAAGGTTGGTGCGTACGACGCGTTCGATCAAGGCGGCATCAAAATGGCGAACATCGACATATTCACAGGTGCCGGCGTTGAGAATCACCGTATCCACCGCCCCCCAGGCGTGAGCTATTTGCTGACCGATTTCGCGCACCTGTGCAGGGTCGGTCAAGTCCCCCGGCACCAGCAGGACTTGGCCGGGAAAACGCTCGGCCAACACTTGCAACGGTGCAAGAGTGCGGGCAGTTAGCGCCAACTGTGCGCCGCTTTTCAGCAGCTCTTCGGCCATGTGTGCGCCCATGCCGCTGCTGGCGCCCGTCAACCAGATACGCCGAGGTTTATTCATAGCCACTTACTGCCAGTGCCCGCGACGGCAGATTTTTAAAGGCGGTGAGCGCGCGCTCGCGACTTTTTTTCAGGTCGACCATCGGCCGTGGGTAAGCTGCCACGCCAAACAGCCCACCGGCAATGGAAGGGTTATGGATCTCCTTTTTGCTCAGGTCGGCCAGTTCCGGCAGCCAGTGTTTGATGAAGCGGCCTTCGGGGTCGAAGCGCTCTGACTGACTGAGCGGGTTGAAAATCCTGAAATACGGTACTGAGTCAGTTCCGGTCGAGGAACTCCACTGCCAGCCGCCATTATTGGCCGCCAGATCGCCATCAATTAAATGCTGCATGAAAAAGCGCTCACCTTCGCGCCAATCAATCAGCAGGTTTTTGGTGAGGAACATGGCCACGACCATTCGTAGACGGTTGTGCATCCAGCCGGTGTCCAGCAATTGGCGCATGGCTGCGTCGATGATCGGAATGCCGGTACGGCCTTCTTTCCACGCCGCCAGTTCTTCGGGGGCGTCACGCCACGGCAGGAATTCGGTTTCAAGGCGAAAAGCGCGATGACGCGATACCCGTGGGTAGCCCACCAGTATGTGTTTGTAGAACTCACGCCATAGCAGCTCAGTGATCCATGTGAATACGCCCGGGCTGCCGCTTTCGAACTCGCCATGGTTGCTTTGCAATGCCGCGTGTAAGCATTGCCGAGGGGAAATCACTCCGGCTGCAAGGTAGGCCGAAATCTGGCTGGTGCCGGGTTTGGCGGGCAGATCGCGTTCATCCTGGTAGTAATGAATTTGCTCATCAGCAAAGTGCGCCAACCGTTGCTGGGCATGACGTTCGCCAGCAGGCCACAGCGCGCGCAATGATTCGGTGGGCGGGGTAAAACCGTCGACCGATTGTGGAATGGCATCGCGTTCGATAGATACGGCTGTTTGTGCCTGGGGCGACTCGACGATTGCCGGAAGTGCGCGGTGCAGGTGGTTGTAGCAGATTCTGCGGAACTGGCTGAAGACCTGAAAATATGAACCCGACTGCGTGAGCACAGAACCCGGCTGAAACAGGAGTTGGTCCAGGTAGCTGTGGAACCCTATGCCTTGGGCTTGCAGAGCCTGAGTGGTGGCTTCATCGCGACGGGTTTCATTGATGCCGTACTCCTGATTGGCATGTACCGCTTCAACCCCAAGTTGCTGGCACAACTCAAGAAGCACGGCAGGGGCTTGATCCCATGTATCAGCCGTTCTAATCAGCAAGGGAATGTTCAAGGCGTGCAAGCTGTCGCTCAAGGTGGCTAGATTGCGTAGCCAAAAATCCACTTTGCACGGCGCATCGTCGTGGGCCAGCCATTGTTGTGGGCTGATCAGGTACACGGCCACAGTGGGACCGCGTTGGACGGCGGCGCTCAGCGCGGTGTTGTCAGATAGGCGCAAGTCGTTGCGTAGCCAGATAAGTTGCATGTCAATTCCTTGCTTATATAAGACCGAGCTGGTCGAGTTGCTGGTGGGCTTCAAGCGGATCGTTGGCAAGCGTCAATCCGGCAATCTCGGTGGCAGTGATGACCAGTTCCGTGCTGTGGATACAGACACAGGTTCCGGCTATCACAATCGGGCAATTGATCCCGGCCAATAGCTTGGGCAACAGTTGGGTATTCAAGGCTTGGCTCGAATAGAGCACCACGGCGCGGGCTTTCAGGCGTTCGACAGCCAACCCAAGTTCTCCAGCGGGAACAGGTGTATCGAACACTTCAACCGGGCAATGGCTGCTGCTGACCAGTAGGGCGGTCAGCCATAACCCCCTTCAAAGGGTTGGGACGACTGGTTGATCAGCAGAACGGGAGCGCCGCTGACTGAGCGATTATTGTGGTAAATACGCGCCCCCAATTTGCTGCGTAACCAGGAGTTAAAGAAGGCGCGCTCCAGCTGCATGCCGAACTGGCCTTGCCAGCGTTGTTCCAGATCGCTGATCAGCGGGATTAATAGCTGTTTGCAGAGCGTGCGTGCGGGGTACAGCGACATCACCTGATTCACATTGTCATCAAGCTTACGCTCAGACAGTTCGCTGATTGCCCGCGTCAGGGCCTGCCGCCACGCCTGCCAGTCATTATCGACAGGCTCGTGGTAGGCGGGCGCAGAGTCCAGTAGCGGTTTCACCTGACTCACTGATACCCCGCGATTAAGCCAGGTCAAGATGTGCTTGATGCGCAGAATCTGGTCGGGTGAATACAGGCGGTGACCTTTGGCCGTGCGGTGCGGAACGATCAAGCTATAGCGGCGCTCCCACGCGCGCAGCGTGACGGCATTCACGCCGGTAATGCGGGCCACTTCGCGGATCGGCCGCCAGCCTTCAGCCAGTGCCTGGCTGTAGTCGGTGTCTGGGTTATTAGTCATGGATCGGTCATCAGTCATGGTCAGATCGCATTGCGCAGGCTGAGGTTTTCAGGGTGCGGTTGCAGATACACCTGACGCGCGATATAGGGATCCGGGTGCAGGCGAAAGTGATGTTTGAGCAGCGTAAGCGGCACCACCAACGGCACAACACCGTGCAGGTATTGCCCGATCAATTGCTGCATTTCTTGCTTGTCTTCACGGCTGATGGATTGCTTGAGGTAGCCGCTGATGTGTTGCAGCACATTGGTATGCGTGCGTCGGGTGGCGCATTTTTTCAGCGCTTTCATCAATTCGCTGAAGTACTGGGCGGCAATGGCTTGAGGGGGATTTTTCCCTAGGCTGCCCAGCAGATTGCCCAATGTTTTGTATTGCACAGGGTGATGGGCCATCAGCAGGTATTTGTAGCGCGCATGAAACTCGGTCAGCGAGCGGCGGGTGAGGCCCGCTTTGAGTAAGTCTTGCCACGCGCTGTAGGCGTAAACCCGGGTCAGGAAGTTTTCACGCAGGACGGGGTCGTTCAAGCGGCCGTCTTCTTCGGCAGGTAAATCGGGATGCGCGGCGCAAAAGGCATTCGCATAAATACCTCGCCCGCTCAACTCGGCCGGACGGCCGCCATCCTGATACACCTTGACCCGCTCAAGCCCACAGGAAGGCGACTTTTGCATAAAGATGTAGCCGCAAATGTCAGTGTGCGTTGCTGCCATGCTTGCGCCGTAGTCATGCAGTGCGTGGGTCACATCCAGCGTGCTGTCGACGCTACCTACCGCCTGGGGCTTGGCCGAGTCGCCGACAAGACGGATGGGTTGGCGCGGAATCCCCAGGCCAATGGCGACTTCAGGACACAAGGGCACAAAGTCGAAATGCTCACTCAAGGCCTGACTGCACAGCCGCGATTCTTTGTGGCCGCCGTTAAAGCGAACTTCGGCGCCCAGCAAGCAGGCGCTGATGGCGATTTTGGGCTTGCAATGGGTTGAGGTGTCGTTGGCCATGTGATGAACCTCCAAGAATTTCTTGTACATCTTTTGTAAGATGTACAACTTGAGTTCATCATAGGCTTGGTGTTGTACAAGTCAAATTACTTGTACAACTATTTATGGGGTTTGAAGGTTCGCAGCGCAGGGTCGGTTGTTATTTCCAGCCAATTGCCCAGGTATGCATGTCTTTCAGGCATTGCCAAGGCATGCGCTGAGTACGTTGAGTCAGCACCGCTTGTAGCTCGATATCGAGCACGGTGCCTTCCTCATCGCAAAACAGTTGAGTGACCAGGAAGTGCTTTTCACGGTGTTCAGGCGTGGCTGCGGTCCACTTGGACAGCAGCAGTTTGCGTGGGTTGATGCGGTTCATTGCAAATGCTCAATGACCCGGCGGGCCGCTTCCTGTCCGCTCAGCCATGCGCCTTCGACCCGGCCTGACAGGCACCAGTCGCCGCAGGCATAGAGGCCCAGGTCGGAGTCTGCCAGAACACCCCACTCATGGGCGCCGGCAGGGCGTGCATACAGCCAGCGGTGCGCCAGGGTGAAGGTGGGTGCTGGGACGGTGATGTGCATCAGTTCAGCAAATGCGCCATGCAAATGCTCGATAACGGCTTCTTTGGGCATATCGATGTGTTCTTTGCTCCACGCGCTGGTTGCGTGCAAAACCCATGTGTCCGGCTTGCTGCCGCGCCCTGGTTTGCTGCTGTTGCGGGCCACCCAGTCGATTGGGCTGTCTTGTACAAAGCAGCCATCGATAGCCGTATTCAGAGCGGTTTCAAAGGCGAGAACCACAGCCCAGGTAGGGTCCATCTTTACTCCGGCGGCCGCACTGGCAAGCTTCGGTGCAGTGGCGAGCAGGGCGGTAGCCTGCGGTGCCGGGGTCGCCACGATCACATGGCTGAACGGGCCGTGGTCATTGCCTTCGGCATCTTGCAGGTGCCAGTGCTGTTCACCGCGAATCAGTTCGGTAATTCGGCACATGAAACTCGCGGTCAAATGGCCTAGCAAGCCCCGAGTAATTGCACTCATGCGCGGGTCACCCACCCAACGTGTTTGCTCGTCGGGCGAAGGCGTCAGCTGACCATCCGTGTGGTTGTTGTACAGATGAGGTTTCCACTCGCTGGCCCAGCCTTCGGTGTGCCAACGATGAACTTCTGCGGCAAAGCGCGGGTTGCGGGCCGTGAAATATTGAGCGCCCAAGTCCAGCGAACCGGCGTCGCTGCGCTTGCTGGACATGCGTCCACCGCTGCCTCGACTTTTATCGAACACATGCACTCTGTGCCCGGCGTCGTGAAGTTTGCGTGCTGCTGAAAGTCCGGCAATGCCGGCCCCGATAATTGCGATTGGTACAGTCATGGCGGCCTCGATCCAGTTTGCACAGACTACTGCGTCGTTAATTCCTGTACAAATTATTTTATTAGTATAGGTTTTAGTGCGCCTGTCGGGTCAGTCTGGCCTATTCTTCTGTCAGGTCAGAAGCTCTGAAAAATAGGCCTCCTTTAAAAATAGACCAGTGAATCCGATAAAACTTACAGCGAGGATCACCTCATGCACATTTTGCTGACCGGCGGTACAGGCTTGATCGGTCGCCAACTTTGCCGGCATTGGTTGGCCAAAGGTTATCGCCTGAGTGTGTTGAGTCGGCGCCCTGAGCGAGTGAGGGAATTGTGTGGTGAGGGGGTCAGAGCCGTTGCCGTTCTTGAAGAGCTGGGTCAGGAGCCGATCGATGCGGTGATTAACCTGGCCGGTGCGCCGATAGCGGATCGGCCGTGGACTCGCAAGCGTAAGGCCGTGCTGTGGAGCAGCCGAATAACCTTGACTGAAACACTCGTGGCCTGGCTTGAAAGCCGCGAGCAAAGGCCTTCGGTATTGGTTTCCGGTTCGGCGGTGGGCTGGTACGGCGATGGTGGCGAGCGCGAATTGACGGAGGAGTCGCCGCCGGTCAATGACGACTTCGCCAGCCATCTGTGCATCGCGTGGGAAGAGACAGCGCAGCGTGCTCAGGCCTTGGGTATTCGTGTGGTGTTGGTGCGCACGGGCTTGGTGCTGGCGGCTGAAGGCGGCTTTTTGTCGCGTTTGTTGTTGCCTTTCAAGATGGCGCTAGGTGGGCCGATAGGCAATGGTCGGCAATGGATGCCGTGGATTCATATCAAAGACCAAATCGCCCTGATTGATTTTCTTGTGCATCAGAATGCCACGAGCGGCCCTTATAATGCTTGCGCGCCGCATCCTGTACGTAATGCCGAATTCGCAAAAACTTTGGGTCAAGTGTTGCATCGCCCGGCATTTTTACCGTTGCCCGCCTTTGTACTGCGGGTTGGGTTGGGCGAGTTGTCACTGTTATTGCTGGGTGGTCAGCGGGCGACACCGGCCCGATTGCTGGCCGCCGGGTTCACTTTTCAGTTCACTGATTTACGTGCGGCGCTGGATGATTTGTCCGCCCGCCTCTGAAATAGGATGTTGCATGACCGAGCACGCGCTTTTGCTGGTTAACCTGGGTTCTCCGGCTTCTACTTCGGTAGCGGATGTACGCAGCTATTTGAACCAGTTTTTGATGGACCCGTACGTGATTGACGTGCCGTGGCCCTTGAGGCGTTTGATCGTGTCGCTGATTCTGATCAAGCGTCCCGAGCAGTCAGCCCATGCCTATGCGTCTATCTGGTGGGACGAGGGGTCACCGCTTGTAGTTCTTAGTCGCCGCTTGCAGCAGGCCATGACCAAGGAGTGGAAACAGGGACCGGTGGAACTGGCCATGCGCTATGGCGAGCCGTCCATTGATACGGTGTTGACCCGTTTGGCAGCTCAAGGGATTAAAAAGGTCACGCTGGCGCCGCTTTACCCGCAGTTCGCCGACAGTACGGTGACGACGGTGATTGAAGAAGCCAAACGTGTGGTCAAAGCCAGGAAACTGGCGGTTCAGTTTTCAATTCTGCAACCGTTTTATGACCAGCCTGAATACCTTGATGCGTTGGTGGAGAGTGCCAGGCCGCATCTTGAGCAGGATTATGATCATCTGCTGCTGAGCTTTCATGGTTTGCCCGAGCGGCATTTACATAAGCTCGATCCCACCGGCAATCACTGTTTGAAGAGTGAGGACTGCTGCCAGTATGCGTCGCCGTCGGTCATGGCTACGTGCTACAGGGCGCAGTGCCTGCGAACGGCGCAGACTTTTGCGCAGCGCATGGGGTTGGCAGAAGGGCAATGGTCAGTCGCGTTCCAGTCCCGTTTGGGACGGGCGAAGTGGATCGAACCTTACACCGAGGTATGTCTGGATGCGTTGGCCAAGCAAGGGGTGAAGAAGATATTGGTGATGTGCCCGGCGTTTGTGGCCGATTGCATTGAAACCCTGGAAGAGATTGGCGATCGTGGGCGCGAGCAGTTTATTGAGGCTGGGGGCGAGGAGTTGGTGTTGGTGCCGTGTCTCAATGACAACCCTGAGTGGGCTAAAGCGCTGAATGCGTTGTGTGAGCGGGCGCCGATGGCGCTTTGAAGGTCAAAAGCCCCTCACCCTAACCCTCTCCCGGAAGGAGAGGGGACTAAAAGCCAAATCAAATGTGTGCAGTGTCATCGATCAAGCCCCCTCTCCCTTTGGGAGAGGGTTGGGGTGAGGGTCAAGCCGATTTAGATAATCGGCTCATCACCTTTCTTCTTTTTCCAGCTGTCATTACCCGGCAGTATCAGATTCAGCGCAATCGCCACAATGGCGCACAGCGCGATGCCTTTAAGGCCGAAGTCTTCCGGCCCCATCCCGGTGCCGATCAGCACGCCGCCAATACCAAATACCAGAGTGACCGACACAATCACCAGATTGCGCGCTTCACTGAGGTCGACTTGATGGCGAATCAGGGTGTTCATGCCCACCGCTGCGATCGAACCGAACAACAGGCACAGAATCCCGCCCATCACCGGCACCGGTATGCTTTGCAGCAATGCGCCGAACTTGCCGATAAAGGCCAGGCTGATGGCGAAGATCGCTGCCCAGGTCATGATTTTCGGGTTGTAGTTCTTGGTCAGCATCACCGCGCCCGTCACTTCGGCGTAGGTGGTGTTGGGTGGGCCGCCCAGCAAACCCGCTGCGGTGGTGGCAATGCCGTCACCGAACAGCGTGCGATGCAGACCCGGGTTTTTCAAGTAGTTGCGGCCAGTTACGCTACCCACGGCTATCACGCCACCAATGTGTTCAATGGCCGGGGCCAACGCCACGGGGACGATAAACAGAATCGCCTGCCAGTTGAACTCGGGGGCTGTGAAGTGCGGTAAGGCGAACCACGGCGCAGCGGCGATCTTGGCGGTGTCGACGACACCGAAGTAGAACGCCATGCCAAAACCTACCAGCACGCCCGCAATGATGGGTACCAGACGGAAAATCCCTTTACCGAATACCGCCACGATCAATGTGGTCAGTAGGGCTGGCATCGAGATCAGCATGGCGGTTTGGTAGTGGATCAGTTCGGTGCCATCTTCCGCACGGCCCATGGCCATGTGTGCAGCAATCGGGGCCATCGCCAGGCCGATCGAGATGATGACCGGGCCAATCACTACGGGTGGCAGCAGGCGGTCAATAAAACCGGTGCCTTTGATCTTCACGGCAAACCCGAGAAAGGTGTACACGAAACCGGCTGCCATGACGCCGCCCATCGTCGCAGCCAGGCCAAATTGGCCTTTAGCGAGAATGATCGGGGTGATAAACGCAAAACTCGACGCCAGAAAGACCGGCACCTGGCGCCGGGTCACGATCTGGAACAGCAGAGTCCCGAGACCCGCCGTGAACAGCGCAACATTGGGGTCGAGGCCTGTAATCAGAGGCATCAACACCAACGCGCCAAAGGCCACGAAGAGCATCTGCGCACCAGAAATGATCTGGCGCCAGAGCGGGTCGTTGAACTCGTCCTGCATGTTATACGTCCTTTTGTTTGGTGCCGAAGATCTTGTCGCCGGCATCGCCCAGGCCCGGAATGATGTAGCCGTGATCGTCCAGGCGTTCATCAATGGAGGCGGTGTAGATGGTCACGTCCGGGTGTGCTGCTTCAACTGCTGCAATACCTTCAGGCGCGGCAACCAGCACCATGGCGCGGATTTCTTTGCAGCCGGCTTTTTTCAGCAGGTCGATGGTGGCAACCATTGACGAGCCGGTGGCCAGCATCGGGTCGATGATCATCGCCAAACGCTCGTCGATTTCCGGTACCAGTTTTTCCAGATACGTATGGGCTTGCAGGGTTTCTTCGTTGCGGGCAATGCCTACAGCACTGACTTTGGCGCCCGGGATCAGGCTCAGAACGCCTTCCAGCATGCCGATACCGGCGCGCAGAATAGGCACAACGGTAATTTTCTTACCGGCAATTTTTTCAACCAGAACTTTGCCGCTCCATCCTGCAATTTCGTAGGATTCGAGCGTCAGGTCTTTGGTGGCTTCGTAGGTCAGCAGCGCGCCAACTTCCTGAGCGAGCTCGCGGAAGTTCTTCGTGCTAATGTCAGCGCGGCGCATCAAACCGAGTTTGTGACGGATCAGCGGATGGCGGATCTCAAGAGTGGGCATAGGGAAAGACTCCGGGGGCAGGCAAAAAAACCGGCCTAGATTAATCTAATCCGAGGTTATGTCCTACAGACATTAGTGCACGTTAGTCCATAAACGCTTGATCTGAGCCATGCGGATGCGTACCTTTGCCCGCTTTTCTTGCACAACCCCCCCTGGAGAGCGTCATGTCTGCTGATCTCGAGCATATCCGTCAAGTCATGCGAGAGGCTGACTGCCTGTACACCGAAGCTGAAGTCGAGGCGTCTATCGCCCGTGTCGGCGCGCAAATCACAGCCGAAATGGCTGAGACCAATCCAGTGGTGTTCTGTGTGATGAACGGCGGCCTGATTTTTGCTGGCAAGCTGCTCACCCACCTGAAATTCCCGCTCGAAGCGTCTTACCTGCACGCCACGCGCTACCGCAACCAAACCAGCGGCGGTGACTTGTTCTGGAAAGCCAAGCCGGAAGTGTCTTTCATGGACCGTCACGTGCTGATTATTGATGACATTCTCGACGAGGGTCACACCCTTAGCGCGATTGTGGATTTCTGCAAGCACGCGGGTGCGCGTCAGGTTCATACTGCGGTGCTGATCGATAAAGAGCACGACCGCAAAGCAAGCCCTGGCCTGAAAGCCGATTATGCAGGGCTGCCGTGCATTGACCGTTACATCTTTGGATACGGCATGGATTACAAAGGTTACTGGCGTAACGCTGCTGGTATTTATGCGGTCAAAGGTCTGTAACGTCGAATTCAGCACGTTCCTTACGTGTAGAAAGTAGCCCCTTACCGATCCTGAGAGCGTGCTGACATGCTGGCCATTTTCCTTCAGACGCTCTCCATCACGGCCCCTGTGTTTGCCATGTTGTTTCTGGGCGTGGCGCTCAAGCGTGTGGGCTGGATCAATGACAACTTTATCCATACGGCGTCGGCACTGGTGTTTAACGTCACCATGCCGGCGTTGTTGTTTCTGGGTATTTTGCACGCTGATCTCAGGGCCGCCATGCAGCCCAAAGTACTCGGTTACTTCACCCTCGCGACGCTGGTCAGCTTTGCGCTGGCGTGGGGCTGGGCGATTTGGCGGTGCCCGCGTGAAGACCGGGGCATCTACACCCAAGGCGCGTTTCGCGGTAATAACGGGGTTATCGGTCTGGCTCTGGCGGCCAGCATGTACGGTGACTACGGCATTTCGCTGGGAGCGGTGCTCGCCGGTCTGGTGATTTTGCTCTTCAATACCTTGTCGACCATTGTGCTGGCGGTCTACAGCCCGGTGATCAAGTCCGACCCGTGGAGCATTTGCAAAAGTGTGGTCAAAAACCCGCTGATCATCAGCGTGTTGGCGGCGGTACCCTTTGCGGCGTTCAAAATTGGCCTGCCCGGCTGGTTGCAGGCCTCTGGCGAATACCTGGCAGCAATGACCTTGCCGCTGGCGCTGATCTGCATTGGCGGCACGCTGTCGCTGGCCAGCTTGCGCAAAAGCGGCAAAGTGGCGGTGAGTGCCAGTCTGGTCAAAATGGTCAGCTTGCCCGTGCTGGCCACGTTGGGCGCCTGGCTCTGCGGTTTTCGCGGGGCTGAACTGGGCACGCTGTTCTTATACTTCGCCAGCCCGACAGCCGCCGCCAGTTACGTCATGGCACGGGCGGCCAATGGCAATCATGAATTGGCCGCTGCGATTATTGTGATCACCACCTTAATGGCGGCGATCACCACTAACATCGGGATATTTGTGTTGCAGTGGGGCGGCTGGATTTGACATCAAGTCGGATCTGACAGGTTTTTACACGCTGGTTCTATTTGAGTGGGTGTCCAGTTCGGATACGTATCGGGCAAAACCACAACCGGTGTAGTAATGACCAAGCCGTCGGCCATAGTGGCTTCAATGTATGTAGCGCTCCAGCCTTGGGCGGGTGTGCTTAGCTCAACGGTTAGCGTGTCGATATCCGACGAGGCTATTGGTGTGGCCTCATATTTAACACGGCAGGCCAGACGGAAATCACGGTCGTTAAGATTGTGCGCGCGCCATTGAACCAGTTTGACGGGGCGCTCCGAGAAGCTCAGGTCAAGTTTCGTGCTGGTCTGCTGATTGTTTGTGATGACATTCAACGTGGGTAACGGGCGCTGTTGTTGCAGGCGATTGGTGAAGCCAATCAGAGACTGTTCGACGAATGCTTGAATTCCGTAGTGGTCGGAGTTGGGTGCGACTCGCAGCATTTTTTCACCGGGTAGTGCATCGTAGAAATAGGCTGAGTTGTCCGGTAGAAAAAAATCATCGCTGCTGGCGTTCACGATGTACTTGGGGATTGTGAGCCTGTCGCCTGCTGTTTCCATGTAGAGCAGAGGATCTTCTATCTGCATCAGCTTTTCGAAATCAGGCGTGTCCAGCTGTTGCGTGATGCCCTCGCGGTAATAGGCATTGAATGCTATAGGCCAGCTTTTGCCATAAGCATTGAATGTGTGTTTCAGGACGGCTTTGGTGTTAAGGATGTCGATAACAAAAGGGGCTATAGCGCTCACTCGTGTATCTGTCAGCGCCGTCATCCATGCCGCCCAGCCTCGTTTGGAGGCTCCCGAGGCAATAAAACGTTCTATTTTCCAGGGCTTGAGTTCTTGTTGCGCAAGATCCATTGCCTTAACCAGAGAGAGCATCATAGGGATGTGCAATGAAAGAAACGGCCGGCTCTCGGGCTGCTTGAGAAATAGAGCCCAGCTATGTGCCACGCTGTCGTCTTCGCGCCGAGGTAAATCGTCGTCACTATAGGTCAGGTACTGATTCGGGATATTGCTGACGGATATCAAAATAGTGTGGGTTTGACGGGCAATGTTGAGTGCCATTTCTTCGGTAAAATCTGTTGGTGTTTGTAGGGGACGACCAGCTGCAGGGATATTAATACCGTTGTTGGCGATTAGTAGCGCTTGGCCATTTAAGGCGGCTTCTGGAATATAGATATCAATCGTATGAGTCCACTCGGCCGGGCTTACAAATCCGTGCCCGTCCCAACGTTGGGACTTAAGTTCGAAGCTACGCTTTTCTACGCCGGGAAACTTTTTCAAGTCCGTGGCTGTGTAATTCAGACTTTCTTCGGTATGGGCCTGTTTGTAACAACTCAGTATTTTATTGAAGTTTTGACCGCTGTTAATGAAGCAGTCCATCGCGGCATCGGATGCGAAACTGTTACCGCTTGTGAGCAGGACAATAAGAAGTAGAACGGAAGCGAAGGATGAGTGCATGGCGATCTCGTAATTCCTGGAGCGCATTTATCGCGCGTCACCCCGCAGGTTTACGTGTTTCATCGAAGCATGTCAGTCAGATAGATCTGCCGTTTATGTAGGTCTTGATACTGCATTGGAATCGATGGCGTACCTGCCTCAATGCTGCCTACGCCATGCCCGCACGACGCTCAACAGCACAAATACCAGCAATGCCGGCAGGACATAAATCAACATCAGGTGTTCGAGCTTGCTTGCCAGCGGCATACCGGTGGTGAATGACACCACGTGCAGCCCATACGCCAGATACAACCCCAGAAACAGCAATCCCTCTACCCGTGTGATGCGGTAGCCGCTATAGAACACTGGCAAACACAGTGCCGCGACCCCGAGCATGACGGGCAGGTCGAAGGCCAGTGCATTGGGCGAAACCGATAACGGTGCCGGTGCCAGCAGGGCGGTGAGCCCCAATACGCCCAGCAGGTTGAACACGTTGCTGCCAATCACGTTGCCGACGGCAATTTCACGTTGGCCGCGAAACGCTGCGATCAGGGAGGTCGCCAATTCGGGCAGGGAGGTGCAGACCGCGACAATGGTCAGGCCGATGACGCGTTCGGACAAGCCAAGTTCTGAGGCCACCTCCAGAGCGGCGCCCAACAGCAGGTGACCGGCAACCCCCAGGAGCAGTAGCGCGCAGCCCATCAGTATGAGCGTGCGTAGCCATGACGTCGGTGTGCGGTCGTGATGGGGATGATGATGGCCGCTGTGACGTGATTGGTGCAGCAGCAGGAGCAGGTAGATCAGCAGGCCGCCCAATAGCAAGACGCCGTCCTGACGGTCCAGTTGATGGTTCAGAGCCAGTGTGAAGACCATTGCGCTGGCGAAGATCATCAAGGGGATGTCCAGCCGCACCAGTTGCCGCGAAACCCGCAGCGGAATGATCAGCGCCGAAAGGCCGAGGGTCACGAGGATGTTGAACGTGTTACTGCCAATGACACTGCCGACGGCAATGTCCGCCGTGTCATTGAATGCTGCTTGCAGGCTGACCGTCATTTGCGGTGCGCTGCTGCCCATTGCGACTACGGTCAGGCCTATGAGAAGTGGGCGAACCTTCAATTTAGCGGCGATGTGCTCGGCGCAGCGCACCAGCAACTGCGCGCCTGCGACCAGCAGCACAAGGCCGCCGAGCAATTGCAGCAAACTCCACGCGGATAATGCGTTCAACCCGAAAATACCCACCCCCTCGATTAATCGCTCAAGCCCTGCACGTGGACTTTAGCAGTGCCGCTGCGCAGCTTATCCAACTGTTGAGCGGCCTGACGAGACAGATCAATGATTCGTCCTCGAGTATGGGGGCCGCGATCATTGATGCGGACCACGACCGACTTGTCGTTACTGAGATTGGTCACCAGTACCCGGCTGCCAAATTGCAGGCTGGGGTGGGCGGCGGTGAGCCCGTGCTGGTTGAAGGGTTCGCCACTGGCAGTGCGTTTGCCGTGATGGCGTGCGCCGTAATAGGAGGCCATGCCTGTTTTGTCATAGCCGCGAGGGTCGATGTCATGGCTGGCACAGCCGGCGAGCAAGCTGAGCAGGGCGCAAGCGCCGAGTAGCTGCTTCATGGGGAATCCTTATATTGCTATGAAAAACAGCACCCGTAGCAGCTGCCGCAGGCTGCGACCGGCGGCGAAGCCGTCGTAATCCAGAGATTTCGATTCAAAATTTGAACCGCGGTTCCTGATTTACGATCGCTTCGCAATCGAACGCAGCCTGCGGCAGCTGCTACGGGTATCGCATTGCTTTAGCCTTCGAGTTTGCTTTTCAGCAGTTCGTTGACCTGTTGCGGGTTGGCTTTGCCTTTGGACGCTTTCATGGCCTGACCGACGAAGAAACCGAACATCTTGCCGCGCTTGGCTTCGTCTGCCGCACGGTATTGCTCGACTTGTTCCGCGTTGGCCGCCAGCACTTCATCCAGCACTTTTTCAATCGCGCCGCTGTCAGTCACTTGCTTGAGACCGCGCTTTTCGATGATCTCGTCAGCGCTGCCTTCGCCGTTAGCCATGGCTTCAAGCACCACTTTGGCAATCTTGCCGGAGATGGTGTTGTCCTTGATGCGTTGCAGCATGCCGCCCAACTGCTCGGCGGTGACTGGCGATTGGTCGATGTCCAGGCCTTGCTTGTTAAGCAGGCTGCCCAACTCAACCATGACCCAGTTGGCCGCCAGTTTGGCGTCGCCGCTGATGCTGACGACTTTTTCAAAGTAGTCCGCTTGTTCGCGGCTCGATGCCAGAACGCTTGCATCATAAGCCGACAAACCAAATTGCGACTGGAAGCGCTCGCGCTTTTGCGGTGGCAATTCCGGCAGTGTCGCGCGCACGTCTTCGATAAACGAGTCTTCGATCACCACCGGCAGCAGGTCAGGATCGGGGAAGTAACGGTAGTCGTTAGCTTCTTCCTTGCTGCGCATGGCGCGGGTTTCATCTTTGTTCGGGTCATACAGGCGGGTTTGCTGGATGACCTTGCCACCGTCTTCGATCAGTTCGATCTGGCGCTGAACTTCGCTATTGATGGCTTTTTCGATGAAGCGGAACGAGTTGACGTTCTTGATCTCGCAGCGGGTGCCGAACTCTGCCTGGCCCACAGGGCGAATCGATACGTTGCAGTCGCAGCGCAGCGAGCCTTCGGCCATGTTGCCATCGCAGATGCCCAGGTAGCGAACGAGCGCGTGCATGGCTTTAACGTAAGCCACGGCCTCTTTAGCACTGCGCATGTCCGGTTCGGACACGATTTCAAGCAAAGGCGTGCCAGCCCGGTTCAGGTCGATGCCAGTGGCGCCGCTGAAGTCTTCATGCAAGCTTTTACCTGCATCTTCTTCCAGATGGGCACGGGTGATGCCGACACGTTTAACGGTGCCGTCTTCCAGTGTGATGTCCAGATGGCCTTTGCCGACGATGGGCAGTTCCATCTGACTGATCTGGTAGCCCTTGGGCAAATCCGGGTAGAAGTAATTCTTGCGGGCAAACACGCTGTGCTGACCGATTTCAGCATCAACCGCCAGGCCAAACATCACGGCCATGCGCACGGCTTCTTCGTTGAGCACCGGTAAAACGCCCGGCATGCCCAAGTCAACCAGGCTCGCCTGGGTGTTGGGCTCAGAACCGAACGTGGTGGCACTACCGGAGAAAATCTTCGATTGGGTGGCGAGCTGGGAGTGAATTTCCAGCCCGATCACAACTTCCCATTGCATATGTTTCTCCTCAGAAGCCGGCAGGTGAGCGCGTGTGCCAGTCAGTGTGTAACTGATACTGGTGGGCGACATTGAGCAGGCGACCTTCCTGGAAATAGGGGGCCAGCAACTGCACGCCGACGGGCAAACCGTCAACAAAACCGGCCGGCATCGACAGGCCCGGCAGGCCCGCGAGGTTGGCGGTGATGGTGTACACGTCTTCCAGATAGGCAGAAACCGGGTCGCTGTTTTTAGCGCCGATTTTCCAGGCCGGGTTAGGCGTGGTTGGGCCGAGGATGATGTCGACTTCGTTAAACGCGGTCATGAAGTCGTTTTTGATCAGGCGGCGGATTTTTTGTGCTTGCAGGTAATAAGCGTCGTAGTAACCCGCCGACAGGGCGTAGGCACCTACCAGAATCCGGCGCTGAACTTCCGGGCCGAAGCCTTCGGCGCGCGAACGCTTGTAGAGGTCGGTCAGGTCTTTTGGGTCTTCGCAGCGATGGCCGAAGCGCACGCCGTCAAAACGCGACAGGTTGGAGGATGCTTCAGCCGGAGCGATCACGTAGTACGCAGGGATAGCGTGCTGCATGTTTGGCAGGCTGATGGTTTTGATCACGGCACCGAGCTTTTCAAGTTCTTTGACGCTGGTGTGGATCAGCTCGGCAATGCGAGGGTCCAGACCTTCGCTGAAGTACTCTTTAGGCACGCCGATGCGCAGGCCTTGCAGCGAACCGTTGAGGGAGGCGCTGTAATCCGGCACAGGCTCATCGATGCTGGTGGAGTCTTGTGGATCGAAGCCAGCCATGCCTTGTAACAAAATAGCGCAATCTTCAGCAGTGCGGGCCAATGGGCCGCCCTGATCAAGGCTGGACGCGTAGGCAATCATGCCCCAGCGTGAAACGCGACCGTAGGTCGGTTTCAGGCCGGTGAGGTTGGTTAGCGCCGCCGGCTGTCGGATAGAACCACCGGTATCGGTGCCGGTTGCCGCAGGCAATAGGCGCGCAGCAACAGCCGCTGCCGAGCCACCCGACGAACCACCGGGCACGTGCTCAAGGTTCCACGGGTTTTTGACCGCACCGTAGTAGCTCGACTCGTTGGCCGAACCCATGGCGAATTCGTCCATGTTGGTCTTGCCAAGGGTCACAGCACCGGCAGCTGCCAGCTTGGACACCACGGTGGCGTCGTACGGGGCTTTGAAGTTGTCGAGCATCTTCGAGCCACAGCTGGTGCGCACACCCAGAGTGCAGAAGAGGTCTTTATGACCGATGGGCGCGCCCAGCAGAGCGCCGGTTTCACCGTTGGCGCGACGTGCGTCGGCGGCCTTGGCCTGCTGTAGCGCGAGGTCTTCGGTGAGGGTGATAAAGCTGTTGAGCTGTGGATCAAGCTGGGCGATACGCGCCAGCAGGGTCTTGGTCAGCTCTTCGGAAGAAAACTTTTTATCGGCGAGTCCGCGAGCGATCTCGGCCAGAGTCAATTGATGCATGCAGGCTCTTTCCTTTTACTCGATGACTTTAGGAACCAGGTAGAGGCCGTCTTCGACCGCCGGTGCGATGGACTGGTAAGCCTCGCGATGATTGGTCTCAGTCACGACGTCTGCACGCAGGCGCTGGCTGGCTTCCAGGGGGTGAGCCAGAGGCTCGATACCGGTGGTATCGACAGCCTGCATCTGGTCAATCAGCCCCAAAATGCTGTTAAGAGCTTCGGTGGTGCGTGGAATATCGGCATCATTGAGACCCAGACGGGCCAAATGAGCGATTTTTTCCACGTCGGAGCGTTCAAGCGCCATGGGATTCTCCAGTGGAAAACAAGACGGATGCTATCCGTGTGTTAGATTGTCGGAACACTACCGCATTTCTACGGTCTAATGGCCGCGATTGTGGGGGCTGGTGCTCTGAAAAGCTGCCAATTTAACATATTGGCGCCTTGCCCAAAATCCCTGTCGTTGTTAGAGTTTGCCGCACTTTTTTACCCACGCGTTGCCTAGGGTCCCTTTCCCATGTTCAAGAAACTGCGTGGCATGTTTTCCAGCGATCTTTCCATCGACCTGGGCACTGCCAACACCCTTATTTACGTGCGTGAGCGCGGTATTGTCCTGAATGAGCCATCGGTTGTGGCTATTCGGACGCACGGTAATCAGAAAAGTGTCGTTGCCGTTGGCACCGAGGCTAAGCGCATGCTTGGCCGTACACCGGGCAACATTGCTGCCATTCGTCCGATGAAGGACGGCGTGATCGCTGATTTCAGCGTTTGCGAAAAGATGCTGCAGTATTTCATCAATAAAGTGCACGAAAACAGTTTTCTGCAACCGAGCCCTCGGGTTCTGATTTGCGTGCCTTGCAAATCGACTCAGGTCGAACGTCGCGCCATTCGTGAATCGGCACTGGGTGCCGGTGCCCGCGAAGTGTTTCTGATCGAAGAGCCGATGGCGGCCGCCATCGGTGCCGGCTTGCCGGTTGAAGAAGCGCGCGGCTCGATGGTTGTCGATATCGGTGGCGGGACCACTGAAATCGCACTGATCTCCCTGAACGGTGTGGTTTACGCCGAGTCCGTACGGGTTGGCGGCGACCGCTTCGACGAAGCGATCATTACCTATGTGCGCCGTAACTACGGCAGCCTGATCGGTGAGTCGACCGCTGAGCGTATCAAGCAGGAAATCGGTACCGCTTATCCGGGCGGTGAAGTCCGTGAAGTCGACGTACGCGGCCGTAACCTGGCAGAAGGCGTGCCCCGCGCGTTCACCCTGAACTCCAACGAAGTGCTTGAGGCTCTGCAAGAGTCACTGGCAACCATCGTTCAGGCCGTGAAAAGCGCTCTGGAACAATCGCCGCCAGAGTTGGCTTCGGACATCGCCGAGCGTGGCCTGGTACTGACCGGTGGCGGCGCCCTGTTGCGTGACCTCGACAAGTTGCTGGCCCAGGAAACCGGTCTGCCGGTGATCGTCGCCGAAGACCCGCTGACCTGCGTTGCTCGTGGTGGTGGCCGTGCGCTGGAAATGATGGACAAACACACGATGGACCTGCTTTCCAGCGAATAAGATCGCCTGGTGCAGTTCTACGGTTATCACCAAAAGGTAGCACTTTGCAGTGCTGCCTTTTGGCGTTTACCTTCTGTCAATCTTCATCCAGGCCGCTTTGAAGCCGTATGAATACATTGAACACTTGCTCGGGAGGAGCGGCCTATTAAACCGCTCTTCACCAAAGGCCCCTCCTTGGGTGTACGCCTGTTAGTGCTGGTCGTCCTGTCGGTCGCGCTGATGGTGGTTGATGCTCGTTTCACGGTGCTAAAGCCCGTGCGCAGCCAAATGTCGCTGGTGCTGATGCAGTCCTACTGGATCACTGACTTGCCACAGCGCTTGTTTCAGGGCGTTGCCAGTCAGTTTGGCAGCCGTACTGAGTTGGTGGCAGAGAACGAGAAACTCAAAACCGAAAACATTCTGCTGCAAGGCCGCATGCAAAAACTGGCTGCCTTGACTGAGCAGAACGTTCGTTTGCGCGAGTTGCTGAACTCTTCGGCGCTGGTCAACGAAAAGGTTGAAGTCGCCGAGTTGATCGGGATGGACCCAAACCCCTTTACCCATCGCATCATCATCAACAAGGGTGAGCGGGACGGTGTCGTGCTGGGCCAGCCAGTGCTCGATGCTCGCGGCTTGATGGGGCAAGTGGTTGAGTTGATGCCCTACACCTCTCGTGTCTTGTTGCTGACGGATACAACTCACAGCATTCCGGTACAGGTCAACCGTAACGGCTTGCGTGCGATTGCCAGCGGCACGGGGAATCCCGAGCGTCTGGAATTGCGGCATGTGGCAGACACCGCAGACATCAAAGAAGGCGATTTACTGGTCAGCTCAGGGCTGGGGCAGCGCTTTCCTGCGGGTTATCCGGTTGCGACGGTCAAAGAAGTGATTCACGACTCCGGTCAACCCTTTGCCATTGTGCGCGCCGTACCGACAGCGGCCTTGAACCGCAGCCGCTACTTGCTGCTGGTATTCAGTGACAGCCGCACGCCGGAAGAACGTGCCAATGAGGCGGCCCAAGCTCAGGACGCAGAGCAAGGTGCTGCTGGCTCGGCCATTATCCCGGCCACTGTACCCAAGCCAGCTGCCGCTACACCGGCTGCTGCTGCGCCGGTTCCAGCCGCAGCACCTGCTCCAGCCGTGGCACCTGACGCTCGCGCAGCAGTGCCCGCAGCGGTGAAAAAACCGGCTCCCACGCCAACCCCCGCCGCACCCACTCCGCCCGCCGCTGCGCCGGCCACGACTCGGGAGAGGCAATAATGGCGAATACCCGTTCACGTAATGGCTGGATCATCTGGCTGACATTCGCCATTGGCCTGCTGCTCAGCATTTCACCCATGCCGCAATTCATGGAGGTGTTTCGTCCTTTGTGGCTGGCGTTGTTGTTGACCTTCTGGGCGCTGTACCTGCCACATAAAGTCGGCATGGTCACTGCGTGGTGTCTGGGCTTGGCCGAAGATGTGCTGTATGGCACCTTGTTGGGCCAGAACGCACTCATTCTGACGCTTATCACTTTTCTGGTTCTGACGCTTCAACAACGTTTGCGGATGTTCCCGATGTGGCAGCAAAGTCTGGTGCTGCTGGTCATTTTCGGGCTGGCTCAGTTAGCTCAACTATGGCTAAGTGCCTTGACAGGGAACCGTCAGCCGACCCTTGCACTGGTTTTGCCAGCGCTAGTCAGCGCGCTACTTTGGCCGTGGGTCAGCTATGGTCTGCGCGGCTTGCGCCGACGTTTCAAAATCAATTAACAGGAGCGCGAGCCATTTCCGGGTTTGTGCACTTTGACAAGGAGATGTCTCGATGCTTTCGCTTTATCTGGCTTCCGGGTCACCGCGCAGACGCGAGTTGTTGACTCAAATCGATGTGCCGTTCAATACGATCATTGCCGCCATTGACGAAACCCCTCTCGTCAACGAATCCCCTGAATCCTATGTCGAACGCCTGGCGTGCGAGAAAGCTCAGGCTGGGCGAGATGTTTTGCTGAAGTCGATCCATCCTGACCTGTTCTGCGTGCTGGGGGCCGACACGGCCGTGGTGCTGGAGGGCCGAATTCTCGGTAAACCGGTCGATCAGGCCGATGCCTTGACTATGCTCAAGGCGCTTTCAGGGCGTGAACATGACGTGTTAACGGCCATTGCAGTCATTGATAGCCAGCTCTGCGAGACCCGAGTGGTGCGCAGTCGTGTGAAATTTCGAGACATCAGTAAACAAGAAGCGAGCCTTTATTGGGCCAGCGGAGAACCGCAGGACAAAGCTGGCGGATACGCCATTCAAGGCTTGGGTGCGGTGTTTGTGGCGGGCCTCAATGGCAGTTATTCCGGTGTCGTGGGCTTGCCCATATGCGAAACCGCAGAACTGTTGGGGCATTTCGGCATACCCTGTTGGCAAAACCTTACCGTGCGCTGAATACCGCACCTACGAGACGTGGCACTACTGTGATGACGCCTGAACGAGACCCAGCCATGAGTGAAGAGATCCTGATCAACATCACGCCGATGGAATCGCGCGTGGCGGTGGTAGAGAACGGTGTTCTACAAGAGGTGCACGTCGAAAGGACTCAGCGCCGTGGCATTGTTGGCAATATCTACAAAGGCAAAATAGTCAGGGTCTTGCCCGGCATGCAGGCCGCTTTTGTCGATATCGGTCTGGACCGTGCGGCATTTATCCACGCTTCCGAAATTTCCCTGCGCGAAGGTCAGGCCGTTGAAAGCATCAGCGCGCTGGTGCATGAAGGTCAGAGTCTGGTGGTGCAAGTGACCAAAGACCCGATTGCTTCAAAAGGCGCGCGCCTGACTACGCAACTGTCCATACCCTCGCGCTATTTGGTGTACATGCCGCGCACCGCTCATGTCGGCATTTCGTTGAAAATTGAAGATGAAGCCGAGCGTGAACGCCTGAAACAGGTGGTCAGTGATTGCGTGGCTCAGGAAGGTATCAAGGAAGCGGGTGGCTTTATCCTGCGCACAGCGGCCGAAGGCGCCGGGGCAGATGAGATTCTGATGGACATCCGCTACCTGCGGCGTTTGTGGGATCAGATCGGCTTGCAGATAAAAACCGCTGGCGCACCGAGTGTGATCTATGAAGATCTGGGCCTGGCGCTGCGTACGCTGCGTGATCTGGTCAGCCCCAAAATCGAGAAAATCCGCATCGATTCGCGAGAGACTTTTCAGAAGACCACGCAGTTTGTGGCTGAGCTTATGCCTGAAATCGCTGATCGCCTTGAGCATTATCCGGGCGAGCGGCCCATTTTCGATCTATATGGCGTTGAAGATGAAATCCAGAAAGCGCTGGATCGCAAGGTGCCACTCAAGTCCGGTGGTTACCTGGTAGTCGACCCCGCTGAAGCCATGACCACGATTGACGTCAACACCGGCGCTTTTGTCGGCCACCGCAATCTTGAAGAAACCATTTTCAAAACCAACCTGGAAGCGGCTACCGCCATTGCCCGGCAATTGCGCCTGCGTAATCTGGGCGGGATCATCATCATCGACTTCATCGACATGGAAGATGAAGAACACCAGCGTCAGGTCTTGCGCACCCTCGAAAAACAGCTCGAACGGGATCACGCCAAGACCAATATCATCGGTATTACCGAGTTGGGTTTGGTGCAGATGACCCGCAAACGTACACGCGAGAGCCTGGAGCAGGTGCTCTGCGAGCCGTGCCTGTGCTGTCAGGGACGTGGCAAACTGAAAACTCCGGAAACCATCTGCTACGAGATTTTCCGTGAAATTCTGCGAGAGGCCCGTGCTTATCAGGCGGTTGGCTATCGTGTACTGGCCAACCAGAAGGTGGTCGACCGTTTGCTCGACGAAGAGTCAGGTAACGTCGCGGAGCTTGAAGGATTCATCGGCCGTACGATACGTTTTCAGGTAGAAACCATGTACTCCCAGGAACAATACGATGTGGTGCTGCTCTGAACAGCCGCGGGCCATGCAGGGTAAAAACAGCGGGCCGGTTCGGCCCCTGCGATCAATGACAAAAGGGGCCACATGACATGGAGCGTCTGACACGCTTTTTTGCCGCGCTGACCCGTTGGGGGCTGGGTATAAGTGCTGTGGTTCTTGTGGTCACGGCGCTGTATGTCAGTGTGGGGCGTGAGCTCACGCCGCTGATTGCCGAGTACCGCGTAGAACTTCAAAACAAGGCACGCGAGGCCTTGGGCATGCCGCTGACCATTGGCAGCCTCGAAGGTAGCTGGAGTGGAATGGCGCCGGTGCTGATGGCCCATGACGTAATGGTCGGCGAGGGCAATCATGCCCTGCGTCTTGACCAGGTGCAGGTAGTGCCCGATGTCTGGTCCAGCCTGTTGCATCGCGATATTCGCATTGCCCATTTGCAGCTCAACGGGTTGCAGTTGAGCGCGCGTCAGGATCAGGACGGTCACTGGGCCCTTGAAGGCCTGCCGGTGCAGGACGACCAGCCCCTCGACCCGGAACAGTTTCTTAATCAGTTGCAGCGCGTAGCGCGCCTGTCGGTGCTTGACAGTCAAGTGACCCTTGAACCTTTCAAACAAGCGCCATTGACCCTGACCTACGTCGGCCTGACGTTGGATGCAGGCGCTTCCGATCAGCGGCTCGATGCGCGCTTAACCTTGCCCGACGGCCAGCCTGTGGCCTTGAGTGTCAAAACCCAAATTGAGGCCAGTCACTGGCGCGATGCAGCGGCTCAAGCCTATGTGAGCCTGCCTCAAAGTGATTGGGCCAAATGGCTGCCGGCTTCGCTGATCAATCCGTGGAAAGTGTCAGAACTCAAAGCCGGTGGCGAGTTGTGGTTTGACTGGAGCAAAGGGTCGGTACAGAGCGCAGTCGTGCGTCTGAATGCGCCCACCTTGCGTGGCGCTTATGCCGAGCGCAAAGCCCAAACCTTCGATAATCTGGCCTTGCGTGCCTGGGTTGAACGCGGCGAGCAGGGGTTCAAGGTAGTCCTTGATTCGCTGGCGATGAACCTTGGCGATAAACGCTGGGAAACCCGCATGCAATTGCAGCAGTTTGCCGCCAATGATCCCGCGCAGGAGCGCTGGCATCTGCAGGCCGATCACATTGACCTGACGCCTCTCACTAAACTGATGGATTCGCTGGCACCTGTGCCGCAGGCCGCCGCTGAAGTGATTGATCAGCTCAACGTCACCGGCACCCTGCGCAATGTATTGGTCGACTACCGGCCCCATGCCCCGGATGATCAGAAACTCGGTTTTGCTGCCAACTTGCAGCAGGTGGGCTTCGATGCCACTCACGGCGCTCCGGCGGCACGCAATGTCAGCGGCTTGATCAGTGGTGATTTGGGCAAGGGTGAGTTGCGGCTCGACAGCAAAGATTTTTCGCTGCACCTGGACCCGATCTTCGCCAAGCCCTGGCAGTACCTTCAAGCCAATGCCTTGCTCAAATGGACGTTGGACAAAAACGCCTTCACGCTCATTGCACCCTATATCAAAGTGCTGGGCGAAGAGGGCAAGATTGCGGCTGACTTCTTGATCCGCATTCATCTGGATCATTCATCAGAGGACTACATGGATCTGCGGGTGGGGCTGACCGATGGTGATGGTCGCTTCACGCCCAAGTACCTGCCCGAAGTCTTGAGCCCGGCCCTCACTGAATGGCTGAGCACGGCCATTATCAAAGGTGCGGTTGAAGAGGGCTTCTTCCAGTACCAAGGTTCGCTCAGCCACGATGCCGTCGCGGCCGCGCGCAATATAAGCCTGTTCTTCAAAGTTCACGGGGTAGAACTGGCCTTTCAGCCTGGCTGGCCTCACGTGCGAGATGTTGCGGGCGATGTATTTATCGAAGACAGCGGCGTGCGCATCATGGCCAGCAAAGGCCTGTTGCTCGGCACCAAAGTGCGCAATGTTGCGGTCAGCATCCCTCATGTTCCCACCGGAAAAGTCAGCCATTTATTGTTGGACGGCGATTTTGATGGAGGCTTGGGCGATGGGCTGAAAATTCTTCAGGAGGCCCCCATCGGCACCGCTGAAACCTTTGCCGGGTGGCAGGGCGAAGGCTCACTCAAAGGTCGAGTCGACCTCGATATCCCTCTTGAGAAAAGTGTAGAGCCGAAAATTCTGGTCGACTTCAACACTGACAAGGCACGTTTGAAAATCAGTGAACCCGAATTTGAGTTGACGCAACTCAAGGGTGCCTTCCGGTTTGACAGTGATAAAGGTTTGAGTGGTAAAGGCATCAGCGCACGAGCGTTCGATCGCCCAGTCACGGCGCAGATTTATGCCGATGGCAAAGCCGGCAGGCTGAACACGCGTGTTGTGGCAAATGGTCAGGTCGGGGTTAAACAGCTGACCGATTGGCTCAAGTTCAATCAGTCCATTCCCGTGACGGGTGTCTTGCCCTATCAGTTGCAACTCACGCTGGACGGCGCTGACAGTCAATTGCGGGTCAATTCCAACCTGCGCGGAGCGGTCATAGACTTGCCTGCACCTTTCGGCCTGGCTGCCAATGAGACCCGTGACACGGTATTTCGTATGACCTTGCAAGGGGCAGAGCGTCGCTACTGGTTTGATTATGGCGCTCTGGCCAACCTGACGTTTGCCGCTCCCAACGGCAAGTTTGAAGACGGGCGGGGCGAGTTGTTTTTGGGCAATGGCACCCCCGTTCTGCCAACCACCAAAGGTTTGCGCATTCGCGGCGTGCTGTCGGAACTGGATATTGCACCCTGGCAGGCTCTGGTCGAACGCTATGCAGGCAAGGATCCCGGAGGCAATGCCAAGCAAATGCTCAGCAGCGCGGATTTTAAAGTGGGCAAGTTGACCGGATTTGGCACCCAGCTTGATCAAGTCAGTTTGAACCTGAAGCGCACGGGCTCGGCGTGGGGGTTGCAAATCGACAGCAAACAGGCGGTGGGATCGGTGCGACTGCCGGACTCCAGCAGCGCACCCATCGTGGTCACGATGCAGACCATCCGTTTGCCCGCACCGGACCCCAAGGCGGTGACTGACGAAAATGCCCCGGATCCACTGGCTTCAGTCGACCCACGGAAAATTCCGGCGCTGGACATCATTATTCGCCAGCTCTATCAAGGGCCGGATCTGCTGGGGGCCTGGTCGCTGAATATTCGCCCGACCAGCCGTGGCATCAAACTGAACTCGCTCAACCTTGGGCTCAAAGGCTTGCTGCTTGACGGTTCCGGTGGCTGGGAAGGCGTTGCCGGTGCCAGTAATAGTTGGTATCAGGGTCGTCTTGGCGGTCGCAATCTGGCCGATGTTCTCAAGAATTGGGGGTTTGCGCCGAGCGTGACCAGCGAAAATTTCCATGTTGACGTGGATGGTCGCTGGCCGGGTTCGCCGGCCTGGATCGGGCTTAAGCGCTTCTCGGGCACACTGGATGCATCGTTGAATAAAGGTCAGTTTGTCGAGGTGGATGGCAGCGCTCAGGTGTTGCGCATTTTTGGCCTGTTGAACTTCAATGCCATAGGTCGCCGCTTGCGCCTGGACTTCTCCGACCTGTTTGGCAAAGGCTTGAGTTATGACCGGGTCAAGGGTGTGTTGAACGCCACCAATGGCGTGTACAGCACCAGCAAACCGATTTTGATGACCGGGCCGTCCACTAATCTGGAGCTCAATGGCACGCTGAACATGGTGACTGATCAGGTCAACGCAAAACTTCTGGTCACATTGCCGGTCACTAACAACCTGCCGCTTGCTGCGCTGTTGGTCGGCGGCCCGGCGGCAGGCGGGGCAATGTTTTTGCTGAATAAGTTGATCGGTGATCAGGTGTCGCGTTTTGCCAGCGTGCAATACAGCATTAAAGGCCCATGGACGGATCCGAAGATCACCTTCGACAAACCTTTTGAGAAAAACTAGGAGTAGCATGGTGCGGGTTTAGCGCTAAACGCTTCTACACGATGCTTATCAGGAAAACGCCATGTCGCTTGCAGTGATTCAAATGGTCAGTCAGAGCGACGTGCTGGCTAATCTGGACCAGGCCCGGCGCCTGCTTGAGCAAGCGGCCGAGGGCGGCGCGCAACTGGCCGTGCTGCCCGAGAATTTCGCTGCAATGGGCCGGCGCGACATCGCTGAACTAGGTCGCGCCGAGGCACGAGGTCAAGGTCCGATCCTACCTTGGTTGAAACAGACCACCCGCGACCTCAACTTATGGATAGTGGCTGGCACATTACCTCTACCGCCTGCCAATCAGCCCGATGCCAAGGTCAATGCCTGTTCACTGCTCATCAGCGCAGACGGCGAGCAAGTGGCCCGTTACGACAAGCTGCACTTGTTCGACGTTGACGTGTCTGACAGCCGTGGTCGTTACCGTGAGTCCGATGATTATTCCCCCGGTGAGCGCGTGGTGGTCACCGAAACCCCGGTTGGCAAGCTGGGCCTGACGGTTTGTTACGACTTGCGTTTTCCCGAGTTATACAGTGAGTTGAGAGCGGCAGGTGCTGAACTGATCACCGCGCCTTCGGCTTTTACGGCCGTGACCGGGCAAGCCCATTGGGAAGTGCTGATTCGCGCCCGGGCCATCGAAACCCAGTGCTATATCCTTGCGGCCGCGCAGGGCGGTGTTCATCCCGGCCCGCGCGAAACCTGGGGGCATGCCGCAATTATCGACCCGTGGGGGCGTGTGCTGGCACAACAGGCGCAAGGCGAAGGCGTATTGCTGGCCGAGCGCGACAGCGCAGAGCAGGCGTCAATCAGGGCGCGTATGCCGGTGGTCAACCATCGGCGATTTTTTTCGCAGGGCGCACAGCGACCTGCAACGCATGACTAATTTTCAGGCCCGTGGGTTCAGCACTCAAAGATGCTGAAGCAGGGGTCAAGACGGAGTGAATATGAGCGAGTTGTTGACCTCAGTCAGCGAACACCTGTTGGCACCGGGCGGTGTCACCATCGAAAGTCTGCAAAGTGTGCTGGGCGATCTGGCCGGGCCGGGTATTGATGCGGCAGATTTATATTTTCAGGGGCAGATTTCCGAATCCTGGGCATTGGAAGACGGCATCGTCAAAGAAGGCAGTTTCAACCTCGATCAGGGTGTAGGTGTGCGCGCCCAATCGGGTGAGAAGACCGGCTTTGCCTACAGCAACGCCATTACCCTCGAGGCATTGGGGTTGGCAGCCCGAGCTGCGCGCTCAATCTCCCGCGCCGGACAGAACGGCACCGTTCAGGCGTTTACGGCGCAAGACGTGGCCCAATTGTATGCCCCGGATAACCCGCTGGAAGTCATCAGCCGCGCTGAAAAGGTTGAGCTGCTCAAGCGCGTCGACGCCGCCACCCGCGCACTGGATCCGCGTATTCAGCAAGTGACCGTCAGCATGGCCGGTGTCTGGGAACGTATTTTGGTGGCGTCTACCGACGGTGGTCTGGCTGCCGATGTGCGTCCATTGGTGCGCTTTAACGTCAGCGTGATCGTTGAGCAAAATGGTCGCCGTGAACGCGGCGGTCATGGCGGCGGCGGGCGTACGGATTATCGCTACTTCCTGACTGACGATCGTGCCATGGGTTATGCCCGTGAAGCGCTGCGTCAGGCACTGGTCAACCTTGAAGCGGTGCCTGCGCCTGCTGGCACCATGCCGGTCGTGCTGGGCTCCGGGTGGTCTGGCGTGTTGTTGCACGAAGCGGTCGGGCATGGTCTGGAAGGTGACTTTAACCGCAAGGGCAGCTCGGCCTACAGCGGCCGTATGGGCGAAATGGTTGCTTCCAAGCTCTGCACCATTGTCGATGACGGCACCTTGGCGGGCCGTCGTGGATCGCTAAGCGTCGATGACGAGGGCACTCCGACCCAATGCACGACGTTGATCGAAAACGGCGTGCTCAAGGGCTACATGCAGGACAAGTTGAATGCCCGCCTGATGGGCGTAGCGCGTACGGGCAATGGTCGTCGTGAGTCATACGCGCATTTGCCAATGCCGCGCATGACCAACACCTACATGCTGGGCGGCGAAAGTGATCCGGCAGAAATCATTGCGTCGGTGAAAAAAGGTATCTACTGCGCGAATCTGGGCGGCGGCCAGGTGGACATCACCAGCGGCAAGTTTGTGTTCTCCACAAGTGAGGCCTACTTGATCGAAGACGGCAAAATCACTCGCCCAGTCAAAGGCGCGACCCTGATTGGCAACGGGCCGGAAGCGATGAGCAAGGTGTCAATGGTCGGTAACGATCTGGCGCTGGACAGCGGTGTGGGCACGTGCGGGAAGGATGGACAGTCGGTGCCGGTAGGCGTCGGTCAGCCAACCTTGAAAATTGATGCAATTACGGTTGGCGGTACAGGCGGTTGAAGGGCAGCAAGCGGGTTGCAGGGCAACCCGCTCGCGTTCGAGATTTAACGCAGACCGCGTTGAGTCTCGTCCAACCCACGAATGTACTTGAACAATTTACGGCTGGAAGCCGGTGCCTTGTTTTGAGCCAGTTCGTGTTTGGCCTGGCGGATGATCGAGCGCATTTGCTGGCGATCAGCCTCAGGAAATTCGGCGACAAACTTTTCCAATACCGCGTCATCGCCTTCAATCAAGCGGTCACGCCAGCGTTCCAGGCCGTGAAAACGCTCATTGTATTGGCGCGAAGAGGCATCGACTTGATCGATCAGCGCAAGAATTTCATCCAGCGGTTGATCGCGCATCAGCTTGCCGATGAACATCATATGACGCTTGCGCGCAATGTTGGCCGTGTGTTTTGAAGCATCTGCCAAGGCCCGGCGCAGTGCGTCGGTCAAAGGCATTTTGTTGAGCAAGTCCGGCTTGAGTGTCGTGAGACGCTCGCCCAGTTCAACCAGAGCGTGAAGCTCGCGTTTGACCTGTGATTTGCTTTTTTCGCCGTCGAAGGCGTCGTCGTAAGAATCAACCATGGTGGCAGTCCGCAAAGAAACGCCGCCATGATAACCAGTCGGGGGCCGCTTGTCCGGCCCGGTCGCTCGGCGGCCCTACCGAAAACAGAATTTGAGTGGAGAAAACCATGAGTGCAGTACAAAGCGTTGGCCCGCAGGCCCTGCCGGCACTGCAAGAGCAGGTCGAGCAAATCATCGCTGAAGCCAAGCGCCAAGGCGCCAGTGCCTGTGAAGTTGCGGTATCGCTTGAGCAGGGACTGTCGACGACTGTACGTCAACGCGAAGTCGAAACCGTTGAGTTCAACCGCGATCAGGGCTTTGGCATTACGCTCTACGTGGGGCAGCGTAAAGGTTCGGCCAGCACTTCGGCCACAGGGCCTGAAGCGATTCGCGAAACCGTAGCGGCCGCGTTGGCGATTGCCAAGCACACCTCCGAAGACGAAAGCTCGGGCTTGGCCGATGCCAGCCTGATGGCGCGCGACCTGAAAGATTTTGATGTGTTCCACACGTGGGACATCACCCCGGAACAAGCCATTGAAAAAGCACTGGCCTGCGAGGCTGCGGCGTTCGAAGCAGACAGCCGCATCAAAAACGCTGACGGCACCAGCCTGAGCACGCATCAGGGTTGCCGAGTGTACGGCAACAGCAACGGCTTTATCGGCGGTTCGGCATCGACCCGTCATAGCCTGAGCTGCGTCATGATCGCCGAAGGCGATGGTCAGATGCAGCGCGACTACTGGTATGACGTTAACTGTCAGGGTGAGTTACTGACAGATGCAGCGATCATCGGCAAACGTGCAGCGGAGCGGGCGGCTCGCCGGTTGGGCGCACGGCCGGTGCCGACGTGCGAAGTGCCGGTGTTGTTTTCAGCTGAATTGGCCGGTGGTTTGTTCGGCAGCTTTTTGGGGGCGATTTCGGGCGGCAACCTGTACCGCAAATCTTCCTTCCTGCTGGATGCGATGGGTCAGCAAATTTTCCCTGAATGGCTGACGCTGGACGAACGCCCGCACCTGATGCGTGCGATGGGCAGTTCCTCGTTTGATAACGACGGTCTGGCGACTTACGCCAAGCCGTTTATCAAGGACGGCGAGCTGGTTTCGTACATTCTCAGCACTTATTCGGGCCGCAAGTTGGGCATGCCGAGTACCGCCAACGCAGGCGGCGTGCACAACCTGTTCGTGACCCACGGTGATGAAGACCAAGCCGCATTGATTCGCAAAATGGGCCGTGGCCTGTTTGTTACCGAGTTGATGGGCAGTGGTTTGAACATGGTGACAGGGGATTACTCCCGTGGTGCCGCGGGTTTCTGGGTCGAAAATGGCGAAATCCAGTTCCCGGTGCAGGAAGTGACCATCGCCGGCAACATGCGCGATATGTTCAAGCAAATTGTCGCGGTAGGTAATGATCTTGAATTGCGCAGCAATATCCGCACCGGCTCGGTGCTGATCGAACGCATGACGGTGGCGGGCAGCTAACGCTGTTCCGTTTCACTCCAAGGCGTATCACTTAATCGGTGATACGCCTTTTTTATGGGCGATTGATGGCGTCTATAGCCCATATCAATCTTTAGCAGGGTTGTTTTGATAATCAATATCGCTTAATAATGAATCTCATTATCGAGTGAGCCTGGGTCATGAGTTCAGCCTTGCATGAAGGGCCTTATCTGGAAAGCTGGCGCTGGATGAGCCGCCAGATCCGTTGTGGGTTGGCGCCCGACGAGCCGCGCCTGATTGAGCATTATCTGGCCGAAGGCCGTTACCTTGCCGCCTGTACGGCCACGTCCCCTTGGCAGATTGCTGTCACCACGTTTCGACTTTTGCTCGACACGGCGGGCGACACGGCACTGCCGTGGCATTGGCGCACCATGTGCCTGGACAACGCGTGGCGTCCGCTTCGCGACCTCGAAACTCAAGCCCTGTGTGCGTGCCGACTCAAGCGCTGGCAAAGCTTTGCCTGGCAATTGGCAACCTGCGAGCTCGAGCCATCGATTTCTTTAACTGAACTGCTGCAAGGATTTCACGATGAGTAATACGCGTATCGAACGTGACAGCATGGGTGAATTACATGTGCCTGAAGAGGCTTTGTACGGCGCTCAAACCCAGCGTGCGGTGAACAACTTTCCCATCAGTCATCAGCGAATGCCCGCACAGTTCATTCGGGCACTGATCCTCGCCAAGGCCGCAGCAGCCAAGGCCAATATTGAGCTCAAGCAAATCACCGAGGGGCAGGGCAAGGCCATTGTAGAGGCCACGCAAATCCTGCTGTCCGGCGATTACATGGAGCATTTCCCGGTGGACATTTTCCAGACCGGGTCGGGCACCAGTTCCAACATGAACGCCAACGAAGTCATTGTCACGTTGGCGACGCGGGTACTGGGTGAGCCGGTCAATCCCAACGATCACGTTAACTGCGGGCAAAGCAGTAACGACATCATTCCTACCGCCATTCATGTCAGCGCGGCTCTGGGCCTTCATGAAGAATTGCTGCCCGCGCTGACTCATTTGGTACACGTGATCGAGCACAAGGCTGAGCAGGTTCATGTTTACGTCAAAACCGGACGCACGCATCTGATGGACGCCATGCCCGTGCGCATGAGTCAGGTGCTCAATGGCTGGGCGCAACAGCTCAAAGCCAATATCGAGCATTTACGCGACTTGCAGCCCGCGTTGCAATCGCTGGCACAAGGCGGCACTGCGGTGGGCACGGGCATCAATGCGCACCCGCAATTTGCGGCCTTGTTCAGCCAGCAACTCAGTGCTTTGACCCATGTTCAGTTCACGCCGGGCAAAGACCTGTTCGCCTTGATCGGCTCACAGGACACCGCTGTTTCGGTCTCTGGCCAGCTCAAGGCTACGGCCGTGTCGTTGATGAAAATCGCCAATGACCTGCGCTGGATGAACTCTGGCCCATTGGCCGGTTTGGGGGAAATCGAGTTGCAAGCCTTGCAGCCGGGTTCCTCGATCATGCCGGGCAAGGTCAACCCGGTGATCCCTGAAGCTACGGCCATGGTGGCCGCTCAGGTCATCGGTAACGACACGGTGATCACCATCGCCGGTCAATCCGGCAACTTCGAACTCAATGTCATGTTGCCGGTGATTGCCCAGAACCTGCTGAGCAGCATCGAGTTACTGGCCAATTCGAGCCGCCTGCTGGCTGACAAAGCCATTGCCAGCTTCAAAGTCAATGAAGCCAAGCTCAAGGAAGCGCTGTCGCGCAACCCGATTCTGGTGACTGCGCTGAACCCGATCATTGGTTATCAAAAGGCCGCAGAAATCGCCAAGACCGCTTACCAGCAAGGTCGTCCGGTGATTGATGTTGCGCTTGAGTACACCGACCTGCCACGCAGCCAGCTTGAAGTCCTGCTCGACCCCGAGAAACTCACCGCCGGCGGTGTCTAACCCCACCGACCCTGCTTTGGAGGTTTCACATGGAGCACTGGAAACGCACGATCGAAAGAGCCAACCGCTGTTTCGCTGCGGGCGAACTGGTTGATGCCCGAGAGCATTACTTGCAGGCCCTTGCCTTGGCACAGGTTCTGTTTGAGCGCTGGAGTGATGCCGACGAAGCAGTGGCTGCGTGTGTGATCTCGCACCACAACCTGGCGGATTTGCATTTGCGCCTCAACCAGCCAGAAGAAAGCGTTGAGTACCTCTGTGCGATTCATCAACGATTACTGCACACCCTGCAGAACGACCGTTTGGTGCCAGCGTTACGCGAGGCTGCGCTGCGTCATAGCAGCAAGACCTATGTAGAGCTGCTGAATTTCATTAGCGAACACGGCGAATACCCGCGTTCCAACTTGTTGCTCAAAAACAACGTGGCTCAAACCACCCTGGAACGTTCAGTACACAGCGGCCATCACTCAGGAGCACATTGATATGACTTATACATTGCCTGCCTTACCTTATGGCTATGACGCCCTTGAGCCGCATATTGATGCTCAAACCATGGAAATTCACCACACCAAACACCACCAGACCTATATCAATAATCTCAATGCGGCTGTGCAGGGCACCGAGTGGGAGGAGTGGCCCGTGGAAAAGCTGGTTGCCAGCGTTCAGCAACTGCCCGAGAAGCTCCGACCTGCGGTGATCAATCATGGCGGTGGACATGCCAACCACTCGCTATTCTGGAAAGTGATGAGTCCTAAAGGGGGAGGCATCCCGGAAGGCGCATTGGCCAAGGCGATTGATGAGCAGTTGGGAGGGCTTGATGCGTTCAAAGAGGCCTTTACCAAAGCCGCATTAACCCGTTTTGGCAGTGGCTGGGCGTGGTTGAGCGTAACCCCGCAAAAAACACTGGTGGTTGAAAGTAGCGGAAATCAGGACAGTCCGCTGATGAATGGCAATACGCCGATTCTGGGGCTGGATGTGTGGGAGCACGCGTACTACCTGCGCTATCAAAACCGTCGCCCGGAATACATCAGTGCGTTCTATAACGTTATTAACTGGCCAGAAGTGGCGCGTCGTTATCAGGCCGCTATTGGCTGACTCAACAAGGTTCAGGCAGATTATGGGCACGCAAATATTAGCGGTCGGGGGCGTGCGAATGTTTCGCTATGCTCTTGGCACGCTCTTGCTGTTGGCGGGCACGGCCTTGCTGGTAGCCAAGGGATTGGTCTGGCTGGATCTGGAGCCCCGGCTGCTACGGGCACTGCAAGGCGGAGCGCTCTGCGCGTTGGGCACGGCGCTGGGAGCAGTGCCGGTGCTGGTAATTCGCAAGATGCCAGTAGCGGTCAGCGATACCTTATTGGGCTTTGGCGCCGGAGTGATGTTGGCGGCTACGGCGTTCTCACTGATTGTTCCCGGTATAGCCGCCGCTGAAAACCTTGGTTTGTCGCCGTGGGCGGCTAGCGGCCTGATCAGTGCGGGTATCTTGCTGGGCGCTTTTTTTCTGTTTCTGGTCGACCGCAAGGTGGCAGGCGGCGGGCCCGAAATATTGGTCAGTCGCCCCGGCGAGCCAGTGATTGCACCGCGTATCTGGTTGTTTGTGATTGCGATCGTGGCGCACAACATCCCCGAGGGCATGGCAGTCGGGGTGTCGGCAGGAGGCGGGATGCCAGACGCCGATAGCCTGGCAATGGGCATCGCGCTTCAGGATGTTCCGGAGGGGCTGGTGATTGCATTGGTGTTGGCCGGCGCAGGCATGTCGCGGGTCAAGGCATTCTTGATTGGTGCGGCCTCAGGTCTTGTTGAACCGGTCTTTGCGTTGCTCTGCGCCTGGTTGGTCAATCTGGCCGAAATGTTGTTGCCTTTGGGGTTGGCATTGGCGGCGGGGGCCATGTTGCTGGTGGTCACCCAAGAAGTCATTCCTGAGTCGCGACGCAATGGTCACGAGAAACTTGCCAGCCTGGGATTGTGTGTCGGGTTCTGCTTGATGATGGTGATGGACACGGCGTTGGGCTGAGCGTGGCTTACTCACCCTCATCAAAGTAGTTGTTGATGAGGGTCGCCAGTGCATCCAGCGCCTCCTGCTCTTTCTCGCCTTCGGTCTTGAGGTGGATAGTTGTGCCTTTGCCAGCGGCAAGCATCATCATGGCCATGATGCTTTTGCCATCCACCATCGAGTCAGGGGTGCGTCCCGCTCTGACCTGACATGGAAACTGTCCTGCGATACCCACGAACTTGGCGGATGCCCGGGCATGCAGGCCCAGCTTGTTGATGATTTCAATTTCCAGTGCAGGCATCGCGGGAGTGATCCTTTCAGGTAAGGTCGCGGTGGCGAACCTGGACGTTCTTCAGGGTTTCTTGCAGGCATTTACCGAGGCGCTCAGTAAGGTAGACCGAGCGATGATGTCCGCCTGTGCAACCAATACCAATGGTGACATACGCCCGATTGCTGGCAGCGAAGCGGGGCAGCCATTTAAGCAGGTAGCTGGAGATGTCCTGGAACATCTCTTCAACATCCGGCTGTGCTGCCAGGTAGTCCGCAACAGGCTTGTCCAGGCCCGACTGTTCGCGTAGCTCTGGCTTCCAATAGGGGTTAGGCAGGCAGCGCACATCGAAAACCAGGTCGGCATCCACCGGCATGCCACGCTTGAAACCAAAGGACTCAACCAGAAATGCAGTTCCGGCCTCAGGTTTGTTTAGCAGGCGCAGCTTGATGGTATCGCGCAACTGATACAGGTTCAGGTTGGTGGTATTGATCGTCAGGTCAGCCAGGTCGGCAATTGGCCCCAGCAAGAGGTTCTCGTCACGTATGGCTTCGGCCAGAGAGCGGCTGGCGCTGCTCAGTGGGTGACGCCGGCGTGTTTCCGAGAAACGTTTGAGCAAGGTTTCTTCGTCGGCATCCAGAAACAGCACATCGCACTGAATGTGCCGGTTGCGCACTTCTTCAAGCAGTTGCGGAAAGCGCGACAAATGGCTGGGCAAATTGCGCGCGTCAATGGACACGGCAACCAGCGGCTGTGCCAGTTCGGTGTGAATCAGCGCACGTTCTGCCAGTTCCGGTAACAGCCCGGCCGGCAGATTGTCGATGCAATAGAAACCGTTGTCCTCGAGGACAGCCAGTGCAGTGCTTTTTCCGGAGCCGGAGCGTCCGCTAACGATAACTAAGCGCATGATTAATGACCGTTCTGTACGTCCAGAACAACCTGATACAGCGCTTCGTTGCTGCTGGCTGCGCGCAGTTTTTCGCGCACGTCTTTGCGGTCGAGCATGCTGGCGATCTGCCTGAGCAGTTCCAGATGTGCATCAGTGGCCGCTTCAGGCACGAGCAAAACGAATAGCAGGTCGACCGGCGCGCCATCAATGGCGTCGAAATCTATGGGCGCATCAAGGTGCAACAAGGCGCTGACAGGCGACTCGCAACCCTTGAGGCGGCAATGGGGTATGGCGATGCCGTTACCAAAACCGGTGGAACCCAGTTTTTCACGGGCAAGCAAACTCTCGTAAACATCCTGCATGGCCAGATCAGGCACCTGATCGTGAATCAGCTTGGCAGTTTGTTCGAGTACGCGCTTTTTACTGCCGCCCGGCACGTTCACAAGGGAACGGCCGGGGGTCAGGATATTTTCAAGTCGAATCATGGGTATGGAGTATTAACGCCCCGTTGCGCCTTGAAGCAGGCTTTGGGACTTTTCCTTATGTTTTTTCAATTGGCGATCGAGCTTGTCAGCGAGCAGGTCGATTGCAGCATACATATCGTTATGCTCTGCGTTCGCAACGACTTCCTTTGGACCTTTGGGTATATGCAGGGTGGCTTCAATCTTCTGCTGAAGTTTTTCGACTTTCATGATGACCTGTGCGTTGGTGATCTTGTCGAAATGGTTCTCCAGGCGTTTGAATTTTTCGCCTATGTAAGCGCGTAACGCGTCGGTGACTTCCAGATGCTGTCCACTGATGTTGATTTGCATGCAGTTTCTCCTTCGGTTGCCATTGCATAGAGTGGCAGGCCGAACAGCCTGCCACTGAAACGCGGTGGCCCGTGGCTTACATCAACCTCTTGCGCTCGCTGGAAGGCGCTATCCCGAGGGATTCGCGGTACTTGGCGACGGTGCGACGGGCCACTTGAATACCTTGTGCCTCCAGTAAACCAGCGATCTTGCTGTCACTCAACGGCTTTTTCTGATTTTCAGCCGCCACCAGTTTTTTAATGATGGCGCGGATCGCTGTGGACGAGCATTCCCCCCCTTCAGAAGTGCTGACGTGGCTGGAAAAAAAGTACTTCAACTCATAAATGCCGCGGGGGGTGTGCATGAACTTTTGCGTAGTCACCCGGGAAATGGTCGATTCGTGCATGCCTACTGCTTCGGCGATGTCATGCAGCACCAAAGGCTTCATGGCTTCATCGCCATATTCCAGAAAGCCGCGCTGGTGCTCGACGATTTGCGTCGCCACTTTCATCAGCGTTTCATTGCGGCTTTGCAGGCTTTTGATAAACCAGCGGGCTTCTTGCAACTGATTGCGCATGAACGAGTTGTCGGCGCTGGTATCAGCGCGGCGCACAAAACCGGCGTATTGAGGGTTTACTCGCAAGCGCGGCATGGACTCCTGATTGAGCTCTACCAACCAGCGTTCATTGTCCTTGCGCACAATCACGTCGGGTACCACGTATTCGGCCTCGCTGGACTCGATTTGCGAGCCGGGGCGCGGGTTGAGGCTTTGTATCAGTTCAATGACCTGGCGCAGCTCATCTTCCTTGAGCTTCATGCGGCGCATTAGCTGACTGTAATCGCGGGCACCCAAGAGGTCGATGTAATCAGTCACCAGGCGCTTGGCTTCATTGAGCCAGAGGGTTTTGGCCGGGAGCTGGCGCAACTGAAGAAGCAAGCACTCGCTGAGGTTGCGTGCGCCAATGCCGGCCGGTTCGAATTGCTGGATGCGGTGCAGAACGGCTTCGATCTCATCAAGTTCGATGTCGAGTTCCGGGTCGAATGCCTCAAGGATTTCGTCAAGTGTCTCGTCGAGATACCCCTGATTGTTGATGCAGTCGATGAGCGTTACACCGATCAGCCGGTCAGTGTCTGACATGGGGGCCAGATTCAATTGCCACAGCAGGTGGCTTTGCAGGCTTTCGCCGGCCGAGGTGCGGGTGGTGAAGTCCCACTCGTCATCATCGTTGCTTGGCAGGCTGCTGGCGCTGGTTTGGTAGACGTCTTCCCAGGCGGTATCGACAGGCAGCTCATTGGGAATACGTTCGTTCCATTCGCCTTCTTCCAGGTTGTCCACCGTGGGTGTGGATTCCTGATAGGAAGGTTCCTGAATGTCGTTATTGGGTTTTTGCTCGATGTTATCGGCCAGCGGATCTGAATTGTCGAAGTCGTCGCCTTCTTCCTGGCGTTCGAGCATTGGATTGGATTCCAGAGCCTCCTGGATTTCCTGTTGCAGATCCAGGGTAGACAATTGGAGCAGACGGATGGCCTGTTGCAGCTGAGGTGTCATCGTCAGCTGCTGGCCCATTCTCAGGACTAGCGATGGTTTCATGGCTGGGGCTAAAGACCTTATTCGCCGGCGCGCATGGCGCCATCCACTACCAAGGCGCGTGAGCGCCAAACATAAGCAAATTATATGCCTGAACCCGGTGCGTTTGACTAGGGGGCGTGTCGAATTAGTTTAAGTTGTTTTCAGAAGCGGCCTGCAGGCTGGCCTCTATATGCGAAAAAACCTTGACCGTCATATTGAAGTTCAAGGTTTATCGCTGCAAGGGGCCATTCACGATGAGGGTTTACAAGCGGAATTCATGCCCCAGATACACTTCGCGAACCAGTTTGTTGGCAAGAATGGTTTCAGCATCGCCTTCTGCGATCAGTTGCCCGTCATTGACGATATAGGCGGTTTCGCAGATATCGAGGGTCTCACGCACGTTGTGATCAGTGATCAGCACGCCAATGCCTTTGGCTTTGAGGTGGTAAATGATCTGTTTGATATCACCCACGGAAATCGGGTCAACGCCGGCAAAAGGTTCGTCGAGCAGGATGAACTTGGGTGCAGTGGCCAGAGCGCGGGCAATTTCAACCCGGCGCCGCTCACCACCTGACAAGCTCATGCCCAGACTGTCGCGGATATGATTGATATGGAATTCCTGCAACAGGCTTTCCAACTCTTTACGGCGACCGGCCTTGTCGAGCTCCTTGCGCGTTTCGAGAATCGCCATGATGTTGTCGGCAACCGACAGCTTGCGGAAGATTGACGCTTCCTGTGGCAAGTAACCGATACCGGCACGTGCGCGGCCGTGCATGGGTTGATGACTGACATCCAGATCATCGATCAGCACGCGGCCTTGATCGGCCTGAACCAGGCCGACAATCATGTAAAAGCACGTGGTCTTGCCTGCGCCGTTAGGGCCCAGCAAGCCTACGATTTGTCCGCTGTCGATTGACAGGCTGACATCGCGTACCACTTGGCGACTCTTGTAGCTTTTAGCCAAATGCTGGGCTTTCAGAGTAGCCATTACTGGGCCTTCTGCTGGTCGTTTTTCTTCTTCGGCTGGATAACCATGTCGATACGTGGACGCGGCGCAGTCACGCTGGCGCCATTGGCGCGACCAGCATTGGCGACTTGTTTGACCGTGTCGTAGACGATTTTCTCGCCTTCAGTGGTATTACCGTCGTTGATCACCTTGGCCTTGTCGATCAGTACGATGCGGTTTTGTGGCGCATGGTATTGGATCGTTACGGCATAGGCCTGAACCGGCTTGGGATCAGTGGCTTTTTGCAGTTGCTCGAAGTAAGCCAGGTTGCCTACCGACGTCACAACATCAATTTCGCCCGCAGCGTTACGGGTGATGGTTACCGTGTTGCCGGTAATTTTCATCGAGCCTTGGGTGATGATGACGTCGCCCTTGTAAGTAGCGACCCCTTTTTTATCATCCAACTGCGCTTCATTAGCCTGAATACGAATAGGCTGTTCATTGTCGTTCGGCAGAGCCCAGGCGCTCGCGCTTCCCAGTGCTGCGCTCAGGCTGAGCAATAATGGGAGGGTTTTAACGAGACTCATACTGTCCTCTTACGTTGGACAGCAGGTCCATCCTGCCGTCTTTCAAATATGCTTTCATTCCCTTGCCAGTCGTTACACCGCCAGCGCCGTCGATTCTAACGTCTCGCTCGGTCTGCGCATATTGCTTCTGCGGGAAAACAGTCATGCGGGTGCTGGTAATAATCGTGGTGCGATCTTTTTCGTCGGTGCGAGCTACACGTACCGAGTCGATCAGCTCGACTTCACTGCCGTCTGGATTCACTTCGCCGCGCTCGCTTTGCACGTGCCACGGATAAGCCGTACCCCGGTACATTTGCAGATCAGGCGTGGTCAGCAAGGTGACTTCGGATGCCTTCAAGTGCTCAACTTTGTCGGCTGTCATTTCGTACTGCAACTTACCGTCCGGTAGATATTGAAGGCTGCGCGTATTCAAGGCGTAGTAGTCAATGGCGCCGTCATCCACAGCCACGGGTGGACTGTCGAGAAAGCGCTCCGGGCTGATATTCCAGTAACCCACAGCGGCAAACAGCGCGGCGATGACTGTGAATAGCAGAATATTGCGAATCTTTTTGCTCAGCATATAAAGCTCTATAGGTAGGCGGCGAGGGCAGCATCAAGGCGGCCTTGGGCACGCAGAATCAGCTCGCAAAATTCGCGTGCAGCACCTTCGCCACCTCGCGCCTGAGTGACGCCATGGGCGTGCTGGCGAACAAAACTTGCTGCATTGGCGACCGCCATGCCCAAACCTACGCGGCGGATAACCGGCAGGTCAGGGAGGTCATCGCCCAAATAAGCAACCTGTTCATAGCTTAGGTTGAGTTGGCCGAGAAGCTCGTCCAAAACCACTAATTTGTCTTCGCGGCCCTGATACAGATGAGGAATGCCCAGGTTTTGCGCACGACGCTCAACTGCAGGGGTCTTGCGACCGCTGATAATTGCTGTTTGTACGCCCGCCGCCATCAGCATTTTAATGCCCTGGCCATCAAGGGTGCTGAAAGACTTGAATTCGCTGCCGTCTTCAAGGAAGTACAGTCGCCCATCCGTCAGCACGCCATCGACGTCGAAGACGGCAAGCTTGATATCTTTGCCGCGTTTAAGCAGTTCCTGGGTCATTACATCACTCCTGCGCGCAGCAAGTCGTGCATGTTCAAGGCGCCTACCGGGCGGTCTTCCTTGTCGACAACCACCAGCGCGCTGATTTTATGGTCTTCCATGATCTTCAGGGCTTCAGCGGCGAGCATGTCGGCTCGTGCCGTTTTGCCATGTGGGGTCATGACCGTGTCGATAATGGCATTGCGAATATCGATTTCCCGATCCAGCGTGCGGCGCAAGTCACCGTCGGTGAAGATCCCGGCCAGGCGGCCATCTTCTTCTATTACCACGGTCATGCCGAGGCCTTTATGGGTCATTTCCATCAACGCATCTTTGAGCAGAGTGCCGCGTACCACATGCGGCAATTCATCACCCGAGTGCATTACGTTCTCGACTTTCAGCAGCAAACGCCGACCCAGAGCGCCGCCAGGATGTGAAAAAGCAAAGTCTTCGGCGGTGAAACCGCGAGCTTCAAGCAATGCTATGGCCAATGCGTCGCCCAGCACCAATGCCGCAGTGGTCGAGGAGGTGGGCGCCAGATTGAGTGGGCAAGCCTCCTGTGCCACGCGGGCATCCAGACTGACGTCGGCAGCTTTGGCCAATGGCGACTCGGGATTGCCGGTCATGCTGATCAATTTAATGCCCAGGCGCTTGATCAGGGGCAGCAAGGTCACGATTTCAGCGGTCGATCCGGAATTGGACAGCGCGAGGATAATGTCGTCGCGGGTAATCATGCCCATGTCGCCATGACTGGCCTCAGCCGGATGGACAAAAAAAGCCGTGGTGCCGGTACTGGCCAGGGTCGCGGCAATTTTATTGCCGATGTGCCCGGATTTGCCCATGCCGACAACAACTACACGGCCTTTACTTGCAAGAATCATCTCGCAAGCGCTTACGAAATCAGCGTCGATGTGGGTCAGCAAGCCTTCTACAGCTTCCAGCTCGAGGCGGATGGTGCGTTGGGCAGATTGAATCAGGTCGCTGGATTGGCTCATGTTTGAAGTCGGGTAGCCTGAGAAAAGGCAAAGATTATAGCGGTTATGTGCTGATCACTCACGCGCGATCGTCGTAGTTTGTAGTCTGCGCTTGTAAAGAGGTAAAGGTCTGGCTGCTCTAGCGGATTAATTTCGCTGTCTGGATGCTTACAGGGCACTCCTTCGGCCTTGGGCGGTCAGTAAGAGCAGTGGTATAGTTCGCCGCCAGTTCGGCCCGCTCAGGGAGCACGCTTCTTTTTACTTAAGGAGCCGGGTGTCCGAGTGAGAGGCAGAGGCTGCATCGCAAGGAGTTTAGATGAGCGCTGATAACGCCTACGCGGTCGAGCTGAAGGGAGTGTCCTTCAAGCGCGGCACGCGCAGCATCTTCAATAATGTCGATATTTTGATCCCGCGTGGCAAGGTCACGGGGATCATGGGGCCTTCGGGCTGTGGCAAGACTACCCTTTTGCGTTTGATGGGGATGCAACTGCGTCCCAGCAGCGGCGAAGTGTGGGTCAATTGTCAGAATCTGCCGACGCTGTCGCGCAGTGATCTGTTTGATGCGCGAAAGCACATGGGCGTTTTGTTCCAAAGCGGTGCGTTGTTCACCGATCTCGACGTCTTTGAAAACGTGGCCTTTCCGCTACGTGTTCATACCCATTTGCCTGAAGAAATGATTCGCGACATCGTGCTGCTCAAGTTGCAGGCCGTGGGGCTGCGTGGCGCCATCAATTTGATGCCGGACGAGTTGTCTGGCGGAATGAAGCGCCGGGTTGCCCTGGCGAGGGCCATTGCCCTTGACCCGCAAATCCTGATGTATGACGAACCGTTTGTCGGGCAGGATCCCATCGCAATGGGTGTTCTGGTCCGGCTGATACGCTTGCTCAATGATGCGCTAGGTATCACCAGTATTGTTGTTTCGCACGATTTGGCTGAAACCGCGAGTATTGCTGACTATCTCTATGTGGTGGGCGATGGTCAGGTACTGGGGCAGGGCACGCCAGAAGAACTGATGAATGCCGATAATCCGCGTATTCGTCAATTTATGAACGGCGACCCGGACGGTCCTGTTCCGTTTCACTTTCCGGCGTCGGACTACCGAACCGATTTACTGGGGAAGCGATGATGCGCAAGCATTCAATAATGGACCGCATCGCATTATTTGGCCGGGCCGGGATCGATATGGTCTCAGTCCTGGGGCGTTCGGTGATATTTCTGTTTCATGCCTTGCTGGGACGTGGTGGCATCGGTGGCATGTTTGGGCTATTGCTCAAGCAACTGCACTCTGTTGGCGTCATGTCGCTGGTCATTATCGTCGTGTCCGGGGTGTTCATCGGCATGGTGTTGGCCCTGCAAGGTTTCAGCATTTTGTCCAGCTATGGCTCCGAGCAGGCTGTCGGGCAAATGGTTGCCCTGACCCTTTTGCGTGAGCTGGGGCCGGTGGTGACTGCGCTGTTGTTTGCTGGGCGGGCGGGTTCAGCCCTGACCGCTGAAATCGGCAACATGAAATCCAGCGAGCAACTGTCCAGCCTCGAAATGATCGGTGTGGACCCGCTCAAGTACATCATTGCGCCTCGCTTGTGGGCCGGTTTTATTTCTCTGCCGCTGCTGGCAATGATTTTCAGCGTGGTCGGGATCTGGGGCGGTTCGTGGGTGGCGGTCGACTGGTTGGGCGTTTATGACGGCTCCTACTGGGCAAACATGCAAAACAGCGTGACCTTCAGTGGTGACGTGCTTAACGGGATCATCAAAAGCATCGTGTTTGCTTTTGTGGTGACCTGGATTGCTGTGTTCCAAGGTTATGACTGTGAGCCCACCTCAGAGGGGATCAGCCGTGCCACTACCAAGACCGTGGTGTATGCCTCGCTGGCAGTCCTCGGGCTGGACTTTATTTTGACTGCCTTGATGTTTGGAGACTTCTGATGCAAAACCGCACCATGGAAATCGGTGTCGGCCTGTTTTTGCTGGCTGGCATCCTGGCTTTATTGTTGCTTGCCCTGCGGGTCAGTGGACTGTCTCCGACGGCCAGCACCGACACCTACAAGCTCTACGCTTACTTTGACAACATCGCCGGTCTGACCGTGCGCGCCAAGGTCACTATGGCCGGCGTGACCATCGGTAAGGTCACTGCGATCGACCTGGACCGTGACAACTTCACGGCCCGCGTGACCTTACAAATCGACAAGAGCGTCGATAACCTGCCGACCGACTCGACAGCGTCTATTCTCACGGCGGGTCTGCTGGGCGAGAAATACATCGGGATCAGCGTCGGTGGCGATGACACCCTGCTAAAAAATGGCGGCACCATTCATGACACCCAGTCGTCGTTGGTGCTCGAAGATCTGATCGGCAAATTCCTGATGAATACCGTTAGCAAAGAAGCCAAATAAGGAGCTTTTAGATGATCTCTCTCTTGCGCCGTGGCCTGCTGGTCATTCTGGCAGCCGCTCTGCCGATGATGGCTAACGCCGCACCGGGCCAGTCTGCCCATGACATCGTTTCTGATACGACCACCCGGCTGCTGGCCGACCTGGCGGCTAATAAAGAGCAATACAAGCAAAGTCCTGCCAAGTTTTACGATGCGCTGAATAACATCGTTGGCCCGGTTGTGGATGTTGACGGTATTTCGCGAAGCATCATGACCGTTAAATATTCGCGTAACGCCACCCCTGCGCAAATGCAGCGCTTTCAAGAGAACTTCAAGCGCAGCCTGATGCAGTTTTATGGCAACGCCTTGCTTGAGTTCAAGAACGAAGGCATCACTGTTTCTCCTGCCAAGGATGAAAGTGGCGATCGCACCAGCGTTGATATGACCGTGAAAGGTGAGAAGGGCGCTATCTACCCGTTGTCCTATACCCTTAATAAGGTAAATGGCGAGTGGAAGGTGCGTAACGTCATCATCAACGGTATCAACATCGGCAAGTTGTTCCGCGATCAGTTCGCTGATGCCATGAGCCGTAACGGCAACAATCTGGACAAGACCATCGATAACTGGGCGGGCGAAGTCGCCAAAGCCAAGGAAAAAACCGATGAGAAGTTGAGCCAATGAGTGACGCCGCCATCACCCTGGCCGGCGAAAGCGAATTGCGCCTCAGTGGCGTGCTCGACTATCAGACCGGTCCTCGTTTGCGCAAGGAAGGTCAGGCGTTGATCAAAAAAGCACTGGCCAAAGCCTTGGTGGTGGATTGCTCTGCGGTCAGCAAGTCCAGCAGCGTGGGTTTATCGCTGCTGTTGTGTTTTATCCGGGACGCAGACGCCCAGAACAAGTCATTAAGCATTCGTGGATTACCCGAAGACATGCGCGAAATCGCTCAGGTTTCGGGTTTGACCGAGTTGTTGGCACACCATTAATCGCCATATACAGCAAAGCCCCCCGTCAGAGTCCTGCTAAGTGGGGTTCGCAGGCGCGGGGCTTTTTTGTATGATGGCCGACCCGCGCGCGTTAGGCGCCGATTGAGGTTGAGCATGCAGGCCGTAGAAGTGAAGAGCTTTCTTGAGGGAAAGCTGCCTGGAATCCAGGTAGAAGTTGAGGGCGAAGGCTGCAACTTTCAGCTGAACGTGATTAGTGACGAACTGGCGGCCTTGAGCCCGGTTAAACGTCAACAAAGCATCTATGCCCATTTGAACCCTTGGATTGCTGATGGCAGCATCCACGCGGTCACTATGAAATTCTTCAGCAGCGCGGCCTGGGCCGAGCGCACCTGAGCCCCCTGAGCCCATTGGCGTCGAGATTGTTATGGATAAATTGATTATTACCGGCGGTGCCCGTCTTGATGGCGAAATCCGTATTTCCGGTGCGAAGAACTCTGCTCTGCCTATCCTGGCAGCGACCTTGCTGTGTAATGGCCCGGTCACCGTTGCCAACCTGCCGCATTTGCATGACATCACCACCATGATCGAGCTGTTCGGTCGCATGGGCATTGAGCCGGTGATTGATGAAAAGCTCAGCGTCGAAATCAACCCGAACACCATCAAAACCCTGGTTGCGCCGTACGAACTGGTTAAAACCATGCGTGCGTCGATTCTGGTGTTGGGCCCGATGGTTGCTCGCTTCGGTTACGCCGAAGTTGCATTGCCAGGCGGTTGCGCCATTGGTTCGCGTCCGGTCGACCTGCACATCCGCGGTCTTGAAGCCATGGGCGCGGTGATTGATGTTGAAGGCGGCTACATCAAGGCCAAGGCGCCTGAAGGCGGCTTGAACGGTGCCAACTTCTTCTTCGATACCGTGAGCGTGACCGGTACCGAAAACATCATGATGGCTGCAGCACTGGCCAATGGCCGCAGTGTATTGCAGAACTCTGCTCGCGAGCCTGAAGTCGTCGACCTTGCCAACTTCCTTAACGCCATGGGCGCCAAGGTCAGCGGTGCTGGCACTGACACCATCATCATCGATGGCGTTAAAGAGCTGCATCCTGCCACTTACCGCGTAATGCCGGACCGTATTGAAACTGGTACTTATCTGGTGGCTGCTGCCGTGACCGGTGGCCGCGTTAAGGTCAAGGACACCGATCCGACCATCCTTGAAGCCGTCCTTGAAAAACTCAAGGAGGCGGGTGCAGAAGTCACCACCGGTGAAGACTGGATCGAACTGAACATGCACGGCAAGCGCCCTAAAGCGGTGAATGTGCGTACGGCTCCGTACCCGGCATTCCCGACTGACATGCAAGCGCAGTTCATCTCGCTCAACGCCATTGCCGAAGGCACGGGTGCAGTGATCGAGACCATCTTTGAAAACCGTTTCATGCACGTGTATGAACTGCACCGCATGGGCGCCAAAATTCAGGTTGAAGGCAATACCGCCATCGTAACCGGTACTGAAACGCTGAAAGGCGCGCCAGTGATGGCCACGGACCTGCGTGCTTCGGCCAGCCTGGTCATTTCGGCACTGGTTGCAGAAGGCGACACCCTGATCGACCGCATCTACCACATAGACCGTGGTTACGAGTGCATCGAAGAAAAACTGCAAATGCTGGGTGCCAAAATTCGCCGCGTTCCGGGCTAGTTTTTGGCGTTTGGCCTCATGGGCACACGGATCGTGTCCAGCCGCCAGGTGACGTAATGGCGCTCACGCGTTATCTTGCCTGGCCTTGAATCGTTCAAGTCGAGCCTGATCATCAGGCTCGAAGCTTGTCCGGCGCCGATTGCGCACGGGCAAAAGTACCCTGATAAGGACTTACGTTTCCCATGTTGACCATTGCACTGTCCAAGGGCCGTATCCTTGACGACACCCTGCCGCTTCTGGCTGAAGCGGGCATTGTGCCGACCGAGAATCCGGACAAAAGCCGCAAGTTGATCATCCCGACCTCACAGCCAGACGTCCGCCTGCTGATCGTACGTGCCACCGATGTGCCGACTTACGTTGAACATGGTGCTGCCGACCTCGGTGTGGCCGGTAAAGACGTGCTGATGGAATACGGCGGCCAGGGCCTTTACGAGCCACTCGACCTTCAGATTGCCCAGTGCAAGCTGATGACCGCCGGCGCCATCGGTGTTGCTGAGCCTAAAGGCCGCCTGCGCATTGCCACCAAATTCGTCAATGTTGCCAAGCGCTATTACGCCGAACAAGGCCGTCAGGTCGACATCATCAAGCTGTATGGCTCGATGGAACTGGCGCCTTTGATTGGCCTGGCCGACAAAATCATCGACGTGGTCGATACCGGCAACACCTTGCGCGCCAATGGCCTGGAACCCCAGGAATTCATTGCCGCCATCAGCTCCCGTCTGGTGGTTAACAAGGCTTCGATGAAAATGCAGCACGCCCGTATTCAAGCCCTGATCGACACCCTGCGCAAAGCAGTGGAGTCGCGACACCGCAGCTGACGCACTTGCGCGACAAGGGGCTGATCCCTGATGTCGCGCCCATCTATCCGCGTAATAACCAGAAATTTCAGGTACCCACGCGGATGGCTTGGTAGTCTTGCCGTGCCTGATCCTTGCAAAAAACCATTCCCAGCAAACGCCCATTACCGAGGCCCTCGCTATGACCGCTCCCACTGCAATTCGCCGACTCAACGCTGCTGACCCGGATTTCGCGCAGCATCTGGATCATCTGCTGAGCTGGGAAAGTGTGTCAGACGACTCGGTCAATCAGCGCGTACTCGACATTATCAAAGCGGTGCGCGAGCGTGGAGACGCGGCGCTGGTTGAATTTACTCAGCGCTTTGACGGGTTGACTGTTAACTCAATGGCGGACTTGATCCTGCCGCGTGAGCGTCTGGAACTCGCCTTGACCCGCATCACTGTGCCTCAGCGTGAAGCCTTGGAAAAAGCGGCTCAGCGCGTACGCAGCTATCACGAAAAACAGAAGCAGGATTCCTGGAGCTACACCGAAGCCGATGGCACGGTGCTGGGCCAGAAAGTCACGCCGCTGGACCGTGCGGGCCTTTACGTGCCGGGTGGTAAAGCCTCATATCCGTCCTCGGTATTGATGAACGCCATTCCGGCCAAAGTGGCCGGTGTCACTGAAGTGGTCATGGTTGTTCCAACACCGCGCGGTGAACTCAACGAGCTGGTATTGGCGGCGGCGTGCATCGCCGGGGTTGATCGGGTGTTCACCATCGGCGGTGCCCAAGCGGTTGCTGCACTGGCGTACGGCACCGAAAGCGTACCCAAAGTCGACAAAGTGGTTGGCCCGGGCAATATCTATGTGGCCACAGCCAAGCGCCACGTATTCGGCCAAGTGGGGATCGACATGATTGCCGGGCCATCGGAAATTCTGGTGGTGTGTGACGGTCAGACTGATCCGGACTGGATCGCCATGGACCTATTTTCTCAAGCCGAGCATGACGAAGATGCGCAAGCTATTCTGGTCAGCCCGGATGCCGAGTTCCTCGACAAAGTTGCGGCCAGTATTGCCAAGCTGCTGCCGACCATGGAACGTGCCGAGATTATCGAAACCTCGATCAAAGGCCGCGGCGCGTTGATTCTGGTGAAGGACATGCAGCAAGCGATTGACGTGTCCAACCGCATCGCGCCGGAGCATCTGGAACTTTCAGTGGCTGACCCGCAAGCCTGGTTGCCGCAAATTCGCCATGCGGGCGCCATCTTTATGGGTCGTCACACCTCTGAAGCTTTGGGGGATTATTGCGCCGGGCCTAACCATGTACTCCCGACATCTGGCACTGCACGCTTCTCCTCGCCGCTGGGCGTGTACGACTTCCAGAAACGCTCGTCTATCATCTTCTGCTCCGAACAAGGCGCATCGGAGCTGGGTAAAACCGCCTCAATTCTGGCGCGTGGCGAATCGCTGACCGGGCATGCCCGCAGCGCTGAATACCGAATCATGGCTGACACCGAGCAGGGGCAATAAGCATGAGTAAATTCTGGAGTCCGTTCGTTAAAGAACTGGTGCCTTATGTGCCGGGTGAACAACCGAAGTTGACCAAACTGGTCAAACTCAACACCAACGAAAACCCTTACGGGCCTTCGCCTAAAGCGTTGGCCGCGATGCAGGCCGAGATCAACGACGACCTGCGTTTATACCCGGACCCCAACAGCGACTTGCTCAAGCAGGCGGTGGCTGAGTATTACGGCGTACAGACCGATCAGGTGTTTCTGGGGAACGGGTCTGACGAAGTGCTGGCCCATGTGTTTAACGGATTGTTCCAGCACGACAAACCGCTGTTGTTTCCCGACATCAGCTACAGCTTTTATCCGGTTTACTGTGGTTTGTACGGCATTGAATTTGATGCGGTGCCGCTGGATGAGCAGTTCCAGATTCAGCCTGCGGACTATGCCAAAGCCAATGGCGGGATCATTTTTCCCAACCCCAACGCGCCGACGGGTTGCTTGTTGGCGTTGGAAGCCATTGAGCAGATTCTGGTGGCTAATCCAGACTCTGTGGTCGTGGTGGATGAAGCCTACATCGACTTTGGAGGGGAGACGGCCATCGGCCTGGTGGATCGTTACCCGAACTTGCTGGTGACACAAACCTTGTCCAAGTCGCGTTCGTTGGCCGGGCTGCGAGTGGGGCTGGCAGTTGGGCACCCTGATCTGATTGAAGCGTTGGAACGGATCAAGAACAGCTTCAACTCCTACCCGCTGGATCGCATCGCGATTGCCGGTGCGGCGGCAGCGTTTGCCGACCGTGAGTATTTTGAGCAGACGTGCCAACGGGTTATTGAGAGCCGCGAGCATGTTGTAGGTCAGTTGCAGGCGTTGGGTTTTGAGGTGTTGCCGTCGGCAGCCAACTTTATCTTTGCTCGTCATCCGGAGCATGATGCCGCGGCGCTGGCTGCGAAGTTGCGGGGGCAGGGTGTGATCGTGCGTCACTTCAAGCAACTGCGTATTGCGCAGTTCTTGCGTATCAGCATTGGGACGCCGGAGCAGAATGCGGCGTTGATTGAAGGGTTGTCAGCGCTGTAATCGCGCCCTCACCCTAACCCTCTCCCAGAGGGAGAGGGGACTAAGTCAAAAGCAGATTTACGTGACGACACCCATCCAGCTCCCTCTCCCAGAGGGAGAGGGGACTAAAGTCATAAGAAGATTTACGTTACGACACCCATCAAGCCCCCTCTCCCTCTGGGAGAGGGTTGGGGGTGAGGGTTGGCCTGCTTACTTGTCTTTCTGCGGCGGCTGCTCTTGCGGTGGACGCAGGCCTACTTCAGCGGTCAACTTCAACTCTTTGCCATTGCGCATGACCTGAATCGAGATTTTGTCCGATGGCTTGATTCGAGCCACCTGATTCATTGAGCGGCGCCCGTCGCTTGCCGGTGCGCCATCAATGCTCAAAATCACATCGCCCAATTGCAGTCCCGCTTTCTGCGCCGGGCCATCACGGAAAATACCCGCCACTACAATCCCCGGGCGGCCGCTCAAACCAAACGATTCGGCCAGATCCGCCGTCAACGGCTGCACTTCAATCCCCAACCAGCCACGAATCACTTGCCCGTGCTCAATGATGGCCTTCATGACTTCCATGGCCAGGTTGATCGGAATCGCAAAGCCAATACCCTGTGATCCGCCTGATTTGGAGAAAATGGCCGTGTTGATCCCGGTCAGATTGCCATTGGCATCCACCAGCGCACCGCCTGAGTTACCGGGGTTAATGGCAGCGTCGGTCTGGATAAAATCTTCGTAGTTGTTCAAGCCCAATTGATTGCGGCCTGTGGCGCTGATGATGCCCATGGTGGTGGTTTGGCCAACCCCGAACGGGTTACCGATGGCCAGGGCAATATCGCCGATACGTAGGGTGTCCGAACGACCGATGGTGATCGATGGCAGGTTCTTCAGGTCGATCTTGAGCACCGCAAGGTCAGTTTCCGGGTCACTACCAATCACCCTGGCCAGGGTTTCCCGACCATCCTTGAGGGCTACCACAATTTGATCCGCACCAGTGACCACGTGGTTATTGGTGAGCAGATAGCCTTCTGGGCTCATCAGCACTGCCGAGCCGAGGCTCGATTCCATGCGCTTTTGCTTGGGCGCGTTGTCGCCGAAGAAGTGCCGGAACTGCGGGTCTTCAAACAAGGGCCGGGCGTTTTTGTTCACCACCTTAGTGGTGTACAGGTTGGCCACGGCGGGTGCTGCACGGGTCACGGCGTCGGCATAGGTGACGGGACCCTGTTGCACATAATTGGTTTGTGGCGCTTGTTGCAGGTTGACGTCAAGGCTCGGCAGCCCGACCCACTGCGGGTAACGCTGAATAATCAGCATCGCGATAAGCACGCCAGCCAGTAGTGGCCAGCCAAAAAAACGCAAAGCCTTAAACATTGAACTCAGTCCTGAAGGTTGCAGAGCCATCTCGACGGCCCATAATGGCGGCCATTATACGAGGGCCGCACGGCTCTGAACGCTATATTTAGGAGTCTTTTATGGCTGTAGCCCTGAGCACGCTGGTAGAAGAAGCAAATCGTTACCTGAACTGCGCGGCAATCAGTGATTATTGCCCCAACGGCCTGCAAGTCGAAGGGCGCCCTCAGGTGATGCGAATCGTCAGCGGCGTGACGGCCAGTCAGGCGCTGCTCGATGCAGCCGTTGAAGCCCAGGCGGATCTGGTGTTGGTGCATCACGGTTATTTCTGGAAGGGCGAAGACCCGTGCGTCACCGGCATGAAGCAGCGTCGATTGAAAACCTTGCTTAAACACGACATCAGTCTGCTGGCGTATCACCTTCCCCTCGACGTGCATCCCGAGGTGGGCAATAACGTGCAGTTGGCGCGCCAGTTGGACATCACGGTCGAAGGCCCGCTGGACCCGACAAATGCCAAGGTAGTTGGGCTCGTAGGCTCACTGGCTGAGCCCATGACTGCCCGTGATTTTGCCCGCAAGGTGCAAGAAGCACTGGGGCGTGAGCCGCTGGTGATTGAAGGCAGTGAAATGATTCGCCGGGTGGGCTGGTGCACAGGGGGCGGGCAGGGGTACATCGATCAAGCGGTGCTGGCGGGGGTCGATTTGTACCTGAGTGGTGAAGCCTCTGAACAAACCTTTCACAGCGCGCGAGAAAACGACATCAGCTTTATTGCCGCCGGGCACCACGCCACCGAGCGTTATGGTGTGCAGGCATTGGGTGACTATCTGGCCCGACGTTTTGCCCTTGAACATCTTTTTATAGACTGCCCGAACCCGATTTAATTTGAAGCTGTTCAAAGATGACAGATTGAAAATCTACAGCGTCGAATTTCAATCTGTTTCCCTTCGCGTTTAGTGGTCGTTTATTGACGATCCAACAGTGTCACATGATGAAGATATTGCACTTAGGATCGCTTCCATTGCTTCTGTCGAATATGAATTCTACGTTTCCAGTTATTGTCCCTTGAGCATTGGCTACAGCGAGTCCCGTCAGGCCGAGCTGACGCCAGTTGTTATCTTGTTTCATTGCGTCAGGAGAGTGTACGGTTTGGGAAGTTTGCGATGAGGCAAAGGCATTGATATTAGCCTTATGTCCCAGAGTTTCATTGTCGGATTTTCCGCTGTACAAAATCTTGTACTTATTCACCATGTACCCGACGATGTTGTCGTGGCGAAACGCAGAAAGTTCAACCCAGCCTTGAAAGTCACCAGCCCTGCACTCAGCGGTGGTCGCACGTCCATCGAATCTTACCTGGGTATTGTTTTTCGTATCAGAGGCATTGGCCATGGAAGCATGAGCGGAAAGAGCAAGTGCCAAATGTGCAACAAGTACAGTTTTAGATAATGTATTAATCATAATGGTCTCGAAAAGTATTATTGCCTCAATCCCTGTGGCTTAAGGTGATTTTTTACGGCTTCAAAAATTGCGAATGTTACATAGTTAGGGAACGGTCCAATCATGCAGTCGAGTCATTAGAAAATGACAATACTGTGATGACCGATCGGGTGAAGCACGCAAGGCTTATAATCCGCACTACTCAAAAAACAATCTACTGGCTGAACTAATTGGAGTAGGTACTTAAATAAAGAAATTACAGAGTGGGTAAGGGGTGGGAAAGGAATGTGTCCGAGTGCATCACGCTGAGAGTGAAGTAAGAAAAAAAGGCGTCACACGGTGTGCGGGAGACGCCGTGGGGCCAAACCCACCGATCTATTCTTAGACCGTTTCGATCTAGTTGGCGCCCTCAATATAAGAAGGTGCTGTGCTAGGATTCGCCCCTCGAACACGGCCCGCAGGCCGTTCATAAGATAGCTTTCGTGAGTAGCCATGGTCGACAAACTGACGCACCTTAAACAGCTGGAGGCGGAAAGCATCCACATCATCCGCGAGGTGGCCGCCGAGTTCGATAACCCGGTGATGCTGTACTCGATCGGTAAAGATTCCGCCGTGATGCTGCACCTTGCCCGCAAGGCATTTTTCCCCGGCAAGCTGCCGTTTCCGGTGATGCATGTCGACACTCGCTGGAAATTCCAGGAGATGTACAGCTTTCGCGACAAGATGGTCGCAGAGCTGGGCCTGGATCTGATCACTCACGTCAACCCCGATGGCGTGGCGCAGGACATCAATCCCTTCACTCACGGCAGTGCCAAGCACACCGACATCATGAAAACCGAGGGCCTGAAGCAGGCTCTGGACAAGTATGGTTTTGATGCTGCCTTTGGTGGTGCCCGCCGTGACGAAGAGAAGTCGCGTGCCAAAGAGCGCGTGTATTCCTTCCGCGACAGCAAGCACCGTTGGGACCCGAAAAACCAGCGTCCTGAGCTGTGGAACGTTTATAACGGCAACGTTAATAAGGGCGAGTCGATCCGCGTATTCCCGCTGTCGAACTGGACCGAACTCGACATCTGGCAGTACATCTACCTGGAAGGCATCCCGATTGTGCCGCTGTACTTCGCGGCTGAACGCGACGTCATCGAGAAAAACGGCACGCTGATCATGATTGATGACGAGCGCATCCTTGAGCACCTGTCTGACGAAGACAAGTCTCGCATCGTCAAAAAGAAGGTCCGTTTCCGTACGCTAGGTTGCTACCCGCTGACCGGTGCGGTGGAGTCAGAGGCTGAAACCCTGACCGACATCATTCAGGAAATGCTCCTGACGCGAACTTCCGAGCGCCAGGGCCGAGTCATCGATCACGATGGTGCCGGCTCAATGGAAGATAAAAAACGTCAGGGTTATTTCTAAGGGGTTGTCATGTCGCACGTATCTGATTTGATCAGCGAGGACATCCTCGCCTACCTGGGCCAGCACGAACGCAAGGAAATGCTGCGTTTTCTGACCTGCGGCAATGTCGATGACGGCAAGAGCACCCTGATCGGGCGCCTGCTGCACGACTCCAAGATGATCTATGAAGACCATCTGGAAGCGATCACCCGTGACTCGAAGAAAAGCGGCACCACGGGCGATGATATCGACCTTGCGCTGTTGGTAGACGGCCTGCAAGCAGAGCGCGAGCAGGGCATCACCATCGACGTGGCGTATCGCTACTTTTCCACCGCCAAACGCAAATTCATCATTGCCGACACCCCCGGCCATGAGCAGTACACCCGCAACATGGCCACCGGTGCGTCGACCTGTGATCTGGCGATCATTCTGGTAGATGCCCGTTACGGCGTGCAGACCCAAACCCGTCGTCACAGCTTTATTGCGTCTTTGCTGGGTATCAAGCATATCGTTGTGGCCATCAACAAAATGGACCTCAAGGGCTTCGACGAAGGCGTATTCGAGTCGATCAAGGCCGATTACCTGAAGTTCGCAGAAGGTTTGAAACTCAAGCCCACCAGCCTGCACTTTGTGCCGATGTCGGCCCTCAAAGGCGACAACGTGGTGAACAAGAGCGAGCGTTCGCCCTGGTACACCGGCCAGTCACTGATGGAAATTCTTGAAACCGTCGAAGTGGCGGCTGACCGCAACCTCACCGACTTGCGTTTCCCGGTGCAATACGTGAACCGCCCGAACCTGAATTTCCGTGGTTTTGCTGGCACCTTGGCCAGCGGTATCGTGCGCAAGGGCGACGAAGTTGTCGTGCTGCCTTCAGGCAAAAGCAGCCGGGTCAAATCCATTGTCACCTTTGAAGGTGAGCTGGAGCATGCGGGGCCGGGTCAGGCGATTACCCTGACCATGGAAGACGAGATCGACATCTCCCGTGGTGATCTGTTGGTGCATGCCGACAACGTGCCCGTGGTGACCGACAGTTTTGAAGCCATGTTGGTGTGGATGGCTGAAGAACCCATGTTGCCAGGCAAGAAATACGACATCAAACGTGCGACAAGCTACGTACCGGGCTCGATCGCCAGTATCGTCAACAAAGTGGACGTGAACACCCTGGAAGAAGGGCCCGCCAGCGCTTTGCAGCTGAACGAAATCGGCAAGGTCAAGATCAGCCTGGATGCTCCGATTGCCCTGGATGGTTATGACAGCAATCGCACCACGGGTTCGTTCATCATCATCGACCGCCTGACCAATGGCACGGTAGGCGCTGGCATGATCATCGCTCAGCCATTGAGTCATGGCGGTGCCAGCCATCACGGCGACCTGGCCCACGTGACCACAGAAGAGCGCGCTCAGCGCTTTGGCCAACAACCGGCAACGGTCTTGTTCAGCGGCTTGTCGGGCGCGGGTAAAAGTACGCTGGCGTATGCGGTTGAGCGCAAGTTGTTCGACATGGGCCGAGCGGTGTTTGTGCTCGATGGCCAGAACTTGCGCCATGACCTGAACAAGGGTTTGCCGCAGGACCGTGCAGGGCGGACTGAAAACTGGCGTCGTGCTGCGCATGTGGCGCGCCAGTTCAACGAAGCAGGCCTGCTGACGCTGGCTGCGTTTGTGGCGCCGGATGCTGAAGGTCGCGAACAGGCTAAAGCGCTGATTGGTGATGACCGACTGCTGACGGTGTATGTTCAGGCTTCGCCAGCCGTGTGCGCCGAGCGCGATCCGCAGGGCTTATACGCGGCGGGCGGTGACAATATTCCGGGTGAGTCCTTCCCGTATGATGTGCCGTTAAATGCCGATCTGGTGGTTAACACGCAATCGTTGTCACTCGATGAAAGTGTGAAATTGGTGCTGGATTTGTTGCGTCAACGCGGCGCGATTTGAAAAAGGCAGCCGTAAGCGTTTTGCTTTAAACGACAAGCAAAAGCCCGCCACTGAGAGATCGGTGGTGGGCTTTTTTGCGGGTGTGTCCCGTATTCGCTGTCTAGGAACGAAGGCTGGGAGCTTTATTCAATCCAATCGTGCTGAAAATTTAAGGGTTGGTAAATCACTGTGTCGACGACTATACGTCTGATCCACAAGTAATCACCTCATTCTGATAGATCGAACCAAGTTTGATACCGGACGAACCTCTGCAGAGGTAGTTTTCGAACAGTCTGTTAAGCCAATATTCAGCCAGCTCGAAATAGTTGTAGGTAAACCCTTGTTAACCTTGGATTACGGCATGGTCATCCGCAGTATCTGTGAAAACATTAAATTACTCCCGGTGCTGTTCCGCTTAATTGAGTAATTGATTAAGACCTCTTTTCCAGCGTTCTCGGCTAGCCAGTCGCTGGGGATTGAGAACGTATTGGGTTTCCCAGGGATCACGTTTTGGGTTGCCGTGTCATGGGTGGTTGTACCTGCCCAGCGAAGTTTAATAGTATCGCCTGTTTCTCCAGCATAGTTCGTGGATACAGTTGAATCGGAATAGGTAGGGGGCGGCAATGGATCAACAGCTTGTGGGTCGATGTATAAAATCAAACTGGCAGATTCTTTGGTGTCTCCGATTCCGTTTTCTTTGACTGAATACTTTACATTCACGGACCTCCCAATATTATCAATCACCTCAGAGCGGGGTATTAAAATCTCTGTTTTTGCGGGAGGATTTGCGGCCGTGATAATGCTGCTGATGTAGTTAACTCTGCCAGTCCAGTACACTCGAATTGTATCTTTGCCGCCGTTGATTCCTTCGTATTCTGGTATTTCCACGGTGATATGGGTGGCATCATAAATATCACTCATACGCAGGTGATCACCCTCGATATTATACGTTTCGAGAACCGATGGTTTTATTTTATCGTCGGTGGGGAATTCGATTTGATCCGATTCTCGATATTCAAAAGTTGCATTTTTCTCAGGGGAACTTGGCAGTGTAATAAATATAATGGGTGCTGTAATTCCAGTGACATCATAGAAATCTCTTTGTTCAAATTGAGCATCTGCCAGTCCGTCATTTAGATAAAAAAAGGCTTCTATAGGTAGAGAGTTACCAATGTCTTGGTCCCACGTCGCCAAACGTAATTCGTTTTGCGTACTAAAGGATTCTGCCGCGTTCAAGGCCATGCCCTGCAAGCTGGCATTGAACGCGTCGGCTTGATTGGCCAATCCTGATCTTACATTAAAGCCACATTCGTGACTCCGTCGATCTGTAGGGACAGAAGTATAATGACTCATCCATTGGGAAGCAGTAGTGATACCTTGGCTTTGGCACTCTTGGCTGTTAGTCGGGAATGCAGTGTGAAAATCGCATCCTTGTTTGTCGGGTCGAGCACTGGTACCTGCATCAATGGGGAATGAACAGAGTACAGGGACATTAATTTTGCCCTCGGGAACATATTCCTTTGGGTAAAAAATAAAGCCATTGTTGTAACCGTATGCTAATTTGTCATATTTAGAGTCGGCGCGTAAGTAGGAGAAAGAAATGCCGCCGCTTTTGACGGAAGCAGGGCTTGGGTTCCAGGAGTGATACTCTGTTGATACTCCTGAAGTACCTCTCAATATCACACCGGAGCACTGGAACGCCGCGGCGCTGGACGTGCCGCAGTTAGAGACTGTATTGTTGTAGCGATCCGTTAAGTGACGGGCTGTATTCTCACCCTTCAGTTCGCGCGCACTGTAAGGGGCCATGTTTATATCAAAGGGAGGTGCTTTTAATGCGCAGCCAGCGAGTGCGACAAATAGGAGAGTCGTCAATGAGAAGGTTTTGAGCGTTGTATTGAAAATTAACTTGGCAATGGTCATTTTTTAATCCTTGGTTTTGTTAAAGGGTGTACGCAGTCAGCCACGGCAATTATGACTGTCTGCGAACAGCCTTAAGCAGGGCGCTCGCCAGGACGTTGAAAGTTGTTTAGGTTGGCTATAGATTGATTCTCAATACGCGTGAGAACATAAGTCGTTCGCTATCCCTATCTGTTAATACGCTGTAGTTAATAAGTACCGCTGTTCCTTCGCTCTCGGAAAACCAAGCGCTGGGTATATTGAATTCCTCAACTCTGCCAGCTTCGAGATATTGCTCTTGGGTGTCATGAACCACTACGCCTGACCATCGAACGCGGCCTTTATCGCCATCTGTAATATCAGGATAATACACAGTTACTTTGAGATCGTTAATTCGGGGGGCGGGCAAGTCAATAGGGTATGCATCTAAATGTAATATCAATTCGTCGGATTCGTACGCTGTTTTGTCAAGATGGTAAAGTGTGTAGGTAATGCGGGCCGACCGACCAATTATATCGATAACTTCAAGTCGGGGGATCGTGAATGTTAAGGTGTCAGGCTCATTAATGGTTATTGTGTCACTGTGATAAATAACACTTCCTTCCCACGTAAGCCTAACTTTGTCATCTGGGAGCATGTGAGTGGAATACGGGACTTCGACAGCAAGGAATATATCGTTATACATATCGTCGAAGTTCAATCTGTCAAGATCGGCACCATAGGCCAGCGGGACGTTTGGTTTTATTAGTGCCCTTTGTTTAACGTCATAGGTGACTGGCGCTGAAGAGCGTAATCCCTCGCTGAGGGCAAAGATAACGATGTAAAAGAAGGTAAGTTTAGTTGCGTCACCTAAAAGTAATAATTCACTTTTGTCAATGGTAAAAATAAAGGTTGTGCCGACATCAGAATCTTCCAATGTCTGGTCATCACTGCCGTGCAGTGGCTCACCTTTGCTGTTCAGGCCCTTCCAAGAAAGAATAATGCGGTCGTCTGCCGCCATGCCCGGATAAGGCGGCAGGGAAATGAGGGCACCGGTACTCGGCAAGGTGACAGGCTCAAATACACCGCCCACCAAACCGTTCTCCAGTTGGGGGGCAGGCAAGTTTAACTGAGTGCCGATCACGGCAAACATAAGGCTGCGGGAAACCTCCAGCTCACCTGTAAAACTTGACGCCAAGGTGTAAGACACCGAGGTCACAGAACCGCCGATAAACAGTGCAACGTCCGCGTTGGGCACTTTGAATTGAAGCCTGCCGGTTGTACTGGTCACGCCCAGTTCGTAGCTTTTCTCAATCGCGGCGCCTTGTGCGTTGGTGCCTTTCCAATAGAGGGTGACCGCATCACATACAGAGAATGTCGGAGCCGGTGTTTCAATGATGGTAATGCTGACTTTGCCTTCTAAGGCGTCGAAGTCCAGTTTGCCTGCATCGACATCAATCACATCTGGCGCATCAAGCAAGTTCAGGTCGGTGTTGACGTCTACCAGTGTGGCAGGTGAGTTCAGCGACCAATTGTTTACCAGGTCACGAATCTCATAACTGACCTGCACCTCTGCTGAGTTGCCAGCCGCGCGTATATCCTCTTCAGAGACCTTGATGACTAACGGTTGACCGGGTTGAGTGTCGCTCAGAGCCGGCTGTTTGATGGTGTAACCACCCCAGTTAAGGGTGAGAATGTCCCCCTCAAACATGTTGGTCCAAGCAGCAATGGTGACTGTCGCGCCGAATCCTACGTTCTCTTGATCAATTGCTAATGGGACGACGGTCGGTGCCAGCATGGCTTCGTTGATGTAGAAGGTCTCCGGCAGATTGGGGGCGCTGTAGGGATTACCGGGCACCGTGGTTTTTATGAGGCATTCCAGCGGTTCTGCAGGGTAAGTGGCAGCCGAATCCGTGTAGGTGTAACGAATTTCTCCGGGCCCTTCTTGTGCCTGCAACGCCACAGCAACAGGAATGGGGAAGGACGCCATAATTTCCCCAACATTAAAGGTTCGAGATGCAACTTTCCGTTCAATGCCATCACTGCCTTTCCAATACAAATCAATACGATCTCCGGTCACTGCCGGCAAGAAGGGGCCGCAATTGACTATCACCTCAAGGGTTGGGTCGGCTTTCAATGCGAGGTAATTGAGTCCTCCGTTAATAGATACATCGTCAATGAAGGGCAGCGGATAACCACTTATGCTATTAACCCGCAAACCGGAAGGACGTTTTTTTTGCGTTTTAAATGACATGCTATTGACTCCAAAAATGGAGGGCTTCCACCCATCGTGCCCTTAACCCAATACAACTACTCTCCGAACTACAGATCTATCTCGTCAAACATTGCCGTGCGAGCATCTTCTGAGGGATTAATCACAGAGATTGGCTGGGTAGTCTCTTCAAATAAATTAAATGCTAAACACCTCAATCCGAAAAGCTGTCAACTTTTACACTGGACAAAAGATTGATTATGATCATTGTGTTGTGCAGTATATAATTGAGTTCAAAAAACAAGGCTAACCCATTGATATAAGAATCTTTCGAATTCAGTCGGCATAAATCGGCCAGGACGTATTAATAAAAAAAGACTCGGAACTCTGGAAAGTTATCGCGTTTTAATTTGAGCAAGAGTTATAGATTGCCGTAGCAAAACTATTGATTCTGCTCCCAGTCATGCCTTCACTTTCGGATATGTGTGGGTCGCGTAGATGTCAACGACCCAAATCAGCTGATGCGATTTTGGCGTTTCGCGATTGATTTTGTTGAGAAAACCCAACCATCCATGATGTCGGTGCTGCCCCGTAGTGCTGTGGAAGGAGCGAAGGCTGTGAGCTGTTTAAATATGCAGACAATTCAACCCTTGGCACAAAGACCCGCTCTCTCCAGAATGCTTTTTTGCCTTGCAACGACCTGAAAGAGAGCCTGTATGACCTGCATCAATTACAGCCAAATCATCGATCTCAGCCACGTCATTACCCCATCCATTCCCTTGTGGCCTGACGACCCCGCTGTGTCATTTGAAGTAGTGGCGTCACAAGAGCAGGATGGTTATTACCTTCGCCGTTTCAGCATGGGCGAACACAGCGCAACGCATATGAATGCGCCGAATACGTTTTATCCGGATGGCATTGCTATAGATGGCTATTGCCCTGAGTCATTGGTGCGGCCTGCGGTTGTGATTGATGTGCAAGACAAGGTGCTGGAAAACGCTGACTATGTGATCACCGTTGAGGATGTCATGGGCTGGGAGCAAGTACATGGCCGAATTGAGGCGGGGTCAATCGTCGTCTTTTATACCGGCTGGCAACGGCTCTGGCACGATCCCGAGCAGTTCATTAATGAGGACGAGCACGGTCTGCATTTCCCCGGGGTAGGGGCCAGGGCTGCACAGTTTTTGTTGGATGAGCGTCAAATAGCAGGTATCGGAATTGATACTCACGGCGTTGATCCAGGCCAGGACACCACCTTTGCCAGTAACCATTTGGTGTTGGCCAAGGCGGGCATCATCCTTGAGTGCCTTACCCGGCTAGACCAACTGCCTCCAAAAGGGAGCACCCTAGTTATCGGCATACTGCGATTGGAGGCTGGTTCCGGTTCACCAGTCAGTGTGTTGGCGTTTGTGCCCTGACAGGTGATCAGGTTTGAGTGTCACCGCAATCCAGTCCCCTCTCCCTCTGGGAGAGGGCTAGGGTGAGGGGGCTTCTAATATTCGCGATGCAACTGTTCCAACAAACGATCCTTGTCTTCCCAAAGCCGATTGATCCAGCCTTGGAATGCTAATCGGTACTCGGCATCCTGGTCGTAGTTTTTGCCCAAAAACTCATGCGGGATATGCAGTTCTTCAAATACCACAACCACGTCCTTCACATTGCCACACAACAAATCCCAGTACCCAGGACGCCCCCCAGGGTAATGGATGGTCACGTTAACGATGGATTTCAGTTGTTCGCCCATCGCGTCCAGCACAAAGGCAATCCCACCCGCCTTTGGCTTGAGCAGGTAGCGAAACGGTGATTGCTGTTGCGCGTGTTTAGCCTCGGTAAAACGCGTGCCTTCGACGAAGTTGAAAATGGCCACGGACTGGTTTTTAAACTTGGCACAGGTTTTACGCGTGGTCGCCAGATCGGCGCCTTTCTTTTCCGGGTGCTTGGCCAGATACGCCTTGGAGTAGCGCTTCATAAACGGGAAGCCCAGTGCCCACCAGGCCAAGCCAATAACCGGCACCCAAATCAACTCTTGCTTGAGAAAAAACTTCAACGGGCGAATACGTTTGTTGAGTACGTATTGCAGCACCATGATGTCGACCCAACTCTGGTGGTTGCTGGTCACAAGGTAGGAGTGCTCGTAGTCCAGGCCTTCAAGGCCTTTGACGTGCCAACGGGTTTTACGGATCAAGTCCATCCAGCGCGAGTTATTGCTGACCCACGCTTCGTGAATACGGCGCATCAACTCGTCAGTTACCCGCTGCGCGGCCGGGAAGGGCAGGCACAGCTTGAAAATGGCCACGATGAATAACGGCGTGCAACACACGATGGTGTTGATCGCCAGCAACAGCGATGCAATAACGCCACGAACTGGCGCAGGCAGAGAATCCAGCATTTACACATCCATAGGTCGGTTGGCCGCTTGAATCGCCGTAAGGGCGATGGTGTAGACGATGTCGTCCACTTGCGCGCCGCGGGGCAAATCATTCACCGGTTTACGCAGGCCTTGTAGCATTGGCCCCAGGCTGACGCAATCGGCGCTGCGCTGCACGGCCTTGAGCGTGGTATTGCCGGTGTTCAGGTCAGGGAAAACAAACACCGTGGCCCGGCCTGCCACTTGGCTGTCAGGGGCCAGTTGTCGGGCGATCTTGTCGTTGGCGGCCGCGTCGTATTGCAAGGGGCCGTCGATTAACAACGCATGTTGCGCTTCATGGGCCAGCAAGGTGGCTTCTCGCACTTTTTCAACCTCTTCACCGCTGGCAGAATCGCCGCTGGAATAGCTGATCATGGCCACGCGCGGGGTGATCCCGAACGCGGCAGCCGAGTCGGCACTTTGCAGGGCAATTTCGGCCAGCTCGGTGGCTGACGGGTGCGGGTTCATGATGCAGTCGCCGTAAACCAGTACTTGCTCCGGGAAGAGCATAAAGAACACAGAGGACACCAGGGTGCAGCCGGGCGCGGTTTTGATCAGCTGCAAGGCCGGGCGAATGGTGTTGGCTGTGGAGTGCACGACGCCTGATACCAAGCCGTCGACTTCGTCCAGCGCCAGCATCATGGTGCCGATCACTACCGGGTCTTCCAGTTGCTGCTCGGCCATTGGTGCGTTAATGCTTTTGCTCTTGCGCAGCGCCACCATCGGTTCAACGTAGCGTTCGCGAATCAGGTCCGGGTCTAGAATCTCCAGACCTTCAGGAAGTTCGAAGCCATGCGCCTTGGCTACCGCGTGAACGTCATCGGGCTTTGCCAGCAAGACACAGCGAGCAATTCCACGGGCATGACAAATAGCCGCTGCTTGTACGGTTAATGGTTCATTGCCCTCGGGTAGCACGATCCGTTTATTGGCTTGCTGGGCGCGCTGTATCAGTTGGTAGCGGAATACCGCCGGGGTCAGGCGCATTTCCCGCGGAGTGCCACAGCGCTGATGAAGCCAGTTGGCGTCCAGATGGCTGGCGACAAAATCGGTGATGATCTGCGCCCGTTCGCGGTCATCAATGGGGATTTCCTTGTTTAACTGATTAAGCTGGTTGGCCGTGTCATAAGAACCCGTGCTCACCGACAGCACCGGCAGTCCGGCTTGTAAGGCTCCGCGGCACAGCTCCATCAACCGTGGATCAGGTGTGGTGCCGCTGGTCAGCAGCAAGCCGGCCAGCGGAACGCCGTTCATCGCCGCCAGACTAACGGCGAGGATGATGTCGTCTCGATCGCCGGGGGTTACCACCAGCACGCCGGGTTTAAGCAGTTGCAGGGTGTTGAGCACGGTACGCGCGCACAGGATTATTTTGGACATGCGCCGAGTCTCGTAGTCTCCGGCGTTCAGCACCTGAGCACCGAGCAATTCGGCCACATCGCGGGTGCGCGGTGCATTGAGTTCGGGTTGGTACGGAATACAGCCCAGCAGCCTGAAATCCCCACTGCGCAGCAAGGGCGAATGCTCTTTAAGTCGCGCAGCAAACACGTCCATGCTTTCGTCGGTGCGCACTTTGTTGAGGATGACACCCAGTACCTTCGGGTCTTTAGGGCCGCCAAACAACTGAGCCTGCAATTCAACACGACCCGACAGTTCGGTCAGCACTTCATTTTCAGGGGCCGAGACCAGAATCACCTCGGCATCCAGGCTCTTGGCCAGGTGCAAGTTGACGCGTGCGGCATAACTGGCAGTGCGAGTGGGCACCATGCCTTCAACGATCAGCACATCTTTGCCAATGGCCGCCTCTTGATAAAGACGGATGATTTCTTCGAGCAGTTCATCCAGTTGGCCATCCCCCAGCATTCGCTCCACGTGGGCCAAACCCAATGGCGTCGGCGGTGTGAGACCGTGGGTGCGGGCCACGAGTTCGGTCGAGCGCTCGGGGCCGACATCACCGGGATGAGGCTGAGCAATCGGTTTGAAAAAACCGACTTTCAAACCCGCGCGCTCCAGTGTGCGAACGAGACCAAGGCTGATAGAGGTCAAGCCCACACCAAAGTCAGTGGGGGCGATAAAGAAAGTTTGCATGCTAGCTTCCTGACGTGGCAGTACTCAGGCAATCCCTTTAAAACGGAGGGCGTGTGTCTGAGTCAATGGTGCAGATTAGCGCTATCTGCCGCTTGAGCACACCAGCCACAGTCAAAGGGCTGGCCTATTTTTTTACGTCGTAGTTCGGGGTCAAGTACCCAAGGGCGTGATTGCCACGGTGGTTGGTGTCGATGATGCTGAGTGTGGCCGCAAGAAAGGATGGCAACCCAATGTTGCTCCTCGTCCTGACGCCAGCCAATGATCATTGATGTTTTCAAAATTATCCGTTGGTCTTGGTTGTGTTCGCTTTCGGGCGTTTGCTTGGTTAGACTTGCGCACTCTTTATTATTTTGCAAAAGGTCTCGCCCCATGACGATCGCCACCAACAAGGCAGTCTCCATCGAATATACCCTGACCAACGACGCCGGTGATGTCATCGACAGCTCTGCTGGCGGTGCTCCACTGGTTTACCTGCAAGGCGCAGGTAACATCATTCCAGGTCTGGAAAAGGCACTGGAAGGCAAGGCTGTTGGCGATGAGCTGGACGTGACCGTTGAACCGGAAGACGCTTACGGCGAATACTCGGCTGAACTGGTCAGCACTTTGAACAAAAGCATGTTCGAAGGCGTTGACCAACTGGAAGTGGGCATGCAGTTCCACGCTTCTGCGCCAGACGGCCAAATGCAAATCGTGACCATCCGTGATCTGGACGGCGACGACGTCACTGTAGACGGCAACCACCCGTTGGCAGGCCAGCGTCTGAACTTCAAAGTCAAGGTTGTTGCTATACGTGACGCCAGCGAAGAAGAACAGGCCCACGGCCACGTTCACGGTGAAGGCGGTCACCAGCACTGATAAGTGCTGCTACGCTCATTTTCGAGCTAGCCAGAAAAAGGCGCCTACGGGCGCCTTTTTCATTTTTGGTCATTACCGCAGTCGGCGTATCGTGCGATTGCTTGAATGTTGGAATGCGAATTGCGGAGTCGGTCATGAGTGCTTTTCACGAACTTACCTTGGACGCGCTGGATGGCAAGTCTCTGCCTCTGGATACCTTTAAGGGCAAGGTGGTACTGGTGGTGAACGTCGCCTCCAAGTGTGGCTTGACCCCTCAGTACGCCGCACTGGAAAACCTCTACCAGCAATTCAAGGACAAGGGTTTTAGTGTTCTGGGCGTGCCCTGCAATCAGTTCGCAGGCCAGGAGCCAGGAACCGAACAGGATATTCAGGATTTTTGCAGCCTCAACTACGGGGTGACTTTCCCTTTGAGCCGCAAACTGGAGGTCAACGGGCCTGATCGTCATCAGCTGTACCGTTTGCTGGCGGGTGAAGGTGCCGAGTTCCCGGGCGACATCACCTGGAATTTCGAGAAGTTTTTGATGGGCAAGGACGGCCGGGTGCTGGCGCGCTTTTCACCCCGTACGGCGCCGGATGACCCATCGGTTATTCAAGCCATTGAAAAAGCGCTGGCTTAAGGCCCTATCTGAGCCGGTATTTCCTCAGCATCGCCTTCACGATGACAGACTCGCCGTAATTGAGATTCAAATTGCTCAATGCTCTGTGCCCAGTTCTGACGACTGGCGTGTCTGCGGGCATTGAGTCGTATGGTGCGCAAAGTCTCCGGGGCTTCCAGCAACCAGCAGGCGGCCTCGATCCAGGCGTCTTCATCCCCCGGCATGGCCAACACCCCGCTGTAGCCATGGCGGATATGCTGCCCGGCTGCGGCTTCGTCATAGGCCACCACGCCCAAACCAGAGGCTTGCGCTTCAAGCACGGCATTGCCAAACGTCTCGAACAGGCCTGGAAATAAAAACACATCGGCGCTGGCGTAATGATTGGCCAACGCATCGCCGCTCTGTGCCCCGCAAAATAGTGCTTCGGGCAGAGAGGCCTCCAGCGTGACGCGTTTCGATCCTTCACCGACCACAATCAACTTGAAACGTCGGGAGGGATAGCGGGCTTCAAGCGCATCAAGACCTCGCCTGAGGGCCCCCAGATTTTTTTCCGGGGCCAAACGTCCCACATAGAGCAATGCAATGTCGTGTTCTCGCAGGCCCCAGCTTTGACGCAAGGCTGTTTGCCGTCGACAGGGATTGAACAGTTGGCTGTCGACCCCGCGCGAGAGCAGTTCCAGGCGCTCAAAGTGACGTCGTGCAAGCTCTACGCGCTGGCTGGCGCTGGGCACCAGCGTCATGAGCGAGCGGTTATGGAACCAGCGTAAATAATGCGTCAGCGCACGAGAAAAGAGCCCGAGACCGTGTTGGTTCACGTACTGCTGAAAGTTGGTATGGAAACCGCTGACCACAGCAATGCCCAAACGTCGTGCGACACGCAGGGCGCATAACCCCAACGGCCCTTCGGTAGCGATGTACACCACATCCGGGCGCTGTTGCTGCCAGCGCCTGCTCAGGCGTTGTGTTGAGGCCATGCCCCATTGCAGACCCGGATAACCCGGTAAAGGCCAGCCTCGGCATAACATCAGTTCTGGGGTGCTGCGCTGGCTGCCATCGTCCGATTGACGTGGGCGCACCAGTTCGACGAAATGCTTGCGTGCGCGCAAACCTTCGAATAAATGGCCAAGGGTATTGGCCACGCCATTGTTTTCGGGGGCGAAGGTGTCGCTGATCAGGGTTATGTGCAGGGCTGTTGTCATGGTCCCAGTATCGGCTGGAGCCATGACGAAGCTGTTTCACCGACATGATGGATTGATGAACCCGTCAGCCACGGCTTGAGGCGGCCAGCGCCTCTTCACCGCGCTCTCGAACCCAGAACAATGTGGCGCCCGCCACGGCGGCAGGCATCATCAGGATATTGACCACCGGAATGAGCAGCGCCAGGTATACCACGCCGCCGAAGCTCATGCTCTGCCAGCGCTTTTCGCGCAACCAGGCGAGCATTTCGTTCCAGCCCAGCTTGTGGTTGTCCGCCGGGTAGTCGATGTACTGAATGGCCATCATCCAGATCCCGAAAATCAGCCACAGTGGAGCTGCAATCAGGTTGAGCACCGGGATAAATGACAGGATCAGCAAGGCAATGGCCCGGGGTAGAAAGTAGCCCAGTTTGCGCATTTCACGTGCCAGCGTACGCGGCACCATCGCCACCAGCTCGCCCCAGCTAAAAGGGGGGGCATTGTCGGCGCCGCGCACCACCGCTTCGACTTTTTCCGAGAGGAAGCCGTTAAAAGGGGCCGCAATGATATTAGCCAGCATGGTGAAAGTGAAAAACACCATCAAGGCGACCAGCACTACAAACAAGGGCCATAGCACGTAGTTGAGAAAACTCAGCCAGCTGGGCAGCGTTGGCATCAGAGTGTCGACCCACAGGCTGAACTGATGGCCGGCGAAGTAGATCAGCCCGACGAACAGCACCAGATTAATCAGCAATGGCAGGAGTACGAACAGGCGAAGTCCGGGGCTGAGGACTAACGTCAACCCTTCACGCAGGTACTGCGGGCCAGAAAGAACGGGGGCGGGCATAGTGTGCTCCGAGCAGTGGTAAACGGGGCGACCTTAACGGCTTTATCTGTAGGACGAAAGCCTTGAGTCCGGATCGACAATTACTGTAACAAAGACGCTTAAACATCACGTTGCCTGCATAGAGACCTGCTATGAGCTGGATTGTTATTGCGTATTTCCTTACTCTCTGCGGCCTCTATACGCTGCACCTACTTTTCCAGGATCTGCGGATTTCAGGCACAGCCTGAGCAGATATGCGGTTTTTTTTTATTCCCGCCGCCTACGCGGCGTTCCGACCCGGTGTCGATACGGGCGGTCATAGGAGTGAGTCATGTCTGAAGTACGTCATTCGCGAGTGATTATTCTGGGTTCCGGCCCTGCCGGTTACAGCGCTGCAGTCTACGCGGCCCGCGCCAACCTCAAGCCACTGCTGATTACGGGCATGCAGGCGGGTGGTCAATTGACCACGACCACTGAAGTCGACAACTGGCCGGGTGATGTTCACGGCCTGACCGGCCCTGTGTTGATGGAGCGTATGCGTGAGCACGCCGAGCGTTTCGAAACCGAGATTGTGTTTGATCACATCAACGCTGTTGATCTGAAAAATAAACCGTTCAGCCTGACCGGCGACAGCGGCACTTACACCTGTGACGCGCTGATCATTGCCACGGGTGCGAGCGCTCGTTATCTGGGCCTGCCTTCTGAAGAAGCATTCATGGGCAAAGGCGTTTCGGCCTGTGCGACCTGTGACGGTTTTTTCTACCGCAACAAACCTGTTGCCGTGGTCGGTGGTGGTAACACCGCTGTTGAAGAGGCGTTGTACCTGGCCAATATCGCCAGCAAAGTGACGTTGGTTCACCGTCGTGAAACCTTCCGCGCCGAGAAAATCCTGATCGACAAGCTGCACGCTCGTGTTGCTGAAGGCAAGATCGAGCTGAAGCTGAACGCGACCCTGGACGAAGTGTTGGGCGACAACATGGGTGTGACCGGCGCCCGTCTGAAAAACAACGACGGCAGCTTCGATGAGCTGAAAGTCGACGGCGTGTTCATTGCCATTGGCCACACACCGAACACCTCGTTGTTTGAAGGCCAGCTGGCGCTCAAAGACGGTTACATGGTTGTGCAGGGCGGCCGCGAAGGCAATGCGACGGCGACCAGCATCGAAGGCGTGTTTGCCGCGGGCGACGTGGCTGACCACGTTTACCGTCAGGCCATCACCTCGGCGGGTGCCGGCTGCATGGCCGCATTGGATGCCGAACGTTACCTGGACGGCCTGCAGAACGCCGAATTCAAGTAAGCATTAGTCCAAAAAAAAACCGGCTTCGGCCGGTTTTTTTATGCTTGGCAATCTGAGGTTTCGTAGCAGCTGACGAGTAATGCGAGGCTGCGTTCGACGATGCAATCGTCGCAAACGCTATGTACGCGACGTATCTATTACGACACAGGCGGGCATTTTGTCGTGCCTGATGTACTGACTTGAATGGTTTTGCGACGGCTTCGCCGCCGATCGCAGCCTCGCAGAGCTCGACAGCTGCTACGAGGGCATAGACTCAGGCTTTACGCGTCAACGGCTGGGCGTCGAATTTTACCCCGGCCAGGCCGTGAGCAATCAGGGCGCGAATATTGCTGTGATCCGTGCCTTCGGGGGTCGCCAGCACTGAGCGGTAGTACTCGCCAAAAGCCAGCAGGGCCTCTTGATCACTCAAGCCTTCGAGCAATGCCATACCTAATGTTTTGCACGAGCCTTCATTTTGCCCGGCTGCGTTTTCAACACCACCGTTGGTGAACGCTTGTGGCTGGTAATCATAGTTCGCCGCAATAAAGGCCAGAGTGTCTGCGAACAGGTGCTCGCCGCTGATAAGGCTGGCGCGCAGGGTATTGAAATCAGTCATGCTTTTTTCCTTGGGCAAACGCTTGTGCTTGTTCGGCGCTGGCCTCTTTCTGGTAGAGGGATTTCCATTCGGCGTACGGCATGCCGTACACCGCTTCACGGGCGTCATCGAGGCTCAGCTCAATGTGACGCTCGTCGGCTTCGGCTTTGTACCACTTGGACAGGCAATTGCGGCAAAACCCGGCGAGGTTCATCAAGTCGATGTTTTGCACGTCTTTACGGCTGTCCAGATGCGCGACGAGGCGACGAAAGGCGGCGGCTTCGAGTTCCAGTTGTTCTTGAGGCGTCATGGTGTTCACCGATGTTTAGAGAGTTGCAGCCTGGCGGCTGGCCGCCAGCGTAATCGACACCGATTCGGCAAAGCGCAGGGCATGCGGTTTGTCGACTTCGACTTCGGCATACAGCACAGCCGTGTTGGTCATCACCAAATCCAGCAGTTCCTGGGTCAGGCGTTCCAGCAAGGCAAAACGGTTTTCCTCGACATGCTGAATGACCGCTTTGGTAATCGTGCGGTAGTTCAAGGCGTGGTCGATGTCGTTATCGCGCACGGCCTCTTGGGCGGCATAGAGGATGGTCAGGTTGATCAGCACATCCTGCTTGTTGAGGATTTCGTCTTCATTAATCCCGATATAGGTGCGAAGGCACAGGTCCTTGACGCGGATGCGGGCCATTCCTGGCTCAAGCTGTGGCATTACGACTTGCTCCGTCCAATCAATTGCAGAAACTCCATGCGGGTGCTCGGCTCGCGGAACGCGCCCAGCATGACCGAGGTGTTCATGGTCGAATTCTGTTTTTCTACGCCGCGCATCATCATGCACATGTGCTGGGCTTCAATCACCACAGCAACCCCGGCAGCCTGGGTAATGCCCTGAATCGCATCGGCGATTTCACGGGTGAGGTTCTCCTGAATTTGCAGGCGGCGGGCAAACATGTCGACGATGCGAGCCACTTTTGACAGGCCCAGTACTTTGCCGGTCGGTATATAAGCCACATGGGCCTTGCCGATAAATGGCAACAGATGGTGCTCGCACAGCGAATACAGCTCGATATTGGCCACGATCACCATTTCGTCACTGTCAGAGGCAAAGAGTGCGCCGTTGACGATCTCTTCCACACTTTGCTCATAGCCGTGACACAGGTATTGCATGGCTTTGGCGGCACGCTTGGGGGTGTCGAGCAAGCCTTCGCGGTCGGGGTCTTCGCCAAGTCCCAGAAGAATCTCGCGGTAATGTTCAGGCAGTGTAGTGCTCATGAAAGGGTTTCCTCGCGGACGACTTACTTAAGGTGGCGTCCGCCGTTGACGGTCAGGGTGGTACCGGTCACATACGGGTTGTCCAGCAGGTAGCGCAGGCTTTGGTAAATCACCTCGGCGCCCGGCTCGATGCCCAGTGCAGACTTGGCCAAGGCTGTGGCGCGATACGCCGCGTCGTCGTCGGGGTTGAACATCAGCAAGGCCGGGGCGATGCCGTTGACTTTAATATGTGGCGCCAGTTTAGCTGCGAATGACAGGGTCAGGCTGTCCAGACCAGCCTTCGTGGCGCAGTAAGCAATGTGTTTGCGGCTGCCCTTGCGCGTGACATCGTCGCTGATATGGATGATATCCGCGGGTGTCGAACGCATCAGCAACTCGCTGCAATGCAGGTTGATCAAGTAGGGGGCGAGCATATGCACGCTGAACATTTGCGTGAAAGCACAGGCTTGGGTGTCAGCGGTTTCAGCTAGCCATGCTGAAGCATTGTGGACAATCGCACGCAGGCAGTCGGTGTGGGTTTTGAGCTGTTGAATAAAATCGAGAATGCCGTTTTCGCTGGAAAAGTCCGCAAACAGTCCGATGGCGCCCTGTTCGCGCAGTGCCTGAACACCGGGTTTTTCACTGCGATAGCTGAAAATGACCGGATAGCCGTCAGCCAACAGTTGTTGGGCACACTGCAGACCAACGCGTTGGCCTGCACCTGTGATCAGAATAGGGGCAGATGAAGAGGGCATGACGGACTCGGTGCTGGTAAGGCGCTAACAGTCGCGGCGCAATGGCAAAACTATACCAGCGTCCGCGACCTCACGGCCAAGTCCGAGTTTAGTGACGATGGCTCACTAAGGTATTTCGCACAGTTTTCCCGGGAGCGCTGTGCAGCCAGCCGGAGAGCATATGGGTAGAAAGTGGAATAAACAGATAAACCATCAAAGGTGTCAGGGCTAGCGTGCTGACCAATACCCGTGGCAATAAGCTCAAGTCGTTCAGTAACGGGCTCAGAATAAAGTTGAATAAGAGCGAGACCGGGAAAAAGGCCAGCCAGATGGCGACGGCTTGTTTCCAGCGGGGTGGACGTTGCCCGGCAGCGCCAAACCAACCGTCAATACCGCTGACACGGTGCTCTGAAGGGTGAGCAAACAAATCACTGCCGCGCAGTAACCAGGCCTTGCGCGAGACGGAATGCTCCCAGCTGAGCAGGGTGGTTTCATCGGCAAAGCGAAAAATAATCTGAAATTCATCGTCGCCGGGAGGCGGGGCCAAGACACCGGAACCCAGATAGCCGGGAAAATCCGTGGCCAATTGTTCGCCCTCGTGCAGCCAGGCGATCAGTTCCTGATAGCGGCCTTTGGTGACACGGCGCGCAACGAGCAAGGTGACAGGGGAGGTAGACATTGTGTATCTCCATGAGGCGGATGCTGTCCGGGTAGGCCAGGCATTAAACACAGCTCCGGGGTGATGGGCTGTGTGGCAATAAACAAGCAAGGATTGTTCCTGGGATGGTCATCCGACGAGGTGGATGGATGTTGAGCAGGGCGCGCGCTAATCTCACAACGCGTAGAATGCCCCCATCCCCTTATAGGTACGTGCCCTCCCATGCCCGTGATTATTGATATCGAGTCCGTAGCGGTGAACGTTGATACCACTGAATCGAACGGTTTGTACCCGATCAGAGAAGTGTCTCGTCTCACCGGCATCAACCCCGTGACATTGCGTGCCTGGGAGCGGCGGTATGGCTTTATCGAGCCAAAACGCACCAATAGTGGGCACAGGCTGTATTCCTTGACCGATATTGAAACGGTCCGCCGCGTACAAGGCTGGATCGAACGGGGTGTTTCCGTCAGCAAAGTGGGTGAACTGCTCGCTCGCGGCACGCCAGCCATTTCGCAGCATGAGGGGGTCCAGTCAACTGAATACCGCGAATGGCAATTGCAGATCAGCGCAGCACTCAGCGCCTTCAATGAGGCGCAACTGGAGCGTCTGTACGGGCAGATTTTTTCCAGTTACCCACCTGAAGTCGTGTTTCAAGACATCCTCATGCCGCTATGGCATCAACTCTCCAAAACGCGTGATGAGTTTGGCCGCACCAGTGAGTGGCTGCTGCTGGATGGGTTCTTGCGGGGAAGGGTGCTGCATCGGCTCCAATTTCAGTTGCAGGGGGCTTCTGCATCGACGTGTGTCGTGGTCGTTGCGCTGCCTGACTTGTGCCGTGAACTGGAGTTGTTGGTCACAGGTCTGCTGCTCAGCCGCGCGGACCGTGTCATCCGCGTGTTACCGATGGGGCAGCCGTTGGATGAACTGGCTCTGGTCTGTGAAAAAATCCAGCCTGCCGGCGTTGTTGTTTTTGCCCAGCGTGCGTTGAGCACGGCTCACCATCGACGTCTACTGAAGCTTGGGCAGACCTTGGACTGTCCAACGTTATTGGCAGGGGAGGCTGCGAATGTCGCCCAACCTGCGCTGTGCGACTCTTCTATTGGCTGTCTGGGGCACGACGCCCGCGTGATGAGCCAAAGGCTCGACGCCGAACTCAAAGGGCATGTGGCTTTTTAGACCCGGTCAGGCGTGCAGGGCGGGGTGCGCCAAGCGATGCTGTTGCAAGATGAATTGGCGCAAGCGCTCGGTTTCGTCCACGTCACGTTGGCTGAGGCGGTAGGCATAGAAGCCATCTTCGGTTTTGCGCTCTAGCGTGGCCCGTATGGCGATGCGCTCATAGCCGACGGGGCTGAACCACTGGGAAAATTGGCGAGGCGGGCGTCTGTTGTTACGCACATCAACCAGCAGTCCCTTGAATGAAACCTCAGTAATCCACAAGTGACCGGGCCTTGCCCGAACGTCCTCCAGCGCTACCGGCTCAGCCAGTGTCAGGCGCCAAGGGCGAATTACCGGTCCTTCTTCGAAAATACTCGGCGCGCCCAGCTGCAAGTGTTGAGCATGAAATTCATCTTCAACAAGGCGCAGTGGAAAGCTCATTTTCTGATCGGCAACCTGCGCTTGAATGGTGACGTGTTCGTGTGCAGCCAGACGGGTCAGAAGATCACGCACTTGCGTGCCGCCTTTAACCGTAAGGCTCGACAAGACGTCCCGCGGATTAAGCAGCGGGTTTTGATGCACTGATTGAATAAAGTCCAACTCATCCTGAGTCAGAAGGGTCTCGTAAGACATGGTCCGGCTCGAATTTTTATCAAGGCAGCAGGGATCGTGATCGTCAGACCATTAAATTGGCGATTGGTTTAAACCATTTGTCATTTTTAACGCTTCAAGTTCAGCTTTGACCGCCGCGAGTTCGGCTTCGAGTTGCTGAACCTTTTGCTGAGCTTTGACTTGCGCGGTGACATCTTTTTGCACGCCAATAAAGTAGGTCAGTTGATCGGCCTCATTGAACACCGGCGTGATCGACAGCTCATTCCAGAAGTGTGAGCCGTCCTTGCGGTAATTGCGCAGGATCTGGCGGGTGGGCAAACCGCTGGCAATGGCTTCGCGAATCAATTGCAGGCCAATCTGATCGCGGTCGCCTGCCTGTAAAAAACGGCAGTCTTGATAGAGGATGTCGTCACGGCTGTAACCTGTCAGGGTTTCAAATGACTTGTTTACATAGATAAGGATGTTGTCTTCGCCCTCTTGTTCGGCGACCACAATACCGTCTTGAGACGCGTCAACCATGCGTTGTAACAAACGAGCGTTGATCATCGTGTTGTTCTCTGGATCTGCGAGGTGATTGACGCATAGTAAGGCATGACCGAAAGCCGTGCCTCACCTGTTAATATCCAGCCTTTAAGTCTGTTACAGGATCAGTTAGATGAAAGTAGCCATCCTATGCGGCTCGGTGTACGGCACCGCTGAAGAAGTAGCTCGCAACGCCAAACAACTGCTGACCGCTGCACAGTTTGAGGTGCTGCTTAACCCTCGCGCCACACTGGCGGATGTACAGGCCTTTGCTCCGGATGCTTTTCTGGCCGTGACTTCAACCACCGGCATGGGTGAGCTTCCGGACAATCTCATGCCGCTGTATTGCGCGATTCGCGACCAGTTGCCTGCAGCTTGGCGTGGTCTGCCGGGCGCCGTGATCGCGCTGGGTGACGAGAGTTATGGCGACACCTTCTGCGGCGGTGGCGAGCAAATGCGCGAGCTGTTTGCCGAGTTGGGCGTGCGAGAAATTCAGCCCATGCTGCGACTGGACTCCAGCGTCACCGTCACCCCGGAAAGCGATTCCGAGCCTTGGGTTGAAGACTTCATCCGGGCACTGACGCAGTAACCGGTCGTTCACGCAGCAGCTCAAGCCAGGCTTGAGCTGCGCGTGACAAATAAGCGCCATCGCGCCAGATAAAAGCAATATCCCAGCGCAAGTAGTCGGGTGCTACCAGCTTCAGGCGCACGACCCCCGGCCGTACCAAGGCGCGTGCGACCACACTGGGCAGCAGCACTACACCCTGACCTGCGGCTACCAGAGCCACCAGAAAATCTGATTGGCCGCTGCGGCCGCCTTCTTTTGGCGTGAAGCCCAGTTGTTGGCAGGCGAGCAAAAGACGGTCGTTCAGCACAAAGCTGCGCTGATAGAGCAAAAAGGGCGTTTCGGCCAGTTGCTCCAAACGTACGCTGCCACCCTGTGCCAGCGGATGATCAGCCGGTAGCAATGCGTCCAGCGGCTCATCACAAAAAGGCTGATAGGCAAACAACGGATTCTTCGGCGTCAGACTGCCCCCCAGTTCCAGCTCGCCACTCAATACCGCCTGCTCAATATTCAGGGTGCCTCCTTCGAGCAGGCTTACCTGAATATTCGGATAACGTCGTCGGTACTCGGCTATCAGGTTGGCAAACAAGGTGCTGCTGCCTAGTAAAGGCAATCCAAGGCGTAACTCGCCCCGTGATAAATGGGTCAGATCATCAAGCTCGCTGAACAGTTCGTTGTGCAGGCGCAGCATAGTGTTGGCGCGTTGTAGCACCACGCTGCCCGCTGCTGTCAGACGAACATGTGACCCAAGTCGGTCAAACAGCGGGGTGCCCAGGCTGTGTTCCAGTTGCGCGACCTGTTTGCTGACGGCTGACTGGCTGATATGCAGTGAATGCGCCGCTTGTGTGAAGCCACCTAAATGCGCGACTTCAACAAAGGTACGCAGGTGTTTGAATTCCATGTGTGTGATTCCGTTTTGGAATGGATGGCAGTCTAACAATTCGTTTTCGGGATGGAAGGGCTGTCTTTAAACTGAAGCCCAGTCTGCGATGGAAACAACATGAAACGCTTCGATGTAAAACAGGTGGCAAGGGTGGTCAGTGAAATGGCCGTGTTACTGGCTATTTACTTTATCGGTTGCCAGATAGCAGCAGGGCTGCAGCTGCCGATACCCGGAGGGGTTATAGGCATGGCCCTCTTACTGCTGGCGTTTGCCACGGGCTGGGTCAAACCGGCGACCTTGCAATTGGGCGCTGGAGTATTGATGACTGAAATGTTGCTGTTCTTTATTCCTGCGCTGATGAGCCTGCTCGATTACGGCGCGCTGGTGCGCACTGAAGGCTGGCGGATCTTGCTGGTTATCGGCGTGAGCACGTTACTGGTCATGGTAGTGACAGCCTTTACTGTTGAAGCGGTGTGCCGCTGGAGAGTGCGTCATGACGTTTGAATGGATGCCTCTGTTCTGGCTGTCGCTCACGCTTGGCGCCTATGGATTCAGTCGCTGGATCTATCGGCGCACCGGGCGGTATCTGCTGTCGCCGCTGATTCTGGTGCCGGCATTATTGCTGGCGGTGGCCGTGCCGATGCACACCGCGTATGCCGAGTACGCTGCCGATACCCATTGGCTGATGCTGGTGTTGGGGCCGGTCACTGTCGCGTTTGCCGTGCCGATCTGGCAACAACGTCAGCTGTTGGCGCGGCACTGGATGGCCTTGTTGCTGGGCATGATGGCAGGCAGTGCGGCGTCCATCGGCAGTTCATTCTGGCTGGCCAAGGCGCTGGCCTTGGACACCTCGCTGGCGATGTCATTGGTGCCGCGCTCCATCACCACACCCTTTGCCATGCCAATGGCGCAAAGCCTGGGCGGCGTGCCGGAACTCACAGCCGTATTTGTGATGTTCACCGGCGTGTTCGGTGCGCTACTGGGCGGTATTTTGCTCAAGTGGCTACCGCTTCGCAGCAGTCTGGCGCGTGGCGCCCTGTTCGGTATAGGCGCTCATGGAGCAGGTGTCAGCCGTGCCCGTGAAGTGGGCAGTGAGGAAGGTTCGGTGGCGGGGCTGGTGATGGTATTGACCGGCATTCTCAACCTGTTCGCAGCACCGCTACTGATGAAGCTTTTGTAGGCCAAGGGGTTGTCGGTATTGCTCGCATAAAAAAGGCCGCTGCAAGGCAGCGGCCAAAGAAGACGTTCATCAAGGAGCTACAAATCAACGTCAGGGTAAAAGAGGCAGGCAGAGTCTGTGTGACTCGATGCGTGTACCAGCATAGCTGCTGGAAAGTTCGACAAGCATAAAACCTAGCCCCAAGCAGAGTAAGCCTGCTTTGGGACAATCACTTTTACACGTTCGGCAACAGTTTTTAGATGTCTCGAAGGCTCTGGAGCAAGGCTTTGTCAGCCCACTAAATACCCATATAACTATGTAGTGCCTCGCGTAGGGGCAGTACAGGTTGAATGCGTGCTACAGGGTTTCTTTCGGCAGACTTCATCGCGGCAAGACGCTGGGATGGGCCGAGAGCAATGACAGGAGCTACATTATGAAAAAAGTAGACAACCATATATTCGATACTCACTTCACTCTTAAATCCAGCCCGAAAGTCGTCGAGCGGGCGCGTGACTTTCTAAATGAGCAACTGCAGGCCTATGCAATAGATTGCCAAAGTCTTCATATCAATACAGTGAAGGACATTGTTGAACTTCGCGTGGTCTTCAGCCAGACCTTGCTGGACTTGGGTATGGATACGTTGGAGTGGGGCAAGGTGCAGTCGTTTGATGATTGGTTGACTGGGGTGTTCTCGAATGACTGGACTTTCGATGACCGCTATAGGGTGAAATCACCGTCGATTAAGCAGGTCGAATCAATCATGAGCGACTTGCTCGATGCCGCCAAGTACGAGTGGCTGGAGTGATGAGATTCCCCTCTAGCCCGGCTGATACCCCATCCGCCAACTGACTGCCTGGCTCGCAGCCAATAGCTGTTTGGCTGCGGGTCCATGCTCATCCGCATGAAACAGGGAAGCAGGGCCTACAACGGTCAATACACCAGCGACCTGGCCTGTGGCATCAAAGATCGGGGCCGATAGAGCATCAACGCCCGGCATCAGCAAACCGTGTACGAAGTGCAAACCGCGCTGGCGGATCTCCTCACTCAGCACCGCATAGGCAGCGGGTGTTTGCAGTGGATGAACCTGATCACTGCTTAATTCCTGCTCGCGCAGCTCTGCGGTTTCGCGGTCGGGTAAAAAGGCATTGAACACAAGGCCGGTGGATGAACTCAGCAAAGGCAAAACTGATCCTGGCTTGGTCACCACCGTGACAGCGCGCACGGCGGCTTCAATGCGTACCACGGTCGCACCTTGATTACCCCACACCGCCAAAAAGCAGGTTTCGTTCAAATCGTCGCGTAATTGGGCCAAGGGCGCAGCCGCTACTTTCAGTACATCCATACTGTTCAGCGCAGCCAGCCCTACGCGCAACGCCTCGCGCCCCAGCCCGTAATGATTGGTGGCCACATTCTGCTCAGCAAAGCCACTGGCAATCAGCGCCTGTAAATAGCGGTGCACTTTGCTCGCGGGCATTTGCACGTGCTCGGCCAAGCGTGACAGTGAGGTCGACGGTGACAGTTGTGCCAAGGCCTTGAGGATGTCTGTACCCACCTCGGCGGAGCGCACTTTTTGCTTGCCAGTGCTGTCGTTGCTGCTGCGGGGCTTTTCCATGGTGGCGCTGTTACCTCGGTACGGGAGGGCGTCTTTATAGCTTGACGCTTAAAAGCAATCAAATTACGTTATGCGTAATTGGATTACGATAATAACAACGCAGTGACGCTCTGGCCTGTTTATCGCCGTGTGCAGTCTCTGTCTTCTCCATTTCGGAGGCTTCATGAACCTAGACACGCCTGCGCCAGCCTTGGCCTATCAGTCCGGTTTTGGCAACGAATTCAGCAGTGAAGCACTGCCCGGCGCCTTGCCGATTGGTCAGAACTCCCCGCAAAAAGTCCCCTATGGTTTGTACGCCGAGTTGCTGTCGGGTACTGCGTTTACCATGGCGCGCAGCGAATCGCGGCGAACATGGATGTACCGCATCAAGCCGTCAGCCAATCATCCCGCATTCGTCAAGCTGGAGCGGCAATTAGCAGGCGGTGCATCAGGTGCTGTCACACCCAACCGCTTGCGCTGGAACCCTCTGCCCATTCCAGAAGAACCCACCGATTTTATCGATGGCCTGGTGGCGATGGTTGCCAACAGTAGCCCGGAAAAACCCGCCGGCATCAGCATCTATCACTATCGCGCCAACACATCCATGCAGCGCGTGTTCTTCGATGCCGATGGTGAACTGCTGCTGGTGCCCGAGCAGGGCCGTTTGCGGATTGCAACCGAATTGGGCTACCTGGAGATTGAGCCTCTGGAAATGGCCGTGATTCCGCGGGGTATGAAGTTTCGGGTTGAACTGCTCGATGCGAACGCCCGCGGTTACGTGGCCGAGAATCATGGCGCGCCGCTGCGCCTGCCTGACCTGGGCCCGATCGGCAGCAACGGTCTGGCCAATCCACGAGACTTTCTGGCGCCGGTTGCCTGTTACGAAGACGGGCAGCAATGCACCCGTCTGGTGCAGAAATTCCTGGGTGAACTGTGGGGCTGTGAGCTGGACCACTCGCCTCTGAACGTTGTCGCCTGGCATGGCAACAACGTGCCCTACAAATATGACCTGCGCCGTTTCAACACCCTGGGCACGGTTAGCTTCGATCACCCGGACCCGTCGATCTTCACCGTCTTGACCTCGCCCTCCAGTGTGCCGGGAATGGCTAACCTCGATTTCGTGATTTTCCCGCCGCGCTGGATGGTGGCTGAAAATACATTCAGGCCGCCGTGGTTTCATCGCAACCTGATGAACGAATACATGGGCCTGATTCAGGGCAGCTACGACGCCAAAGCAGAAGGCTTTCTGCCGGGTGGCGCCTCGCTGCACGGCTGCATGAGCGCCCATGGTCCGGACGCTGAAACCTGCACCAAAGCCATTGCCGCCGACCTGCAACCGAGCAAGATCGACAACACCATGGCCTTTATGTTTGAAACCAGCCAAGTGTTGCGCCCCAGTCGGTTCGCCCTTGAGTGCCCGCAATTGCAATCCAGTTATGACGCGTGCTGGGCCTCGCTGCCTGCAACGTTCAACCCGAATCGGAGATAACCCATGACCCAGTTCTCACTTGCCCGCAGTTGGGTGGCGTCTGCCAACGGACACAGTGACTTCGCACTGCAAAACTTGCCGCTGGGCGTGTTCAGTCACAAGGGCTCAGCGCCTCGTAGCGGTGTTGCCATTGGCGAGCACATTTTTGATCTGGAAGCGGCGCTGGCTGCGGGTTTGTTTGAAGGTGAGGCTAAAGCGGCGGTTGAAGCTTCGCTGGGTGGCGCGCTGAACGCTTTCTTTGCATTGGGCCGCAGCGCTCGAGTCGCGTTGCGCGAAAGATTGCTGGAACTGCTCAACGAAGGCAGCACCCTGCGCGGCAAGATTGAAGCTCAAGGTGCGCGTCTGCTGCCTTTAGCCTGCGAGTGTGAAATGCACCTGCCAGCCAAAATTGGCGATTACACCGATTTTTATGTCGGTATCGAACACGCAAAAAATGTCGGTAAATTGTTCCGCCCTGATAATCCGCTGCTGCCTAACTACAAGTACGTCCCTATTGGTTACCACGGTCGTGCTTCGACCATACGTGCGTCGGGTGTCGAGGTACGGCGCCCAAAAGGTCAAACCTTGCCGGCAGGTCAGACAGAACCGAATTTTGGCCCGTGCGCCCGGCTGGATTACGAGCTGGAGCTGGGTATCTGGATAGGGCAGGGCAATGACATGGGCTGCGCGATCCCTGTGAGTGAGGCGGGCGAGCACATTGCCGGATTTTGCCTGCTGAATGACTGGTCAGCGCGTGATATTCAAGCGTGGGAATACCAACCGTTGGGGCCGTTTCTGTCCAAGAGCTTTATCACCAGCATTTCACCGTGGGTGGTGACAGCCGAAGCGCTGGAGCCGTTCCGCCGTCCACAAACGGCGCGTCCTGAAGGCGACCCGCAACCGCTTGCCTACTTGCTGGACTCCAAGGATCAGGCCGGGGGCGCGCTGGACATCGAACTGGAAGTGCTGTTGCTGACCGAGTCAATGCGACAACGTAACCTGCCCGCCTATCGACTGGGTTTGAGCAACAGCCTGAACATGTACTGGACCGCTGCGCAGTTGGTGGCGCATCACAGCGTCAACGGTTGCCAGTTGCAGGCGGGTGATTTGTTTGGCTCAGGCACATTGTCGGGACCGCAGCGTTCACAACTGGGCAGCCTGTTGGAAATCACCGAAGGCGGTAAGCACCCGATTGAGCTGCCTGGCGGCGAGACTCGGCGGTTTCTGGAAGATGGCGACGAAATCATCCTTCGTGCGCGCTGCGCCCGTGAGGGTTTTGTCTCCATCGGCTTTGGCGAGTGTCGTGGCAAGGTGGTGGCCGCGCTATAAGGGAGTGTGTCATGCAGCTCTTTACCTATTATCGCTCCACATCGTCTTACCGGGTGCGCATTGCACTGGCGCTTAAAGGTCTGGATTATCAGTCGATACCGGTCAATTTGATCGCGCCGGGCGGTGGCGAGCATCATCAGCCTGAGTATCTGGCGATCAACTCGCAAGGCCGCGTTCCGACGCTGCGTACCGACCAAGGCGGATTTTTAAGCCAGTCACCGGCCATCATCGAATACCTGGAAGAGCGTTATCCTCGGAGGCCCTTGCTGTCTGCAGACTTGATTACCCGCGCCCATGAGCGCGCGGTGGCGGCATTGGTGGCGTGCGACATTCACCCGCTGCACAACGTCAGTGTGCTTAATCAACTGCGTCAGTCGGGGCAGGATGAAGCGCAAGTGATGCAGTGGATCAGCCTTTGGATCAGCCAGGGGCTGGCGGCCATCGAAAACATGATTGGCGATAGCGGTTACTGCTTTGGTCCTGAGCCTGGACTGGCAGATGTGTACGTGATTCCACAGGTATACGCCGCTGAACGGTTCAAGGTCTCGCTGGCCACCTTCCCACGTATTGCGCGGGTGGCGGCACTGGCCCACAACCATCCGGCCTTTCTGAAGGCCCATCCCTCGCAACAGCCCGATACACCTGTTTAGATAGTAGGGTTGGGCTTTCGATCGCTTCTCGACCGATCGCAGCCTTCGTTCCTCGGCAGCGACTACAGGTTTGATGCCAGCGGGTAGTCGCTGCCGAGGAACGAAGGCTGCGATAAGGCCCAAAGGGGCTTCAACCTGCCTGCGGGTTATGTCCGAATCTCTGAAAAGGGTGCTGACTTATTCCTGCGTACTTCGGCGAAGTTTTACCTGCCGCCTATACTGCCGATTACCTGAAATCGTTCGAGGGCTTGTGAATGTTTGCTCTCATGCAAAGCGCTCACGTTGAGTCGCTGCACCTTAGTGTTGATCCCGTTACGGGGCTCAAAGCCGTGATCGCCATTCATAGCACCCGTTTGGGGCCAGCGTTGGGGGGGTGTCGCTATTTGGCGTATCCCAACGATGACAGTGCGGTCAGCGATGCCATTCGCCTGGCCCAGGACATGAGCTATAAAGCTGCGCTCGCCGGTCTGGCGGTGGGAGGAGCCAAGGCCGTGATCATGCGCGCGCCCCATGTTGAAAGCCGTGCTGCCCTTTTTGAAGCTTTTGGGCGCTGCGTTGAACAACTCGATGGCCGTTACATCACAGCCATCGACAGCGGCACTTCCACCGTGGACATGGACTGCATCGCCCAGCAGACCCGACACGTTGCCAGCACCACGGCGGCGGGTGATCCTTCGACGCATACGGCTATGGGTGTGTTTGCCGGTATCCGAAGCACAGCCTCTTCGCGCTTGGGCAGCGACAACCTTGAAGGTTTGCGTGTGGCAATTCAGGGGTTGGGCAAAGTAGGTTTCGCTCTGGCTGAGCAACTGCACATGGCTGGGGCGGAGCTGCTGGTGTGCGACATCGATCCCGCAAAAGTGCGAATGGCCATGGAGCAGTTAGGGGCACACCCCATCGCGTGCGAAGCCTTGCTCAGTACACCCTGCGATATTTTGGCACCCTGTGGTTTGGGCGGAGTGCTCAACTGGCACAGCGTGGCACAACTGCGTTGTTCAGCAGTGGCTGGATGCGCCAATAACCAGCTGACCAACCTGCAAGTAGCCGATCAGCTGGAACGCCGGGGCATTTTGTATGCGCCCGACTACGTGATCAATTCGGGCGGGTTGATCTATATGGCTCTGACCTATCAGGGCGCTGCCCCTGAGGCAATCAACCAACAGTTGCTACGTATCAGCGAACGGTTGACGGGTATTTATGCTCACGCTCAGGCTGAAAAACGTTCACCGGCCAGGGTGTCCGATGAACTGGCACAGCGCCTGCTTTACGGCAAAGGAACGGGCTAGCGACTCTGGGGGACTCAAGGCAGCGCCCAACCTGAAAGAACGACTTTCAGGGTAGGGGCAGCGAGCGAATACGCGGTGTGGTTATTCGCTATCGACCAGCAACTCGGACAGGGCGTCCGGCTGGCTTTTAAACGCCTTGGCAAACACATCGCGATTTTTCGCCATGTAAATACCGGCTTCTTCAACTTGCTGCTCGCTCAACGATGGCACAGCTTTTTGCAGCACTTCGGCCAGCAACTCGGCCAACTCCAGCATTTTGTCATGACGGTCAGCTTCGGCTTTATCCATGAACAAACGCTCCAGATCTCGGCTGCTGCGGTATACCACTTCGACGGCCATTTACCACCTCGTATGCCTTCACGATAATTTATCCAGGATCTGTACGGAATGTATCTGCACTCGGTTATGCGGCGTTGAAAACAGGCTCGGAATGCTCATTTACAACCCGTAGACTCCGCTTCCTCGCCTGTTTTCACCTTGCCTAACCTTCGCTCGAAAACATTTCGTACAGATCCTAACGATTACTGTATTTATATACAGCTAAAAGGATAAGCCAATCCTTCAGGTTTGAATAGTGCCTTTTTAATCTAGCTGCAATTGATGTCTGCAACGGCAGCTGACGTGCCTAATCGACGCCGTCCATCATCTCATTGGCGATGGCTGGCCTTTTTTCTGCATGCAGAAAGTGTCATGTGCATCGCGGATGATCCGTTCGAGTCGATTCAAGGAGCTGCATCGTGAGAGTAAACAAAGCTGAAAAGCTACGTCGTCAGGTACATGAGCTGGCGGAATCGATGGGCAATTTGTTCGTTGAAACCTTCCACTACTTGGCGTTGTTCGCCATTGGTGCGGTGACCGCCTGGGCCGCGGTGATGGAATTTTTGCAGATGGTCGAGAAGGGCAATATCTCAATCGACGATATTTTGCTGCTGTTTATCTACCTTGAGCTGGGCGCCATGGTGGGGATTTATTTCAAAACCAACCACATGCCTGTGCGCTTCCTGATTTATGTGGCGATCACGGCTTTGACCCGCTTGTTGATTTCCAACGTGTCTCACCACAACCCGCCGGACATGGGCGTGGTGTATTTGACCGGGGCAATTCTGCTGCTGGCAATTGCCATCCTGGTGGTGCGCTATGCATCTTCGCAGTTCCCATCGGTAAAGATCGAGAACCCGCGCCGCAAAACCGGAGCAGGCTCCAGTGAGCATCCGGAAGTGGAGAAGGGCGAGCTGTAGTGGTTCGCCTCAGGCGATAAAAAGGGCCGGCCTACCGAAGTAGGCCCGCCCTTTTTTATACGTCCTGAGCGATGAATCAGCTGATTTTATCGAGTTCTTTTTCTTTCTCTAAAAACTCTTCTTCGAGCAGGTCGTCAGCAGATTGCTTGGGTTCTTTCTCTTCGAACCCTTCAGCGGGAAGTTTTGGCGTGTGCTTGCCGCGCAGTTTGCCGAACAGGTGTTCCAGAGCGTGCTCCAGTTTTTCAGAAGCGCCCTCCACCGCTTGGGTCAATGTGTTTGCATCCTGAGTCACCACAATAGGCTGGTGGCCTTTAGGTCGAGCCTCCATTTTGCAGCGTTTATCTCCAGGGCCTGACTTACCAGCGTTTTCGTCGGTGAGATGTACGATTACTCTGGACAAGTCTTCCAGGTGACGTTCGAGCGTAACTTCTACTGTTGCTGTAACCCACTGTTGGGTACGTACGTCAACGGCGATGTTCTTATCGGAAAAGACTTCAGTTTGCATAATTCTTCCCTTATATAGCGTGCTCGTGTGAGGTCTGACGGCCTCGCGTAGTCAAAGGTTCATCGTCATCGCTCAATTACAGTGTTTGGGCCGACGAGGAAATATTTCAAGCACTATTTTCAGGAAGTCTCGCAGGTTGTGACCGGCGTCAGTCTTTGACGCAAGCCAAGTCCCGCGTGGGCGGGACTTTGCCGATTCATATCAAAATGCAACAGAGGTCTGGACGTATAGGGTTCGTGGCTCACCCACGTATTTACCTTTGTTGTTGTCGTCAAACGAGCGGGTGTAATACTCGTGATTGAGGATGTTTTTGACCCCGAAGGCCACATTCAAGTCTGCCAGTTTTGGGCCAAAATCGTAGGCGACACGGCTGTTAAAGATCATATAGCCAGGGATCAGGCCCGTGCTGCCGTCGGCACTTTCGGCGCGGGTGTTGGCGTTATCGGCGAACTGGTTGCTCTGGAAATTACTGTCCAGATTCGCCTTCCATTGGCCCTGAGTGTAACCAACCCCCAACGTGCCTTTGTTTTTAGAGGAGAACGGCACACGATTGCCCTTGTTTGGCCCATCTTCGCGGATAGTGGCGTCAACATAGGCGTAGCTGGCGTACACATCAAAGCCGGACAGGATCGGGCTGACGTCGTCGAGCGCGTAGTTGATGCTGGCTTCAATGCCTTGATGGCGGGTTTTGCCGCGCGCGATCACCGTGTCGGTGGTCTGGTTGCTGTCATATTGGTTGTTGAAGTTGATCAGAAAGGCGCCGATCTCCGCTCGCAGGTTGCCATTGTCGTAGCGTGTGCCGATTTCCCATGTGCGGGCTTTTTCCGGTTTTACTTCACCACCGGTGACACGGTTGGGCATCTGGCTGTACTGCACGCTGCCGAAGGAGCCTTCGGTGTTGGCGTAGATATTCCAGCTGTCGGTCACGTGATACATCACGTTCAGCGCCGGGAGGGGGGTGTTGTAATCGCCTTTGTACTTCACGTTCGTCAGCAGGTTGGTTTGCTGCTGCTCAATCATTTCGTAGCGAATGCCGGGTGTGAACGTCCATTTGCCGATGTCGATTTTGTCGTCGATAAAGAACGCGTGGGCTTCAGTGGCACCGCGCGTGTCGCGGTCATTGCGGCTGCTGGTGGTCGGCAGTTCGTTGGCGGCTATCGGTGTGCGGTAGCGCAACTCGTGACCGGCTTCGTTGATGTAGCGGTAGCCCATGCCCACTTCGTGGCTGGTATTACCCAGATCGAAGCCTTGTGCTAATCGGGTTTCAATCCCGCGTACCCAGTACTCGCGCGGTGACAGCGACAGGAAGGTGCCCTGATCCAGATAACCGCTGCGCAAGGTTTTGGTGAAGAAGCTGTTGACCGTAAATTCGCGGCGGTCCTGCTGGTAGCGATAGCCGAAGTTGACCAGCGTGCGACGGCCCCAGAACTTGTCGTTCGGGCGTGTGGACTGATACGGGTCAGCCTTGAAGGCCGCTGTGCTCAGGCCGCCGGGCATGTCGGCTTCGCCATCGTAATACTGGGCCATCGCATTGAAGCTGTTGGCATCGTCGAGCTGATAGTTGCCCTTGAGGATCAGGTCGTCGATGCGCGTGTCACTGTGCTGACGCCAATCGCCGCCGCGCACGCCGGAATACAGCAAAGCGCCGCCCAGCCCATTGTCGGCGGTGCCGCCCGCCAGCAGGTTGGCGGTTTTTTTGAAGCCGTCTTGAGTTGAGGACGGGCTGGTTTCAGTCTGAAAACCTGCTTTTACCGTGGGTTCGTCGGGGGTGGCGCGGGTTACAAAATTGACGATACCGCCCACGTTTTGCGGGCCATACCGTACCGCGCCGCCGCCACGTACGACGTCCACGGCATCCATGTTGCCCATGCTGATGGGGGCGAAGGACAACTGCGGCTGACCGTAAGGAGCGAAGGGCACGGGAATGCCGTCCATCAGTACGGTGGAGCGGGTGGCCAGGCGAGGGTTTAGCCCGCGTATGCCGAAGTTCAGCGCCATATCGTGGCTGCCGGTGCCGTTGTTTTCTGGCGCGTTGACCCCCGGGATACGGTTAAGCACTTCACGGGCGGACGTCGCGCCTTGACGCTCAAACTCCTCACGGCGGATCACGTCACGCGCACCGGCGTGCTCAAATACGTTGGTTTGTGCGGCATCGCCCAGCCAGTCGCCGACCACTGTCGAGGCGCTTAATTCGACGCTTTGCGGAGCGCTCTGCGCAGGCACGGGTTGCAAGCTGAATGCGCCTTGCCCTTCGGCGCGGGCTTGCAGGCCGGTGCCCTCAAGCAGTGTCTGCAAGCCCAGCTCAGGGCTGTAATCGCCATCCAGGCCTTTGCTCTGGATTCCGCTGGCGACTTCAGAGCTGAACGAAATCATGACGCCAGCTTCACGTCCGAATTGGTTCAGCGCGTTTTCCAGCGAGGACGGTGCGATGTGGTAGCTTTTTGCCGAATCGGCAAAGGCCATGGGCAAGGCGCTGAAACTCAAGCTGGCGCCTAACAACAAGCGGGCCAAAGACGTGAGGCGAGAAGACTGGGCGGGCATGAAAACATCCTGAGAGGGTCAAAATTGAAGGGGCTTACCTTCTCTGTCACGCCAGATTTGAAAACAGCTCATGTTCGCCAAAAATTAGCTCCGTAACCCGTAGCAGCTGCCGAAGGCTGCGTCCGGCGGCGTAGCCGTCGTAAAGCCCAAATCCGCGTGCAAGGTGAGCGAGTGCTTCGCCCTCGGACGCAGCCTTCGGCAGCTGCTACGGGGATGTGCAGCGCATTTGCTCAGGCTTTTGCTTCAACCGTCACCCAATACCGGGTAAAGCGTTTGACCCTTACGGGCAAGCTGACAGCCAGCAAGTCGAGTACCCGCTCGCTGTCGTCTACCGGGTAGGTGCCGGAAATCAGCAAGTCAGCCACCTTGGGATCGCAGTTGAGCTGGCCACGGCGATAACGTCCCAGCTCTGCCAGAAAGTCGCCCAGACGCATGTGCGCGGCCACCAGTATGCCGTCAGCCCAGGCACCACTGCTGGCGTCCAACGGGCGCGGAGTGGTCCATGCCTGACGGTTAAACCTCAGTTGTTGATGGGCTGACACACGCAGCGGACTCCCCGAGTGGGCCGTTGGCGCAAGGGCGACCTGACCGTCAAAGACCGCCAACTCTGTGCGGTCGGCAAACTGACGCACGTTGAGGCGTGCCACCTGCGGCTGCACGCTGCCGTGGTCCGTCAGCACCTGCAACGGGCGAGCATCCTGCGCTGCCGTGAGCAGCATCTCGCCTTCGAGCAGACGAATCACACGTCGCTGTGCATCAAAACGCACATCCACCGCGCTGGCGGTGTTGAGGTGAATCTGGCTGCCGTCCTGCAGGTGCAACTTGCGCCGCTGGCCCACCGGGCTGCTGTAGTCCGCCATCAGGGGCGTGATGGGCAATTGATCGCGCAAGCCGTAGGTCAGTGCCGAACCGGCGCCCAACAGCAGCAACAGTTTCAATGCCTGACGCCGACTGCGACTTTGCGGTGCATTGAGGGCGGCGTGGGCCAGCGGTGACGATAAACCGCGCAAGCGCTGGTTGATCCGTTGAATATGTTCCCACGCGCGCTGGTGTTCACTGTGGGCCTGCAGCCAATGTTCCCACGCGTGTTGACGGCGTGGGCTGAGGGGGCCTTCCTGCATTTCCACCAGCCAACTGACGGCTTGTTCGGCGACGCCCGAGGAAATGTCCCCCGGGCTATTGAACGCGCCGTTCATAGAGCGAAGTAGCAGCGCAGGGCGGCTTTATTCAAATGGCGTTTGACCGTGGCAATCGAAATGCCGAGTTGGGCACCGATGTCGGCGTAGCTCATACCGTCGACCTGAGCCAGTAAAAAAGCGCGCTTGACGGGGGTGGGCAGGCCATCGAGCAATTGGTCCAGCTCCATCAGCGTTTGCAGAATGATGGCGCGTTCTTCTTCAGAGGGCGCGAGCTGTTCGGGCATGTCAGCCAGCGCTTGCAGGTAGGCACGCTCCAGATCCTGACGGCGGTAATGGTTAAACAGCACCCGTTTCGCGACCACGGTCAAAAATGCACGAGGCTCGGTAATGCTCGGTGTTTCGCGAGCACTCAGCAGTCGCATGAAGGTGTCTTGCGCCAGGTCGGCGGCGCTGTGCGGGCAACCCAGCTTGCGCCGCAACCAACCCGTGAGCCAACTGTGGTGGTCCAGATACAGGACTTCAACGGTATTTGACGGCGGCAACGACGACTCCATGCTGCGTTGATAACGCTTTAGAGAACAAGAATTGTTCGCATTGTAGGGGCGGGTGATTGTATTGAGCAATCACCACTGATCAAACACGGGGATGCAGACCGTCATCTCACTTTGCCTATGAGAATATTTATCATTAGTATCGCTTTCCCTTTTGACCTGTACCCCGACGCTCATGACCCCTCCCGAACTCAAGGATGGCCCCGGCCGTGAAGCGCGCCACGGACGCGCGCATTTTTTGCAGGTGTTTTTATCCCAGCGTCCGCAAATGGAAGCGCTGGTAAGCCGCCGCGTGGGCTGTCGGGCCACGGCGGCCGATCTGGTACAGGATTTGTTTTTGCGTTTCTGGCGTCGGCCGCTGGTGCATGTCGAAGAACTCAGCACCTACCTGCTGCGCAGCGCCGGCAATATTGCGATTGACCATCTGCGCAGCGAAGGCGTGCGCGGGCGGGTCAACCAGCACTGGCAGATCGAGCCGGACGACCATGGCTGCGAACCTCAAGCGGCGCTGGAGGCGGGCCATGACTTACGTCAGGTCGAAGCCGCCTTGCGCGGTTTGCCTGAGCGCACGCGCCACATTTTTCTTCTGAACCGCATCCACGGGCGTACCTATGCCGACATCGCCAAGGTCATGGGCGTGTCCCAAAGTGCCGTCGAAAAACATATGATGCGTGCCCTGGAGGCCTGTAAGGCCAGTTTGCGTGAGCCGAGTGCAGGGACCGTGTCGTGATCAACCGTTCAAGTATCCCCGTCACCCCGGAGCAGGAACGCACGGCGCTGGCATGGCTCAGTGTGCTGCACGACCAGCCCGACAGCGGCGATCAGGCCACGTTCAGTCGCTGGCTTCAAGCAGACCCTGCGCATGCCCAGGCCTATGCCCAGGCGCAAGTGCTGTGGGAAATGAGTGAAGTGGCGGGCAGTACGCTGGCCGATGAAGAGGCGCTGGTGTTGCAGCGTTATCTGTCATCGATGGATGCGCCTCGACGCCGCTGGTTGCCGCGCGGGTCCAGCAGTTTGGCCGTTGCAGCCTGTCTGTTGATGATGGTGGGCGTGTTTGCGGGCTGGCAGCCGTTGCGCTGGATTGATGATCTGGGCGCTGATTACGTCAGTGCGCCGGGGCAAGTACGCACCGTGACGCTGGCCGATCAATCGCAGGTCACGCTGGATGCCGACAGTGCCATCGCCATTCACTTTCGCCGAGGCGAGCGGCATGTCGAGCTGCGCCGGGGTGTGGCGTTTTTCCATGTCACTCATACGGGCGAACCCTTTGTCGTGGATGCCCACGGCGGTGAGGCGCGGGTGCTGGGCACAGAGTTTGAAGTGCGCTTGCAGCCTCATGGCGCGCAGGTCACGGTGTTGTCAGGGCGGGTCGGGGTCAAGGCGGATAAAGAGGCGGCGCAGCAAATTGTGACCGCCGATCAGCAAGTGGCTTACGACGCCGGGGTGGTCGGTGAGGCGGTTCATCGAGTCGACAGTCAGGCCCGACTGGCCTGGCGTACAGGCTGGCTTACGTACGCCAGCACGCCGTTGGCGGAGGTTGTGGCCGATCTTCAGCGTTATTACCCGGGGCAGATTGTGTTGCTCAACCGCCCATTGGGTGAGCGGCGTATCAGTGGCAGTTTTCCCAGCCAGAACCCGCAGGCGGTGCTTGATTCGTTGCAGGGCGTGCTCGGGTTTGAGCAGCACCGGCTGTTTGGGCTGATTGTGTTGCGTTGACTTTAACCCTCACCCTAACCCTCTCCCAGAGGGAGAGGGGACTGACCGCATGCACATTCAAGAACACCGCACATCGGCCCCCTCTCCCAGAGGGAGAGGGGACTGACCGCATGCACATTCAAAAACACCGCACATCGGCCCCCTCTCCCTCCGGGAGAGGGCTAGGGTGAGGGGTTGGGGTGAGGGTAATAAATTATTTTCACTGCGCAAGTGAGGTAAACCCAGAGCCCATCCGTGTAGTGCTTGAAAATGCGAAAAATTCGCATTCCGTATCGAGTCGACACACAGGTCATGAGCATGAAGTCCAGGGCAAGTTCGGTGAAACAGTGGTTCGGCGCGTCGGCAGTCGTGATGGCCGGGTTGGCGCTCAATCCGCTGTACGTGGCAGTGGCCGCCGAGGTGCCACAACAGCAGGCCAGTGCGCTGTTTGATTTCAATCTGGCAGCCAAACCGTTGCCGCAGGCCCTGAACGATTTCAGCCGCTTGACCGGTCTCAGCGTGGTCTACACCGACGATGCGCCTTTGGGCCTGCAAGCTCCAGCCGTCAAGGGACGCTTGAGTGCCGATAAGGCCTTGCAGCAGTTACTTGCCTTGTCCGGCTTCAATGCTCGCCGCACGGACGCCAACACCTTTGCACTTGAACCCCAGCCTACGGACGGTGCGCTGAACCTCGGCGCCACCAGCATCACTTCGCAAACGTCGATCGACACCAGCTATCAGCCGCCGGCCACTTCGTCCGTCATGCGCGGCACCGGTTCGTCCATGGAAGTGCCGCAGACCATCAATGTGGTTGCCGCTCAGGTGATTCGCGATCAAGCGCCGCGCAATCTGGATGACGCGCTGAATAACATCAGCGGTATCACCCAAGGGAACACGCTGGGCGGTACTCAGGATTCGGTGATGAAGCGCGGTTTTGGTGACAACCGTGACGGCTCGATCATGCGCGATGGCATGCCGCTGGTGCAGGGCCGGGCGCTGAACGCTACCACCGAACGAGTCGAAGCCCTCAAGGGGCCAGCCTCGCTGTTGTATGGCATTCAAGACCCCGGCGGCGTGGTCAACGTGGTCAGCAAAAAGCCACAACTGGAGCAATACAACGCGCTGACGGTGCGTGGCTCCACCTACGGCTCGGGTAAAAACGGCAGTGGTGGCAGCCTCGACAGCACCGGCCCGTTGGGGGATTCGGGGCTGGCTTACCGGATGATCATCGATCACGAAGATGAAGACTACTGGCGCAACTTTGGCTTGCACCGCGAAACCCTGATTGCCCCGTCTTTGGCCTGGTATGGCGATAACACCCAAGTGCTGCTGGCGTACGAACACCGCGAATTCCTCGTTCCGTTCGATCGCGGCACGGCGATCAACCCGGCCACCAATCACCCTTTGGACATTCCGGCCACGCGCCGTCTCGATGAACCCTTCAATAACATGGAAGGGCGTTCTGACCTGTACCGTCTTGAAGTCGATCACGACCTCAACGACGACTGGAAAGCCCACCTGGGCTACAGCTGGAACCGCGAAACTTACGATGCCAGTCAAGTGCGAGTGACGGCGGTCAATCCGACGACGGGCACCCTGACCCGGAAAATGGACGGCACCCAAGGCGCGATCACCACTGACCGATTTGCCACCGTCAGTCTGCAAGGCAAGGTGCAAGCGGCTGGTATGCAGCATGACCTGGTGTTCGGGGTGGATGACGAGTACCGCAAGATCTACCGCGCCGAATTGATCCGGCAAAACAGCACGTCCACTTTTAGTTACCTGAATCCGGTGTACGGCAATGAAGTGGCGGGCACGACGGTGAGCGCCAGTGACAGCAACCAGACCGACCTGCTGCGCAGCGACTCGCTGTTTGCACAGGATTCGATTCATCTGACCGATCAATGGATTCTGGTGGCGGGTGCGCGCTTTCAGAAATACGACCAACTGGCGGGCAAAGGCATTCCGTTTACGGCCAACACCGACACCAACGGTGTGAAGTGGATACCGCGAGCCGGTCTGGTGTATCGCTACACCGATGAGCTGTCGTTCTATGGCAGCTACACCGAGTCATTCAAACCCAACTCCACCATCGCGCCGTTGACCGGCGGTGTGGTGCTGGATTCGGCCATCGCCCCGGAGCAATCCAAGTCCTGGGAACTGGGCGCCAAACTGGATATTCCGGGACGTATCACCGGCAGTGTGGCCCTTTACGACATTAAAAAGCGCAACGTCTTGGTGTCGACGACAGTGGGCGAGGATACCGTTTACTCAACGGCTGGTCAGGTGCGTTCGCGGGGGCTGGAGCTGGACGTCAGCGGCCAGTTGACCGATCAGTGGAGCTTGATCGGCAGCTATGCCTACACCGATGCCGAAGTCACCAAAGACGCGACCTATCAGGGGATGCGCTTGCAGAACGTGGCGAAAAACAGCGGCTCGTTGTCGGCGGTGTATGACTTCGGCAATGTGGTCGGTGGAGACAAATTGCGCGTGGGCGGTGGAGCGCGTTATGTGGGAGAGCGCGCGGGTGATGCGTTGAATGACTTCGAACTGCCGGCCTACACCGTGGCGGATGCCTTTGCCACTTACGACACCCATGTTGAAGGGCAAAAAGTCAAAGTGCAGCTCAACGTCAAAAACCTCTTCAATCGGGTGTATTACACCTCGGCTGCCAGCCGCATGTTTGTCTCGATGGGCGATTCGCGGCAAGTGTCCATTTCCAGCACGTTGGAGTTTTAACCTCGGGTTCAGGGTTTAAACGCCGCGCGGTATTCGCCCGGCGTGGCCCCCAGGCTCTGTCTGAACCGATTGGCAAAATGGCTGGCGCTGGCAAAACCGCACGCCAGCGCTACATCCCCCAGGCTCAAAGGGCTGTTGCGCAACAATTCGCGCGCTCGGGTCAGTCGCCGGGCCAGCAGGTATTGATGCGGCGGCACACCGAAGCTCTCTCGAAACATACGCGCAAAGTGATAAGGCGACAGCGCACACTGGGCGGCCAGTTGGCCAATGCTCAGTGGCTCGGCCAACCCGTGTTCAATGCGTTCCACCAACTGGCGGCGTTGATAAGCGGCCAGCCCACCCTTGAGTTGCAGCCCGCTGCGCATCCCCACCTGAGTCAGTACCGCATGATCGAGCAGGGCGCTGGCCAAACTGCTGGTGAGCAATCGCTCGCCCGGTTCATTCCAGTTCAAGGTCAGCAGTTGATGAAATCGCTGAGTCTGGCGCGCATCATCCAAAAACGTAAACTCACGCAGTTGCAGGGTACGCGGCTCTTTATCCAGCAGGCTGATACAGCCCAGGGCGAACTGCTCCTGACTGACATACACATGGGCCAGGCGGATCTCGCCGTTGATGACCCACGCCGATTGATGCTCGGCAGGCAACACGCATAGCTTGCCCGGCGCGCCCTTGGCACTCGGCTGGTCGCGGCGAAAGGTGCCGGTGCCGCCCGAGATGTAGCAAGACAAGGTGTGATGAGTCGGCGCCTCATAATCGCGGGCGTCGTGATGGTTGGTCCACAGGGCCGCAGCCATTCCGTCACCGAGCTCGGCACAGTGCTCAAGGCGAGCATTTGGCGAGCGGCTCATGGATTGAAAGACTTGCAGGGTATCGAAAGCGGGCATGTGGCCATCGTACTCCCTCGCCCCACGACTGCCAGCCCCGGCGCCACAAAAGCGCAAGAATCTGCAACTGCATGCGCAGCCCAGGACGCACACTGAAAGCCATCTTCAGGAGCGTGCCATGAACTTATCCTTGTACTTGTTGACGGTGTTGATTTGGGGCACCACCTGGCTGGCGCTCAAGCTACAACTAGGCGTCGTGGCCATTCCCGTGTCCATCGTGTACCGCTTTGGACTGGCGGCACTGGTGTTGTTTGCCCTGTTGCTGCTGAGCCGCAAATTGCAGGTGATGAACAAGCGCGGACACTTGATTTGTCTGGCGCAAGGGTTGTGCCTGTTTTGCGTGAACTTCATGTGTTTTCTGACGGCCAGCCAGTGGGTCACCACCGGTTTGATTGCCGTGGTGTTTTCCACGGCCACGCTGTGGAATGCCTTGAATGCGCGCATCTTCTTCAAACAAAAGATCGCCCGCAACGTTCTGCTGGGCGGTGGGCTGGGCTTGCTGGGACTGGGCTTCCTGTTCTGGCCGGAATTGAGCGCACACACCGCCACCCCTCAAACGCTGCTCGGGTTGGGATTGGCCTTGCTCGGTACGATGTGTTTTTCAGCAGGCAACATGCTGTCGAGCCTGCAACAAAAGGCTGGCCTCAAGCCGCTGACCACCAACGCGTGGGGCATGTTGTATGGCGCAAGCATGCTGGCGGTGTACTGCGCGGTGAGCGGCATCCCGTTCACGATGGAGTGGAACGCGCGTTATATCGGCTCTTTGCTGTATTTGGTGATACCGGGTTCGGTGATTGGCTTTACCGCCTACCTCACGCTAGTGGGCCGCATGGGCCCGGAGCGGGCGGCGTATTGCACCGTATTGTTCCCCTTGGTGGCATTAAACGTGTCGGCCTTTGCTGAAGGGTATCAGTGGACGGCACCTGCGCTCATGGGGCTGGTGCTGGTGATGCTGGGCAATGTGCTGGTGTTTCGTAAACCCAAGCCGGTAGCCGCGCCGCTGAATGTGGCCCCGGCTCGCTAAGTCACTGCGGTCGATCAGGGCCATGACGATGGCCCTGTGCGCTTCACCCTCCCTTCCAATCCCCCCCCCCATTGACCGCCGAAACGATACATTTTCAAGACCGAGATTCAGGTCGTTAATTTCAATTGACGGCAAACGCAATGATCACGGGACTTTTAAGTCGACGGTATAACTTTGTATATAGCGCTATTTAATAAGTTAGTGTTGGCTTAAAGGCGTGTTGAATGTGCGTTTTATTATAATCGGATGAGTTTCTGTGTGCGTTGTGTGCCAATACGGTTAGGCGTGTATGTGGCGTGCGTGTGCGCTTTTTAAGGCGTCTGCTTTAAAGCTGTCTGCAGCCGTTTTGATATTGAGACTCATCTGGCTAATATGTTTGTACTTTCCTGTGCGTCGTTTGGTCGCACGGTGAACGCTCAATGTTTATCACCGTGATTCATCGCGTGCAGTACAGGTGTAAACGGAATGGATAATGAATGGATTCGAATCAATGCTTATGTCGCGCAGTTATTTTCTGCGGTGCTATGCCCGCCCTTGGCGCAGAACTCCGCGCGCTTGTTCAACCCCCCAGCATGCCTTGAACGGCCTATCAGACCACGATGCAGACGTCTCGTGGCCCGAGGTCGACAAGAGCCCGCGGGCGTCGGTTGACACCTCAATACTGTTCTGACGCCTCAATCGCTAATTATTTAAACGTAGGTTCGGTGTGAACGCCGACGCTGGGTAGTTGCTCGCATTGAATTTAACAATGCGTTTGCTTGCCGCGTATTAATCCATGGAAAACAAGGTGGGATATGAACAATATAAAGGTTGTCGATAAGGCGACGGGGGCGGTGACAGAAGCGGCGGGCAGTGTCAGTTTAAAAGGCACCAGCATTGTACAGTTACCCTTTGGCCCTGAAAGTATTCAGTCTTCCCAACAAATAGGGAATGACCTGGTTGTTGTGCTTAAGTCTGGCGAGACGGTAACGGTTCAGAATTTCTTTGTAGCGGGCGCGGAGGGTGCGCAGAGTCAGCTGGTACTGGAGAACGCTGACGGTAGTTTGATGCTGGCCAAGTATTCGTCGCCCTACAGCGGTTTCACGTACACCCCCATTTCTGGACTCGATGACCTGACACTGGCTGCTGCAGGTGAAAGCAGCGTGCCGGACTGGGTCGTGTGGGGCCTTAGTTTGCTCGGCGCGGCCGGTGCAATCGCGGCGGTTAGCGGCGGCGGTGGGGGCGGCGGCGGAGGCGGTGACACGCCAGCCGATACCACGGCGCCCTCGGCCGCAACCGGTCTGGAAGTCAGTAAGGATGGTACTTTTTTAACGGGTAAAGGTGAGGCCGGAACCCAAGTCACCGTCAAGGACGCCGCCGGTAATGTCATCGGTAAAGGCACTGTCGGAACGGACGGCAATTTTCAGGTCAATCTGGACCCACCCAAGACCAATGGCGAAAAGCTTGAGGTCACGTTGACCGATGGCGCGGGCAATCAGTCGCCTGCCAGTGAAGTCACAGCGGGCGATACCACAGCGCCCGATGCGCCGACAGAACTGGCCGTCAGCACCGACGGCCTGAGCGTAACCGGCAAGGGTGAGCCCGGCGCATCAGTCACGGTCAAAGACAGTGCCGGGAATGTCATCGGCACCGGTACGGTGGCGGCTGACGGCACTTTTGCAGTCACCCCGAATACCCCGCAGACCAACGGCCAGCCCCTCGATGTAACCCTGACCGACGCTGCGGGCAATCAATCACCGGCCACGAATGTGGTGGCGGGCGATACCACAGCGCCCGATGCGCCGACAGAACTGGCCGTCAGCACCGACGGCCTGAGCGTAACCGGCAAGGGTGAGCCCGGCGCATCAGTCACGGTCAAAGACAGTGCCGGGAATGTCATCGGCACCGGTACGGTAGCGGCTGACGGCACTTTTGCAGTCACCCCGAATACCCCCCAAACCAACGGCCAGCCCCTCGATGTAACCCTGGCCGACGCTGCGGGCAATCAATCACCGGCCACGAATGTGGTGGCGGGCGATACCACAGCGCCCGATGCGCCGACAGAATTGGCCGTCAGCACCGACGGCCTGAGCGTAACCGGCAAGGGTGAGCCTGGCGCATCAGTCACCGTCAAGGACAGTGCTGGCAATGTCATTGGCTCCGGCACAGTGGCCACTGATGGCACCTTTGCGGTCATCCCCAACACCCCGCAGACCAATGGTCAGCCCCTGAACGTGACGCAAACTGACGCGGCCGGTAATCAATCGCCGTCCACTCCGGTGACCGCGGGGGATACTACGGCCCCAGACGCTCCGACTGTTCTAGCCGTTAACGTTAATGGCGGGACCCTCACAGGCAAAGGCGAGCCAGGCACGACAGCCACCGTCAAAGATGCCGCTGGCAATGTGCTCGGCACAGGCACTGTGGCGGCCGACGGCACTTTTGCAGTCAAACTGGGCACGTCCCAGACCAACGGCCAACCGCTTGACGTGACCCTCACAGACGGTGCCGGTAATGAGTCGCCCGCCACCAACGTGTTGGCGGGCGATACCACGGCGCCTAATGCCCCGACCGAGCTTGCACTGGCGGCTGACGGGGTGTCTTTCACCGGCAAAGGTGAAGTGGGCAGCACTGTTCACGTCAGAGACAACAACGGCAATTTACTGGGCACTGGCACTGTAGGTGCCGACGGCAACTTTGCCGTGACCCTGAACCCGGCGCAGATTGCCGGCAATCAAACGGGCACCACACTGACAGACGCCGCGCTGAATCAGTCGTTGGCGACCAGCTTTCTGGTGTTGGGTGGCGGCACAGGGGGGGAGCCAGTTATTCCTCAGGCGCCTACTGATCTGGAGGTTACGCAGGATGGGCTGAAGCTGACCGGCAAGGGAGAACCCCAGGCGCTGGTCATCGTCAAAGATGCAGCGGGAGCGGTGATCGGTACCGGTTTTGTCGGTGCTGACGGCACTTTCAACATCACCTTCGGCACCGCACTGAGCTCCGGCGATCGAGTGGATGTCACCTTGACCAACGCCACCGGTGGCGTTGGTCAAGGTGACATCCACTCGATCGCCGGAGCTCAGTGCGGTGCCGAAGGTGATGTTGAAAGTGCCGTCAGCACCGACAAAACCGGTACCGATCACCGCTCCCGCTGCATCTTTGACGATGACCAGCGCCTGGGGTTCTCCCTTGCCGGTCAGCTTCAGCCCATCCTGCGTAACCTCCAGATCAGTAGGCGCCTGAGGAATAACTGGCTCCCCCCCTGTGCCGCCACCCAACACCAGAAAGCTGGTCGCCAACGACTGATTCAGCGCGGCGTCTGTCAGTGTGGTGCCCGTTTGATTGCCGGCAATCTGCGCCGGGTTCAGGGTCACGGCAAAGTTGCCGTCGGCACCTACAGTGCCAGTGCCCAGTAAATTGCCGTTGTTGTCTCTGACGTGAACAGTGCTGCCCACTTCACCTTTGCCGGTGAAAGACACCCCGTCAGCCGCCAGTGCAAGCTCGGTCGGGGCATTAGGCGCCGTGGTATCGCCCGCCAACACGTTGGTGGCGGGCGACTCATTACCGGCACCGTCTGTGAGGGTCACGTCAAGCGGTTGGCCGTTGGTCTGGGACGTGCCCAGTTTGACTGCAAAAGTGCCGTCGGCCGCCACAGTGCCTGTGCCGAGCACATTGCCAGCGGCATCTTTGACGGTGGCTGTCGTGCCTGGCTCGCCTTTGCCTGTGAGGGTCCCGCCATTAACGTTAACGGCTAGAACAGTCGGAGCGTCTGGGGCCGTAGTATCCCCCGCGGTCACCGGAGTGGACGGCGATTGATTACCGGCCGCGTCAGTTTGCGTCACGTTCAGGGGCTGACCATTGGTCTGCGGGGTGTTGGGGATGACCGCAAAGGTGCCATCAGTGGCCACTGTGCCGGAGCCAATGACATTGCCAGCACTGTCCTTGACGGTGACTGATGCGCCAGGCTCACCCTTGCCGGTTACGCTCAGGCCGTCGGTGCTGACGGCCAATTCTGTCGGCGCATCGGGCGCTGTGGTATCGCCCGCCACCACATTCGTGGCCGGTGATTGATTGCCCGCAGCGTCGG
>NZ_WIWC01000099.1 GCF_009600315.1 Pseudomonas helleri | reverse complement strand
TGCGCATCTCCAGCGGCATGCCATTGAGCGCGGCGCTGAAGCCTTCCAGCGCCGAAGTCGCCGTCGCGTCGTTCATCTTCACCAGCATCAGGTAGCCACTGGTGCGTTCCACCAGCGTACCGACGGACGAGGCGTTGGCCTTGCCCTTGATGAGGTCGCCTTCCCAATGCCCCGGCATCAGCCTGTCTTCAATCTCCGGCGGGCGCACATGAATACTGACCATCTCAGGGATCTGGCCGCGCCGATCCACGCCGCCAGAGCGCGGCCGGCGCGTCGTCTTGCCTTGGCGCAGACAGATGATCAGCTCCTTACGCAGCTCACCCACTGGCAGGGCATAGATCGCGTTGTAGATCGTCTCGCGACAGACGTAGGCATCTCGCAGGTTGGGTATGTTCATGCTGCGCAGCTTGCCGGCAATCTGCTCGGGAGACAAACGCTCACGCAGCATATGGGTCACCAGTTCGAAGCGCTCGCTACCCGGCAACAGTTTTCGCGCCGGTCGACAAACCTGGCGGCGGGCCTGCATTTGCTGCTGGGCCAGACGGGCCGAGTAGCCACCGCAAGCACCTCGGTTACGGCGCAGCTCACGGCTGATGGTCGAAGGGGATCGGTTGATCAAGCAGGCAATCCTGCGCAGGCTGAAGCCTTGGGTACGACCGATTTGAATGGTGGCGCGCTCTTCAACGCTGAGTTCGGTAT
>NZ_WIWC01000098.1 GCF_009600315.1 Pseudomonas helleri | reverse complement strand
GGCCGAAGGCCCGCTGCAACTAAAAAATCATCTGCCCAACGGGCAGGCATTCTCAAGGCCGTAGGCCGTGCTTTTTAGGGGTAAGGCATCGCCTAGGGCGGAGCCCTATTGAGATATAGAAGGGGGCACGCTTCAAGCGACTGATTTTAAATGGTTTTTTAAAAACAGAGTACACCCTAGGAGTGTACTGGTGAGTACACCCTAGGAGTGTACTCATGTTTACAACCAGTACACCATTATTTACAACCAGTGCTTCTACGTGTACAACCAGTAGCACCAAACGAGACTGATGAGTACCACCATGGAAGAGACTCGCAACCAAGTTCCCGCCGAGAATTACAACTTCGTCCAGCTCAACCGGAGCTACATGAAGCAGATGCGGGAGCTGGCCCGTAGAAACCCCGTAGCGATGCAGATCCTGTTCTACCTCGTAGAGCACATGGGCAAGTCAACAAACGCCGTCGTGTGCTCCTACAAAACCCTCAGTGAGGTGACAGATCTGAGCCGAACGTCAGTCGCGAAGGCGATCAAACACCTGAAAGACGACAACTGGCTGGATGCGATTAAGATCGGAAATGCCACAGCCTATTGCGTCAACGAGCGTGCTTTTTGGCAGTCAGCCCGCAACGCAAGGCGGTACGCGATTTTCTCAGCCACGGTCATTGCATCAGAGTCAGAGCATGACAGCGACTATCACGAAAAGGCCCGGACAAAACTGACTCACGT
>NZ_WIWC01000097.1 GCF_009600315.1 Pseudomonas helleri | reverse complement strand
GTGCAGGATGGCGAAGTTGGCCTTGTTGATGCTGTGCATGTCGCCGGTGATCGCGCTCGGCACGATGTCCGACGTGTTGCGGTACCAGATGTCGAACACGTGGTGAGCCTCGTACTCGTGTGCGCCTATCAGGTAGCCGTTCAACGGCACGTGATTGCACAGCAGCGTGTAGGCGACGACGCCCTTGCCGCGGCCGAAATATTTGCGCGAGTAGCGCGCCTTCACAGTTGGTCGCTCGACGCCGAATTTCTGCCCATCAACGGCACCGTACAACGAATCGAGGTCGAACGAGTAATGCGGGAAGATCGGCAGTGCGGCGATGGCGTTGCTGATGCAATCGTTGGCCACATGTAGCGTCGCCTGGCGCAGGTACTGCTGGTAGGTACTCTCCAGGACGTGGTACGGGATGTCGCTGGTACGTGCCATAACCTGGTTGCCGTGGTTCATGGCTTGGGCAATGATCACCGCCATCAGACTGTCGGCGTCGGCTACCTTCTTCGCATAGCGTGGCTGCAATGGTGTCAGCGCCGACAGGAACTGGCACTGGCCGTTGACGAAGCGAAACACGTCGGCGACATCGCAGTATGGCAGTTGCTCGTAGAGAGCTTGCTCGCGCGCCTTCTGGTTCTCCCCCTTGGGCTTGCGCCAGGTCAGTCTCTGCGTGTCCTTGTCGTATTCCAGGTGCGTCAGCTTGCCCTGTTTCAGCTCGCGATTGAACGCCACCCATTGCGCACGCAACTCGGCC
>NZ_WIWC01000096.1 GCF_009600315.1 Pseudomonas helleri | reverse complement strand
CAGCCTCAGCTGGTGATCCTGGGCAAACAGGCCATCGACAGCGACAACAACCAGACCGGCCAGATGCTGGCTGCGCTGACCGGCTACGGTCAGGGCACCTTCGCTTCCAAGGTTGAAGTTGCGAGTGACAAGGTTGCCGTGACCCGTGAAATCGACGGCGGCGCGCAAACTGTTTCGCTGAGCCTGCCGGCCATTATCACCACCGACCTGCGTTTGAACGAGCCGCGTTATGCGTCCCTGCCAAACATCATGAAAGCCAAGAAAAAGCCGCTTGAAGTGCTGACGCCTGAAGCGTTGGGTGTTTCGACGGCTTCGACCAACAAAACCCTGAAAGTCGAAGCGCCGAAAGCTCGCAGCGCTGGCATCAAGGTCAAGTCGGTGGCGGAGCTGGTCGAGAAACTGAAAAACGAAGCGAAGGTAATCTAATCATGACTATCTTGGTAATCGCAGAACACGACGGCAAAGTACTGGCCCCGGCCACGCTGAACACCGTGGCCGCTGCTGGCAAAATCGGCGGCGACATCAATGTGCTGGTTGCAGGCCAGGGCGTGGGTGCAGTAGCTGAAGCGGCTGCAAAAATTGCCGGTGTGGCTAAAGTGCTGGTGGCCGACAACGCCGCCTACGCGCATCAGTTGCCTGAAAACGTTGCCCCGTTGGTTGCAGAGCTGGGGGCGGGTTACACCCACATCCTGGCCGCCGCAACGTCCAACGGCAAAAACATCCTGCCGCGCGTTGCTGCGCAGCTGGATGT
>NZ_WIWC01000095.1 GCF_009600315.1 Pseudomonas helleri | reverse complement strand
CCTTGACCCGACTCGATCAAAAGCACGCTCCGCCTAGGGAGCATGGGACGTTTCACCCCATGCACCCTTGGCACATGCCGAATGCCGCCGGAGGCTGCTCTTGACGGATCGTCAAATCACACAATACCATGAGTCACGAGAAGCAACTCACCGGTGCAATATGACTACCAAAAAACGCAAGCCACAAAATCGGATGGCTTTGACTATTTCCGATGAACTCAAGGCTGCGCTCAATGAGCTTAACGATGCGACTGGTGTGGCTGCAGCCAGCTTTGTAACCGAGATTATGGAGGGCAACATCCCCATGATTTTGGGAATTGCTCAGGCTGCACGCTTGGCAAAAGCAGAGCCGGGCCGTGCCTTGGAAATCATGCAGCGTTCGATGCTTGAAGCCGTACATGATGCCAATCAGGCTCAAATTGAACTCATTGACCAACAAACCAAACTCCGCACCTTCCAACGCAAGGAACCCAACGAATGAACGTTCAAATGAAGAAAACCAAAAAACTCGTTGTCGCTCTCTTTCACCCTGACGACCCCCACGGGCCTTGCTTAGAGCTTATGCCCTGCGTGGACGATCTCGATAACTTCGATGAGTTCCACCATTTCGCTGAGTTTTATTACAACGGAATGCCAAAGCCTAATGGCGGCCAGATCATGGTTGCCTTTGCACCCAAGAATCCGAAATTCACCATGGCCTTTCTCGGCCCTTTGCAAATGGATTACCAGCAAGCTGACGCGCACGCCGAAACCATTAAGCGCATTTTGACCAGCCAATAAAAAACCCCCTCCAGTTAGCGCTGT
>NZ_WIWC01000094.1 GCF_009600315.1 Pseudomonas helleri | reverse complement strand
GTCCATGTACCGTATCGCCCTCCCAGTCCCCCAGGCGCTCGCGGCTTTCGACCTCGGCTGGGCGTTCACTGATTGACACGCGATTACGCAGCTGCCCGCGCCGATCGTGGCTTCCATAGCGTTTCCGGTAGCGCTTTCGGCGATGTCGCAGATAGGTATAAAGCTCACCACCGGCGCGCTGTTCGGCGGCAATGAACCGATAAATCCACTCATGGCTGACCGCCCGGCTTGGCTGCTCCTGCTTCAACCGCTGGGCGATCTGCTCCGGACTCATGCCATGCTTGAGCCACACCGGGAGATGATGGCTGAGCCATGTCGCCGGCTTGCAAAACTTGCGCGCACCCGCTCGACGAGCATCACTTTCATGGGCCGCAGAAACAGCCTTGTAGATATTCTGGGTGCTGTTGCGGCGAACCTCGCGACTGATCGTCGAGGGATGCACGCCGACCCGCTTTGCAATGCTCGCCTGGCTCTCTGCGGCGCTCAAGCCAGCCTCAATCTGGTAACGTTGTCCCTGAGTCAGCTGCCGGTAATGCGTAGTCATCTGCGCTTGAATCCTTCGGTGTGAGAGCCTGGATTCTACCGGTGGCTGGCTCTCTGCCTCTCGTTTCAAGCGTTGCGCTTATTCTATGAATTCAGGAAAGATTAAACCTGGTGAACCACTCGGCAAGAGAGGTTGATACATCTGACGTTTGAGTCAGCTTTAGACGGATATCTATAAGCACCGCCAAGGTTAAATCAACCACTCTGTGCAGGCGGCAACGTCATTAATTAACGCATGAGCGCTGTCGCACTTAAGTGCTCACCCC
>NZ_WIWC01000093.1 GCF_009600315.1 Pseudomonas helleri | reverse complement strand
CACCTTTGGCAAGTCTGCGACAGTGAATGGCCGCAGCCCAAACGTGCTGCCCAGCCAGTCGGTTGTCTGTTGCCGGCGCACTTCACGTTAGAGCAGTTGGGCACGTCGCTGGCGGCGTTGCAGCAGCCTTTGCGTCAGCAGGGCTTGGCGCAGATGCAGGATGAAATGCGTCATGACTTTCTGCTGCGATTGTCCCGCGATTTGCAGAGCGAAGGCATTGCGCGCTGGCGTCAGGTGCTCGCGCCGTTGCTGGGTGCGTTTGCCCGTGGCGTGCCGCTGCGCGGGGTGTGGTTCAGCCTGCCGCAACTCCGCACGCTCAGTGAGCGAAAACACCATTGGCCGCTGGATGCTGCGTGGCAGGGTGTGTTGGATGATGCACCTGCGCACCGCCGCTTGGGCTGGAGCGCGCCACGTATAGGCTATGCGCTGGCAGTCGGCTTGGTCGCGTTATGGGGCGCAGGCCTGTTGCTGTCATTTGTGACCAACCGCGTTCAAATCGCGCAGGTACAGACTTCACTGGCGGCCTTGCAGCAACCGGAGCAGGGCGATCCACAGCTTATGGCGCTGAACGAACTCATGCGCGAATTGGCGCGGCTCGATTATCGCGCGGTAAACGGTGTGCCCTGGTATCAGCGTTTCGGCCTTAACCAAAACCCCGAACTGCTCAAAACCCTGTGGCCCCGTTACGTTGAGGCCAATAACCGATTGATACGCGATCCCGCCGCGGCCAATCTGCACCAGCAACTCAGTGCGTTGCTCGCGCTGCCGCCGGGCAGTGCCGAGCGGGCCAATCGTGCCCGTGGCGCCTACGATTTATTGAAGGCGTACCTGATGATGGCGCGCCCCGAAAAGGCCGACGCGGC
>NZ_WIWC01000092.1 GCF_009600315.1 Pseudomonas helleri | reverse complement strand
TCACCAATCTATCCGAACGCAAGCTGATGGATTGTCTGAATCGCCTCGGCTACGACATCGAAATCAAGGTACGGCCAGCAGCCGAGCCGATCGGGCATCTAACGCTCGCAACCGCTTAATCGGAGCTCTCCTGATGGCAGCCCGCATCACCGACGACGAATGGGACGAACTGACTCCCGAGAATTTCGATACCACGGCACTGCTGCGTGCAGTCGATGCCGTGGACGTGCTGCGCGGCGATTTGAATGACAGCGCAGACGGCGCACCTCCGCAACTGCGCACCGACCTGTTGAAGCTGCATCAACTGGCAATGGCCGCGTTCAACGAGGGATCACGCAGCCGAGTGGCTGAGCTATTTGATCTCGCCGTGGTTCTTCAGGATCAGGTTGATCATCTGATGACCTCGCTGGAACAAGTGCAAGAAGCCCTGTCCCGGTTGACGGCGCTCTACCCAGAAAGCCTGTCCTGAATGTTCTTGGAGACAACCACATCATGAGCCGCAGCCGCCGCAAAACGCCCATCGTTGGGCACACGACCTGCCGTAGCGAGCGCGAGGACAAGAAACTCTGGCATCAGCGCTGGCGAACCCACGAGCGCACCGCGCTGGCCAGCGCGTCGCCGGAAGCTCTATGCGCCCATCTGCCTCTACTGGAAAACCAGGTCAGCAACGTCTGGTCGATGGGTAAGGATGGCCGCTCCTACTGGCCCATCAAGCGCCAGGCCGCCACGGCGGATCGCATTGCCAACCACAAGGGACGCAATCCGCAAGAGCGCGCCTCCCTGAAAAAGCGTCTGCTGCGCAAGTGGATGAGCAAATGAACCTGTCCACCATCGAGGCGCTGGCTATCGCTTGGGCGCGAATCGCTGAAGAAGCAGAACTCCCAGCCGGCTACGAGGGCACGGCGACGCCAGAGGCGCATCGGGCCTGCGAGGTGATCCAGGAGCGGATTCGA
>NZ_WIWC01000091.1 GCF_009600315.1 Pseudomonas helleri | reverse complement strand
CGTGACGGGCCATCCATGGCCCAACACGGCTCTCCCGGCATCCATGCCGGTCGACCCACTCCGCGAAACCTCCTCTCTGCCTCCCGAAGGGGCGGCAGATCAAAAGCCAGATCAAAAACAGATCACACGCCCGCGTTTTATAAATTCATCTCTACCGACAATTGCGCAGGTAAACCGGCCCATCGCAGCCTTCGTCAGCGACTACAGGGGTGTAGTCGCTGACGAGGCACGAAGGCTGCGATCGGCGGCGAAGCCGTCGTAATGCTTAATGTGTAGGTGCGCCCTCACGGGGATTCGGGATGTTTCGCACAGGGTTGTGGATTGAGATGGTTGGCGCGCGGGCCTATAGTCAGCGCTCGCGTTTAGCGACCGGGTTTGGCGACTCGGAACATGCCTAGAATTGCTATCTATAGCCAAGCGTGTATTTTGCATCGCAAAGCTTTATGGCAGCTGTACGTGGGAGATCTCAGGATCTGCCGGAGTTTCTTGGGTATGACCGGTTCGCCAACCCGCGTACAGCAGCCACCTGTTTTCGTTTGGCGACGAATGCGGATGGCTAAAGCCCATGCCCAAGAGTTTTAATCCATGACTCCAGATTCGTTCATTCCGCTAACCGCTATCGACTGCCTTATCCCCGCTTTATTGATCGACCGCAATGCGCCGGCCGATGTGCTTCATGCCAATGCTGCCGCCCGTGTGCGGGCAGCCACTCAATTGATGGAAACCTTGTCTAATCGGGATATTGAATTAGCCGATACGGTTGATCTGCGGCAGATTGCAACCGTGGCGATGATTTTGCTTCGGGATGGGTGTGATTTGCTGGATGTGTTGGGGTGGCACTTACGCGTGGACTAGGAAGCCGCTAGCCCTTGATTTGCTTTTGCTTTTGCTTTTGCCACGCGATTTTCGGGTCGACGCGAATGCCCCTCACAGGAGGCTGAACGCAGGTGCTGTTATGGGGGTGGCGAG
>NZ_WIWC01000090.1 GCF_009600315.1 Pseudomonas helleri | reverse complement strand
GAAAGCCTTGGCTATGCAATATGATGCTCCTGCGTCAATTCAATAACCGTGTTGCACTCAGCTCCTGCAACCGCCCACTAATACTTGGCAGCCCACTGTCACTTTGGTGCATTAATTGACAACAGCAACGGCTCAGCGTCGGATTGTCCGACAATACGATAGATGCACTTACCCTGTGTGCTCAGGTTAATAAGCCGCTGATAACAAACACCCTGAGCCTGTTTCTCCAGCGCTCTAAATACTGTGTTTATTTAACTGCCCAGACACCTTGTTTTAATGTTCTTGGCACAGCCGTTGCTTTACCTGACTTAACAAAACTTAATGTTCTTTGAGCACTGACTTATCACCGATTTATCAGGAGCCCACATGATGTATTTACCCCGCAGTCCTTAATATTAACGATAAGTGAAGCCTCACTTATCGAACACCTGTACCCACCATTCTCGTCCCTGCGTGCAAGGGCGAACGGAGCCTTATTGCCCTTCATTTAGTCGAGGGACTGTTAATGAGTGACGAGGTAAAAAACCAGACCCGGCCAGCGCCTGCGCTGGATGCTGAACGGGTAAAGCAGTGGACGCACATCAAACATGTGCCCAATACCTCTCAGCCGGGAGGCTTGGGCAAGCCGCAGATCATTGTGTTGATTGGCGCGGTGGTGTTGCTGCACGCCAGCGCTTGGTGGTTTTTCCAGCAGGCCAAGGCTGAACCGCTGGTTACCCCACCTGAAATCCCGGAAATGACCGTCGAACTGACCAGCCCTGCCCCTCCAGCGCCCCCCGTGGAAGAGCCGCCACCACCGCCGCCCGAACCCGAACCGCCGGTTGAGGATGAAGACGCGGTCAAGGAGCCGCCCAAGCCGGTGGAAAAGCCCAAGCCTATTGAGAAGCCAAAACCGGTGATCAAGCCTAAACCGGTGCAAAAGCCACAGCCGGCCAAGCCTGCGCCACCTGCACCGGCCGCACCCGCCGCACCGACGGCGCCTACCGC
>NZ_WIWC01000008.1 GCF_009600315.1 Pseudomonas helleri | reverse complement strand
GCTCCAGAAAGAAAATCGGGAGCACAGCATCGGGGGTCAGCTAAGCGCTTTGAATATGGGGTTCATGGAGCGCTTACGATGGTCGCCCCTTGGGTGAGAGCTTCGAAGCCCGGGGTTTAGGATTTGATCTGGGAAGAGCTCAGGTGGTCTTTGCCGTTGATGAGTTGGGCCATGTTCGTACTCCAGTTCGTGAGCAATGGAACGTATACTGGTGCGAGCATGCGAGTGCCAGCCCCCCCCAACCTGGATTGCAAGAGGTGAGCGAGGCGAGCGACCTCAACTACATGTTATTTAATATGACGTCTTGATCTCTTCGAGAAGGTCAGTGATTCTGATATCAGAGGCTTTGCCCATTAGGAAGCGCGTTGTATAACGATCAAGCAAATCTTGGCTCGGCGCTATGTACTGCTTCACTTTGGCCCTGTATTCTTGGATTTTTCCCTGATCCTCTTCTAACGCAGTCTCCATTACCTGGGTAAGTAGATCCTCTCTTCTTTGTTGACCTCCAGCCCCTTTGCATTGCTCCTTAATATATCTGCATAGTGTTATTAATAAAAACTCTACACTATGGAAATACTTGAATTCTTTCCCGAGCCTCTGACATGCGTGAGCTAATGAACCTGACGAAAATAGCTCTCGATAAAATTCTGGTATTCTGTCCTCAATGTGTCCAACTGTTACTTCCTCTTCTGGTGCAATTAGGCACAAAAAAGGGGCGGTTTTTTGGAGGCTAATTGGCAGGATTGCTCGTAATCCATGGCATGCGGTAATTACAACAACCAGTTCATTCTGAAGTTTTGTGTTCAGAATTCTTAGGCTGTCGATAACTGACACCCAGTCAATAAATTCACCCGTGTGACCAATCTCCAAGCCGTGCTCTTGGGAACCGTGCATGTCAAAATGGATAATTGGTCTGAGTCCTTCATCAATTTCGTGATTGATATTTTTTAGCAATTGAAAGTAACCATCGCCACCCGTTATTGACCCGTGCGTAGAATTAAAATTGCCTCCGTTGTTGGAGACGTCGTATATGGCCTCTTTTAAACGACGAGTTGTTCCTTCTTCTCCCTTCCTAGCGCTCGTTATTAAATATACAGTATTGACATTAAAGGGTATTGATAGGTTCATGTTGATGGCTTTTGCTTATTAAGCGCGCGTGCGCAAAGTCTATATTTTGATTTCATATTAATCATTCTCGTGTAGTTCATTCGTTAGGCCGCGATAATATGTAAAATTTAAGGACTCTGTTACCCGTACAACGGCCGTTGTGTGTTTGAAATGCGAAGAGCGATCGCCGAATCCTGGTTCATACTGGCGCAGGACTACTAAGAGAACAAGATGCGCGTTATTCGCGGCAAGGTAGTTTCGAATTAGGTCGGACCGGCATAGCATGCGAGTTCCGCTCGAGTGATCTCCTTCATTGCGTTGGGCCTCTTGGCACCAAGCCTCGCACCGCATAAGAACAAACCCAGACGGGTCGGCCCAACTGCGCCCATACGGGTCTTGGGGAGTGATTCGTGCAAATGCATTCACGACACTGGACAGCTTTCTACGCTCAGCAGCGTCGACGACTCCGAATGGATCGGTCTCATCAATGCCAGCATCTGAGCTCGTATTGACGACCCAAGGCACAAATGGAGGGTGCGCTAGCTCGGTTGCAGGGTTCGTATCGTCGTATTCGTCCAGACGCGGTATATAGGCTTGAAAAGGGTCCAGGGTAGCTAAATTGGATGATACTGTTGAGCTCTCCTCGGCAGAGACCAATGCAGAGTTGATGTGAATGTCAATTCCGTCGACTGACTTCCAGTCACCATCAACCACCATCCAGTCGCCCACATCTATATCGATGCCCAGCAGGGATTGAAGCTTGCTAGGCTCTCCCGTTATGCCCACTCTGTTTCCACTTACATCACGTAAATTAATTCGTGTTTCCGCAGGCTGCCAATCCGTTCCATCCGCCAGCCAGAGTCCATCTTTACGAGTCAAAACTCGCCGATTCAGCCATTCATACCAAGGGTTACCCTCATCATATGGCCGCCGAGATACCGCATATTTGGCAAGAAAATCACCGGCTACCCCATGTAGGGCATGCCAACATAACTGCCCTCCGTAGGTATGCTGATCAGCAGAGAAGTTAATATGTCCACCACGACGATATACAGATCGCCCACCTTGATCCGACATGTGTGTGATTTCAGCATCGTGCTTTCTCACCCATTCATTCATCGCATCTGCCGTAAACCAGTACTCTTTACCGAATACGTCTCCTAAATTAGAGACGTCGGATTTACCAAAGTCGTATTCAAGATGTAGCTCCTTTAGTGGCTTGAGCGTGCCTTCTGGGCGGGATTTGTAAAAAGAACCACCGAAATACTTTTTTGTCTCATGTAGTAAATATTGCGAATGGTTGACATGCTGAAGCCCGTTTAACGTTGTTTGACTAAGATTTAGATGTCCGCCGCGGACACAGATGAGTAGGGCTTCCGCTGCGAAGTGTTTGAAAAGCACGTGAGGGTCTACGGTGCTGAGAGCTATTCGCTCAAGAAAATCGTGATGTTTAGCGACAGCTTTGGGTTCATCGAGAGCAATTCTGGCCAATGCTATCAGTAGCCAAAGCTTTGCGTGTAGATGAAAAAAAGGTAACTCCTGTGCTTGAAAAGCATCTGCGCAGGTCATAGTAAATTTCATTACCGTCTTGTCCAAAATTTCCGATCGGCCAAGTCGTACGGCTACTCTAAGGCTATGAGCCGCCATCCATCGCCTCTCAGCCTGAGCAGATCCCAGTGCAAACCAAATAAGCCCCGCTGCGACTTCCGTTTGAATGTCTAGCGGGTAAAGAGCAGATCGCCACGCTCCATCCACTACAGAAGACGCAAGTTTGGCTGCTCCAGTATTAAGTAGCCTCTGCAAAGCAGTCTGGCCAATACCACTCGCAGCCATAGTATTTATAGCCGATGCAAGGGCCAACCAAACGGATGCTGATACTTCAGCATCCGGACGACAGAATTCCCTTATCAAAGCCAATATAATGGAATGACGATCGACTTCTGAAAGCTTTGAGAGTTCAGCGATATCTGAGGTAGATAAATAATCAAATGAAACGAACTCCGAGACGTGCTGGCGAATGATGATCTCGGCGCAGCCGGTTAGGGTGATAACAACAGTATTCGACGCCTTAGACCAAGCCTCCTTGCACGCGCTAAGTATGCGCAGTTTTTCATGAAGTACCAATTGACCTTGGCGAGCGATCAATGTGAGATATTGAGGCCACTCGCCATATGGAACCTTTACCTGTAATTGCTCGAAAAAATCGCGCTGATCCCCCCACCCCGACCCACTCAGACTTTTTAGTTCCTCCATTGCATTTGCGATGGAAAGCTCGTCTACGGGGTCTGTCTTGATCACAAGTGACGTGAGTAGCGACTCGGCGGCGACCTTAGCCTGTTGTCGTCTCTGAATATCTGAAACAGGTTGTGAAGTTCGCCAATTATTCAGGTCATTGAATTCTCGTGTAGACACCTCAATTTGATCAGCCATGGCGGACAGGTAGCCATACTTATTTGAATCGCCAAAGGTAGACTTTGCTAAACGCGCCAATGCCCGCGGTACTGCTGCCCCAAATCCGTTAGGATTGTTTTGCTTGTATTGAGTGATCAGCTCCTCCGTCAAGTCTTCTACATGATCTACCTGCTGGCTTTCCAGCGACTCCACTAATTGCTCTGTACCACAAACCCATAGTTCTACTGGACTGGAAACGCGCAGAATTGCTGTGGCAATCGCGGGATCTATTTTCCTGCAATGGATCAACGCTCTGACATAGGGGAGTAGTGTGTAATCCAATGAGATCCTACCGCGATCCTCCCAGCGCGCTAGTTTGGCGAGCCCCTTGAGCCCTGAGACTTTGGCCATCGCCATGCCATACATTCCCCAATTGAACTTGTTTTCCTCGCCAAGATTCAGTTCGCAGATATTGGAAAGCGTATGACTGTCCTCGTCGGAAAGCTCTTCTCCTTGCAGAGAACTCGCAAACTGCATCAATTCGTTCACAAACTTATAATCACCAGAACCGACGGCATCCATTTGCTCTAGCCCACGGTGGAAGTAGTCCGTCGACTCGTGGCGGCTGGCTGGTGATATCGCTCTAGCCAGGTCTGCGAAAAATGACGCTCGTAGACTGACGTCATCGGCTTTCTCAATTGCCATGTTTACTTTTATGGCAGTTGTGCCTGCCAAGATATGAAGCGCAGGTCGGACGGCTAGCACGCTGACAATGTCGATGGCGTGCGAGACATTTGTAATTCCACGAGCCTCCACTGCTTCTAGGTATTTGACGACCTCTGCCTGATCTAGAGACGGATCTGCTTCGAATGCTAACGTTAGAAGCCGTTCCGATACTTCAAAACGTTGTCGTTGTGCATCGACCCCACCAGATCGGTAGTCTTTACGATTGAGAAGATCGGGCCAAAGATCAATTAACGGGCTCAATCTTCTTACCGTTTTCTTCCGTTGATTGAAGCACGCTGCAAATGCGATGGAAATTTGTAACCAGTGCTCCAGTTGGTCTGAAAGGAAGCGCATGGCAGAGCTTTTTGTGTCCGCAGTAATTTGCTTCTTTCCACTGCATTCGGTGTGCCCGTCCAAAGATCGCTTTTCGAGCTCTAACTTCATTGCTTTTTTGAAATCCACCCCCTGAAGCTGGGCTGGCAGATTCACGACGAGCTCAGCTAGTTCTTGAGGTAGCAGGTGTCGCTCTATGACATCTTCATCAGATGCCACGCAGAGAAGCGCCTGTAATGCCAGAAATGAATGAATCTCCTCGGACCAGTAGGTGCTCATATAGACGTGCAAAGAAGGTGCAGGTATTTGCAACGCGTATAGGATGATGCGGGCCTCTGCTTTCATGCCCCGCACTAAGGCGATCGATGCGCTTCTCAACAACCCGCGGATTATCCGCCCCTTCTTTGAATCGTACTGTTTCTCACCTAGCCGGACTTTCTCTACCTTCCCACAAGCTTGAGCGAGTCTGCTAATTAGCAATTGCTGAAGGGATTTTTCCTCTTCAACAAAGGGGATAGAGGCTGCAAGCACTCCTGGCCCCAACAACGTTGACGTCAGAAAAGTGCGAATGACGTCCTGTTGGACAGTCCCGACATGAACACCAAGGCGTAAGAGGGGAAGCAATAACTCAGCAACGTCAAATGCGAACCAATCTACCCATCGCGACATATCCTGTGCTGCGACCTCACTTTCCCCTTTGACCAGATGGCAGAAAGGAATAGCTGCCATATCCAATGCAGTCGGATCTGCCATTTCTCTTTGATGCTGATGCTGATGCTGATGCTCAAGCCAGTGAGCTCTCCATTCGAGAACCCTTTGAGAATGGTGATAAGCATCTGCCAAATCACCATCAAGGCCGTAGGCGATTGCCAACCTCGAATGGCGTGTACCAGGCCAGTTTGTGCGTAACTCAAAAAGACGCCGTATGGAGTCGGCATCATTGGAAAGAACTGTAAGATCAGGATTGTCGAGGATGTAGCTGGTACCACGCTGATCCATCGCTGCAAGTGTCGAAAGCTCAACAAGAAGAGGTACAAGTCGATTTACCTCATTCCTGTCAGCTGCATATGCAGATGCAGCTCGCAAACGCGCATGCCTGATGGACTGTCTACTCACGGCACTCTTTATAGCTGCCGGGATCCTCTCGTCGAAGGCAAGCTCGAACAGTTTCTCACCATCCTCTAATTGCTGTAGCAGATAAGGTAAGGTGATCGCTGCATAGATCGACGTTGCCTGCATGCCAAGAAGGTTTCTAGCGAGCCCCCGTAGCGTCTCTTTGTCAGCGCAGTATTGTTCTCGAATCAGGGTCTCTGTCGGTTCATCGCGAAACATAAGTCCATGCTTCGTCTGCTCAAGCAACGGGGACAAGTCCGCGGCGAAACTAGCGATCGCACCTTCGTCCAGTCCGCTTGCTTCCGCAAATTCTCGTAAGGGGACTGGAGGCGGTAAAGATGCCAAGCCGGCCAAGAAGGCGTTGATGGCTGCGTCTTGATACCCCTGCTTTCGCGCCACTTTTAGCGCGTCTTTGATTCGCTTGTGGAGTAAATCATCAAGTTGAATGACTTTATTAATTTCGGATGAGGCGAGAAGAGTGGCGCCATCCGACACCAAGTGTTCGAGAACTCGAGCGTTACCGCGCGACCTGGACTGTGCAACGTGAACCCTGGCTTCAGTGTGCCCATTGAGACGGTGGCGCAAAAACTCGCCAGTTTCTTGGATAGTGAATGGCTTTAACTCGAACTCTTCACATGCAGCTCCACCGGTCGCAGCCAGACGTCGATGAGTGCGCGAACTGACAATCACTTGTACTCCCGTGAGCGGTCCGCTGTGACTTATGCTTGCGAGCAGCAATTCTGGAAAAGATGGTTCACCTCGGTCTTTTGCCTGTTCGCCGGCGTTATCGATCGCGTCGAGCAATATGATCAGTTGTCGATCAGTCGTAACTCGACGGACAGTCTCTGCTGCTTGGCCTATTTTCAGCCGAAAGGCACGGATCAGGTCATCGCTATTGTCCGTACCCGGTAAAAGCGGATCACACAAGCCGCGACACGCGAGTTCATTGACGATATGGACTAAGCCTTTTCTCGGCAGATGCCTTGCATCCCCGGGAGCACGATACTGTCCCATGCCGAAACAATCGAAGAGTACTATTTCATGCGCATTCGCAAGCCGACTCGCGATCGAATTCATGAAGACGGTCTTGCCAACTCCCCCGTCCGCATAGATGACCAGTGGACTATCGAGTAGTGAAATTTTCGCTACGACCTCGGACAGTTGGCTTCGTTCGAGGACTGGCCCGACGTTTGGAAAGCTAGCTGGGCATGGTAGTAGATCGTTTTCATCTTGCAGCTCAAGGGCGGTAAGAACGTCAGCGCGCGATATGACATTCCGATTCTGGTTTGCCAGGTTGGCCTTATCCCGCGCAAGTTCTCGGATAGAATTGAGCCGAACTCTCGCGAGAGGGTCGCGGGCAGCAGACCAGTCCGCGAGTGCTATCGCCAATCTATTCTTGCTTTCTCGCAAGTCGCCCCTAACACCAGTGAAATTAAGACGGCAAATAAACTCAGCCATATCCTGGCCTTGAAGGTTGCAAGCCGCCTGGATTTGGTCTGCCTGGTCTTTCACAGTGCCACGCAGTGCAGCACCCGCAATCATTCCTGCTATCGCGTCGTGCAGTTCGGCCAAAATAGGACGGTTGGTGACCAATTCAAATCGGAGTTTTGCCCGTACCTGTTCGGTGCCATGCTTTCTCTTGTGAGACCGATATGTCTTAGCAAATTTTTCAATCGTTTTTTTTGCGTCGGCCGCCCGAAATGGCTTGTCCTCGGAAGCTTTCGAGTACTTGACTTGAACCACCACGACCTGACTCGCATGCTCAAACGAGGAGCGATCCCCATAGTACAAAACGGCGTCTGCGATTTCGTTTCCTGCGTCTTCCGCGGTTTTTTGGTCAGCTGGAGAAAAACCCTCGATCGCCAAGCCAATGAAATCGTCTTTCGGCAGCAGTAAACCCAAACATTTTCGTGCTACCCAAGCCTCATGAAATTCATGACCGTCTCTTGACGCTCGAACACTGTCGTAATTATCGCGTATTTTCGTCATTGTGATCGATTAGCTCCCTGCCAAGACTAAATAGCCCCGGGTTTTCTAGACACTTTCCAAGCTCGCGGTGTAACGCTTTTCAAACTCTACCGGGGACAGCTGATTGTTGAAACCATGACGACGTTTTGTGTTGTAGAACATCTCGATATAATCGAACACATCGCTACGAGCATCTTCCCGTGTGATGTGGGTTTTTCGCCTGATCCGTTCTCGCTTCAAAAGCTGGAAAAAGCTTTCTGCGACAGCATTATCAGGGCAGTTGCCTCGATGACTCATGCTGGCAACCAAATTGTTCGCCTTCAAGAAACTACGCTAATCTGAGCTGCTGTACTGGCTGCCTTGGTCGCTGTGAACTATCACCTTTGTTTCGGTTTACGCCTCCAAACGGCCATCACTAATGCATCAATGGCCAAATCGCTGGTCATCTGCGGTTTCATTGACCAGCCAACTACTTGGCGAGCAAAAAAGTCCAGTACCACTGCCAAATACAGCCAGCCTTCATTCGTGCGGATCTAGGTGATATCAGTGACCCAAACCTTATTGGGCTCCACCACATCAAACTGGCGTTTCAATAAGTTGGGTGAGGCTACCGTTGGTTTACCTCCGTACTTCCTTGGACGTCGGCGGTACCCTGTCTGAGAACGCAGACCTTCAATACTCATCAATCTGGCGAGCCGATGGCGACCGCAAGCCTCGCCGACTTCATGCAAGTCATCATGGATTTTGCGATAGCCATAAACGCGACGCTCTCCAGCCATGAATGTTTTATCCGCCCCAACAGGCGCTGGTCGTCTTTGGCGCGCGCTGATTGCGGTTCGGATAACTTCGCGTAGTAGCACTGGGGTGGATTTTGAGCGTCAGGAAAAGCCCTCGAACGGAGTAGTCGGCAGTCTGCAGCTTGATAAGGCGTACTTCAATCGCACTCCCTGTCTACGAAACTAGATGCTAGTCAGGTCAGGACGCACTTAAAACGTAGACGCAATCTTGTTATGATGCAGTCAAGTCAGATATCGTTAGCTTTATCTATTTTTCGAGTTTTAAGCGTTTAGATAAGATGTTAGTTGTCTGGGCTAATGAAAATAATTTGTCGTGCGTTTTCAGTTTTTAGTTTTTGCATTAACTAGCTATTTTGATTCATTGGGATTATTTATAGTTTTCTAAATTGTTAGTCGGAGCTTAAAGCCATGATGATAGATGAAAGTACAGCTCAATTAAATAAGGCGGCAGAGCTTCGTCGTAAAAAGCTGCGCGGCAATGTCGGAAAGGCTGTTGTAGATTACGCAATGATTGACGACGGCGATAAAGTTATGGCGTGCGTAAGTGGCGGCAAAGATTCATTTGTAATGCTAGATGCGCTGCTACATCTTCAGCGCGTTGCGCAAATAAAGTTTAGCGTTGTAGCCGTGAATCTTGATCAGAAGCAACCTGGGTTTCCTGAGCATATTTTGCCTGAGTTTTTTGAGAGTAAAGGGATTGATTATTATATAATTGACAAAGATACTTATTCAGTCGTCAAGCAAAAGATCCCTGAAGGTAAAACAACCTGCTCTCTTTGCTCAAGACTCAGAAGGGGGACGCTATATAGTTTTGCCGAGGAAATAGGGGCGACTAAATTGGCGCTTGGACATCATATGGATGATATGGTTGAGACCTTGTTTCTCAACATGTTTTTCCAAGCGAAGATGAAGGGGATGCCGCCTAAACTGCTCAGTGACGACAAGAGGAATATCGTTATTCGGCCGCTCGCCTATTGCCGAGAAAAAGATGTAGCGAAGGTCGCTGCTGATAGTGGGCACCCGATCATTCCATGTAATCTCTGCGGCTCACAAGAGAATCTCCAAAGGAAAAAAATCAAATCGATGATTGCGGAGTGGGACTCGGTAAATCCCGGATGCGTGGAAAATATTTTTCACAGCTTACAAAGCGTAAACCCTTCCCAGATAGCCGATCGCAGTTTGTTCGACTTCGTAAATCTGTCTATTGACAGATCGGAAGACCGGCCGCCCTACAAGTTTGAAGGCGCAACGGTTTCTTCTTCCCGCGTTGAAAATTGGATAGATGTCGTCCAGGTTTTGTAAAGGTTCAACGTCGTTTTTGTGAAGTAAGGGTGGCTATGGAGTTCGGGAAACCATGATAATTTACATTGTCGACTTTTTTTGTAAAGAATGTTATTCGTAAAACGTCGTAAAATTATATAGTTACGAGCATGAGTGTAATGTTTACTAGTATATCCTTGAGCTATAAGGCAAAGACAGTTACACGCTGTTGGACGTGTTGCTGCACCTGCAAAAGGTTGCGCCAATCTCGTTCGAAATTGTCGCCGTGAACATGGACCAAAAACAGCCGGGTTTTCCAGAAGACGTACTGCCCGCGTACCTGAAAGCCTTGGGTGTGGCCTATCACATCGTTGAAAAAGACACTTATTCGGTGGTCAAGGAATTGATCCCGGAAGGCAAGACCACCTGTTCCCTGTGTTCACGACTGCGCCGTGGCACCTTGTATACCTTTGCCGACGAGATTGGTGCGACCAAGATGGCACTAGGGCATCATCGAGATGACATCGTTGAGACCTTTTTCCTCAATATGTTCTTCAATGGCAGCCTTAAGGCCATGCCGCCCAAACTGCTGTCCGATGATGGTCGAAATGTCGTGATCCGGCCGCTGGCGTACTGCAACGAGAAAGACATTCAGGCGTATTCGGACTTGCAGCAGTTCCCGATCATTCCCTGCAATCTGTGCGGTTCCCAGGAGAACCTGCAGCGCCAGGTGGTCAAAGACATGCTTCAGGAGTGGGACCGCAAGACGCCGGGACGCACCGAGAGTATTTTCCGCAGTTTGCAGAACGTTAACCCGTCCCAGTTGGCGGACCGTAATCTGTTTGATTTTGCCAGCCTGAAAATGGATGAAACGGCGACGCCGCGTTTCGTCAATCTGCTGAACCTGTCGTAATTCAAGAGGAGAGGGCATGCGCGACTACACATGGCTGCACGAATACTGTTTGAACCGCTTTGGTTCTGTAGCCGCTCTGGAAGCCGAGTTGCCCATACCGCGAACCCCGGCGCAATTACGGGCCATTCCCGACGACCGATATTTGTCGACCCTGGCTTTGCGGGTTTTTCGAGCCGGGCTCAAGCACAGTGTGGTTGACGCCAAATGGCCGGTATTTGAAGAAGTGTTCTTTGGTTTTGATCCCGAAAAAGTCGTGTTGATGGGCGCGGAACACCTTGAGCGTCTGATGCAGGATGCGCGGATTATCCGTCATCTGGGCAAGCTCAAGAGCGTGCCGCGCAATGCGCAAATGGTGTTGGACATCGCCCACGAGCACGGCAGCTTCGGCGCATTTATTGCGCAGTGGCCGGTGACCGACATTGTGGGGTTGTGGAAGTACCTGGCCAAGCACGGGCATCAGTTGGGTGGGCTGTCGGCACCGCGCTTCTTGCGCATGGTGGGCAAAGACACCTTCGTGCCGAGCTACGACGTGGTGGCGGCGCTCAATGCCCAGAAACTGGTCGACAAGGCGCCGACCAGTTTGAGGGATTTGGCCATTGTGCAGAATGCCTTCAATCAGTGGCACGCCGAAAGCGGTCGGCCGATGTGCCAGTTGTCACAGATGCTGGCCTTTACGGTGAATCACTGACTTGGCTGCCTTCGCCCGACAAGCGCCGATCTAACTGGTAGCGCCAGCGGACATACAGCATGGCGCTGATAAACACCGCCACGCTCACGGTCATTTCCAGTAAGCCGAAGAGCTGGCGGTTTGGGTCAAACGCCGCCAGTGCGCCTTTTATCAAGTACAGATTGATCACGTAGCAGGTAAAGGAGTGGCCCCGTGTGCTGCCCAGCAACATGCCGGGCAGCACAATCATCAAGGGCACCAGTTCTATCAGCAGGATCACCCACGGGCGGGCGCCATGCAGGTTGGCGAATACCAGATAGTAAACGCACAGCAACCCGATCAGGCCCAAAAAGCACACCCGGCTCAAGACCCGCATCAGCTTCACCCGTGGCGCCAACCACGCGATGGAGGGCAGCACCTTGGGCTTTTTAGCCACGGTTGTGGTCCAGCTTAATGGCCGTTTCTGCCAAACGCTTGCCGAGCGCCCGGCACAAGGCTGCTTCATGGTCGTCCAGTTTGCGCTTGCCGTCGGCGCCCGCGTGATGGCTAGGGCCGTAAGGCGTGCCGCCGCCTGTGGTGTTGAGCAGTGCCGACTCACTGTAGGGCAGGCCGGTTATCAGCATGCCGTGGTGCAGCAGCGGCATCATCATCGACAACAGAGTCGTTTCTTGCCCGCCGTGCAGGCTGGCCGTCGAGGTGAAGACGCCAGCCGGCTTGCCCACCAGCGCGCCGGTCAGCCACAGGTTGCTGGTGCCGTCCAGAAAGTACTTGAGCGGGGCTGCCATATTGCCAAAGCGGGTGGGGCTACCCAAGGCCAAGCCTGAACAGTGCTTCAAGTCATCCAGACTGGCATAGACCGCGCCTTCGGCTGGAATGTCCGGGGCTACGGCTTCGCATTCGGCAGAAATGGCCGGGACAGTGCGCAAACGCGCTTCCATGCCCGCCTGTTCAATACCGCGGGCAATGTGCCTGGCCATTTGAGTGGTCGATCCATTGCGGCTGTAATACAGCACCAGAATGTAAGGCGTGCTCATGACACAAGCTCCAGGATTTTTTCCGGTGGGCGACCGATGACGGCTTTATCGCCCGCGACCAGAATGGGCCTTTCGATCAGCTTGGGATGGGTTGCCATCGCCGTGATCAGTTGATCTTCGCTGAGGCTGCTGTCGGCAAGGTTAAGGGTTTTGTAATCCTCTTCACCTGTGCGTAGCAATTGACGTGCGCTGATGTTCAGTTTGCGCAGCAGGTCGGTCAGTTGTGCGGCTGTCAGCGGAGTGTCCAGGTAGCGTACAACCGTAGGCGTCAGGCCTCGGGCTTCGAGAAGTTCCAGCGCACCGCGCGATTTCGAGCAGCGCGGATTGTGATAAAGCGTCAGATCGGTCATGTGCGGGTCGCTTCTTGCGTAAGGTGGCGGCTATTCTACCCGTCTGACGAGTCTGCCTGAACCGTGCGCGGTTATTCAGCGCTGTCACTGGGCTTTTTGAGCGAATTTACTGAGAAGGATCAACAGATGTTTAAGCGAATCATGGCGGTAGTTGCTGTCGCTGCTACTTTACTGCTAGCCGGTTGTGGCAATGATTACGGGGTCGATCAGCATGGCCAGAAGATCCCCTCGGAACGTTTGGACAAGCAGTGGAAGGTGATCAACTACTGGGCCGAGTGGTGTGGGCCTTGCCGCATTGAAATCCCGGAACTGAATTCGCTGGAGCAGCAGTTGCAGGGGCAATCGGTGGGTGTATTCGGGGTTAACTTCGACGGCTTGCAAGGCAAGGAGCTGAGTGATGCCAGCGCCGCGATGGGCATCACCTTTACCGTACTGGCGCAGGACCCGGCGGATCACTTTGATTTGCCGCGCAGTGAAGCGTTACCGGTGACATACATCATTGATGAAAAGGGCAAGGTTCGCGCACAGATGTTGGGTGAGCAGACGGCGGCCGGGGTGTTGGCCAAGATCAAAGAGCTTAGAGGGCATTAAAGCTCAGCCAAGAGCCCCTCACCCTAACCCTCTCCCGAAGGGAGAGGGGACTAAAGTCAAAAGCAGATCTGCGCACCATTACACCCCAGCCCTCCGGGAGAGGGCTGGGGTGAGGGGCCGCTTTTACTCAGGCCACAACCGCAACGGCTTGCCTTCAGCCGGCCAGAAGCGCACCTGCTCGATGGGCGAAATATCCCAACGCTGTACGGTTTGCAGGGCTTCGAAAAAGCGATGTTCCTGCTCCATCAGCGCAGGTGCGCAAGCCTTGCGCGTGCTGCCCACACCACCAAAGGAAAGCGTGTCACCGTCCAGGGTGTAAGGCGCAAACCAATGGTTGCAACCGCCGCTGCCATAGGCCCGGCCGCCTTCATCAAAGGTCACGGTCAAGTGGCTGCTATCAATCAATGGCCGCTCGCCAATCCACTCCACCACGTAGGTGTGGTTGTGCTGCAGCTGCACTGGGTCGCCTGCACACCCCACCAGGCTTGCGCCCAGCACGGCCATCAGGATCAGGCGTTTCATTGCGCGGCCTTTTGGCACTGTGGGCACAGGTGCTTGCTGCCTTCAGTGCTCCAGCCCAGCTCAGCGATTCGCGCACTGGCCGCAGGCTTTTGCGCTTTGGTGCCAAGCTTGGCGTCTACCGCAAACTCAAACTTCAGTTCTTTGGCGCAGGCGTCGCAGTTGACCTGCCACTGATGAATGGCCAACTCGCCGAAAGCTGGCCCCTTGGTCACGGCAACCCACTGACCGCGCGGGTTGATCAGGTGGCGTACTTTGTCGACGCTCAGGCGCATGGACAAATCCTTGCTGCCTTTAAGCGTCACAATCAGCACGTCGCCAGATTGAATCGAACCCCCGTTGCCGGTGACTTGATACAGACCCGGCGCCAATGCGCGGCATTCAATCAGGGTGTGCTGCGGGTTCAGCAGGCTGAAGCGGAAATCGTGTTCGACCATGGGTCCTCCAAATAGGCCGCTATGCTATCACGCGCCTGTGCTCTGGCCTTTCAACCTTCGATCAGGTTGTGCGGCGTGCCGTTTTTCCAGGCCGCAATATTGTCCAGCGTGATGCTGGCAATCGCACTCAGTGCCTCGCGCGTCAGAAAAGCCTGATGGGCGGTAATGATCACATTGGGGAAGGTCAGCAAGCGTGCCAGCACATCGTCCTGCAAGGGCAGGTCGGAGCGGTCTTCAAAGAATATCTGGGCTTCTTCTTCATAGACGTCCAGCCCCAGATAGCCTAACTGGCCAGTCTTCAGGGCTTCGATCAGCGCCGGTGTCTCGACCAACGCGCCGCGCCCGGTGTTGATCAGCATGGCGCCCCGTTTGAGGGTGGCGAGCGACTGGCTGTTGATCAAATGTTTGTTGTCGGCGGTCAGTGGGCAATGAAGGCTGATGATGTGCGAACCGGACAGCAGCTCTGGCAAGCTCACATAGTGCGCCCCCAGTGCCAGCAGCTCGGGGTTTGAATACGGGTCAAAGCACAGTAATTTGCAGCCGAAACCCACCATGATTTTGGCAAACGTGGCGCCGATCTGGCCGGTGCCGACTACGCCGACGGTTTTGCCCACCAGATCAAAGCCGGTCAGCCCGTGCAGGGTGAAATCGCCGTCGCGGGTGCGGTTATAGGCGCGGTGCAGGCGGCGGTTGAGCGCCAGAATCAAGGCCACGGCATGTTCAGCCACCGCATGCGGGGAGTAAGCAGGTACGCGTACCACGCTCAAGCCCAGGCGCTTGGCGGCGGGCAAGTCGATGTGATTGAAACCGGCCGAGCGCAGGGCGATCAAACGCGTACCGCCAGCGGCCAGTTGCTCCAGCACCGGGGCACTTAAATCGTCATTGATAAACGCACAGACCACTTCGTAATCATGGGCAATGGCTGCTGTTTCGAGACTCAGCCGCGCCGGCTGAAAGTGCAACTCAATACCGTCCGGCTGTTGAGCAGCGCTAAAACTGTCGCGGTCGTAAGTCTGGCAACTGAAAAGTATCGTGCGCATGGGTCATCCTTGAGATAAGCGAGTGGGGCCGCCGGGTTCATTGTAGTGACTTGCACGCGTTTTACGGCGTGCTTCGCGCCTCTTCAGCCAAGCGCGACATGGCTTCATCCAGTTCGTCCAGAGCGGTACTGGCGTGTGCACTGCCTTGTTTGAGCAGGGTTTCGCTACGCTGACAGGCGGCACGCAATTGCGGAACGCCGCAGTAGCGCGTCGCGCCGTGCAAGCGGTGAACGCGCTCAATCAGTGCATTGTTGTCATTGGCCTGACGCGATTGCTGGATCGCTTCACGGTCCGCTTCCAGTGATGCCAGCAGCATAGCCAGCATGTCGATGGCCAGGTCGGGCTTGCCTGCCGCCAGGCGCAACCCTTCATCAGGGTCGAGTACGGCCAGTTGGTTGCCGTGGTGGATCGGTTCATGGGTGTTGTCGATCACTTGGTTGCGCAGGGCCAGCCCCGTCCACTTCAACACCACTTGGGCCAATTGACGCTCGCTGATGGGCTTGGTCAGGTAGTCATCCATGCCGCTGTGAAGCAACGCGCGCTTTTCATTGGCCATCGCGTGAGCGGTCAACGCAACAATCGGCAGCGGCGTCAAATGTTGTTCACTTTCCCACTGACGTATGACTTCGGTGGTTTCACGTCCGTCCATGCCGGGCATTTGTACGTCCATGAGTACCAAATCGAAATCGTGGGACTTGACGGTTTTAACGGCGGCGTACCCGCTGTCCACCGCAATCACTTGAGCGCCCATGTCTTCCAGCAGGGTCTGCACCAGCAACAGGTTGGCCGGGTTGTCATCTACGCACAAAATCCGCGGTGCGCGGCTGGCCGTCGGCTCGCCTGGCTCGTGGCGCACGTGCTGCGGGTTGATCAAGTCAGCCAGCGCCCGGCGCAATTTTCGGGTGCACGCGGGTTTGGCCTGCAGTTGGCTGTGAGGGTTAGGCACCGATGCATTGAACAGGGCTTGCTCTGTGGTCGGGCACAACACCAGGACTTTGCAGTCCAGGTGCTCAAGATCCCATATGTGCTGGTTCAGACGCTCGGGCGGCATTTCGTGGGCGGTGACACCCAGCACTACCAAATGGATGGCGAGCGCGGTCTGATGGGCACTCGTCACACAATTGGTCAGGTTTTCGAGGCTGGTGAAGGGCGTAACTTCCAGCCCGCAATCTTCCAGTTGATGCTGCAGGGCCTGACGGGCCAGGTCGTGTTTTTCCAGCACCGCCACACGGCGGCCCAGCAGCGGCGCGCCGGGCAAGTCTTCGGCATCGTCGCGGGCTTTAGGCAGTTTGACGCTGATCCAGAACACCGACCCCTCACCGGGGGTGCTCTCTACGCCAATTTCGCCGCCCATCTGCTCAACCAGACGTTTGGAAATAACCAACCCCAGGCCGGTGCCGCCGGGTTGGCGAGACAGTGAGTTATCGGCCTGGCTAAAGGCCTGGAACAAAGCCCGCACATCCTGGCTGGTCAGACCAATGCCGGTGTCCTGAACACTGATGCGCAACTGGACGAAGCCTTCGGGTGTGTTGTCATCTTCGTCTTCGAGCATGGCCCGTACCGCAATGGTGCCCTCGCGGGTGAACTTGACCGCGTTGTTGACCAGATTGGTGAGGATCTGCTTGAGCCGCAACGGATCACCCATCAATGACAACGGCGTATCGCGGTACACCAGACTGACCAGTTCCAGATTTTTTTCATGGGCCGCCGGGGCCAGAATGGTCAGGGTGTCTTGTAACAAGTCACGCAGGTTGAACGGGATCGTGTCGAGCACCAGTTTGCCGGCCTCGATCTTCGAGAAATCGAGAATTTCGTTGATGATGCCGAGCAGGTTATCGGCCGACTTTTCGATGGTGCCCAAATAGTCGAATTGGCGGGGCGTCAGCTCGCTTTTTTGCAGAAGATGGGTAAAGCCCAGAATGCCATTGAGCGGGGTGCGAATTTCATGGCTCATATTGGCCAGGAATTCAGACTTGATGCGACTGGCCTCCAGCGCTTCCTTGCGGGCGAGGTCGAGTTCGAGGTTCTGGATTTCAATGGTTTCAAGGTTTTGACGTACATCTTCAGTGGCTTGATCGACGCTGTGTTGCAGTTCTTCCTGCGCATTTTGCAGGGTTTCGGCCATGCGATTAATACCCGATGCCAGCTCATCCAGCTCATGGCTGCCCAGCGGCGGCAAGCGGGTGTGTAACTGGCCATCCTTGAGTTGCGCCACGGCTTGTTTGATTCGGTCCAGCGGGTCATTGATGGTGCGGCTCATGCGTAACGCCAGCAAGGTGGTAAACACCAGCCCAGCGCCGATCAGCAACAAACTGGCAAACAGGCTGCGATACCCGCGCAGCAACATATTGTTGTGCGAGAGTTCAAGCTCGACCCATCCCAGCAAGCGATGAGCTTCGTTGGGGATAATGTCGCCTGCGAGGTTGCGATGGCGGCCAAATACGGGCAGTAGATAGCGAGTGGCATCGACATCCGAACGTTGCAGCAACTGGGTGCTGTTGCCCAAGGGCGGCAGGTTAAGCATGCTCGGGCCAGCATGGACGAGGGGTTGATGATTGGCGCTCAGAAACGCCACCGCCCGAACATCGGGTTGTTCCAGGGCTTCAGTCGCAATTCGGTTCAACAGTGCGGTGTCATTGCGGCCCATTGCGGGCGCTACCAAAGGCGCAAGCTGTTCGGCGATCATTTCACCGCGTTGCAGCAGTTGGGATTCCAGTTCCGACTGCTGCAACCAGGTGAAGTAACCTCCGAGGACCATTGCCATCAAGGAGACGGGCACTAGCGTGAGCAGCAACACACGGCCTTTGATACCCAGGTTCTTAAGCACGCACTTCTCCAGCCGACATTCTTTTTAAGCGTTTCCTGAGCATCCCGCACAGGTTTGCCCGCAGTGTAGCCATTTGCAGCAGGGCAAATCTTCGAAAATTTTCGATAGCGTTCAGTCGTGTGACCTCAATCAGCCTTTGTTTAGCATGGCGGTTGCTAGCAATGGCTCAATCTTGAATAATCGCCGATTGAGAATGACTTGCAGACGCAAATGAATCCCGTAGATGTTATTCGCTCCCGGCTTCTGGCCATTGAAGACGACCCCGTATTAGGTGCCTATCTGCATGAGCAATTGGTGCGTTGCGGGTTCGACGTCGTCTGGTGTCAGAACGGGCAGGAGGGGTTGGCACAGGCCCGCCAAGGGCATTTCGATGTGGTCTTGATGGATATTCTGCTGCCGGGTATGAACGGCTTGCAGGTGCTGACGCAATTGCGACAGACCCACAGCCTGCCGGTGATTTTAATGTCTGCGCTGGGGGCTGAAGCGGATCGCATCAGCGGCTTTCAGCTGGGCGCTGATGACTATTTGCCCAAACCGTTCAGCGTGGCCGAATTGCGGGTACGGATTCAGGCCATCCTGCGGCGTGTTGCGCTGGATCGCATGCCCCGGCAAATCCCGGCGGTGCAGCCTTTAACCAGCGACAACGAGCTGCTGTTCGACGAAATCAGGTCCGACGTGAGTTTTGCTCAACAATGGGCAGGGCTGACGCGCAGTGAGTTTCGCCTGCTGGACACCTTGCAGCGCAACCTTGATGAAGTGCTGAGCAAGGCGTTTCTTTATCAGCAGGTATTGCAACGCGGTTATGCGGCCCATGACCGCAGCCTGGACATGCATATCAGCCAAATCCGCCGAAAACTCAAAGTCATGGGCTACCACGCCCGCGAAGTCCGTACGGTGTGGGGCAGGGGTTATGTCTTGAGTGCCAGTGATGGGTTTTAAGCTTCCGGGTAAACATTCAGTGTTCTGGAAACTCGCGTGCTTGCTGGTTGCCTTCTGTTTGCTGATGATCTGGCTCAGTTGGTCATGGGGGCGCTATATGGACAAGCGCACGGCCTATTTGACCGAACCGGCACGCGATACCTTGCTGCGTTACGCGGGTGAAGCCGAGCAAGCGTGGCAGACGGGCCAGCAAGCGGGTATCGATCACTGGATCTATACGATGGGCCCTAAAGAGCCGGGCTGGATTGGCGTGGTCGGCCCGGGATTGCAGTCGTTGAGCAGTTACCCTCTGAGTGACTCGGAAAGTCAGCATTTGACATTCTTACGCGGCCTGAACTGGCCCATGAGCCATCTCAAGTCAACGCGGCCGTGGATGAAAATCCCCTTTCCCGGTGATAGTGCCGCGGGGAGTCTGATCATCGAACTGCCCAGACGTTTTATGCCGGGGTATTCACAGCGGATTTGGCGGGTGGTGACTAACGGCTTGATTCCGGGTCTGCTGACCTTATTGCTGTGCGCGGGGTTGTACCGCGTTCTGATCATGCCGCTCAATCAACTTAGGGCACAGGCCAATGCATGGCGGGCGGATCAGTTGCACACGCGCCTGTCGAGTCAGACCACCAGTCGTCAGGATGAATTGGGCGATCTGGGGCGCGCATTCGATCAGATGTCCGAACGCTTGCAAACCACGGTCAGCCAACAGCAACAACTGTTGCGCGATTTGTCCCATGAATTGCGTACGCCCTTGAGTCGGTTGCGCGTGGCCTGCGACAGCGAGCAGGGGGTTGACGCGCTCCGTGAACGCTTGAGTCGTGAAGTGGACGGCATGCAGCGGCTGGTGGATGACACCTTGCAACTGGCCTGGCTGGACGCAGAGCGCGGCATGTTGCCGGTCGAAGACATTCAGGTACAGGCGCTATGGGAAATACTCACTGAAAATGCTCGGTTTGAGAGTGCTTGGCCTTCATCCAGATTGCCCTGTTTTGTAGGGGCAGACTGCTGGGTGCAGGGGCACCTCAATAGCTTGGCGCAGGCGATGGAAAACATCCTGCGCAATGCCATTCGTCATTCGCCTGACGACGGTATTGTCAGTCTCAGCGGGCAGCGTGAAGGTGATCAATGGCATTTGTGGATTGATGATCAGGGCGGTGGTGTTGCGCCAGAGGAATTGGAGCGGATTTTCGCACCCTTTATCCGGCTCGATGGTTCGCGGCCTGGGGATGGCGGTTTTGGTCTGGGCCTGAGTATCGCGCGCAATGCGTTGCGCCTTCAGGGCGGCAGTTTGTGGGCCGAGAATGTCGGTGAGGGGCTGCGGGTGCACTTGCGTTTGGCTGCGCGGCTGGAAGCTCCCTCACCCTAGCCCTCTCCCAGAGGGAGAGGGGACTGAATGGGGTGATTTCGCAAAGTGTTGTTCAATCCATAATCGCCGCTCGGATTCAGGTCTGAGACGCTCGCCATACACTGCGGTCTGTGCCCTCTCCCTCCGGGAGAGGGCTAGGGTGAGGGCTTGCTTATAGCCTTTAACCATAAGCACCGCACTTTGCGTGATATGGGCTATCGGCGTTTGTCGGTATGATGTGCGCCCCCGCGGTCTGGATTGCGAATACGCCATGACATTGCAGTACCCCACTATCGCCGATTGCGTCGGCAACACTCCGCTGGTGCGCTTGCAGCGCCTGGCTGGAGATACCACCAACACCTTGCTGCTCAAGCTCGAAGGGAACAACCCTGCGGGCTCGGTCAAGGACCGTCCGGCCCTGTCGATGATCAGCCGCGCAGAAGCGCGTGGCCAGATCCAGACGGGCGACACCTTGATCGAAGCCACCTCGGGTAATACCGGGATTGCGCTGGCGATGGCTGCAGCCATCAAGGGCTACAAGATGATCCTGATCATGCCCGACAACTCCAGCGCCGAGCGCAAGGCGGCCATGACCGCTTATGGTGCCGAGCTGATTCTGGTCAGTCAGGAGGAGGGCATGGAAGGTGCCCGTGATCTGGCCGACAAGATGCAAGCTGAAGGCCGCGGCAAGGTGCTCGATCAGTTCGCCAACGGCGACAATCCTGAGGCGCACTACGCCAGCACCGGCCCGGAAATCTGGCGCCAGACCGAAGGCACGATCACTCACTTCGTCAGCTCCATGGGCACCACGGGCACCATCATGGGTGTTTCGCGCTACCTCAAAGAGCAAAACCCGCAGGTGCAGATCGTCGGTTTGCAGCCGATGGAAGGTGCCGCCATTCCGGGCATCCGCCGTTGGCCCACTGAGTATTTGCCCAAGATCTACCAGTCCAGCCGAGTTGATCGCATTGTTGACATGGCCCAGCGCGAAGCCGAGGACGTGATGCGGCGTCTGGCCCGCGAAGAAGGAATTTTCTGTGGCGTGTCCTCGGGCGGTGCTGTGGCAGCCATGCTGCGCCTGTCACAAGAAGTTGAAAACGCAGTACTGGTCGCGATCATTTGCGACCGCGGCGACCGTTACCTGTCGACCGGAATCTACGATGAGCCGACTAACTGATGGCTAAGCAAGAAAGGGGTCTGCGCTTCCAGCCTGCTGGCGGCACCAAGGCCCCACAAGTGCCCGTGGGCAAGAAACAACGTTTGAGCATCGAACGTCTGGCCAACGATGGACGCGGTATTGCGTTTGTTGAAGGTCGCACCTGGTTTGTGTCCGGCGCATTGGCCGGTGAAGAGGTCGAAGCTCGGGTGCTGGGTGCCCACGGCAAAGTGGTTGAAGCCCGTACTGAACGTGTTTTCAAGGCCAGCGAGACGCGTCGCGTGGCGCCATGCGAGCTGGCTGGAAAGTGCGGCGGTTGCAGCGTGCAACACCTGCCCCATTCCGAACAGCTTGCACTGAAACAGCGCATGCTCGCCGAGCAACTGTCCCGCGTGGCCGGGGTCGAACCTCAAGAGTGGGCGCCAGCGCTGACCGGGCCTGAGTTTGGCTACCGTCGTCGCGCCCGCATTGCCGTGCGTTGGGATCAACGGGCCAAGCGCCTGGACGTCGGTTTCCGGGCTGCGGGCAGCCAGGACATCGTCGCAATTGATCACTGTTTAGTGCTGGTACAGGCTTTGCAACCTATCATGAGTGGGTTGCCCGCGATGTTGCGGCAACTGAGCAATCCGAAGGCGCTGGGCCATGTCGAACTGTTCAGTGGTTCTGCAATCGCTGTTTTATTGCGCCATATGGCGCCGCTTAACGAAGCAGATATGGGCGTGTTGCAGGCTTTTTGTCAGATGCACAACGCCCAATTGTGGTTGCATGGCGAAGATCAGCCGCAGCCTCTCGATGCACACCAGGGGTTGGGCTACCGTTTAGAGCAGTGGGGGTTGGAACTGGCGTATCGTCCTGGCGACTTTGTGCAGGTCAATGCGGGGGTTAACGAAGCGATGGTGGCTCAGGCACTGGAGTGGCTGGCACCGCAAGCCGACGAGCGGGTGCTTGACCTGTTTTGTGGGCTGGGTAACTTCGCATTGCCGTTGGCCCGTCAGGCGCGTGAAGTCGTCGCGGTCGAAGGTGTTGCGACGATGGTCGAACGCGCCGCGCAGAATGCAGTGAGCAATAACCTGCATAATGTCGCGTTTTATCAGGCTGACTTGTCGCAGCCGCTGGAAAACGAAGAGTGGGCCAAAGACGGCTTTGCTGCCGTATTGCTCGATCCACCCCGCGATGGCGCCTATGAAGTCGTGCGCAAGCTGTCCGGCCTGGGGGCCAAACGATTGGTGTATGTGTCGTGTAATCCGGCCACGCTGGCACGCGACACCGTTGAGTTGATGAAACAGGGTTATCGGTTAAAACGTGCCGCAATCCTCGATATGTTCCCGCAAACCGCGCATGTCGAGGCGATGGCGTTATTTGAAGCAGACTAGGATGTCTGTCTATTTCGACGGGCCCGCAACCCGCGCTACTGGCCCTGTAGCGTGCGGTTGGGATTTGGGCCGGTGATTTCGGCGCACTGAACGTGCGCTGTAGGGAAGGTAAGCAAGATGGTACAGGTCAGAGCACACCAGCCGATCAACACCGACGGCAGTCTCAACCTCGAGGCATGGCTGGATCATGCGGTGAGTGTCGATGTGGCGCTGGACCGCGAAGCCTTGAAGGAAGCGTGCGAATACGCGCGCGAGGCTGAGCAACAAGCCAATGCAGCAAAAAATTTGTGGACGGAAGGCACGTCGAGCTTTCGCACCGGGCTGGAAATTGCGGAAATTCTCGCGGATCTCAAACTGGATCAGGATTCTCTGGTCGCGGCGATTTTGTACCGCGGCGTGCGTGAGGGGCAGATTCAGCTCCCGGCAGTGAGTCAACGTTTTGGTCCGGTGGTGACCAAATTGATTGACGGCGTGTTGCGCATGGCGGCCATCAGCGCCAGCCTCAGCCCACGTCAATCGATGGTACTGGGCTCGCAGGGGCAGGTTGAAAACCTGCGCAAGATGCTGGTGGCCATGGTTGATGACGTGCGTGTCGCACTGATCAAACTGGCTGAGCGCACCTGCGCGATTCGTGCCGTTAAGAATGCACCCGACGAAAAGCGCAATCGCGTGGCCCGCGAGGTCTTCGATATTTATGCGCCGCTGGCGCACCGTTTGGGCATCGGCCATATCAAGTGGGAGCTGGAGGACTTGTCCTTCCGCTACCTTGAGCCTGAACAGTACAAACAAATTGCCACCTTGTTGCATGAGCGTCGCCTTGATCGCGAGCGCTTTATCAGTGACGTGATGAACCAGCTGCGCACTGAGCTGGAAGCCACCGGGGTGACGGACGCCGACATCAGCGGCCGGGCCAAGCATATCTATTCCATCTGGCGAAAAATGCAGCGCAAGGGCCTGGCCTTCAGCCAGATCTACGACGTGCGTGCGGTGCGGGTGCTGGTCCCGGAGATGCGCGATTGCTACACAGCGCTGGGGATCGTCCACACGTTGTGGCGGCACATTCCCAAAGAGTTCGACGACTACATCGCCAACCCCAAAGAGAACGGCTACCGCTCGTTGCACACGGCGGTTATCGGCCCTGAGGGCAAGGTGCTGGAAGTGCAGATCCGCACCCACGCCATGCATGAAGAGGCTGAGCTGGGGGTGTGCGCGCACTGGCGCTACAAGGGCACCGACGTCAAGGCCGGGTCCAACCAGTACGAAGAAAAAATCTCCTGGTTGCGTCAGGTGCTGGAATGGCACGAAGAACTGGGCGATATCGGCGGTCTGGCTGAGCAGCTGCGGGTCGATATAGAGCCGGATCGGGTCTATATCTTCACCCCTGACGGACACGCCATTGACCTGCCGAAGGGCGCGACACCGCTGGATTTCGCCTACCGGGTACACACCGAAATCGGCCATAACTGCCGTGGCGCCAAGATCAACGGGCGAATTGTACCGCTCAATTACACCCTGCAAACCGGCGAGCAAGTCGAGATCATCACCAGCAAACATGGCACGCCGAGCCGAGACTGGTTGAACCCGAACCTGGGTTACATCACCACGTCGCGGGCGCGGGCCAAGATTGTTCACTGGTACAAGCTGCAAGCCCGTGATCAGAACGTGGCCGCTGGCAAGACCTTGCTTGAACGTGAGCTGGGGCGTTTGGGCTTGCCGGGCGTGGATTACGAAAAGCTCGCCGACAAAGCCAACATGAAAACCGCCGAGGACATGTACGCCGCTCTCGGCGCCGGCGATTTGCGCTTGGCACAGCTGATCAATCTGGCCCAGCAACTGGTCGAGCCTGAACGCGGCAGCGAGCAGATGGAGCTGATCCCGCGTAAAGCCACGGGTTACAAACCGGGCAAGCGTGGCGACATTCAGATCGAGGGTGTGGGCAACTTGCTGACGCAAATGGCCGGTTGCTGCCAGCCGCTGCCGGGCGATGCAATTGTCGGTTACATCACTCAGGGGCGGGGTGTGAGCATTCACCGTCAGGATTGCGCATCGGTGTTGCAGCTGGGCAGTCGCGAGCCGGAACGGATCATTCAGGTCAACTGGGGGCCGATCCCGGTATCGACCTACCCGGTCGATATCGAAATCCGTGCCTACGATCGTTCGGGGTTGCTGCGAGACGTGTCGCAAGTGCTGCTTAACGAGCGGATCAACGTATTGGCGGTCAACACCCGCTCGAACAAAGAAGACAACACTGCGTTGATGTCTCTGACCATCGAGATTCCGGGGCTGGATGCATTGGGGCGTTTGCTGGGGCGTATTTCGCAACTGCCAAACATCATCGAAACCCGCCGTATCGGGCGCAGCGAAGCCCGCTGATCCGTAGCAGCTGCCGAAGGCTGCGTTCGGTCTGGTAACGCGGTCTGTCAGTGACGACGCGTTATCAGGGGGAGCGAAGGCTGCGTCGCCGAACGCAGCCTTCGGCAACGGCTAAAGGGTATGCGTTCAGATAGAGATCATTTATGTACACACTCGACGACCTGCTTCACCTCATGGCCCGTCTACGCGACCCGCAGTACGGCTGCCCGTGGGACATCAAGCAAACCTACGCCACCATCGTGCCTTATACCCTGGAAGAAGCTTACGAGGTCGCTGATGCGATCGAACAAGGCGACTTCGAGCATTTGCAGGGTGAGCTAGGTGATCTCCTGTTTCAAGTGGTGTATTACAGCCAACTGGCCCGTGAAGAAGGGCGTTTTGAGTTCGCCGGAGTGATCGACAGCATCACCCGCAAGCTGATCCGCCGCCACCCCCACGTGTTCCCGACGGGCGACCTGTACGCGCCACTGGATGTGCCGCGCCTGAGTGAAGAGCAGGTCAAACAGCGTTGGGATGAAATCAAGGCCCAAGAGCGCGCCGAGAAGTCCGCCGCTCCTGAGCAGTTGTCCTTGCTTGACGATGTGCCGGTGGCGCTGCCGGCCTTGTCCCGTGCGGCCAAATTACAAAAGCGTGCCGCGCAGGTCGGTTTCGACTGGCCCGGCGCCTTGCCAGTGTTGGACAAGGTGCGTGAAGAGCTGGATGAAGTGCTCGAAGCCATGGCTGACAACGATTCGGCAGCCATCCGTGACGAGGTGGGCGACCTGCTGTTTTCAGTGGTCAACCTTGCCCGTCACCTCAAAGTTGACCCTGAAACCGCCTTGCGTGGTGCAAATGCTAAATTTGACCGACGTTTCCGGTTTATCGAGCAGGCATTGCGCGATACCCTGCGTCCCATTGAAGATTGCACCCTTGAAGACCTGGACGCCCTGTGGGGTGAAGCCAAGCGCCAGGAAAAGAATTTGCCCAGCTGCGGCTGAGCTTGCCTAAGTGAGTAGATAGATGAGCATTTCCCTACGCGACCAGTTGCTCAAAGCCGGACTGGTCAACGAAAAGCAGGCCAAACAGGCCGGTAAAGAAAAGCAAAAGCAGCAACGTCTGGCCCACAAAGGTCAGATCGAGCTGGACGACACCCAGCAACGTCTAGCGGCAGAAGCCAAGGCCGAGAAGCTTAAGCGCGATCAGGAGCTCAACCGCCAGCAGCAGGAAAAGGTCGAGCAAAAGGCCCGCGCTGCCCAGATCAAACAGTTAATCGAAGTCTCGCGTCTGCCCAAGCTGAACACCGAGGACTACTACAACTTTGTGGATGACAAAAAGGTCAAACGCCTGTCGGTCAACACCTTGATGCGCAACAAGTTGGCCAATGGTTCGCTGGCCATCGTGCAGCACCAGGGCGGCTACGAAGTGATACCCCGTGAAGCGGCGCTTAAGATTCAGGAGCGTGATCCGCGGCGGATTGTGCAGCTCAACATCCTCGTCGAGCCGAAAACCCCGGAAGAAGACGATCCGTACGCGGCGTACCAGATTCCTGATGACTTGATGTGGTAATCCACAAATTCTCCTGGCAACGAAAAAACTGTAGTCGCTGACGAGGAACGAAGGCTGCGATCGGCGGCGCAGCCGTCGTAAACCCATTCAATCCGGTACAGCAGCTAAAACGTCAGTGGCCGGTTTGCGATCGCTTCGCGACCGAACGCAGCCTCGCGCTGCTCGTCAGCGGCTACACAAACATCGCGAGCCCGGATACAACAAACCCCGCTTCGGCGGGGTTTGTGTTTTTCAAGACTGTAGTTTCAGTGAATCATGCCTGGCGTTTCTGCGCTTCCAGCTTTTCCAGCTCGGCTTTATAGCTGTGAGCGTCGCTTTCGCGGTGGAACATGCCCACCAAAATGTCTTCTTGATGGACATCCCACAGGTGAACACCGTGGGCAACCAGTTGGTGGAACATACGTGAATCGTCGCGCTCAGTTACTTTAATAGTCATCTGTTTGCTCCCAATTCTGAAGAAGGCCTGCGGCAAGGCGTCGCAGGCCTTCTTTATAGAATCTGTTAGCTCCCTACGTAAATAGCTAAGGGCGCGGCTGTCATGTTGCGCAAAAGCACTGAATGGCTACAGCCCTTTGTGGGCGGGGTGTTTACGAATTCGAGCGATAGTTTTATGACAAAAGTTTCATGTTTCTAGCGTTTCAGACGAAAAAAAACCCCGCCGAAGCGAGGTTTTCAGGTGGACATCCAAGGCAGAAAATTAATCGCCTTTAACGGTTTTTCCACCCACCGTGCCGTCCAGCAGCATGATGTTGTATTCCTTGCCGTCTGTTTCGACCTGTTGCAGGCGAACCAGCAGCGAATCCCATTTAGGGGCAAACCACATCACGGTCGTGCGTTTGTTCTTGGTCGGATCGCGAACACGTTCGACTTTGATCGCATCAATGGAGCCAGCCTTGGTTTCGACCTTTTCCGGGCCGAGCACGCGGAAGTCATAGGTATCGACGTCTTCGCCTTCAACCACCTGATAGCTCATGCTTTTTTTGCCGGCAGCCACATCACGCTGCAACGCCAGCTGATAAGTGGACTTGTCGAGCATGCCGGAAATCAGTGGCAGTTTGACCGGGTCCTTGTTCTCTGTGCCGGTCACCATTTTGGTGGCCCAGTCAAAGTCCAGATTGACCTTCTTGGCTTTGCCCAAGCCGCCGCGCTCGAAGGTATAGGTCAACGGCAGCAAGCTGTTGTTCTCAACCTTGAAGGTGCTGGTTTCGGTCAGGCTGGCAATCATCATGGAGGCCTTGAAATTCAAGGTCCAGTTGCCGTCACTGTTTTTGGTCAGGCTGCGCTCGGCAGAACCGCTCATGGGCAACTGTTTCCAGTCGGCGGTGTAGCTGGCGGTGAAAGGCTGAAGATCGGCCGCCTGCACTGCTGGAATAGCCAGCAGGCTGAGGGCGAGGAGCAGGGCACGACGCATAATGTCTCCTAGGTTCGTATCAAGTGGCCGCTGGCCGCAAGTAATTGACCGTCTAATAATGCGCCTTGTTCGTCAAGTGACAAACGCCCTTCGGCAAACCAGCGCACTGCAAGAGGATAGATCCTGTGTTCCTGTGCGTGAACCCGTTGGGCCAGGCGTTGGGCTGAGTCGTCAGACTCTACCGGTATCACTGCCTGTACGACCAGAGGCCCGCCATCGAGTTCCTCGGTGACGAAGTGAACACTGCACCCGTGTTCGCGATCACCGGCATCCAGCGCGCGCTGGTGGGTGTGCAGCCCTTTGTATTTGGGCAGCAGCGAAGGGTGGATGTTGAGCAGTCGCCCCTGGTAGTGACGCACGAAATCAGCGCTGAGGATGCGCATGAATCCGGCCAGAATCACCAGTTGCGGTTTGAATGTGTCGATGACTTCGATCAGTGCAGCATCGAAGGCCTCGCGGCCCTCGAATGCTTTGTGATCCAGTACGCGGGTAGCGATACCCGCGTCTTTGGCGCGTTGCAGGCCGTAGGCGTCGGCGCGGTTGGAAATCACCGCGCGCAGAGTGGCCGGGCTGTCCTTGACGTCATCGCTGTCGATCAAGGCCTGCAAGTTGCTGCCGGTGCCGGAAAGCAGCACCACCACATCACAGGTATCAGGCATTAGTGTGCCTTGATGTTTTGCAGCTCAACTTGTGCAGCACCTTCAGCGGCGGTTGCGATCTGGCCGATGACCCAAGGCTGCTCGCCAGCTTCACGCAGCACGTTCAGCGCGGTCTCAACGTCGGCCTGAGCCACGCAGATCACCATGCCAACGCCGCAGTTCAGCACGCGGTGCATTTCGTGCTCGTCGACATTGCCTTGTGCTTGCAGCCAGTCGAAAACAGCCGGACGCTGCCAGCTGGCAACATCAACCACGGCTTGCGCGCCTTTTGGCAGAACGCGCGGGATGTTGTCCAGCAGGCCACCACCGGTGATGTGGGCCATGGCTTTAACCACACCGGTTTCTTTGATCAGCTTGAGCAGCGGCTTGACGTAGATACGGGTTGGCGCCATCAGCAGGTCGGTCAGTGGTTTGCCGTCGAGCTGGATGTTTTCGATGTCGGCACCCGACACTTCGATGATCTTGCGGATCAGCGAGTAACCGTTGGAGTGCGGGCCAGAGGACGGCAGGGCGAGCAGGGCGTCGCCCGTCGCAACTTTAGAGCCGTCGATGATTTCGGATTTTTCGACTACGCCCACGCAGAAACCGGCGAGGTCATAGTCTTCGCCTTCGTACATGCCAGGCATCTCTGCGGTTTCGCCGCCTACCAGCGAGCAACCGGACAGTTCACAGCCAGCGCCGATGCCGGTGACCACTTGGGTGGCGGTTTCGACGTTGAGCTTGCCAGTGGCGTAGTAGTCGAGGAAGAACAGAGGTTCTGCGCCGCAAACGATCAAGTCGTTCACGCACATGGCCACCAGGTCGATACCGATGCTGTCGTGTTTGTTCAGGTTCAGTGCCAGACGCAGCTTGGTGCCTACGCCATCGGTGCCGGAAACCAGAACAGGCTGCTTGTAGCCAGCCGGGATTTCGCAGAGGGCGCCAAAACCGCCGAGGCCGCCCATCACTTCCGGGCGTGCAGTGCGCTTGGCCACGCTCTTGATGCGTTCGACCAATGCTTCACCGGCGTCGATGTCTACACCGGCGTCTTTGTAGCTCAGGGATGGTTGCTTGCTCATAATCCAGGCCTTTAGGGGGGATTCGGGGGTATCGACCGAGTTCAGAGGGCGGGTTTGCGCAGGCTCAAGGGATGAAACAGAGCACTGGCAGGGCGCCCGACTGTCGCCGGTCTGCGAAGGCGCGCGATTTTATCAGGCTTGAAGGGCAGCGGCCATCCTCGGGCCGACGGGTAGGGGCATATCTGCCAAAAAAACCTTTTTTCACCCGTGTCAGGAAGCTTGTAATAAGGTATAGCCGCAGTGTTTTGATTTTTTATGACCGAATGAAAACGGCGATGCGTCAGTGAATGATTCGGCCGCGGGCCTGTCTGACACCTTATCGAGTGTTTTTATACGGCTTTTCAATAGTGTTATTGGCCGTCAGGAATTTTTAATGCGTTTTCATCAATTTATCGCTGTGGGTTGTTTATCTTTTTTCAGTTTGGCCAGTCACGCTGAAATTCTTACGGGGCTGTACCAAGTGCGCGAGCCGGTAACCAGTCAAACACCTGAGGAGCGTACCCAGGCCACGCAAAAAGCCTTGGAAACATTGGTGTTGCGATTGACTGGGGATGCCAAGGCGCTGCAAAACCCGGCTCTGGAAGCCATCCGCAAAGATCCTCAACAGATTATTAGCCAATACGGCTATGACGCGGGCCCGCCCGAAAGTCTGCAGGTCGACTTTGACCCCGTGAGCACCGATCGTGCCTTGCGTCAGGCCGGGCTGTCCTTGTGGGGCAGCAATCGTCCCGCGCTGCTGGGATGGTGGTTGAGCGATTCGGTTGAAGGCTCAAGCCTGGTGGGCGATGGTCAGTCAGCCGCCGACCCGTTGCGCCGTGCCGCGCAGCATCGCGGCCTGCCGTTGCGTTTACCCTTGGCGGACTTGAGCGAGCAGTTGGTGGGCACTGCAGAGAATCTTGAGGGCAGTAATCCCGCTCCGTTGAAAGAGGCATCCGAGCGTTACGGGGCTGATGCGCTTCTGGCTGTTCACGCTCGCGAAGACGATGGCAAGTGGGCTGCCAAGTGGCGCTTGTGGGTGGGCGATCAGCAAGAGCAAGGCAGTGCCGAGGCGCCAGATCAAGCTGCGCTGGCCGATGCAGTCATGCTTCAGGTGAGCCAGCGTCTGGCGCCGCGTTACGCGGTCAAACCGGGCGTCGCCACAGAGCAGATGTTGCAAGTTCAGGGTATGAATCTTGAGCACTACGCTCAAATGGGCCGTTTACTGGAACCCTTTGGCGGCCAACTTCAACGCATTGAAGGTGATCGTGCTGTTTATCGGGTAAACGGCAGCACCGAGCAATTGCGCTCACAGCTGGGCTTGGCTCAGTTGCGCGAAGTGCCGGCTGATCAGGCGCCTGCTGTATCCGCCGACGGGCAAGCGTCAGCACCCGCTGGTGAGTCGGCCGGGCAGTTACGATTTAGCTGGTAAGGCTTCTCTTCTATATAAAGGATGATCGTTCATGACGGATTCGCGGCGATGGGTGTGGTGGGGCGTAGTGTTGGCTGCAATCCTTTTCGTCTATTTTTTGCATGCCATACTCACGCCGTTTCTGGTCGCGGTGGTACTGGCCTATATGTTCGACCCGGTTGTTGACCGGCTGGAAAAGTACGGCTTTTCAAGAACATGGGGTGTTGTAACGGTTTTTACGCTGTTTACTGTCATTTTGGTGGCGTTGTTGCTGGTGCTTGTGCCCTTGCTGGCCAAGCAATTGATGAAGCTTTATCAATTGGCCCCGCTGGTGCTCGATTGGCTGCAACATACTGCCATGCCCTGGGTGCAAGCCAAATTCGGCTTGGGTGATTCTTTCTGGAACTTCGACAAGATCAAGGCCGCCATCACCGAGCATATCGGGCAGGCGGGTGACATTGTCGGTGCCGTGCTTTCACAGGCGACTACTTCAAGCCTTGCTCTGGTCGGTTTTTTGGCCAATCTGGTGCTGATTCCTGTTGTTGCGTTCTACCTGCTCCGTGACTGGGACATCATGCTGGCTAAAATCCGCAGCCTTCTGCCCCGTGATCGCGCTGATAAAATTGTGTCACTGGCCGAAGAATGCCATGACGTGCTGGGCGCATTTTTACGTGGGCAGTTGTTGGTGATGCTGGCGTTGGGCGTTATCTATTCAGCCGGGTTGATGCTGCTGGGATTGGACTTGGGTCTGATCATCGGTCTGATGGCCGGTCTGGCGGCGATTGTTCCTTATATGGGCTTTATCATCGGCATTGGCGCCGCACTGATCGCAGGTTTGTTCCAGTTCGGCGGCGATCTGTACCCGATGCTGGGCATCGTGGCGGTGTTTATGGTCGGGCAGGCGCTTGAAGGCATGGTGCTCACCCCTTTGCTGGTGGGGGACCGAATTGGTCTGCACCCGGTCGCGGTTATATTTGCGATTTTGGCCGGTGGTGAGTTATTTGGTTTTACCGGTGTACTGCTGGCTTTGCCAGTGGCTGCCGTCATCATGGTTCTCGTACGCCATATGCACGATATGTATAAAGATTCTCAAGCCTTCAAGGGCGAAGAAGACCCCGAGTTGTAAAGCGTCACGCTGTGATAAGGCGGGTCATCCTCGGGTGAACCCGCCTTTTTTGTAGGGACGCAAGCTCGCTTGGTGTCAGAAAAAACTCAACCATTCCAGACTGTTAACGCAAACCTTTGATTTTGTTCGTGGTCTGTTACATTGTGCGCCCGGCTACACGGGTATAAACTTTGCAAACTTTACACAGAGGCCACTAACGGTTCGCTTGAACTGTTCAGTCAGCATGAAACCGATTCAGCTGCCCCTAGGTGTGCGTCTGCGTGATGACGCTACCTTCATAAACTATTACCCAGGCGCCAATGCCGCTGCACTCGGCTATGTCGAACGTCTGTGCGAAGCCGACGCCGGTTGGACAGAAAGCCTGATCTACCTTTGGGGCAAGCATGGGGTAGGGCGTACGCATTTGCTCCAGGCCGCCTGTCTGCGTTTTGAGCAAATGGGAGAGCCTGCGGTATACCTGCCGCTGGCTGAACTGCTGGATCGCGGCATTGAAATCCTCGATAACCTTGAACAGTACGAACTGGTCTGCCTGGATGATCTTCAGGCCGTAGCGGGGCGTGCTGATTGGGAAGAGGCGCTGTTCCACCTGTTCAATCGTCTGCGTGACAGTGGCCGTCGCCTGTTGATTGCCGCTTCTGCCTCCCCTCGCGAGTTGCCGATAAAACTCGCTGACCTTAAGTCCCGACTGACGCTTGCGCTGATTTTCCAGATGCGCCCCTTGTCTGACGAAGACAAATTACGTGCCTTGCAATTACGTGCATCGCGCCGAGGCCTGCACCTGACTGACGAAGTAGGGCACTTCATATTGACTCGCGGCACCCGCAGCATGAGTGCGCTGTTCGATCTTCTGGAGCGTCTGGATCAGGCCTCCCTGCAAGCGCAACGAAAATTGACCATCCCCTTCCTCAAAGAAACCCTCGGCTGGTAACACGTCGCAAGCAATGCGTCTGTGTCGTCCCATTGGGCACTCTCCATCGGTGAATCGATAGACGCAAAAGCTATTGACAAAGGTTTTGACCCTCACATGTCACGATAAAACCGAAGAGTCACATTTTTATCGATTGAATTTGCAAATGAGGATCATAGAAGGCATAGTCGCGGCTACTTTTTCCACAAGACACGGTCGTGCCCATGCTAAAGCGCTTTGCACCCCTCGTGCCCCTCGCACTGGTTACCTTGTTGTTTGGCTGTGCTGCACACACGCCGGTTTCGCAGCAAGTGGTTGAACAATCAGCTCAAAAAACATCGGTATCGCAGACTTCCGCTCTTTATCAGGAAGAACTGGCCACCGAAAAAGAACTCGAACAGTTTTCCGAGAACAGCAAGCCTTACGAATTGCCGGCTTTGGCTGACAGCATTCTTGAGCGCGGCATGTCCTTGATCGGTACCCGATACCGGTTTGGCGGCACTTCTGAGGCTGGCTTTGATTGCAGCGGGTTTATCGGCTACTTGTTCCGCGAAGAAGCCGGCATGCAACTGCCGCGTTCCACGCGTGAAATGATCAACGTTAAAGCACCGCTGGTCGCCCGCAACAACCTCAAGCCAGGTGACTTGTTGTTCTTCAGCACCAATGGCCGTGGTCGTGTCAGCCATGCCGGGATTTACCTGGGCGATGACCAGTTTATCCACTCCAGCAGCCGCCGCAGCGGTGGTGTGCGGATCGATAATCTCGGTGATTCCTACTGGAGCAAGACCTTTATCGAAGCCAAGCGTGCTCTGGCAATGGCACCCGCCAATCCTGCGAGCGTAGTTGCCCGCAAGTAAAGTTAAAGTCTTACTTGAAGTTTGGATTCTAAGGGCTAGAATTCAGTCGCAATGTTAAATTCTTGAAGCCGCGAAGGTGCCCCCTGTCGCGGCTTCAGGTTTCGCGGCCCCAGTTGCCGTATCCAGAATCAGGAAGTTCTGTTTATGTCGACCATGGCCCGCGCAACACTTCTGACTCTAGCAGCATTGCTCAGTGCCTGCGCCACTCCTCCACCGCCTGCCCCTGTCGCCAAACCGGTTGTGTTCAGTACTGTCCCGGAAGAAATATCGCCGATTGCCGCCGATGTGCTGTTTCGTGCGTTCAGTCTGGTAGGCACGCCCTATCGCTGGGGTGGCAACACGCCAGATTCCGGGTTTGATTGCAGCGGGTTGATCAAGTACGTCTATAACGACATGGCGGGTATATCGTTGCCACGCACCACGCGCGAGATGATCGTGATGAGGGCGCAGAATGTGGGCAAGGACAAACTGCAAACCGGTGATCTGTTGTTCTTCGCCACCAACGGCGGTTCGCAGGTCAGTCATGCAGGTATCTATGTGGGTGAAGGTCGATTCGTCCATGCACCTGCGACCGGCGGCACGGTCAAGCTGGACAGCCTGTCCAAAGCCTATTGGCAAAAAGCCTATCTGAACGCCAAGCGCGTGCTGCCGACCGAACAGCATCTGGCGCGTCTTCCATAACTGTAAGCCGTTAAAAGCCCCTCACCCCAACCCTCTCCCAGAGGTAGAGGGGGCAGATGTGCGGTAATAGCGAATTTCCTGTGAGCAGTCCCCTCTCCCTCTGGGAGAGGGCTAGGGTGAGGGTTGGCTTGCCGAGCACCTACTTCGCTGACACACGCCACACCGTATTGCCCACATCATCGGCAACCAATAAGTTTCCTTGCTTATCAATCACTACCCCGACCGGACGACCCTGGGCTTTTTCATCCGCATTTAGAAAGCCGGTCAGCACATCGACCGGCATGCCGCTCGGTTTACCTTCTGCAAACGGTACAAAAATCACCTTGTAGCCACTGTGCGGTTTACGGTTCCAGGAACCGTGCTGGCCTACAAATGCGCCTTCTTTAAACTCGGGTAACTGACTGCCGTCGGCGAAGGTCAGGCCCAATGAGGCGGTATGGGGGCCCAAGGCATAATCAGGGGCAATGGCTTTGGCGACCAACTCCGGATTTTGCGGATTCACCCGACTGTCCACATGCTGCCCGTAATAGCTGAAAGGCCAGCCATAGAATCCGCCGTCTTGCACCGAGGTCATGTAGTCAGGCACCAGGTCACTGCCGATTTCATCCCGTTCATTCACGGCCGTCCAGAGTTTGCCAGTCTTGGGTTCCCAGGCCATGCCATTGGGGTTACGCAACCCGGACGCGAAAATACGATGATTGCCAGTCGCCGGATCAACTTCCCAGATCGCAGCTCGACCTTCTTCCTTGTCCAGACCGTTCTCGCCCACGTTGCTGTTGGAGCCCACGGTCACATACAGTTTTTTACCGTCGGGGCTGGCGATAACGTTTTTGGTCCAGTGATGGTTGAGTGGGCCGCCCGGCAGGTCGACGATTGTGGTGGGCTTGCCACTGATGGATTGCTCGCCGGTTTGATAGGGGAAGCGCAGCAACTTGTCCGAGTCAGCCACGTAAAGATCGTTACCAACCAACGTCATGCCGAAAGGCGAGTTGAGGTTGTCGATAAACACTGTACGGGTGTCGGCAATGCCGTCATGGTCAGTGTCGCGCAACAAGGTGATCCGGTTCGCGCTCGGTACACCGGCCCCGGCACGGCCCATGACCTTCTCCATGACCCAGCCTCGAATGCCTTTGCTGTCATCCGGTTTCGGCGGCGCATTGGTCTCGGCCACCAGCACATCGCCGTTGGGTAAGACATAGAGCCAGCGCGGATGATCCAGGTCTTGCGCAAAAGCCGCCACCTTCAAGCCTGGTGCGGCAACGGGCGCAGCACCGGAGGGCCAGCCAATGGCCGGGGCGATGTTCACGGTCGGGATCAATGTCTTGTTCGGTTCCGGCAATTTCGGGGATGTGCCTGTCCCGTCAGACACTTGCAAGGTTGAGCTTTCGCCGCAGGCCGCTAATCCTGCTGCAAGTATGATGACGACCGCGTGCTGGCGTTTGAGCATGTGACATCTCCAGGGCTGTAGGGCTTGTTATCGGTAGAGGCATGCACGTGTCCAATGGTTCATTGCAGGTGTGACATGGCGTCTGAAGTACCGGCTTTAATTGACGCTCCCCCCCCAACCCTCTAACCTTCGCGGCTTGTTTCAGGTGCTCTGCAGCCCATGGTTGGCCGAGTGAAACAGGGAAGCCGGTGAAGGCGACTGTGATCACCACAGCGACCACGATCCCGGCGCTGCCCCCGCAACGGTAAATGAGTAAAAGCCGCGCAAGTGCCACTGTGTTTTTTCACGGGAAGGCGCACGGCCAAGGGCTGCTCTATTAATGAGCTGCTCGCTTATGAGCCCGGAGACCGGCCTGATCCATCCAGCACTCTCGCGGCGGGCGATGCAGTGTGATTGTAGAATTCCCCCCGCCTCCCGTTTGCTTAATTCAGCCCCAACGGAGAGCTGCCATGAATGAATCCCCTGAACGTGACGAGCGTCACCTGGCGCGCATGTTGCGCAAAAAAGCAGTCATGGATGAGCGCATTGCCAGCTCGCCAAACGAATGCGGCTTGCTGCTGGTATTGACTGGTAATGGCAAAGGTAAAAGCAGCTCAGCATTTGGCATGCTGGCTCGAGCCATGGGCCACGGCATGCAATGCGGCGTGGTGCAGTTCATCAAGGGCCGCAACAGCACCGGCGAGGAAATTTTCTTCCGCCGTTTCCCTGAACAAGTTCGGTATCACGTCATGGGCGAAGGGTTTACCTGGGAAACCCAGGACCGCCAGCGTGACATCGCTGCTGCCGAAGCGGCGTGGCAAGTGTCTCGCGAAATGCTGCGCGATCCGGCCATCGGCCTGGTGGTGCTGGATGAGCTGAATATTGCGCTCAAGCACGGTTATCTCGACCTTGAGCAGGTGTTGAGCGACCTGCAAGCCCGGCCGCCGATGCAGCATGTGCTGGTCACCGGCCGTGGCGCCAAACCTGAATTGATTGATCTGGCCGATACGGTGACTGAAATGGGCGTTATCAAACACGCTTTTCAAGCCGGTATCAAAGCCCAGAAAGGCATCGAATTGTGAGTGTTGAAGCATGAGAGAGTCGCGTCATTGCCCGGCGGTGTTGATCGCCGCACCGGCCTCCGGTCAGGGCAAGACCACCGTTACCGCCGCCTTGGCCCGTTTGCATCGCAATCAGGGGCGTAAGGTTCGGGTGTTTAAATGTGGCCCGGATTTTCTCGATCCGATGATCCTCGAGCGTGCCAGCGGTGCGCCGGTGTATCAGGTTGATTTGTGGATGGTGGGTGCTGAAGAAAGCCGTCGCCTGCTGTGGGAAGCGGCGGGTGAGGCCGATCTGATTCTAATCGAAGGCGTGATGGGGCTGTTCGACGGCACGCCTTCGAGTGCCGATCTGGCCAGGCATTTTGGGGTGCCGGTGCTGGGTGTGATTGATGGCACGGCCATGGCCCAGACCTTTGGGGCCTTGGCTTTGGGGCTGGCGCGTTATCAGCCTGACTTGCCTTTTGCCGGGGTGCTGGCCAACCGGGTGGGCACGGTGCGCCATGCGCAGTTGCTGGAAGGCAGTTTGACCGAAGGGTTGCGCTGGTATGGCGCGCTGTCCCGCGAGACCGGGATTGAGTTGCCCAGCCGCCATCTGGGATTGGTGCAAGCCAGCGAGTTGAATGACCTGGATGCTCGACTCGATGCGGCGGCCAATGCCTTGGCCAGTACCTGCGAGGTAGCGCTGCCACCAGCGGTGACGTTTGACGCGCCCGAGTCTGTGATCGTTGAACCGCTGTTGGTGGGTGTGCGCATTGCCGTGGCCCGTGACGAAGCATTTGCCTTCACCTATGGCGCAAGCTTGGCGTTATTGCGTGAGATGGGCGCTGAGTTGCTGTTCTTCTCACCGATTCGCGACACTCAATTGCCTGAAGCGGACAGTCTGTATTTACCCGGCGGCTACCCCGAGTTGCATCACCTTGAGCTGTCGCGCAATCGCCCGATGCTGGAAGCGATTCGCGCCCATCATGCCAGCGGCAAGCCTTTACTGGCTGAATGCGGTGGCATGCTTTATCTGCTTGACGCCCTGACCGACGTAGACGGCCAGCGTGCCGAGCTGGTGGGTTTGCTGGCCGGTGAGGCAACCATGCAAAAGCGTCTGGCCGCGCTGGCATTACAAGCCGTCGACCTGCCCGAAGGGCAATTACGCGGTCACACCTACCACCATTCGTTGACCAGTACCGAACTTGAACCCATCGCCCGGGGCTTGAGCCCCAATGGCGGGCGCGGTGCAGAAGCGGTGTATCGCGATGGGCGCATGACCGCGTCATATGTGCACTTTTACTTTCCGTCCAATCCCCAGGCCATTGCCGCGTTGCTTGCGCCGTGCGCCGTGAAGGTGTCATGAGCAACAACGCATTTAGCCCTGTAGAGCGGGCTGCTGTTTACCGAGCCATCGCCGAACGCCGTGATATGCGCCACTTCAGTGGTGGCAGCGTGGCACCTGAACTGCTGTCGCGTTTACTTGAAGCGGCGCATCAGGCGCCCAGTGTTGGGCTGATGCAGCCCTGGCGGTTTATTCGCATCACCGATCGCCCCCTGCGCGGCAAGATTCAAGCGCTGGTCGAGGAGGAGCGAGTGCGCACTGCCGAGGCGTTGGGCGAACGTTCCGATGAGTTTATGACGCTCAAGGTTGAAGGCATCAACGATTGCGCCGAGGTCCTGGTGGCTGCGTTGATGGATGACCGCGACAAGCATATTTTTGGCCGCCGCACCTTGCCGGAAATGGACATGGCGTCGTTGTCCTGCGCCATTCAAAACCTCTGGCTGGCGGCTCGTGTCGAAGGATTGGGCATGGGCTGGGTCTCTTTGTTCGAACCTCAAGCGCTGGCGGACCTGCTGGGTTTGCCCGCCGGTGCCAAGCCTCTGGCTGTGCTGTGCCTGGGGCCCGTCGAAGCGTTTTACCCGGCGCCCATGCTGGTACTGGAAGGGTGGGCGCAAGCGCGTCCACTGAGCGAGTTGGTGTACGAGAATTATTGGGGAGTCAGTGCATGAGTGTGGCCTTGCTGTGCGTGGCCGGGGTGGCGATGGATGCGCTGCTCGGTGAGCCAAAACGCTGGCATCCGCTGGTGGCGTTCGGCCGCATGGCCGATCGTATCGAGCGGCGCTTCAACTCCGGCGGGCGTGGCTGGCGCAGTCATGGCGTAACGGCTTGGGTGCTGGCAGTGCTGCCATTGACGGTGCTGGCCACCGCATTGTCATGGCTGCCCTACATCGGCTGGTTGGTGGAGATTGTGGCGCTGTATTGCGCACTGGGCCTGCGCAGCCTCGGTGAGCACGTGCAGCCGGTGGCTCAGGCATTGCGCAGCCAGGATCTGGATGAGGCGCGCACGCGAGTCGGCTATTTGGTCAGTCGCCAGACCAGTGAGCTGGATGCCACCGAGGTGGCCCGTGCTGCCACTGAGTCGGTGCTTGAAAACGGCAGCGATGCAGTGTTCGCCGCGTTGTTCTGGTTCGTTGTGGCCGGTGCGCCGGGCGTGGTGCTCTATCGTCTAAGCAACACGCTGGATGCCATGTGGGGCTACCGCAATGAGCGTTTTGAGCGTTTTGGCTGGGCGGCGGCGCGCATTGACGATGTGCTGAACTATATTCCTGCGAGGTTAGTGGCGTTGACCTACGCCGTATTGGGCAAAACCAGACTCGCCCTGAAGTGCTGGCGCACCCAAGCGCCAAAATGGGACAGCCCCAATGCTGGCCCGGTCATGGCCGCGGGCGCGGGTGCATTGGCGGTTGAACTGGGCGGCGCGGCGATTTATCACGGCGAGCTGCATGAGCGCCCGCAACTGGGTGAAGGCGCACCCGCCGACGCCGACGCCATCGACCGGGGCTGGCAACTGGTGAAGCGCGGTGTGTGGTTATGGTTATTGATCCTGTGCGTGGGGAGTGAATTCTATGCTTGAACACGGTGGCCGATTACGTCAGGCAGTCCTTCATTACGGCATTGCCGAGTCGGACTGGCTGGACTTGTCCAGCGGTCTCGCTCCCTGGCCATTTGAAGTGCCGGACATCCCCGAGCGTGCCTGGGCGCGTTTGCCGGAAACCGATGACGGTCTGGAGCACGCTGCCTGTGCGTACTACGGCGCGCCGAACGTTCTGCCGGTGCCGGGCTCGCAATGTGCGATTCAACTGCTGCCGCGTCTGCGTCGCAGTGGCAAGGTTGGCGTGCTGTCGCCGTGCTATGCCGAACACGCTGAAGCGTGGCGGCGCAGCGGGCACATCGTGCGGGAAATCATGGAGGAAGAAGTCGATTTCTACCTTGAAACACTGGATGTGCTGGTGGTGGTTAACCCCAACAACCCCACGGGTTTGAAGTTGTCACCCGAGCGTTTGCTTGAGTGGCATGCCCGGCTCGCACAGCGCGGGGGCTGGCTGGTGGTTGACGAAGCGTTTATGGATAACACGCCTGATCTGAGCCTGGCGACCCATAGCTGGCGAACCGGACTGATTGTGTTGTCTTCCTTTGGAAAGTTTTTTGGTCTGGCCGGCGTTCGTCTGGGTTTTGTGCTGGCCGAACTCAAACTGCTCAAGTTGTTGGCCGAACAGGTCGGGCCTTGGGCGGTCAGTGGGCCGACGCGGATTGTCGGCAAGGCCTGCCTGCTTGATACGCAAGGCCAGCAACGCCAGCGTGAGCGCAGCGAACTGGCCGGCGCCCGTCTGGCGCGCTTGCTCAGTGCACACGAATTAATGCCACACGGCGGCTGTGCACTATTCCAGTGGTTGATCACGCCACACGCTGACCGGCTTTACGAATTTATGGCGCAACGCGGCATTTTGTTGCGTCTGTTTCCCCACAACAGCAGTGTGCGTTTTGGCTTGCCCGCAACCGAAGGCGATTGGCTGAGGCTGGAGCAGGCGTTGTTGGCGTACACCAAGGAAAGTCCATGAGCACATTGATGGTGCAGGGCACCACCTCCGATGCCGGTAAAAGCACGCTGGTTACGGCATTGTGCCGCTGGCTGACACGTCAGGGCGTGCGCGTGGTGCCGTTCAAACCGCAGAACATGGCGCTCAATAGTGCCGTGACCGCAGAGGGCGGTGAGATTGGTCGCGCTCAGGCGGTACAGGCACAGGCGGCTGGGTTGGCACCGCACACAGACATGAACCCGGTGCTGCTCAAGCCCAACAGCGACACCGGCGCACAAGTGATTATCCATGGCCGTGCAGTGACCAGCATGAATGCAGTGGCCTATCACGATTACAAAGCCATCGCCATGCAAGCGGTGTTGGCCTCGCATCAGCGTTTAAGCGAGCAATACCCTGTGGTGATGGTTGAAGGCGCAGGGTCGCCGGCCGAGATCAACTTGCGAGCCGGTGATATTGCCAATATGGGCTTTGCCGAAGCCGTCGACTGCCCGGTGATCCTGATTGCTGACATCAATCGTGGCGGGGTGTTTGCGCATCTGGTCGGTACCCTTGAGCTGCTCTCGCCCACAGAACAGGCCCGGGTTAAAGGATTCATCATCAATCGCTTTCGTGGCGATATTGCCTTGTTGCAGCCGGGGCTCGACTGGCTTGAACAGCGTACCGGCAAGCCGGTGATAGGCGTGCTGCCGTATGTGATGGACCTGCACCTTGAGGCCGAAGACGGTATTGACCAGCGTCAAACCGACAAGGTGGAGCAAGTGTTGAATGTGGTGGTGCCGGTGCTGCCGCGTATCAGCAATCACACCGATTTCGACCCTTTGCGCTTGCATCCGCAGGTGAACTTGCAATTTGTCGGGCCGGGTCAGCCCATTCCGCCTGCGGATTTGATCATCCTTCCTGGCTCGAAAAGTGTGCGCAGTGATCTGGCCTATTTGCGCGCCAATGGCTGGGAGACGGCCATCCGCCGTCACTTGCGTTACGGCGGCAAAGTAGTGGGCATTTGTGGTGGTTTGCAGATGCTCGGTGAGCAGGTTCACGACCCGCTGGGGCTTGAAGGGCCTGCGGGGTCGAGCGATGGGCTGGGCTTGCTGGCCTTCAGCACCGAGCTTGCGGCCGAGAAACAGCTGCGCAACGTGCGCGGGCATTTGACCCTGGAAAACGCAGCGGTCAGCGGCTACGAAATTCATGCGGGCGTGACAACGGGCGCAGCGTTGGAACGGCCCGCGGTGCACCTGCAGGACGGTCGATGTGATGGCGCGCAGAGTGCGGACGGGCAGGTGCTCGGCACCTACTTGCATGGTTTGTTTGAATCCCCGGCTGCGTGCAGTGCACTGCTGCGTTGGGCGGGTTTGCAGGATGTGCAGGCGGTGGACTATCACGGGTTGCGCGAGCGCGACATTGAGCGTCTGGCGGACCTGGTGGAGAACCATCTGGACACGGCTTATCTGCGGGAATTGTGCGCAATTTAGAGAACACTTGTGTAGCCGCTGCCGAAGGCTGCGATAAGGCTGCGCAGGACCTTCCATGAGGTCTATCGCCGCCTTCGGCAACAGCTACGGGGATTTAACACATGCTGCAACTGATTTTAGGCGGTGCCCGCTCCGGTAAAAGTCGGCTGGCCGAAAAGCTGGCTGGCGAATCGGGCTTCGCCGTCACCTACATCGCTACCAGCCAAACGCTGGACGGCGAGATGAACGAGCGCGTACGCCATCATCGCGAACGTCGCCCCGCGCATTGGGCGTTGGTCGAGGAACCGCTCGAACTGGCCCGAGTGCTGCGCGAGAGCGCGCGCGAAGACACCTTTGTACTGGTCGATTGCCTGACACTCTGGCTGACTAACTTGCTGATGCTGGAAAACCCGCAGCGTTTGAATGCCGAGCGTGACGCACTGTTGGCGTGCCTGGCTGAACTGCCGGGGGAAATTGTTTTTGTCAGCAACGAAACCGGAATGGGCGTCATACCGCTGGGCGAGTTGACCCGTCGTTATGTCGATGAAGCCGGTTGGTTGCATCAAGCCTTGGCCGAGCGTTGTCAGCGAGTGGTGCTGACAGTCGCGGGCCTGCCCCTGACATTGAAAGGAACTGCACTATGAGTACTCCGTGGTGGCTGAAACCGTGCCAGTCGGTTGACCCGCAACAAACGGCGGCGGCTGTTGCGCGTCAGCAGCAACTGACCAAGCCGGCTGGCTCACTGGGCCAACTGGAAGCGCTGGCCGTGCAACTGGCGGGTCTGCAAGGCCGTTTGAAGCCCCGCGCCGACGCGCTGTGGATTGCCATTTTTGCCGGTGATCACGGCGTGGTGGCGGAAGGCGTTTCGGCTTATCCGCAAGCGGTCACCGGGCAAATGCTGCATAACTTTGTGAGCGGCGGTGCGGCGATCAGCGTGTTGGCACGTCAGTTGGGCGCGCAACTGGATGTGGTGGATTTGGGCACGGTCACGCCGATGCTTGATCTGGCGGGCGTGCGTCATCTGCAACTGGGCGCGGGCACGGCCAACTTTGCCCACGGCCCGGCCATGTCGGACAGTCAGGGGCTAAAAGCCTTGCAGGCAGGACGTGACAGTGTGTTGCGTGCACGTGAGGTAAACAGCGAGCTGTTTATCGGCGGCGAAATGGGCATCGGCAATACCGCCTCTGCCAGCGCCGTGGCCAGTGCGTTACTGGGCTGTCCGGCCTCGCACTTGACCGGGCCGGGCACAGGTCTGGACGCGGCGGGTGTGAGCCATAAAGCCCGGGTGATCGATCGCGCGCTAGCGTTTCACGAGGGCTATCTGGACGATCCGTTACAGACCTTGTTCCGCCTGGGTGGTTTTGAAATTGCTGCACTGGTGGGGGCTTACGTGGCCTGTGCTCAGGAAGGCGTCGTGGCTTTGGTTGACGGCTTCATTTGTACGGTCGCCGCGATGGTCGCCGTGCGTTTGAACCCTGAGTGCCGCCAGTGGATGATCTTCAGTCATCAGGGGGCTGAGCAGGGCCATCGTCACGTCCTTGAAAGTTTGCAGGCACAGCCCTTGCTCGATTTGGGGCTGCGTTTGGGCGAAGGCAGTGGCGCGGCGCTGGCCGTGCCGTTAATCCGACTGGCCTGTGACCTTCATGGGCAAATGGCGACCTTCGCTGAAGCGGCAGTGGCGGATCGCCCGGCATGAGGGTGCATCTGGACTTGCTTCGTCACGGTGAAACCGAGTTGGGGGGCGGCTTGCGCGGCAGTCTCGATGATGCACTAACGGCTCAGGGCTGGGCGCAAATGCGTGCAGCCGTCAAAGGCCAAGGTCCGTGGCAGCGCATCGTCAGCTCTCCGCTGCAGCGCTGTGGGTTATTCGCCCGCGAGCTGGCGCAACAACTCGGCGTGCCGTTGACCTTCGAAAAAGACCTGCAAGAATTGCATTTTGGCGAGTGGGAAGGGCGCACCGCGGCTGCACTGATGGAGACCGACGCTGAGGCGCTGGGCCAGTTCTGGTCTGATCCTTACGCATTTACCCCGCCCGGCGCGGAGCCGGTCACAGCGTTCTCCACCCGTGTACTGACCGCAATCGGCCGTTTGCAGCAGCGTTATGGGGGTGAACGGGTGTTGGTGGTTTGCCATGGCGGTGTGATGAAGTTGCTGTTGGCTCAGGCACGAGGTTTGCCCCGTGAACAGCTATTGCAGGTGCCCGTGGTCAATGGCGCTCTGTTTTCATTGCAGGTGCAGGCGGATGGCGTGTTGAGCGAGGCAGGCTGACATGTTGCCTTTCTGGATCGCCTTGCAGTTCCTGAGCAGTTTGCCGATTACGTTGCCGGGCATGCCAAAACCTCAGGAATTGGGAAGTTCCTTGCTGTTTTACCCGCTGGTGGGCGCGCTCTTTGGCGGGGTGCTTTGGGGCGTAAGCGCGTTGCTGGCGGGCACACCGCTGATGTTGCACGCTGCCTTGCTGCTGACGGTTTGGGTGATGCTCAGTGGCGGGCTTCATCTGGATGGGCTGGCTGACAGTGCGGATGCCTGGCTGGGTGGTTTTGGTGATCGTGAGCGCACACTGACCATCATGAAAGACCCGCGCAGCGGTCCGATTGCGGTGGTCACCCTGGTGTTGGTATTGCTGCTGAAATTCTGCGCCTTGCTGGCCTTGATTGAGCAGCAGCAGGCGATGGCTTTGCTGATAGTGCCCTTGATTGGCCGCAGCGCCTTGCTGGGTGTGTTTCTGACAACACCCTATGTGCGGGCGGGCGGTTTAGGGCAAGCGCTGGCGGATCACTTGCCACGCAAGGCGGGCTGGTGGGTATTGGTGTTGAGTGCGGCGGTATGCGTGGCCCTGGCCGGGTATGCAGGGCTGTGGGCGCTGATGCTGGCAACCCTGGGATTTGTCTGGTTGCGCCACCTCATGATGCGCCGTCTGGCAGGCACCACGGGCGATACCGCCGGCGCTTTGCTGGAATTGCTTGAAGTGTTGATGCTGGTGGGATTGGCGCTGTAAAGGGCTATCCGTAACGCATTAAATCTTGATTCTCCATTATTGCGGGTATATACATACAAAATGTTACCAACCCAATGTTTATGCACCAACCTGCGGCGTGCCTCACGAGGCATCAGTAGGCATTACGACGGCGCCCTTGATGGCTTCGGGATCAATGTTGCGCAGTTTTCCTTAATGACCAACCTCAAGCGCCTCGACCAGCCGAGCATCTCCAGCTTGGCTGAAGCGATGGGGCTGGATCGCAGCACCTTGGGGCGCAATTTGCGTGTACTCGAAGGAATGGGGTTGGTGAAACTGGCAGAGGGCGAGGATCAACGCAATCGGCTGGTGTGCCTGACCGAAGAGGGAGAGAGGCGGCTGATGGCAGCCTTGCCCGCATGGGAAGCCGCGCAGCAGCGGCTTATCGACCGACTGGGTGAGGAGCGCCGCGAACAACTGTTGCAGCTATTGGATGAATTGGCGGGTACTGAATGAGGCATCTGTCTCACGTTTAGACATGGGTATATACCCACGCTTGGAGAATAATAATGACAACGGTGTGGCGTAACAGTGTCTGGGTACTATTGGGCAGTGCGTTAATTTTGGCGCTGTCTTTGGGCGTGAGGCACGGGTTTGGGCTGTTCTTGCCACCCATGAGTGCGCAATTCGGTTGGGGCCGCGAGGTGTTCGCGTTTGCCATAGCGTTGCAGAATTTGATCTGGGGTTTGGCGCAGCCCTTTACCGGGGCGTTGGCTGATCGGTTTGGCGCTGCCAAAGTGGTCTTGATTGGCGGTGTGCTGTACTCCGTTGGCCTTGTGTTTATGGGGTTGTCGGACTCGCTGCTGTCATTGTCGGTCAGTGCAGGCTTGTTGATTGGTATCGGACTATCAGGCACGTCGTTTTCGGTGATTTTGGGCGTCGTGGGGCGCGCCTTGCCTCCTGAAAAACGCAGCATGGGCATGGGTATCGCCAGTGCAGCAGGGTCTTTTGGTCAATTTGCGATGTTGCCGGGAACCCTGGGCCTGATTGGCTGGTTAGGCTGGTCGACTGCCTTGCTGGTGCTGGGAATGATGGTGGCGCTGATCATACCGCTGGTCTCGTTGCTCAAGGACCGGCCCATGCCCAGCCTGGGCGGGGAGCAAACGCTTAAAGAGGCACTCAGGGAGGCGTGCTCGCACTCGGGTTTTTGGTTGTTGTCGTTCGGCTTTTTTGTCTGCGGGTTTCAGGTCGTCTTTATCGGTATACATCTACCGGCCTATCTGGTGGATCAGCATTTGCCTGCTACGGTCGGTACAACGGTGTTGGCGCTGATTGGCCTGTTCAACATATTTGGCACCTACACGGCAGGGTGGCTCGGGGGGCGGATGTCCAAACCTCGTTTGCTGACCGGCTTGTATCTGGCGCGTGCCGTAGTGATCGTGCTGTTTCTGTGGGCGCCGGTGACACACCTCAGCGCATACCTGTTTGGTATGGCCATGGGTTTTCTGTGGCTCTCCACCGTACCGTTGACCAATGGCACCGTCGCGACCCTGTTCGGGGTGCGTAATCTGTCCATGCTGGGGGGCATCGTGTTCCTCTTTCATCAACTGGGCGCTTTCCTCGGAGGCTGGCTGGGCGGTGTGGTCTATGATCAAACCGGCAGTTACGACATCATCTGGCAGGTCTCGATTGTATTGAGCCTGCTGGCAGCAGCCTTGAACTGGCCGGTGCGCGAGCGCCCTGTGGCGCGGTTGCAAGCGCAGGAGAGTCTGGCGTGAAGTTAACGTGGATAGGGTTGGCGGCTGTGAGTGCCGGTTTTATCTTGCTGGCACTGGCGTGGTGGGGCTGGCATCAAGGCGGGCTGGCGCTGATGCAGTTAGGGCTGGGCACTTGCTAACCTTTGCATTTCGTATAGACCAAGGCTTCTTGATTAAGGAAAACCACAATGTTTAAGCGCTGGGCTGCGATGCCTGTATTGCTGTTGGCCTGTGCCGGATCGGCCTGGGCAGCTGATTGCCCGCCGCTTTTGGAGGGCTCATTGCCCAAGTTACGGGCCAAGGAGTCAATCGACCTGTGTGAGCGATTTGCCGGCAAGCCATTATTGATCGTCAATACCGCGAGTTTTTGCGGCTTTGCGCCACAATTCAAAGGGTTGGAAGCGCTGAACAAGCGATTTAATGCGCAAGGCCTTGAATTGATTGGAGTGCCTTCGGACGACTTTAAACAGGAAGCCAAAGACGGCGAAGAAACTGCCAAAGTTTGCTACGTCAATTACGGCGTCACGTTCACCATGATCGACCCGCAAAAAGTGCGAGGAGATGATGCAACGCACATGTTTAAAGTGTTGGCAGAACAGAGCAGTGCGCCGAAGTGGAACTTTTACAAGTATGTCGTTGATCGAAAAGGCAATGTGATTGCCAATTTTTCCAGTCTGACCAAGCCGGATGATCCAGAACTGATCGAGGCAATCAATAAAGCCATCGCTTCAAAGTCCTGACCGTCCCACATTGAAAAGCCCCGCCTCTTGAAGAGAGCGGGGCTTTTTTAACTCAGTGGGCAATGAATCATGCGCTCAGAGAGTTAGAACTTGTAGGTTGCACCTACCGCAAAACCGTTTGCACTGTTTTCATACTTGGCGCTGTAAGAATTGAGTTGGTTCGAGTCATGAACTTTTACCGACTCTTCTTTCAGGTACGAATACGCGGCATCAATGGTCAGGTTTTCATTGACGGCATAACCGGCGCCCAAGCTGAAAATCGTACGGTCGCCAGTAGGGATACGCGGCGAACGGTTTTCGTTATTGGTCGGCGACTGATCCCATGACAGACCGGTGCGCAGGATCCATTGTTTGTTCAGCTGGTAAGACGTACCGATGGCGTATGCCCAGGTGTCATGCCAGTTCTGTTCTTCCTTGATCGTGCCAAATAGTTGCGAACCAATAGCACCCGAGTTGACCGGGCTGACACCTTCGTTTTTCACGGTGATGTCTTTCAGACGGCTCCAGCGAGTCCAGGTGGTACCCGCGTAAACTCTCCATGCATCGCTCAGCTCCTGAGTGACGGAAAGGTCATAGGATTCTGGGGTATCAATGGACAGCGAAGCGTCGTAGCGATTGCTCTTCATCAGCTGTGCCGGGGTGCCGGCTGCCGCGGAGACTTTGGTGTGACCATCAAGGTCGTAGCTGACCTTGGAGTGGTAAGTCAGACCGACGCGAGTCGTATCAGTTGCCTGAACCAGCACGCCAATGTTGAAACCCAGAGCGGTATCGGTGCCCTTGATTTCGACGTTGGTATCACCAAACGCAGGGTTGAGCGTCAGGTCGGATTCGAGCGTACCGGAAATGTGGTTAATGGTCGGACCAAAACCTATCGACACGCGATCGTTGAAGGCGTAGCTGACGGTCGGTTGTAACGTGACAACCTTAACTTCGCTCTTCTTGCCAAACGCGCGACCCTGGAAGCCGCTTTCATAATCGGTCACCAGGCCGAAAGGTGCGTATACCCCAAAACCGACTGCCCATTGGTCATTCAGTTTATTGGTATAAAAACCCATCGGGACGCCAGTAAAAGGAACCATGTCACCTTTGTTGGTGCCAGGGTATCTACCTGAAGCATCTTTAATATCGGTCGAGGCGTCAATTACAGCAATGCCGCCAGTAATTTGCTGGCCGCTAAGGCGGGACATACCGGCAGGGTTGCCAAATACAGTACTTGCATCGTCGGCAATAGATGAGCGACCTGCGAAACCGGTCCCCATACCGCTAACGCTTTGTTCGTTAAGTGCGAAGCCACTTGCGAAAATCTGACTGGAAGCCAAAGTGACGGCGAGGCTAAGTGTGGTCTTGAGCATTACTTTTTTCATTATTAGAACTCCTTTTGATCACCGGACGAAAGCTACCAACATTTTTAATTAAGCGCTATAGGCTAATTCGCAGAAGTTAACGTTGTTTTGTAGGACAATCCGCACGGTTTTAGATCTTTTTTATAATAGTGTGTATGGCTTATAACTTAAGCCACATGGTTGAGGGGTGTAACGCAACTGCGCCAGGCATTTGCAAAATCACGCAAACGTCCTTGTGGTTCAAAGGCTTGGCGCCAGATTCTTGCCATACCTTGCACATCATCTGCAGCGGGGATAGACACATGAAGCTGTTCTATTAACAGCCAGGCAATAGCGGTGGCGTACCGTAAATTTACGGTGAGTTCCAAGTGAGGGTTGCCTAAAAAGGCATGTTGGCTGGCCAGTCCACGAACCAGGCTCGCCAGGTCAGGCGTGCGCGCAAGATAGTCATCCCAAAGCGCAGCGTGGCGAGGCTCGCGAATACAGTACAGGCCATGCCCTCTGCGGTCGTGCAAGGCAGCTCCCAAACGGGACTGGCTGGCGGCAATGCCCAGCAACAAAGTTTCGGCATTTGGATTGTGCTGACCCAGATAAGCAAGCGTGGGTCTTATGACGTACAGACTCAACTCTCTGGCAGCGATACCCATAATGTCCTCGACGCCTGTAAATGGCCGGCGACCCACAAGGGCTTGGCAGCAATGAGTCGGAAGGGGGCGCCGGAAGCGGGTTAAACCGCTTAACTTGAAGTCTAGTGTCATATATCAGCTGTAAAGGACTGTTTTTAAATCATTTGCAGCATCGAGGGGATGGCTATATATCTGCAAGTACTTAAGCGCTACCGGATATTTCTCAAATGCCAGACAACAAAAAGCCCTGCTTGATAAGGCAGGGCTTTTGGGGTGACGCTCAGGTTTCAGGCAACCAGTGCCTGACGAGTACGTTCGATCACAGCTTGCAGAGGTTCTGCGCTGGAATATTGATCGGGGTACAGGCGCTCGCTGTGACGGGCGATGCCGTGTTCGTTGACCAGAGTAAAGCTGAAGCATCCTTTGCGAGCGGCCATAATCAGGCAGTTCATTGGAGCAAAGGCGTTGGTTAGGGTGCGAATGGCATCCTGAGTATGGATTTGAGTCGACATAGTTATTAGGTGTTCCTACAAATGACACGGATATGATCCGTGCTGCGTTAAAACGTTCCAGTAACGTCGAGCTATCTTTGGCTTGACGAAGAACCTGACTGGAACAAAGCCGCCAGATGTAGCGCATAAATTATGTGGCGCTTGGGCTGGCAGGTAGGTACTTAGGAGGGCAGGCAATCACAACGGGAGCTAAGGTTCCATGCTCGGGGTGAAGATCCTGATCAATTTGCAGGTTGGTTCGGTCAGAATAAAGCGCTTCGCGCTACCCTTCGATTTTTCAAAGGCCGTAGCGTCGCAAGATTTACCTGGAAACCATCGAGGGGGACGATCCTGTTTTTCAGCGTTTCTTCGACGTTATGGAAGATGGCTTAAGGATTTGTTCGGCCCGAATTGACTTTCAGCTTGGTACTAACGCTGCGGATAGTATCAGTTGAAAATTTAAATGCAAGTGTGTTAGTGAAAATACATTCTGTAGCCGTTCCCTCAAAGTCGATTGCCATAGGGTTAGCTCAAGGTAGCTGTAGACCATTTTTAGCGCAGTCGCGGTGCTGGCTCAATGCCCTGTAGTCATTGGGAAGGATTGTCTTACGGTGGTTTGAGCCAGTGCGCTGTTTGCAGGATTGAGCGTTTTCATACCTCGTTTTGTACAGCGAAAAGGGACTTGTGCACATTAATGGCGCAGCCCGAAAAACAGCTTGGCAGGTGAGGGTGCGGCCTTGCTTAGCCTGTTTGGCAAATTTAAGTCAATGAAAAACATCGTTTTTTGCAGTTGGTGAAAAAATCGACAGTTTGACCTTGGGCCGCGTGGGGTGGGCGTTTGCGAGGGTTTCAGTAGGGTTGTCCACTGACTTATCCACAGGATCTGTGGATTGTCCCGTGCGCTAGCTCTAGATCGCGGGTGTAGACTTTTTTAGGCTTTACCAAGACGAAAAAAGGAGTAGAGTGGCGCGCCTTCTGTTCTGCCCTACAGTATTTTATGAAGTTTCGCACAACTACTGCTTCCGCAGCTCGCCCGACCACATCCTCTGATGCCCCCAAGCGCTTTTCACTGCGTGTGGCTATCTGGTTGCTGGATAACCCTCGTCTGGGCGCTAATCCCAGCGTCAAGCACGTTGCCGGTCACTTGCTGAAACAACCAGCCCGCCAAGGTGTGGTGTTGGCGCAAAGCCGGTTAGGGCAACTGATGTGCCGTGACTGCGGGAGTGCCCGCGACCGGCGAATCGGCCACGAACTCTTGCGTCAGGCCGCACGTGCTGGCGACCGCGTCGCGCAGCAAGAACTGAGCAAAAACGAAGGCTGAGCTGTCTTCAGCCTTGCAGCTTGGTTAACCTTGCTCTTTTACCGCATGCGGAGGGGTTATGGCCCTGGACTTGAACAGCATTTTGCTGGGGCTGTTAGTGGCGGGTTTGCCGCTGTTGGCGCTCCTGTGGCAGTTGCAGCGCCGTTACAGTGCTCATCCCGCTGAATTGGCCATGCTCAATGAACGCCTGAGTTTGGCCCAGATGGCGCATGAGGGTCTAAGCGCTCAGCTGGATGCCAGCCGTGATGAGATCAGTGATCTGGGGCAGGCCAACGCTGCCAAGCAAGCCGAGCTTGCCGCGCTGCGTCGTGAGGTTGAGCTGTCGCAGGTAGAGCGTGATAACTCACGTGATGCTGCCCATGCGTGGGGTGTCGAGCGCAGCCTCAAGGAAACCGAGTTGCGTCGCCTGGACGCTCACGCCGCTGCGCTGGCCGCCGAATTGCGCGAACAACAAGACAGCCATCAGCAGCGACTCAATGACCTGCAAGGCTCACGCGATGAGTTGCGGGCGCAATTTGCCGAACTGGCGGGCAAGATTTTCGATGAGCGTGAACAGCGCTTCGCCGATACCAGCAATGAGCGCCTGGGTCAGCTACTCGATCCGCTGAAAGAGCGCATTCAATCGTTCGAAAAGCGCGTTGAAGAAAGCTACCAACAAGAAGCGCGTGAACGCTTCTCCCTGGCCAAAGAGCTTGAGCGCTTACAGCAGCTCAATTTGCGCCTGAGTGATGAAGCTACCAACCTGACTCGGGCACTCAAAGGGCAGAAAACCCAAGGCAACTGGGGGGAACTGATCCTTGAGCGCGTGCTTGAGCATGCCGGGCTGGAAAAAGGGCGTGAGTATCAAACCCAGGTCAGCCTTAAAGGGCCCGACGGCGAGCGTTTTCAGCCAGACGTTTTGATCATGTTGCCGGGTGACAAGCAGGTGGTGGTCGACTCCAAGGTGAGTCTGACGGCGTATCAGCAGTATGTCAGTGCTGATGACAATGTCATCGAGCAAGCCGCCCTCAAGCAGCACGTACTGTCACTGCGCAATCATGTGAAAGGCTTGGCCGGTAAGGACTATAAACGTCTTGAGGGGCTACACAGCCTGGATTTCGTTCTGTTGTTTGTGCCTATCGAAGCGGCTTTTTCAGCGGCCTTGCAAGCTGAGCCTAATCTGTTTCAGGAAGCCTTCGACCGCAACATTGTGATTGTCAGCCCGACTACGTTGCTGGCGACTTTGCGGGTGATCGACAGCCTCTGGAAGCAGGAGCGTCAGAGCCAGAATGCACGAGAAATCGCTGAGCGGGCGGGTTGGCTGTATGACAAGTTCGTGCTCTTTATTCAGGATCTGGATGAAGTCGGTAATCGCTTGCAACAGCTTGATAAAGCCTATGCAGCGGCGCGCAACAAACTGACAGACGGGCGCGGCAATCTGGTCAGTCGCAGCGAGCAGTTGAAATTGTTGGGTGCACGCGCCAGCAAAAGTTTGCCAACGGAACTGCTGGAGCGCGCGATGGCTGATGTAGATGGCGTGGCTCACCCGCTGGAGCAGAGCGCGCCATAAATTCCGTAGCAGCTGCCGCAGGTTGCGTCAGGCTTGATGCGTAATTGCGCCAGCGGCGTCTGCGCAGCGGCTACAGCGGCTACAGCGGCTACAGCGGCACATGCCGGCTCAGCAGCGCTCTGAGCGCCGCTGGTTTGACCGGCTTGGGCAAGTACTCCAGCCCTGCAGCATGGACTTGAGCAATCATCTCCGGCCGACCGTCGGCGCTGATGACAACCCCCGGCACAGGTTCACCCAGCTCAGCCCGCAACCAGCGCATCAGGTCGGTGCCCACTTCACCCTCATCCAGATGGTAGTCAACCAGCACCAGCTGCGGCCTCACACCTTCATTCAACAGTGCGGCGCACTCTTCGCGATTGCGCGCGGTCCAGACACGGCACCCCCATCGCGTCAGCAAACTCTGCATGCCGATCAGAATGCTGTCTTCGTTGTCGATACACAGGACTTGAGCGCCTTTTGCCGTTTGGCCGTTTTGTTCGGGAACGTTCGGCTGCGGTGCTGCCTGACTTTTGGCCAGTGGCACCCGCACGCTGAATACGCTGCCTTTGCCCTGCCATGAGCGTACTTGCAGGCTATGCCCGAGCACTTGGCACAAACCGTCCGCAATCGCCAAGCCAAGGCCCAGGCCTTTCTCTGCGCGGGTCTGGTGACTGTCCAGGCGTTTGAACTCTTCAAAAATGACCTTGAGTTTGTCCTCGGGAATTCCGGGGCCTCGGTCCCACACTTCGAGAGAAAGCTCATTGCCGCGTCGACGTACCCCCAATAACACCGGACCTTTTGCATAGCGGAAGGCATTGGTCAGGAAGTTCTGCAAGATACGGCGCAGCAATTTGATGTCGCTGCTCACGCGCAGCCGACTCCCCCTCACTCTGAAGCTCAGACCTTGTTCCTTGGCCTGTGCTGTGAACTCATTGCCTAGCGTGTCGAACAGGTCATTGATGGCGAAAGGCTTGATGTCGGGGGTGATTTTTCCGTTTTCCAACCGTGAAATATCCAGCAGGTCACTGATCAGATCTTCAGCAGAGCGCAATGAGCTGTCCAGATGCTGCACCAGCTTCTTCGCTTCCGGGCTCAGTTCCTCTTCCTGGTGGGAGAGCGCTGAAGAAAAGAGTCGAGCTGCATTCATCGGCTGCATCAGGTCATGGCTGACGGCTGCGAGGAAACGGGTCTTCGACTGGTTGGCTGCTTCGGCCACGCCTTTGGCTTCAGTCAGTGCCTGATTGAGTTGCGACAGCTCATGGGTACGCTCAGTTACTCGCTGTTCGAGCCCTTCATTCGCTTCGGTAAGGGCTTGTTCAGCCTCACGGAACGCGGTGATGTCGGTAAAACTCATCACGAAGCCACCGCCCGGCATGGGGTTGCCGATCAGCTCGATCACTCTGCCATTGGGGAACAGCCGTTCGGAGGTGTGTGCCCGGCCTTGACGCATCCAGTGCAAGCGGCGGGCCACGTGGACCTCTGCCTCGCCGGGGCCGCACAGGCCACGTTCGGCGTTGTGACGAATGATGTCGGCAATCGGGCGGCCGACACTGATCAGTCCTTCGGGGTAGTTGAAGAGTTCAAGGTAGCGCCTGTTCCACGCCACCAGCCGCAGTGACTGATCGACCACGCTGATGCCTTGAGTGATGTTTTCAATGGCACCCTGAAGCAGGGCGCGGTTGAACTGCAAGACTTCCGAGGCTTCGTCCGCAATCCGTACCACATCCTCAAGCTGCATTTCCCGGCCTTCAATAGCCGCCTTGACCACCGCTCGGGTGGATGAAGCACCCAGAACCCCGGCCAGTAACCGTTCGGTATGAGCGATCCACTCACCGTCAGCATTTTGATTGGGATTAAAGCCTTTGCCCTGACGATAGGCAAAGCGGATAAAGCTCTGACGCGCCCGTTCTTCGCCGACAAAACGCGCGGCCAATGTCAGCAAGTCATTGATCTGCACCGACAGCATCGAGCGCCCGCTGGGATGGCTGCTGATTTCCTGACCAATAAAACGACCGGCTTGCCAATGTTCAGAGACGCGGGTGCGCGACAGCACGGACACCCAGGCAAATAGTGTGAAGTTGCCAGCCAATGACAGCACCACGCCTTGGGTCAGCGGAGTGATTGGTAAGCCAAGGGGGTTACTGTGCAACCACGCCAGCCCGGGGAAATGACTCAGTTGTAAGCCCAGGCTGTGGGTAATCAGCGGCAGCACCAGGGTGTAGAACCAGATAAATGTTCCCGCAGCGAGCCCGGCGAAAACGCCTCGGCGGTTAGCTTGTTTCCAGTACAGCGCGCCCAGCATGGCGGGTGCCAGTTGAGTCACGGCAGCAAAGGAAATTTGCCCGATGGTGGCCAGACTTGCGGTAGAGCCCAGCAAACGATAACTGACATAGGCCAGCAGCAAGATCACCAGAATCGACACGCGCCGCACCGAGAGCATCCAGTGGCGGAACACTTCAAAGGGGCGCTCGGCATTTTTATGCCGCAGCAGCCACGGCAGCAGCATGTCATTGGACACCATGGTCGACAGCGCCACACTGGCCACAATCACCATGCCGGTGGCAGCGGAAGCGCCGCCGATAAAGGCCAGCATGGCAAGTGCCGGGTGTGCTTGCGCCAATGGCAGGCTGATCACGAAGGAGTCGGGCAATACCGAACTGGGCAAGAGCATTTGCCCCGCCAGTGCGATAGGCACCACGAACAGTGCGGCCAGAATCAGATAAGCCGGGAACACCCATTTGGCCAGACGCAGATCCTGCGGTTCGATGTTTTCGACCACGGTCACATGGAATTGGCGCGGCAGGCAGATGATCGCCATCATCGCCACACCCGTTTGCACCACCATGGAGGGCCAATTGATGGTTTCTTTCCAGTACTCCTCAAGGCGCGGAGCCAGCATGGCTTGATCGAACAGATCCTCGAAGCCGTCGTACAAGCCGTAGGTCACAAAGGCACCGACGGCGAGAAAGGCGAACAATTTGACCAATGCCTCAAAGGCGATCGCCAGCACCATGCCCCGGTGGTGCTCGGTAGAGTCGAGGTTGCGGGTGCCGAAAACGATGGTAAACAGCGCCAGAATCAGCGAAACGATGAGTGCCGTGTCCTGAGCGCGAGTGCCGGTAGCGTCTGCGCCAGCGCCAATCAACAGGTTGACCCCCAGCACAATGCCTTTGAGTTGCAGGGCGATATAAGGCAGCACGCCCACCAGGCAGATCAACGCCACCACAATCGCCAGCGATTGCGATTTGCCGTAACGGGCGGCGATAAAGTCGGCAATCGAGGTGATGTTCTCCTGCTTGCTGATCATCACCATTTTTTGCAACACCCAGGGTGCGCACACCAACAGCAGTACCGGGCCTAGATAGATAGGTAAAAACGCCCACAATTGTTCCGCGGCCTGACCAACGGCGCCAAAGAATGTCCAGCTGGTGCAGTACACCGCCAGCGACAAGCTATACACCCATGCGCGAACCCGCGGCGGCAGCGGTTTGCTGCGCCGGTCACCGTAAAAGGCAATGGCGAACATAACGGCCATGTAGGCCAAGGCAACGGCGGCGATGAGCCCGCTGGACAACGACATGGACACTCCTGAATGTGAAAGACCGCAGCGATCCAGCTACAGCAGACTAGTCTCGCATGATGCTTGAATAACGTCAGCGTCGACCAAGGTCTGAGCGTGGCGTGGAGTCGCAGGGCTTGAAAATGAATAGATGTCTACATATCTGCAAAATAGATAACAGTTAGAGAAATTACCCGTTTTATAGATATTTAATTTGGTTCTAGTCTTACGGCACCTCATACGAGGAAGAGGAGGAACCCATGACTTGCCCAAACAAAGCCCAAACAGTGTTGCGGCCTTTTAGCCAGCTGCAGCACCCGCGTGAGGTGATCCGCCAGTTCACCCCGAACTGGTTTGCCGCCACCATGGGTACGGGGGTTTTGGCGTTGGCATTGGCTCAACTGCCCGTGCAGCTACCAGGTGTGCGTATTTTTGCCGAAGGGTTGTGGCTGTTCAATATAGGTTTATTCGTACTGTTCAGCGTGCTGTATGGCGCCCGCTGGGTGCTGTTTTTCGATGAGGCGCGGCGTATTTTCGGGCACTCCACGGTTTCGATGTTCTTCGGCACCATTCCGATGGGGCTGGCCACCATCATCAATGGTTTTTTGGTGTTCGGCGTACCGCGCTGGGGCGACGCCATGGTGCAGGTGGCCGAGGTGCTGTGGTGGCTCGATGTGGCCATGGCGCTGGGGTTCGGGGTAATCATTCCCTACCTGATGTTCACCCGTCAGGACCATACAATTGATCAGATGACCGCTGTGTGGCTGTTGCCGGTCGTTGCGGCAGAGGTGGCGGCGGCCAGTGGCGGCCTGTTGGCGCCTTACCTGACCGACACCGTCATGCAGTTCCATGTACTGATTACCAGCTATGTGCTGTGGGCGTTTTCGGTGCCGGTGGCCTTCAGTATTTTGACCATTCTGATTCTGCGTATGGCTTTGCATAAGTTGCCCCATGAAAGCATGGCCGCTTCAAGCTGGTTGGCCTTGGGCCCCATTGGTACGGGAGCGCTGGGCTTGCTGCTGCTGGGATCTGATGCTCCGGCGATTTTTGCTGCCAATGGCTTGGCCCGCATTGGCGAGATTGTCGAAGGCCTGGGGCTTATTTCTGGCGTGATTCTGTGGGGTGTAGGGTTGTGGTGGATCGTGATGGCCGCGATGATCACCGTGCGTTACTTCCGCTCAGGCATCCCGTTTAACCTTGGCTGGTGGGGCTTCACCTTCCCTCTGGGCGTGTATTCACTGGCCACTTTGCGTCTGGGCAGCGTACTGCACCTGACCTTCTTTAATATCGCTGGCTGTGTGCTGGTGCTGGCGCTGGCGCTGATGTGGCTGGTAGTGGGCAAACGCACGTTAGTCGGGGCTTATCGCGGAGAGTTATTCGTTTCGCCCTGCATTGCCGGGCTTAAAAAGTAGGACGTATGCTCAGGTTCTGTACGAAAGTGCCCAACGTGGCATTTTCCATACAGAACCTGAGTAAGGTTGTGCCTTGAGTGTTACAACAGCACTCCAAAGAGAAAGCCATCGGCGCAACGTGAGTACATGGATGATGAGTCACCCCTCGCAGTTCAGTTTGCTAAAGAAGCGTCGCTTCCTGCCGTTTTTCATCACCCAGTCCTTGGGTGCACTCAATGACAACTTGTTCAAGCAGTCGCTGATTCTCGCCATCCTTTATAAGTTGAGCATCGAGGGTGATCGTGGCATTTGGGTCAATCTGTGTGCGCTGCTGTTTATAGTGCCGTTTTTCCTGTTCTCGGCGCTGGCCGGGCAGTTTGGCGAGAAGTACGCCAAGGACCGATTGATTCGCCTGATCAAATTGGGTGAGATCGCCATTATGGTGGTGGGTGCCATTGGCTTTGCCTTTGATCATCTCGCATTGATGCTGATCGCTTTGTTTGCAATGGGCACTCATTCGGCACTCTTCGGGCCGGTGAAGTATTCAATTCTGCCGCAAACCTTGCATGAAGATGAACTGGTCGGGGGTAACGGGCTGGTTGAGACGGGCACCTTTCTATCGATTCTGGCGGGAACCATCGGCGCGGGCATCATGCTCTCGTCGAGCAATTACACCACCGTAGTTTCAGTGGTGATTATCAGTGTCGCGGTGCTGGGTTATCTGGCCAGCCGCTCTATCCCTCCAGCGCCTGCTGATACGCCACACATACGGTTGAACTGGAACATTTTCAGTGCGTCATGGGCAACTTTGCGCATGGGGTTGAATCAGACACCAGCGGTATCACGCTCGGTCGTGGGTAACTCATGGTTCTGGTTTGTCGGTGCCATTTACCTGACACAGATTCCGGCCTATGCCAAAGATTGGCTCTACGGCGATGAAACCGTGGTCACCCTGATTCTCACCGTATTTTCGGTAGGGATCGCCTTGGGGTCCATGCTGTGCGAGAAGCTGTCGGGGCGTAAGGTCGAAATTGGGTTGGTGCCTTTTGGTTCGTTCGGTCTGACGGTTTTTGGTCTTCTGCTGTGGTGGCATTCCGGACAGATGCCACAGAATATTCAGGCCAATGACTGGTTGGGTGTGCTGGGTTTTAGTCAGGCGTGGTGGGTGCTGCTGGATATTCTCGGGCTTGGCGTGTTTGGCGGGTTTTACATCGTGCCGCTGTATGCGTTGATTCAATCGCGCACGGCTGAAAACGAACGTGCGCGGGTGATTGCGGCCAACAACATTCTCAATGCCCTGTTTATGGTGGTCTCAGCCATCGTCACCATTGCGTTGCTGAGCGTGGCCAAGTTGACGATTCCCGAGTTATTCCTCGTGGTGTCGCTGATGAACATTGCGGTCAATACCTACATCTTCAAAATCGTGCCTGAATTCAGCATGCGCTTTCTGATTTGGCTGCTCAGTCACTCCTTGTACCGGGTTGAACACAAAGGGCTGGACTCGATACCGGATGAAGGGGCAGCGTTATTGGTGTGTAACCACGTGTCGTTTGTGGATGCGCTCTTGATTGGCGGAGCAGTGCGGCGGCCGATTCGTTTTGTGATGTATTACAAGATCTACAACTTGCCCGTACTTAACTTTATCTTCCGCACCGCCGGGACCATTCCGATTGCCGGGCGTGCTGAAGATGAAGCTATTTATGAACAGGCCTTCAACAAGATTGCCGAGTACCTGAATGACGGTGAGTTGGTGTGTATTTTTCCGGAAGGCAAGTTGACCACCGATGGCCAGATCAACGAGTTCAAAGCTGGGGTCAAATTGATTCTGGAACGCACCCCGGTGCCGGTGATTCCGATGGCGTTGCAGGGGTTGTGGGGGAGTTTCTTCAGTCGCGACCCGAATAAAGGCGTGTTTCGCCGTTTATGGTCGCGGGTGACATTGGTTGCGGGTGCGCCATTGACGCCAGAAGAGGCGACGCAAAAAGCATTGCGTGAGCGGGTCATTGAGTTGCGGGGGCAGAACCTGTAGCCGCTGCCGCAGGCTGCGAAGAGGGAGGCGCGCTCTTGAGAAAGCGGCTCGCTTCGCAGCCTGCGGCAACGACTACAGTCCTTTATTACGCGCTGATCTTCAGACCGATTAAACCGGCAATGATCAGCGCAACACTGGCCAGCCGAAACAGCGCCATTGACTCGCCAAACAGAATGATCCCGGCGATTACCGTGCCGACCGCACCGACGCCAGTCCAGATCGCATAGGCCGTACCCAGTGGCAGTTCTTTCATTGCCAGCCCGAGCAGCCCGAGGCTGACGGCCATGGCGGCGATTGTCAGCGCAGTCGGTAGCGGGCGGCTGAAGCCATCGGTGTATTTCAAGCCGACGGCCCAGCCAACTTCAAACAGACCGGCGAAAAACAGAATAATCCAGGACATGGTGCCTCCATCAATTGATGGGGTCGTCCCCAGAATAATCACTCGATGAGTCGCGAGGTCGTCCTCGCAATGGGCAAAATATGCCCGTAATTAATCTGACAGACAACCCCGAAATTTCAGTCAGCAGCACGAGCCTCCGCTGCCAGGCGATCTTCCTTTTCGCTCATGCGACGGAAGTACGTAGACAGCAGTGCCCCCGAGATGTTGTGCCATACGCTGAACAAGGCGCTGGGCACGGCCGCCAACGGTGAAAAGTGTGCGCTGGCCAGTGCGGCGCCCAAGCCCGAGTTCTGCATGCCAACTTCCAGTGCCAGCGACTTGCGTTGGGCCAGCGGAAGCTTGAACAGGCGACCCGTAAAGAACCCCAGTAAATAGCCGAAGCTGTTATGCAGGATCACCACAGCCATGATCAGTAATCCTGACTGGGCGATCTGTGCCTGACTGGCAGCAACCACCGCAGCCACGATAATCACAATGCTGACGACCGAGACCAGCGGCAGTACATCGACCGCAAAGCGAACCCGTGAGCCCAGTAGGCGCTGGGCCAGAACCCCGAGTACGATAGGCAGCAACACCACCTGCAAAATCGACCAGAACAGATCCATAAATGAAACCGGCAACCAGGCCGATGCCAGCAGCCAGATCAGGGCCGGAGTCAGAAGCGGAGCGAGGAGGGTGGTGACGGCGGCAATGGCCACGGACAAGGCAAGATCGCCACGGGCCAGCCAGGTCATGACATTGGATGAGGTGCCGCTTGGGCAGCAGCCGACCAGAATGACGCCCACGGCGATTTCCGGGGGCAGATGAAACACTTGGCAGAGCAACCACGCCACGCCGGGCATGATCACGAAATGAGCAACCACGCCCAGCGCCACGCGCCACGGATGGCGGGCAACTTCGGCGAAGTCTTCGAGTTTGAGGGTCAGGCCCATGCCGAACATCACCAAACCCAGCAACGGTACGATGTAGCCTTTTAGGCCAACGAACCAACCGGGTTCGATAAATGCCAGCACAGCAAAGATCAGTACCCAGTAAGCGAAGGTATTGCCGACAAAGCGGCTTAGAGCAGCGAGTGCGCGCATGGTGTTCCTTTATTGTGATTATGGTGGTTGTAGCAGCTGCCGCAGGCTGCGTCCGGCGACGCAGTCGTCGTAAATTGAGTCAATGCGATATGCCTGCATTACCACATGCGCTGAATTTACGATCGCTTCGCAATCGGACGCAGCCTTCGGCAGCTGCTACGAGGGTCAATTAAAGCCGTTAGATCCCTTGCGGGGTTTCTTCGCCGCCCAGCGCTTCAAACAGTTGCGGCAAGAACTCGCCGAAGGTCAGCATCATCAGCGTGAAGCTGGCATCCTGCTGACCCAGATCGTCGTCGCCGCCGTCCTGTTCAGCCTGATCTTGCAGCAGGTCTTCAAACTTCAGGCGCTTGACCACCAGCTTGTCGTCCAGCACGAACGACAGTTTGTCTTGCCAGGCCAGGGACAGTTGAGTCACGACTTTGCCCGTGCTCAGGTGCAACTGGATTTCGTCGCTGGTCAGGTCCTGACGTTTGCAGCGGATGATGCCGCCATCTTCATGCGTATCGCGCAGTTCGCATTCATCGAGGACGAAGAAGTTGTCGGCGGCTTTTTGCGTTTTGACCCATTCTGTCATCACGGCGCTCGGCGCGGTTTTGACTGCCAGCGGACGAACCGGCAAGGAGCCGATCACTTCACGCAGCGTCGACAGCAAGTCTTCTGCGCGTTTCGGGCTGGAGGCGTTGACCAGAATCAGGCCCTGTTTCGGCGCAATGGCGGCAAAGGTTGCCGAGCGACGAATAAAGGCGCGTGGCAAGAAGGCCTGGATAATTTCATCCTTGAGTTGATCGCGCTCCTTCTTATAAACCTTGCGCATTTGTTCGGCTTCGATCTCTTCAACCTTCTCCTTTAAAGCATCGCGTACAACGCTGCCTGGCAGGATGCGTTCTTCTTTGCGGGCGGCGATCAGCAGGAAGTCCTGGCTGACGTGAACCAGCGGTGCGTCTTCGCCTTTGCCGAACGGGGCAACGAAGCCGTAGGTGGCTACTTCCTGGCTTGAACACGGGCGGGCCGGTTTGGTGGCCAGTGCCGTTTCCAGCACCTGCGCATCAAAAGGCAGATCTTGGGTCAGGCGATAGATAAGCAGGTTTTTGAACCACATGGGGTGAATCACTCCTATATACAAAGGCGCATTATTCGCTTGATAGCCTTAATAGGCCAACCCTGCGCTAAGCCTTTGTCATCGTTAGAAAAATTATTTTAAAAAGTGCTTGCCAGACTATAGGTCGCTCCGTAGAATGCGCGCCACACCGAGAGTGAAAGGGTGATTAGCTCAGCTGGGAGAGCATCTGCCTTACAAGCAGAGGGTCGGCGGTTCGATCCCGTCATCACCCACCATTCGCTCACAGTGTTACGCGCAGCGGTAGTTCAGTCGGTTAGAATACCGGCCTGTCACGCCGGGGGTCGCGGGTTCGAGTCCCGTCCGCTGCGCCATTTTTTGTACCACAAGCCCCTTGAACGCTTGTGGTTGGATAAGTCCGCTGAATGCAGGCTTCTCCTGAAAGGCTTCGATTTTGCAGTCCGCTGCCGAATCAAAGAGTGGGGCGTTGGAAACGGAAGTTTTTAAAGAGTTTTGAAAAAAACTTGAATAAAAACAACCACTTACACGAAAAGTGTGAGAGAATGCGCTCCGCAACGAGAGTGAAGTGAAAGGGTGATTAGCTCAGCTGGGAGAGCATCTGCCTTACAAGCAGAGGGTCGGCGGTTCGATCCCGTCATCACCCACCATTCGCTTTCAGTGTTACGCGCAGCGGTAGTTCAGTCGGTTAGAATACCGGCCTGTCACGCCGGGGGTCGCGGGTTCGAGTCCCGTCCGCTGCGCCATATTAGAGTCACAAGCCCCTTGAACGCTTGTGACACGCAATAAAGCCTGCCTTGTGCAGGCTTTTTTGTGCGCGTGTGTTTTGTATATAGACAGTCTGTAGTCGCTGCCTAAGGCTGCGAAGGGTTGCGCAGCAACCTGTTTTCCGGAAAGCGCCGACGACTGCTTCAAAGCCGTCGTCAGCGATAGGTGAGTAAGCCTGTGTAGCCCTAGTGTTTAGCGATCAGGTTGCCAGCGTGCAGCCCGCATTCCTTTTGCGTCGCTTCTTCCCACCACCAGCGGCCTTCGCGTTCGTGCTGGTTAGGCAGCACCGGGCGCGTGCAAGGTTCGCAGCCAATGCTGATAAACCCGCGCTCGTGCAGGCTGTTGTAAGGCAGTTCCAGCATGCGGATATAGCCCCAGACTTCCTCGCTGGTCATTTGTGCCAGCGGGTTGAATTTGTACAGGGGACGCTCAGGCGTGGAAAATGCGCCGTCGATTTCCAGCGCGGCGACCTGGCTGCGGGTGCCCGGGCTCTGATCGCGACGCTGGCCGGTGGCCCATGCTTTGACCGTCGACAACTTGCGACGCAGCGGTTCGATTTTGCGGATGCCGCAGCACTCGCCGTGGCCGTCCTTATAGAAGCTGAACAGACCTTTTTCTTTGACGAACGGCTCCAGCTTGGTGTGATCAGGCGAGATCAGCTCAATCTGGATCTTGTAGTGCTCGCGCACTTGGTCGATAAAGCGATACGTCTCAGGGTGCAGGCGGCCGGTGTCGAGGCTGAACACTTTAACGTTTTTGTTGAGTTTCCAGGCCATGTCCACCAGCACTACGTCTTCGGCGCCGCTGAAGGAGATCCAGAGTTCGTCGCCGAAATGTTCAAAGGCGAGTTTAAGAATGTCTTGCGGTGATTTGCTGGCGTATGTCGCGGCGGTTTGTGCGACGTCGAACAGATGGCTCATCAGGCGGCTTCCTACGGTGAATGGCGCTGGGCGCTCTCTAGTGGGCGAGATGGTAGCAAAAACCGCGGGCTACAGGGTTTGCAGCGTATCGAGCAAGACTTTCACCTTGGTGATGGATTCCTGATATTCATCCTGCCAGTGCGAGTCAGCCACAATGCCGCCACCACCCCAGCAGCGGGCGTGTCCATCTTTGACCAGTACGGTACGGATGGCGATGGAGCTGTCCATTTCGCCGCGCACATCCAGATACAGCAAGGAGCCGCAGTAGATGCCGCGTCGTGTGGGTTCCAGTTCATCGATGATCTGCATGGCGCGGATTTTTGGGGCGCCGGTGATCGAGCCGCCCGGAAAACTGTCGCCAATCAGGTCCAGAGCATCCTTTCCGTGCGCCAGTTCCCCGGTCACGCTGCTCACCAAGTGATGAACGTTGGGATAGCTTTCGAGGTTAAACAGCTCTGGCACTTTGACTGAGCCCGTGCGGCAAGTGCGTCCCAGATCATTGCGCAGCAAATCAACAATCATTAAATTTTCTGCGCGATCCTTGGGGCTGGCCAGAAGTTCGGCGGCGTTGGCTGCATCTTCTGCGCTGTCTTTGCCTCGCGGGCGGGTGCCTTTAATGGGGCGTGTCTCAACCTGATTATGGCTGACACGAACAAAGCGTTCTGGCGACAGACTCAAAATCGCGTCGTCGCCAGTCAGGCTCATAAACCCCGAAAACGGTGTCGGGCATGCGCTACGCAATGCTCGATAAGCTGCCCACGCGTCGCCTTCGCAGGGGGCGCTGAAGCGTTGGGTGTAATTGACTTGATAACAGTCGCCCGCCTTGATGTAGCGATGTATCTGCGTCAACGCCTGCTCATAGTGCTGGGCACTGATATCGGCCTGCATGGGTTGTTTTAATGAAAAAGGACGGCTATGCACGTCTGCGGGCTGGCTAAACAGCTGCGTCAGGCGCTCACGCTCTGTCTTTTCAAGGCTTTGGTGAAACACCAATTGGCTGGTAGCGGCGTGATGATCGCTGATAAGCGCCCAGGCATACAGGCCCAGCTGTGCGTCAGGAAGGTGCACATCGTCTTGTGAGTGCGCGGGCAACTGCTCCAGGTGGCGACCGAAATCGTAACTGAGGTAACCGATCAGGCCGCCGGCAAAGGGCAGTTCATAAGTCTCCGGGAGTTCGGCATTGCCCAGTTGCTTGAGGGCGTTGCGCAGTCGCTGCAAAAACTCGCGGCCTGATTCATCGGGTTGCACGCAAAGCGCCTGAAGTGGCCACGCGCTCATCAAGTCGTAGCGTCCACGGTCAGCGGCGGGGCGGCCACTGTCCAGCAGCACAGCGCCGGGCGCATGGCGAATGTGCGCAAAGTAATCGGCAGGATTGGTGAGGTAGGGCAGCGGGTGTACAGAGCAGGTCAACATGCGAAGCCAGGCAGCCATCGGGGCGGGAGGGAGGGATTGTAGTCCTGAGTGCCAGGGCAACGCTAATCCCGTAGCAGCTGCCGAAGGCGGCGTTCGATTGCGAAGCGATCGTAAAACCTGAGAGCAGAGTTTAACTGATACACCCCAGCATCTGATTTTGCGACGACTGCGTCGTCGGACGCAGCCTTCGGCAGCTGCTACGGTTTTTAGTGTCAGTCTTTAGGGTGAATGTGCCCAAACAACTCCTGAGCAAAGCGCACCCGCTCTTCAGGGGTTTCCTTGATGCCTTTGGCTGCGAGCTCTTCGAGGTGAGCTTCGACGGCATGAGTGCGCAACGTCAGGCCGCAGTCGTTGGCAATCTGGATATTCAGTCCCGGCCGGGCGTTCAGCTCCAGAATCAGCGGACCTTTCTCCTGATCGAGCACCATGTCCACGCCGATGTAGCCAAGACCGCACAATTCATAGCAGCCCGCCGCCAGCTTCATGAAACCGTCCCAGTTGGGCAGTTGCACGCCATCCACCGCGTTGGTGGTGTCAGGGTGCTTGCTGATGATGTTGTTCAGCCATGTACCGCGCAGGGTCAGGCCAGTGGCCAAGTCGACGCCGACACCGATGGCGCCCTGATGCAAGTTGGCTTTGCCGCCCGATTGGCGGGTCGGCAAGCGCAACATGGCCATCACCGGGTAGCCCATCAGCACAATGATGCGAATATCCGGCACGCCTTCGTAGCTGATGCTTTTGAAGATCTGATCCGGAATCACCCGGTATTCGATCAGTGCGCGGTCGCGGTGGCCGCCCAAGGAATAGAGGCCGGTCAAAATACTCGAAATTTGATGTTCGATTTCTTCATGGCTGATGATTTTTCCCGACACCGTGCGAAAGCGTTCTTCAAAGCGGTCGGCAATGACCAGAATACCGTCACCGCCCGCGCCTTGCGCAGGCTTGATCACGAAGTCGGTCCGCCCGCCGATGATGTCATCGAGTTTCTCGATGCCTTTCTCGGTGGAGATCACGCCGTACATCTCCGGCACGTGAATGCCGGCTTCGAGGGCGCGTTCTTTAGTGATGATCTTGTCATCCACAATCGGGTACAAGCTGCGTTTGTTGTACTTGAGTACGTAGTCCGCATTGCGCCGGTTGATGCCCATGATGCCCCGGGCTTCCAGGGCCTTCCATGTCTTCCAGAGGCCAAACATCAGGAGTCAGCCTTCAGGAAGGCTTTGAAGCGCACCAGTTCAGTCAGGCGGTAACCGCGATAACGACCCATGGCCAGCATAAAGCCCACAAGAATCAGCAGCACAGCCGGGAAGGTGAACACGAAGTACACCAGTTCCGGGATGCTCATCACCAGATAGGCCAAGGTGGCGGCAAACAGGGTGCCGATGGCGACTTTCATGGCGTGGCCGCCACCGCGCTCTTCCCAGGTGATCGACAGGCGCTCAATGGTCATGGTCAAAATCACCATCGGGAACAGCGCAACCGATAGTCCGCGTTCCAGGCCCAGCTTGTGGCTGAACAGACTGATGGCGGCGATCAGTATCACCACAAAGGTCAGTACCACCGAGAGTCGCGGCAGCATTTGCAGCTTCAAGTGCTCAAGATAAGACCGCAACATCAGCCCGAGCGCCGTTATCACCGTAAACAGGATGATGCCAAACTCCAGTTGGGTTTCGCGGAACGCCAATGCAATCAGCACCGGGGTGAACGTGCCCAGGGTTTGCAGGCCGATCAGGTTGCGCAATACCAGAATCATCAGTACGCCGATCGGGATCATGACCATGATCATGAACGTTTGCTGAGTTTGCAGTGGCAAACCGTACAACGAGTATTCAAGGAAGTTGGCGTCTGTGTTCTCGTCGGTCAGCTTGGCCAGGCGAATGGCGTTCATTTCGCTGTTGCTGAGGCTGAACGTTACGTTGGCTTTCTTGCCGCCATCGACGGTGACCATAGGCTCATCGCCCGTCCACCACAGCAGGCGGTCAGCCGGCAGCCCTTGTTCACCGGTTTCCGGATTGAAATACAGCCAGTCGTTGCCATTGAAGCTACGCAGCCACAGCTCAGGGGTTTGCGGCTGATCGGCGACCAGGCGGATGGTGTGTACTTTTTCCATCGGAACGTGGGCAATCGACAGCAGCAGCTCAATGACCTGAGCTTTATGTGCAGTAGAGGGGTCGCCCGCCAGCAGCAGCTTTACGTTGTCATCACTGGGGTTGTTGACCCGTTTGATGGTCTCGCTGATGAAGGTTTCGACATCGGCCGAATGCTGGCGAATGGGGGCCAGCAACGCTTCGGCAGCGATTTTTTCGGGGCCTTCGACAGCGATGCTGTCGCGGAAGACCGGGCCTTTGACCTTGGTTTTATCGCCCGAATAGCGTTTGGTCAGCACCAGACGGTAGTACAGGGTTTGCTTGCCACTGACCCGGCGTGCGGACCAGGTGACTTTGCGGTTGCCATCAACCCGGTTAACGCTTACCCCGTAATTATTGGAGATAAAGCTTTCATTGAGGCTCACGTAGTCGCGGTTAAGCGGCGGCACGAACATTTGAACTTTGACCGGGTCTTTGGAGCTGGCGACGAACTCGACTTTGGCGTCGATGTTCCACAGGTCGTCGGTAGCGTCTTCGGTCACCGGAATGCCGAGGGCAAAAATCTGATAAGCAGTGATCGAAATCCCGAGCACCACCAGGATGGTGATCAAGATTTTCAGATGAAGGGTTAGCGCACGCATTTCAATTACTCTGCGGTTTGAGCGTTGGCGACACAGGCAGGTTTGCCAGCAGCGTATTTAAGACTGGGGTCGACCAGCGCATCAAAGCGTTTAAGCGCTTCGGAGCCGATCAGCAGCGGGTATTGGAACGCACTTCGGTCAGTCAAGTTCACTTCTATCGTACGTAAAGCTTTGCCCATACAAATTTCCAGGTTGATCACCGGGCGCGACGTGTAGTTTTTGTCGGCTTGCGGGTCGTAGTCACCTGAGCGGCGTTTGATCTTGCTGACGCGGGCCAGCGGGCGTTCTATGGGGTGCGAGTGGGCGTCATCGATGGCCAGATAAAAGCGAACCCAGCTCTCGCCATCGCGCTTGAAGCGTTTGATGTCGCGAGCGCTGAGTGAGGCCGTTTTAGCGCCGGTGTCGAGTTTGGCGGCTACTTGCAGGTCGATGCCTGCCAGTTCGGCGTATTCGTTGAGGCCGTACACGGTCTTTTCGCCACCCAGGCTCAAGCTCGGCAGGCATAGCAGGGAAAGAAGGGTAGACAGGGTGAGAAATTTCATAAATCGGGGCGTGGTCTCTTGCAATCTTCAGTTCAAGGCGACTGGCAGGAGCGCAAGTGTCCTCGTGCGGCTGTCCTCTATAAGGAGGGCAGGGCGGATGCGGGCGGCATTCTAACATGATGGTTTTATGGCGCCAGCGTTGAGGCGTTTCGCAACGCTCATGGAGGTTGTCGATACAACCAAGGTCGAATGCATGGATTGTCGACAATATCTATTTATGCTTTGACTATTTGCCTTCGAATCGCTAGTTTTGGCGCTATTGATTTCAAAGGTGTCGACAATATGCTGCAAGCACTGGATTCTGATCTGAACGTTCAGGACGATTCGGAAACCCTCTCCGAGAACGTCTTCAGGCGCATTCAGGCGGCTATTGTCAAAGGCGAAATCGCCCCCGGCAGCAAAATTTCCGAGCCTGAACTGGCGCGCACGTATGGCATCAGCCGCGGGCCGTTGCGCGAAGCCATTCACCGGCTTGAAGGTCAGCGCTTGCTGGTGCGCGTCCCCCATGTAGGCGCCCGTGTCGTGTCCTTGAGCCACGCTGAACTGATCGAACTCTATGAAATTCGAGAGTCCCTGGAAGGCATGGCCTGCCGCCTGGCCGCCGAACGCATGAGTGATGAAGACATCGCCGAGTTGCGTCGCGTGCTCGAAACCCATGAACGTGATGAGGCGTTTCAGGCCGGTGTCGGCTACTACCAACAGGAAGGCGACTTCGATTTTCATTACAAGATTATTCAAGGCAGCGGCAATCGCACGCTGACCCAAATGCTCTGCGGCGAGCTGTACCAATTGGTGCGCATGTACCGCATCCAGTTCTCCACCACCCCCAACCGCCCGCATCAGGCGTTTGCCGAGCACCACCGCATTCTCGACGCCATTGCCGATCGCGACGGTGAACTGGCCGAGTTATTGATGCGCCGCCATATCGGCGCGTCCAAACGCAATATTGCGCGTCACTACCAAGACAGCGCCCAGCAGACAGCCACTCCACGAGGTGAGTCATGAGCAATAAAAACAGTCCAGGCCAGCGGTTCCGTGATGCAGTCGCCAGTGAACATCCCCTGCAAGTGGTGGGTGCAATCAACGCCAACCATGCGCTTCTAGCCAAGCGCGCCGGTTTCAAGGCGATTTACCTGTCGGGTGGCGGGGTAGCGGCGGGTTCTCTGGGCGTGCCGGACCTGGGCATCACCGGGCTTGATGATGTACTGACCGATGTTCGCCGCATTACCGACGTGTGCGACCTGCCGCTGCTGGTCGACGTGGACACCGGTTTTGGCTCCTCATTTTTCAACGTGTCGCGCACCGTCAAATCGATGATCAAGTTCGGTGCGGCGGCGATTCACATCGAAGACCAGGTGGGCGCCAAACGCTGCGGTCATCGTCCGAATAAAGAAATCGTCTCGCTGCAAGAAATGGTTGATCGCATCAAGGCGGCGGTGGATGCACGCACCGATGACAGCTTTGTGATCATGGCGCGTACCGATGCGCTGGCGGTAGAAGGCCTGGAGTCGGCGCTTGAGCGTGCGGCGGCATGTGTGGAAGCGGGCGCAGACATGGTGTTCCCTGAAGCCATCACTGAGCTTGAAATGTACAAACTGTTTGCCAACCGAGTGAAGGCGCCGATTCTGGCCAACATCACCGAGTTCGGCGCAACGCCGTTGTACACCACCGAAGAACTGGCCAGTGCGGATGTTTCACTGGTGCTGTACCCGCTGTCGGCTTTCCGGGCAATGAACAAGGCGGCGGAAAACGTCTACGGCGCGATCCGACGCGACGGCACTCAGCAAAACGTGATCGACACCATGCAGACCCGCATGGAACTGTACGACGCCATCAACTACCACGCGTTTGAGCAAAAGCTCGATGCGGTGTTTGCCGGGAAGAAATAACTTGCCCGTTTCGTAGCAGTTGACGAGCCGTACGAGGCTACGTCCGGCTGCGAAGCAGTCGTAAAACCCTAAGGCACTATTTGCCTGAATGAATACGTTGTCTGGTTTGCGACCGCTTCGCGCTCGAACGTAGCCTCGCAAAGCTCGTCAACTGCTACGAAGTTACAAAGACTTGCCGAATCCCTAATAAATTCAAGATTGGAGAGCGCAATGGCCGAAGCAAAAGTATTGAGTGGTGCCGGATTACGCGGCCAGGTGGCCGGTCAAACGGCGTTGTCGACCGTAGGTCAGGAAGGCGCTGGACTCACTTATCGTGGGTATGACGTGCGTGAGTTGGCCGCCGATGCCCAGTTCGAAGAAGTGGCTTACCTGCTGCTGTACGGCGAACTGCCTAACAAAACCGAGCTGGCTGACTACACGGCCAAGCTCAAATCCCTGCGCGATTTGCCACAGGCGTTGAAAGAAGTACTGGAGCGCATTCCTGCTGACGCGCATCCGATGGACGTGATGCGTACCGGTTGTTCGTTTCTGGGCAACCTGGAGCCGGAGAAAGACTTTTCCGAGCAACTGGACAAGACCAACCGCCTGCTGGCCACCTTCCCGGCGATCATGTGCTACTGGTATCGCTTCAGCCACGATGGCAAACGCATCAACTGCGTGACTGACGAAGATTCGTTGGGTGGCCACTTCCTGCACTTGCTGCACGATAAAAAGCCGAGCGAGTTGCACGTTAAAGTGATGAATGTGTCACTCATCCTTTATGCCGAGCATGAGTTCAACGCGTCCACCTTCACGGCGCGAGTCTGTGCATCGACCCTGTCTGACCTGTACTCATGCATCACGGCGGCCATCGGCTCGTTGCGCGGTCCGCTGCATGGCGGTGCCAACGAAGCGGCGATGGAAATGATCGAGCGTTTCAGCTCGGCTGAAGACGCCGTTCAAGGCACCCTCGGCATGCTGGCGCGTAAAGACAAGATCATGGGCTTTGGTCATGCGATCTATAAGGACAGTGATCCGCGTAACGAAGTGATCAAGCAATGGTCGAAAAAGCTGGCCGATCAAGTGGGTGACACGGTGTTGTTTCCGGTGTCCGAGGCCATTGATAAAACCATGTGGGAACAGAAAAAGTTGTTCCCTAACGCCGACTTCTACCATGCCTCGGCGTACCACTTCATGGGGATTCCAACCAAGCTGTTCACCCCGATTTTTGTCTGCTCGCGCCTCACCGGGTGGGCCGCACACGTGTTCGAACAGCGTGCCAACAACCGCATCATCCGCCCGAGCGCCGAGTACACCGGCGTCGAACAGCGCAAGTTCGTGCTAATCGAGCGTCGCTGACCCGCAGGGTGCTTCGCCCGCGTCTTGCAGGGCGGGGCACCCCCAGACTCACCCGTGATCGAGCCCTACGCCAATGAACACTGAATTTCGCAAAACGCTACCGGGCACCCGACTGGATTATTTCGACACCCGCGCGGCAGTCGATGCGATCAAGCCGGGGGCTTATGACACGCTGCCTTACACCTCCCGCGTGCTGGCCGAAAACCTGGTCCGTCGCTGTGACCCCGCGACCCTGAATGCGTCGTTGAGCCAGTTGATTGAACGCAAGCGCGATCTCGACTTCCCATGGTTTCCGGCCCGCGTGGTGTGCCACGACATTCTTGGCCAGACCGCGCTGGTGGACCTCGCCGGCCTGCGCGATGCCATCGCCCAGCAAGGTGGCGACCCGGCGCAAGTGAACCCGGTGGTGCCGACCCAACTGATCGTTGACCACTCGTTGGCGGTGGAATGTGGCGGGTATGACCCCGAGGCCTTTGAGAAGAACCGGGCCATCGAAGACCGTCGCAACGAAGACCGCTTTCACTTTATCGAGTGGACTAAAAAGGCCTTTAAAAACGTCGACGTGATCCCGCCCGGCAACGGCATCATGCACCAGATCAACCTGGAGAAAATGTCCCCGGTGATTCAGGTGCGTGACGGTGTGGCCTTCCCGGACACCTGCGTGGGGACCGACAGTCACACCCCGCACGTCGATTCGCTGGGTGTGATTGCCATTGGCGTCGGTGGTCTTGAAGCCGAAAGCGTAATGCTCGGTCGGGCCTCCTGGATGCGCTTGCCAGAAATTGTTGGCGTAGAGCTGACCGGCAAGCTGCAACCGGGTATCACCGCGACGGACATGGTATTGGCGCTGACTGAGTTTCTGCGCAAACAAAAAGTCGTCGGTGCCTGGCTGGAGTTCTATGGCGAAGGCGCTGCGGCCCTGACATTGGGCGACCGTGCGACCATTTCCAACATGGCCCCGGAATACGGCGCCACAGCGGCGATGTTTTATATCGACCAGCAAACCATTGATTACCTCAAGCTCACCGGCCGCGAAGATCAGCAAGTTCAACTGGTCGAAAATTATGCCAAGGTCAGCGGCCTGTGGGGCGACAGCCTTAAAGGCGCGCAATACGAGCGTAACTTGAGCTTTGATCTGTCCTGCGTGGTGCGCAACATGGCCGGCCCGAGCAACCCGCACGCCCGTGTCGCCACCAGCGAGTTGGCAGCCAAAGGCATTGCCGGGCAGTGGGACGATGTGCCGGGGCAAATGCCGGATGGCGCCGTGATCATTGCAGCCATCACCAGTTGCACCAACACCAGCAACCCGCGCAACGTGATTGCCGCCGGTTTGATCGCCCGTAACGCCAACAAGTTGGGCTTGGCCCGCAAACCGTGGGTCAAGTCGTCGCTGGCGCCAGGTTCGAAGACCGTGGCTCTGTACCTGGATGAAGCAGGGCTGACCGATGAGCTGGAGCAGTTGGGCTTTGGTGTCGTCGGGTTTGCCTGCACCACTTGCAATGGCATGTCAGGGGCACTGGATCCGAAGATTCAGCAGGAAATCATCGACCGCGACCTGTACGCCACTGCTGTGCTGTCGGGTAATCGTAACTTTGACGGGCGCATCCACCCCTACGCCAAACAGGCCTTTTTGGCTTCGCCGCCATTGGTCGTAGCCTATGCGATTGCCGGTACGATCCGTTTCGATATCGAAAAGGACGTATTGGGCCTCGATGCCCAAGGCAATGAAATTCGTTTGAAGGACATCTGGCCGAGCGACGAAGAAATCGACGCTGTGGTCAAGGCTGCCGTTAAGCCTGACCAATTCCGTCAGGTGTATATCCCGATGTTCGCGATTCACGAAGACACCGGCCCCAAAGTTGAGCCGTTGTACGATTGGCGCCCGCAGAGCACCTACATCCGTCGTCCGCCTTACTGGGAAGGCGCGCTGGCCGGTGCGCGTCCGCTCAAGGGCATGCGCCCGCTGGCGGTGTTGCCGGACAACATCACCACTGATCACTTGTCGCCGTCCAACGCCATCATGCTGGACAGTGCCGCGGGTGAGTATTTGGCCAAAATGGGTTTGCCGGAGGTCGACTTCAACTCTTACGCGACCCACCGTGGCGATCACCTGACCGCCCAGCGTGCGACGTTTGCCAACCCCAAACTGTTCAATGAAATGGTCATCGAAGATGGCAAGGTCAAGCAGGGTTCTTTGACCCGGCTGGAGCCGGAAGGCCAAGTGATGCGCATGTGGGAGGCCATCGAGACCTACATGGATCGCAAGCAACCGCTGATCATCATTGCCGGTGCCGACTACGGGCAAGGTTCGTCCCGCGACTGGGCGGCCAAAGGCGTACGTCTGGCCGGGGTTGAAGCCATCGCGGCCGAAGGCTTCGAGCGCATTCACCGTACCAACCTGGTGGGTATGGGCGTGTTGCCGCTGGAATTCATGCCGGGCACTGACCGTAAAACACTGCAAATAGACGGCAGCGAAACCTACGACGTTATCGGTGAGCGCACGCCACGTGCCACGCTGACGCTGGTGATCACCCGTAAAAACGGTGAGCGTGTTGAGGTGCCTGTGACCTGCCGTCTGGATACGGCTGAAGAAGTGTCGATCTATGAGGCGGGTGGCGTGTTGCAGCGCTTTGCTCAGGACTTTCTGGAATCGGCTTCTGCTTGATTGCAGTGCCGGGGCCAGTGCCCCGGCCTTTGAAGGAGTTTTTATGGCCTACGCAGCACAAATCAAAATCCCCGCGACTTATATGCGCGGTGGCACCAGTAAAGGTGTTTTTTTCAGCCTGCTCGACCTACCGGCGATTGCTCAGGTGCCGGGTGCCGCGCGAGATGCCTTGCTGTTGCGCGTTATCGGCAGCCCCGACCCGTATGAAAAACAGATCGACGGTATGGGCGCCGCGACCTCCAGCACCAGCAAAACCGTAATCGTGAGCAAAAGTGCCCACGCCGATCACGATGTGGACTACCTGTTTGGCCAAGTCGCCATCGACAAACCGTTTGTCGACTGGAGCGGCAACTGCGGCAACCTCTCGGCTGCGGTCGGCTCGTTTGCCATCAGCAGCGGTCTGGTGGATGCGTCGCGCATCCCGCAAAACGGCATCGCGGTAGTGCGAATCTGGCAAGCCAACATCAGTAAAACGATTATTGCTCATGTGCCGATAACCGACGGCGCGGTGCAGGAAACCGGTGATTTTGAGCTGGATGGCGTAACGTTTCCGGCCGCTGAGGTGCAGCTTGAGTTCCTCAATCCGGCGGCGGACGAAGAAGGGGCGGGCGGCTCGATGTTTCCGACCGGTAATCTGGTGGATGATCTGGAAGTACCGGGCGTGGGCACTTTGAACGTGACCTTGATCAATGCGGGCATTCCGACGATCTTCGTCAATGCACGGGACGTGGGGTACACCGGGGCTGAACTGCAGAACGACATCAACAGCGACCCGAAAGCCCTGGCCATGTTCGAAACCATCCGCGCACACGGTGCGTTGCGCATGGGCTTGATTGACCGGCTTGAAGACGCAGCCAAGCGTCAGCACACCCCGAAAGTGGCGTTTGTCGCCGAGCCTTTGGATTACGTGTCCTCCAGCGGCAAACCAGTCAGTGCGCAGAGTGTTGACCTGCTGGTGCGGGCGCTGTCGATGGGTAAGTTGCACCACGCGATGATGGGCACGGCGGCGGTGGCCATTGGCACGGCGGCGGCGATTCCCGGCACGCTGGTCAACCTTGCAGCGGGCGGTGAACAGCGCAGCGCTGTGCGCTTCGGGCATCCGTCGGGCACCTTGCGTGTGGGTGCCGAGGCACAACAAGTGAATGGCCAATGGACCGTCACCAAAGCGATCATGAGCCGCAGTGCGCGGGTTTTGATGGAAGGTTGGGTGCGGGTGCCTGGCGATTCGTTTTGATAGCGTAAACCCTCACCCCAACCCTCTCCCAGAGGGTGAGGGGGCTGATATGTGGTGCCGCACAAATCAGCTTTTGCCTTTAGTCCCCTCTCCCTCTGGGGGAGGGCCAGGGTGAGGGTGCTTTTGCCTTTAGTCCCCTCTCCCTTTGGGAGAGGGCTAGGGTGAGGGTGCTTCTACTTGAAACGGCGCTCTACACCTTTCTCGACCAGAATTTTGGCCGAGATTTCTTCGACCGAGAAATGCGTGGAGTTGATATGCGGAATGTTTTCACGCTGGAATAAACGCTCAACCTCACGCACTTCAAACTCGCACTGGGCGTAGCTGGAATATTGGCTATTGGGCTTGCGCTCGTTGCGAATGGCAGTCAAGCGATCAGGGTCGATGGTCAGGCCAAACAGCTTGTGTTTATGCGCCTTTAACGCGGGAGGAAGCTTGAGGCTTTCCATGTCGTCATCCGTCAGCGGGTAGTTGGCCGCGCGTATCCCGAATTGCATGGCCATATAAAGGCAGGTTGGGGTTTTGCCGCAGCGCGAGACACCTACCAGGATCAGGTCGGCCTTGTCGTATTTATGCGTACGTGCGCCATCGTCATTATCGAGGGCAAAGTTAACCGCTTCGATACGCTCCATGTAGTTGGAGTTATGGCCAATGGAGTGCGATTTGCCCACGGAATAGGAAGAATGCTCTGCCAGCTCCTGCTCCAGCGGGGCAAGAAAACTGGAGAAGATGTCGATCATGAAACCATTGGACGTGGCCAGAATCTCACGGATGTCCTGATTGACGATGGTGTCGAAAATAATCGGGCGAACCCCGTCTTTTTCGGCGGCATTATTGATTTGTTGTACCATTGCCCGCGCTTTTTCAGCGTTGTCGATGTACGGGCGGGTGAACTTGCTGAAGGTCACATTTTCAAATTGCGCCAACAAACTTTGGCCCAAAGTCTCGGCAGTGATGCCGGTGCCGTCGGAGATAAAGAAAGCAGTTCGTTTCATTTGCGCTTGGGCCTTAAGCTGGTGACGAATCTTGGATATGATAGGTGCGATTTTGTTGCACTACATGTCATCCAGTGTCACTTATTTTCCAGGTCCAGGCCACAATCGCTGCGATGCTCCCTAGATGAGCATTCAGTGCCCTGAGCTTTTCCCAACACAGTTAGTGGAGAGATCACCTTGGTAGAGTACGTAGTTTCCCTCGATAAGCTCGGCGCCCATGACGTAGAGCACGTAGGGGGCAAGAACGCATCCCTCGGCGAGATGATCAGTAATCTTGCAGGCGCTGGTGTTTCGGTTCCCGGTGGTTTTGCCACCACTTCCCAGGCGTACCGTGATTTTCTTGAACTTAGCGGCTTGAACGATCAAATCCATGCTGCGCTCGACGCGCTGGATGTCGATGACGTCAACGCACTGGCCAAAACCGGCGCGCAGATCCGTCAATGGATCATGGAAGCCGAGTTCCCTGAGAAGCTCAACGAAGCTATTCGCACGGCCTTCGCTACCTTGTCCAACGGCAACCCTGATATGGCGGTAGCGGTACGCTCGTCAGCGACGACCGAAGACTTGCCGGATGCGTCCTTTGCGGGTCAGCAAGAAACCTTTCTGAATATCCGTGGCGTTGAAAACGTGATTCGTGCGACCAAAGAGGTGTTTGCCTCCTTGTTCAACGATCGGGCGATTTCCTACCGTGTGCATCAGGGCTTTGACCACAAACTGGTCGCCCTGTCGGCGGGTGTGCAGCGTATGGTGCGCTCCGAAACCGGCACTGCGGGTGTGATGTTCACTCTGGACACCGAGTCGGGCTTTCGTGATGTAGTGTTCATCACCGGCGCCTACGGATTGGGTGAAACCGTCGTTCAAGGCGCGGTAAACCCGGACGAATTCTACGTTCACAAGCAAACTCTGGAAGCGGGCCGTCCTGCCATTTTGCGCCGCAACCTGGGCAGCAAAGCGATCAAGATGATTTACGGCGCCGAAGCCAGCGCCGGCAAGTCGGTGAAGGTGATCGACGTTGATCAGGCCGACCGTGCGCGCTTCTGCCTCACTGACGCCGAAGTCAGCGAATTGGCCAAGCAAGCCATGATCATCGAAAAACACTACAAGTGCCCGATGGACATCGAGTGGGCCAAAGACGGCGACGACGGCAAGCTTTACATCGTTCAAGCGCGTCCTGAAACCGTGAAAAGCCGCAGTGCCGGCAATGTCATGGAGCGCTACCTGCTCAAAGAAACCGGCACCGTGCTGGTTGAAGGTCGCGCCATTGGCCAGCGTATTGGTGCGGGCAAAGTGCGCATCATTAAAGACGTGTCCGAGATGGACAAAGTGCAGCCAGGCGATGTACTGGTTTCCGACATGACCGACCCGGACTGGGAGCCGGTGATGAAACGCGCCAGCGCCATCGTCACCAACCGGGGCGGGCGCACCTGTCACGCGGCGATCATCGCCCGTGAATTGGGCATTCCGGCCGTGGTCGGTTGCGGCAACGCCACTCAGCTGTTGAAAGACGGTCAGGGCGTGACAGTGTCCTGCGCTGAAGGCGACACCGGTTTTATCTTCGAAGGCGAACTGGGCTTCGACATCAAGAAAAACTCCGTCGACGCCATGCCGGAACTGCCGTTCAAAATCATGATGAACGTCGGTAACCCTGACCGTGCCTTTGACTTCGCACAGCTACCGAACGCCGGTGTGGGTCTGGCTCGTCTGGAATTCATCATCAACCGCATGATCGGCGTGCACCCTAAAGCGCTGTTGAACTACGACGGTCTGCCGCCGGAAATCAAAAACAGTGTCGACAAACGTATCGCTGGCTACGACGATCCCGTCGGTTTCTACGTAGAAAAACTGGTTGAAGGCATCAGCACGCTGGCGGCTGCGTTTACCCCGAAAAAAGTCATCGTGCGCCTGTCGGACTTCAAGTCCAACGAGTACGCCAACCTGATCGGCGGCAAGTTGTACGAGCCGGAAGAAGAAAACCCGATGCTGGGCTTTCGCGGTGCGTCGCGTTACATCAGCGAAAACTTCCGTGACTGCTTCGAACTTGAGTGCCGCGCGCTTAAACGTGTGCGTGAAGAAATGGGCTTCACCAACGTCGAAATCATGGTGCCGTTCGTCCGCACTTTGGGTGAGGCGAGTCAGGTGATCGACTTGCTGGCCGAAAACGGCCTCAAGCGCGGCGAAAACGGCCTGCGCATCATCATGATGTGTGAACTGCCGTCCAACGCGATTCTGGCTGAAGAGTTCTTGGAATTCTTCGACGGCTTCTCCATCGGCTCCAACGACCTGACTCAGCTGACGCTGGGCCTGGACCGTGACTCCGGTGTGATTGCGCACTTGTTTGATGAACGTAATCCGGCAGTTAAAAAGCTGCTGTCCAACGCCATTCAAGCGTGCAACAAAGCAGGCAAGTACATCGGTATTTGCGGGCAGGGCCCTTCCGATCACCCGGATCTGGCGCTGTGGCTAATGGAGCAGGGCATTGAAAGTGTGTCGTTGAACCCCGACACCGTGCTGGAAACCTGGTTTTTCCTGGCAGAAGGTCAGGCGCAAGCTTGAGTCGTTGAGAGACGGGCGGGGGCGCCAGTGGTGTCCCTCGCTCTTTATTAGCAGTGCTAGGGCGAGTTCCTGTGCGGATTCGCCCTTTTTTGTGCAAGAGCATTATGCAAAGCAGCAGTCATCTTTTTCCCGTTGCCCTGATCAGCGCTGAGCGTCGGGGCGATCTTAGCGAAGACGTTTATCGCCTGAAACCCGCTAACAGCCCGGATATTTCCGTAGAGCTGGTGGTCACCCGTCTGGGGCTGGCGGATGCCAGCTGCGCGCGCGGCGTACCGGTCATTCTCTTGCATGGCAGTTTTTCCAACCGGCGCTTCTGGTATTCGCCCAAAGGGGTGGGGCTTGGGGCCTTTTTGGCACGTGCCGGTTTTGATGTGTGGCTGCCCGAGATGCGCGGTCATGGCTTGTCAGCGCGCAATATTCACTGGAACAAGAACCGTGTTGCCGACTATGCCCGTTACGATTTGCCCGCCATAGGTGCTTTTGTAAAAGAGCTGAGTGGGCAATCGCCACACTGGATCGGTCATTCCCAAGGCGGTATAAGCCTTGCGGCAGCCCTGGGTGGCCAGTATCTCAATGATGATGTGGTAGCGTCGGCGGCGTTCTTTGGTACTCAAATCAATCGCCGCTACGGGTGGCTGAAAATTCCGCCGGTGCAGTGGTGTGCTTATTTAATGCTCAAGCGTTTCGGGCATTTATCTGGCGCACGTCTAAAGCGTGGGCCAGAGGATGAGCCTGTCAGCATCGCGCTGGAAGCCTTGCGCTGGAATGGTTTTTTGGGACGTTTCAAGGACGCAGAGCGTGACTGGTGGGCTGGTCTGGCCGAAGTTAAAGTGCCGGTTCTGGCGGTCGCTGCTACAGGAGACAGGCTGACGCCCGAGTGGGCGTGCCGCAAACTTTACGATCAGTTGGGCTCCACGCAACGCACCTTTGTGGCGCTGGGGCGTGAGCATGGTTTTAGTAGCGATTTCAGTCACGTCGCAATGCTCGTCAGTCAGCCAGCTCAAAAAGAAGTGTGGCCGCTGGTGCATGATTGGTTGCGTGAACACTAGAAGCGGGGCCGCTGCGCAGCCCCTCAGAGCCTCGTTCCTCGACAGCGGCTACTGTGACGCAGCATGCAGTTCTGGTCATTTTGAACGTGCCGGGATTCAATGAGTTCTCGACAAGGAATAGATCCGACGGGTAAAACCTGTATTCGTTACAACGTCTATACCTTAATCCTAGTGTTCTGCTTGCTGTCTTTCCCAACAGGAGCTTTCCCGTGAATCACTACTGCACTCCCGATCTGTGCGATGCCTACCCTGAGCTGGTGCAAGTGCTTGAGCCCATGTTCAGCAATTTTGGCGGCCGTGACTCATTTGGCGGAGAGATTGTGACCGTCAAATGCTTTGAAGATAACTCGCTGGTCAAAGAGCAGGCCGAGCTCAATGGCGCAGGCAAAGTGTTGGTAGTGGACGGTGGTGGTTCACTACGCAAGGCTTTGCTGGGGGACATGATCGCCGAGAAAGCGGCGAAAAATGGTTGGGAAGGAATGGTGATCTACGGCTGTATTCGCGACGTGGACGTGATTGCGCAAACCGATCTTGGCGTGCAGGCATTGGCCAGCCACCCGATGAAAACCGACAAACGCGGCATCGGTGATTTGAATAGGGTCGTGACTTTTGCGGGCGTTTCATTTCGTCCCGGGGAATTCATTTATGCCGACAACAATGGCATCATCGTTTCGCCATCAGCCCTGAAGATGCCGGGCTAACGCATTTCCACTAAGGATCACGGATGTTCGAGGACGAAAACGCGCAATGGGGCCTGGTACATGCCCTGGTGCTGGACGGTGAAGGTGGGGCGCGCGCTATTGCCCGCACTGAGCTGAACGATCTGCAACTGCAACCTCACGAGAGTATCTGGTTGCATTGGGATCGCAGTCACCCGCAAACCCAGAGCTGGTTGCGCGATTCCAGCGGCCTCAGCGATTTCAGCTGTGATCTGCTTCTCGAAGAAAATACCCGTCCGCGTTTGTTGACGCTGCCCAACAACGAGTTTCTGCTGTTTTTGCGCGGGGTCAATCTGAACCCCGGTGCAGAACCCGAAGATATGGTCTCGCTGCGTATTTTCGGCAGTGCGCAGCGGGTTATTTCGCTGCGTATGCGTCCGTTACGCGCCACCGACGAACTGCTCGGGGAGTTTTCCCAGGGCGAAGGGCCAAAAAACCCCTCCGAACTGATTCTTTACCTCGCTCAACACCTGACGTTAAAAGTGCAGGATTTGATCGGCGAGCTATCAGAAATCGTTGATGATGAAGAAGATAAAATAGATGCCGACGAACGGTACACCCCTGAGCACGGTTCCATTTTACAGATTCGCCGCAGAGCAGCGGCCCTACGCCGGTTTTTAGCCCCGCAAAGGGATATTTTCGGCCAGCTTACGCGGACCAAATTGCCGTGGTTCAGCCCTGATGATGCCGATTACTGGAACGAATTGAACAATAGCCTGACCCGGTATCTTGAAGAGCTGGAACTCACGCGCGAGCGCGTGGGGCTGGTACTTGAAGCCGAAGACCGGCGTTTGAATGTGCGCATGAGCCGCATCATGTACCGGTTCGGCGTGCTGACCGGGATATTCTTGCCTATCACCTTTATTACCGGCTTGTTGGGCATTAACGTGGGCGGTGTGCCGTTCTCCAATGACCCCTACGGTTTTGCCGTGACGTGCCTGTTAATGCTGGTAATCGGTGTAGGGCAATGGTGGTTTTACCGTCGGTTGCAGTGGCTTTGACCGGGGCAAATGTGACGCCTTCAAAGTTGCTCGCGTCTTTTACAGACATATCGAGAGGTGCTTATGCACGATCCGTTTGAACAATCGCTACGTGACATGCTCAAGGCGCCAGCGTCCACCCGTGATGATGACGCTTGCCTGGGTCGAGTCCTGAAAACCGCTAACCGACAGGTCGGTGCCGGTGATCTTTTCAGCTTGCTGGGGCGTTGGGTGCAGGCACTGATGATTGCTTTGAACAGCGGTTCAGCTCATATTGCGCCCGTTTCGCGGCGCAAACCTGCTGCTCGCCCTGCTGATAAGGCTGATTGAACATGGAACTTGATCTCTGGACCCAGAGCCTGGTCACGGCAATGACTGCCTTGTGGACCAAAATTGCCAACTTTATTCCGAACCTTTTCGGGGCGTTGGTAGTCGTATTGCTGGGTTTCGTGGTTGCCAAACTGCTTGATGCCCTGCTGTCCAAGTTGCTCGCCAAGTTGGGTCTCGATCGTTTGATGGGCGGAACAGGCCTGACTAAAATTCTCGGCCGGGCCGGTATCAAAGTGCCGATTTCCACTTTGATCGGCAAAATTGTCTACTGGTTCATACTTCTGATATTCCTTGTTTCGGCGGCGCAGTCTCTGGGCCTCGAACGAGTTTCAGCTACGCTGGACATCTTTACCCTGTATTTGCCAAAAGTATTTGGGGCCATTTTAGTGTTGCTGGCGGGCGTACTGCTGGCGCAACTGCTCAATGGACTGGTACGTGGCGCTGCCGAGAGCGTCGGTTTTGATTACGCAGCAGGCTTGGGGCGGGTTGCCCAAGGGCTTGTGATCATCATCAGTATTTCGGTGGCGATCAGTCAGCTGGAGGTCAAAACTGACCTGCTGAACCATGTGATTGTGATTGTATTGATCACCGTAGGTCTGGCAGTGGCATTGGCCATGGGGCTGGGTAGTCGGGAAATTGCCGGGCAGATTCTTGCCGGGATCTATGTGCGTGAGCTGTATCAGGTTGGGCAGGACATTCGAGTGGGTGCGGTAGAGGGGCAGATAGAGGAAATCGGTACGGTTAAAACCACGTTGCTGACTGATGAGGGTGAGCTAGTCTCCCTCTCTAATCGGACTTTGCTGGAACAGCACGTGACGCGCCGCTAATGCGGTAAACCCTGATACTGTATGCCGCCGCGATATTGCCTGCTTGTCAGGCTGCGGCGGACATTGACCTGACTGTCGGCACGACTCGTTTTGAATAAAGCACAACCGCTGTCCATGCGCTACGATCCCCGCGAGCTCTCTGATGAGGAGTTGGTGGCGCGCGCGCATGATGAGTTGTTCCACGTTACGCGGGCCTACGAAGAACTGATGCGCCGGTATCAGCGCACTTTGTTCAACGTATGTTCAAGGTATTTAGGGAACGATAGAGACGCAGATGATGTCTGTCAGGAAGTCATGCTCAAGGTGCTGTATGGTCTGAAAAATTTCGAAGGTAAATCGAAATTCAAGACATGGCTCTATAGCATCACTTACAACGAATGCATTACACAGTATCGAAAGGAACGGCGAAAGCGTCGCTTGATGGACGCATTAAGTATCGATCCCCTCGAGGAAGCGTCTGAAGAAAAGGCGCCGAAACCTGAGGAAAAGGGCGGACTTGATCGCTGGCTGGTGCACGTGAATCCGATTGATCGCGAAATTTTAGTGCTGCGTTTCGTCGCAGAACTGGAATTTCAGGAAATCGCAGACATAATGCATATGGGTTTGAGCGCGACAAAGATGCGGTACAAGCGCGCTCTTGACAAATTACGTGAGAAATTTGCAGATAATGCTGAAACTTAGTTCAGTGCAAATGGATCTACGTGTAGGCAAGGTCTGATAGACTTGTCGCCGAGTTGTCCCCCGGTATGTGGGACTGCTTTACAATCACCAGATGGGGATTTAACGGATGAAACTGAAAAACACCTTGGGCATTGCCATTGGTTCCTTTGTAGCCGCAACTTCGTTCGGTGCCCTGGCACAAGGCCAAGGCGCGGTCGAGGGTGAACTGTTCTACAAAAAACAGTACAACGACAGCGTCGACCACGTTGAAGACGGCTACAACCCAGGCGCATCGATCGGTTACTTCATTACCGACGACGTCTCGTTGAACCTGACCTACGACAAAACCAACCACACCCGTTCGAATGACGGCACTGGCCACCAGAAAATCAAAGGCGACAACTTTGGTCTGAACGCTCAGTACCACTTCCGTGACGTTGGCGACGCTCTGCGTCCATACGTTTCCGGTGGTGTTGCTCACAAGAGCATGACCAACGTAGAAGCTGATGGTCACAGCGGTCGTGACAAGTCGACTTTCCTGACTGCTGGCGCTGGTGTTAAGTGGTACATCACTAACAACTTCTTCGCCCGTGCAGGCGTTGAAGCTGACTACAAACTGGACAACGGCAAGTGGGACTACGCTCCTACCGTTGGTCTGGGTGTGAACTTCGGCGGCAACGGCGGTAAAGTTGCACCGGCTCCAGTTCCAGCTCCAGCACCAATCGCTGAGCCAGAACCAGAAGCTCCGATTGCTGAAGTTGTTCGCGTTGAACTGGACGTGAAATTCGACTTCGACAAGTCGAACGTTAAGTCGCAGTACATGCCTGACATCAACAACGTTGCTGATTTCATGAAGCAGTACCCATCGACCACCACGACTGTTGCTGGTTACACCGACAGCGTTGGTACCGATGCCTACAACCTGAAACTGTCGCAACGTCGTGCAGACGCCGTTCGTGCAGCTCTGGTTAACCAAGGTGTTGCTTCTAACCGTGTAGACGCTGTTGGTCACGGTAAAGCAAACCCAGTTGCTACTAACGCAACTGCTGAAGGCCGTGCTCTGAACCGTCGCGTAGAAGCTACCGTTCAAGCTGAAGCTAAGTAATTTTTAGCTAGGCTGTTCAGAAAAACCCGGCTCAGGCCGGGTTTTTCTTTGCCTGTGATTTGTCGTACAGCGCAGCTATAATTGCGCCCACTTTCAGTCAGTCTCGAGACCATTGAACCCATGTATAACCTGGCCCGCCAGTTGCTCTTCAAACTTTCCCCCGAAACCTCTCACGACCTGTCTCTGGACTTGATCGGTGCAGGTGGCCGCTTGGGGCTTAATGGTTTGTTGTGCAAGGCCCCGGCCAGATTGCCGGTTAATGTAATGGGGCTCGACTTTCCAAACCCGGTCGGTCTGGCTGCGGGTCTGGACAAAAACGGTTCGGCCATCGATGGCTTTGCACAGTTGGGTTTCGGTTTTGTAGAGGTGGGCACCGTTACGCCACGACCTCAGCCAGGAAATCCCAAGCCACGTATCTTCCGCTTGCCGCAAGCGCAAGCCATCATCAACCGTATGGGTTTCAACAACCTTGGGGTTGATCATCTGCTGGCGCGGGTGCAAGCGGCTAAATACAGCGGCATTCTGGGCATCAATATAGGTAAAAATTTTGACACGCCGGTCGAGCGCGCAGTCGACGACTATTTGATCTGCCTGGACAAAGTGTATGCGCACGCCAGCTACGTAACCGTCAACGTCAGTTCGCCGAATACCCCTGGGCTGCGCAGTTTGCAATTTGGTGATTCGCTCAAGCAATTACTTGAAGCCTTGCAAATACGTCAGAACGAACTCACAGAACGACACGGAAAACGCGTCCCGCTAGCGATTAAAATCGCGCCGGACATGACCGATGAAGAGACTGTTCTCGTGGCTCAGGCATTGCTTGAGACGGGTATGGACGCCGTGATCGCCACCAATACGACGTTAAGCCGTGTGGGTGTTGAAGGCATGGAACACGGTGACGAAGCTGGTGGTTTGTCGGGTGCGCCCGTGCGTGAGAAGAGCACCCACACGGTGAGAGTACTGGCAGCCGAGCTGGGCGGTCGTATGCCTATCATTGCGGCAGGCGGTATTACTGAAGGCAAGCACGCGGCTGAGAAAATCGCTGCGGGCGCCAGCCTTGTACAAATCTACTCAGGCTTTATTTATAAAGGCCCGGCCCTGATCAGAGAGTCCGTGGATGCTATCTCGGCACTTGTGCGCAAGTAATTGATGAGGCAAACGGTCTGGCAATAAAAAGGGCTCCGTGGAGGAGCCCTTGGGCCGCAGCCCGCCGCCAGGATGTGACGGCATGGTTAAAGTGCAAACGTCTCAGAGGTGATGTCGGAATTTGCCCAGAGTTAGCCGACGGCGTGAAGTTCGTTAAGTCGGTGGATGCCCGCAGTGCCTGTCATACCGTCCCAGTTGTCGCCGCGTCCTTCTCGCCAGCCATTAATCCAGGCTTGGCGTACCGACGGTAGAGTAAAAGGGCAAAGCTCACGGGATTTTCCATGAACGCCATATTGATATCCGCGTAAAAATGCTTTTTCCAACGGATCACGCTTAAGTCTTCTCATAGGGTGTTGCCCTCACTTGTTGACTGTATGTATAGCGTCGACCAACCAGTGGTCGGGGCAGAGTGTTCTGCCGTTGGTGTGCTCGCTGCCGGCGTGGCGAGCATTTTGTTGTCGCCTGTGCGGTGACAACCTGAGTTCATTTCTAACCAATGAGCCAAGGTGTGTGAATGATCGTTTTGTCATAAGGACGTAACGATAATGGTGTTAAGGCCATAAGAAAGACCTGTTTTGTCAGGCTGAATGCGACAAAACCCTGATAGGGCGAGCCCTTGCAAAGAGGATGCGTTTCATTCTCTACAGTGAAAAGCCACCTGCCATGCTCGGGTACTATTCGACGAAGGGTCTGAACATGTCACATTGTTTCTGAATGAATGAACTGTCTCTGCGTCTAAACTCTTTATGCCTTCGGGTCGGGGTGGTCGCCGGGGTGGAACGGCACAGTTTCGTGCCACACGGGCGCTCTTCAAGAAAAGCGCTTGATTGAAAACGGAGCAGGCGATGCGTTGCCTTCTCACTGATAGCTTAAAGCTCAGGAATTCCATGTCGGATCGTTACGAACTCTTCCTTACTTGTCCCAAAGGCCTTGAAGGCCTTCTCCTTGAGGAGGCTACGGGCCTTGGTCTTGAGGAAGCCCGCGAGCATACCTCGGCCATTCGAGGTGTCGCGGATATGGAAACCGCCTATCGCCTCTGCCTCTGGTCGCGCCTGGCCAACCGTGTCTTGTTGGTGCTCAAGCGCTTCCCGATGAAAGACGCTGAGGATCTGTATCACGGTGTGCTGGATGTTGAATGGCATGATCATATGGTTCCGGACGGTACGCTGGCTGTTGAGTTCAGCGGCCACGGTTCGGGCATCGACAACACACACTTCGGTGCGTTGAAGGTCAAGGATGCCATCGTCGACAAACTGCGCACGCCTTCCGGTGAGCGCCCATCCATTGATAAATTCAGCCCGGACTTGCGCATTCACCTGCGTCTGGACCGCGGCGAAGCGATTCTGTCCCTGGATCTGTCAGGCAGCAGCTTGCACCAGCGTGGCTATCGTCTCCAGCAGGGTGCGGCCCCGCTGAAAGAGAACCTGGCAGCGGCCATCTTGATCCGTGCTGGCTGGCCACGCATGGCAGCCGAAGGCGCTGCATTGGCTGACCCGATGTGTGGTGTGGGTACATTCCTGGTTGAAGGCGCGATGATTGCTGCCGACATGGCGCCCAACCTCAACCGTATCCACTGGGGTTTTGATGCCTGGTTGGGGCATATTCCGGCGATCTGGAAAAAACTCCACGAAGAGGCCACCGAGCGTGCCGAAATTGGCATGGCCAAGCCGCCTCTGTGGATCCGTGGTTATGAAGCCGACCCGCGTCTTATCCAGCCTGCGCGTAACAACATTGAGCGTGCCGGATTAAGCCACTGGATCAAAATCTATCAGGGCGAAGTGGCGACGTTTGAGCCGCGCCCGGATCAGAACCAGAAAGGTCTGGTTATCTGTAACCCTCCCTACGGCGAGCGTCTGGGAGACGAGGCAAGCCTGCTTTACCTTTACCAGAATCTGGGTGAGCGCCTGCGTCAGGCCTGTCTGAACTGGGAGGCCGCGGTATTCACTGGCGCCCCGGATTTGGGCAAGCGTATGGGTATTCGCAGCCATAAACAGTATTCGTTCTGGAACGGCGCTTTGCCGTGCAAGCTGTTGTTGATCAAAGTCGTGCCGGATCAATTCGTCACAGGCGAGCGTCGCACGCCTGAGCAGCGTCAGGCCGAGCGAGAGCAGGCCGAGTCTGACCTGCCGTCCAACATCGAAGCGCCAACCAAGTACGAGAAGTTCAACAAGAACGGTAACCCGATCAAGCCCGCTCCGGTGGTGATCGAACAGCCGCGTTTGAGTGAAGGCGGGCAGATGTTTGCCAATCGCTTGCAAAAGAACCTCAAGGCGCTGAGCAAGTGGGTCAAGCGTGAAGGCATTGATTGCTACCGGGTTTACGATGCCGATATGCCTGAATACTCGATGGCTATCGACCTGTATCACGATTGGGTTCACGTGCAGGAATATGCCGCGCCTAAATCCATTGATCCTGAAAAAGCCTCGGCCCGTATGTTCGATGCATTGGCGGCTATTCCTCAGGCGCTGAACATTGACAAGAGCCGCGTGATCGTCAAGCGTCGCGAGCGTCAGAGCGGCACCAAGCAGTACGAGCGTCAAAGCGCACAGGGCAAGTTCACCGAGGTCAATGAAGGCGGTGTGAAGCTGCTGGTCAACCTGACTGACTACCTGGACACAGGGCTGTTCCTGGATCACCGCCCGATGCGTATGCGTATTCAGAAAGAGGCTGCCGGCAAGCGCTTCCTCAATCTGTATTGCTACACCGCGACGGCCAGTGTGCATGCCGCTAAAGGTGGGGCGCGCAGCACTACCAGCGTTGACTTGTCCAAGACCTATCTGGACTGGGCGCGTCGCAATCTGTCCCTGAATGGTTTTTCGGACAAGAACCGTCTGGAGCAGGGCGATGTGATGGTGTGGCTGGATGCCTGCCGTGAAGAGTACGACCTGATCTTTATCGATCCGCCGACCTTCTCGAACTCCAAGCGCATGGAAGGCATCTTTGATGTCCAGCGCGATCACGTGCAATTGCTGGATCTGGCCATGGCGCGTCTGGCACCGGGCGGCGTGCTGTACTTCTCGAACAACTTCCGCAAGTTCATCCTTGATGAGCATTTGGAATCGCGTTACGCCGTCGAAGAAATTACCGCCAGCACCATTGATCCGGACTTTGCTCGCAACAGCAAAATCCACCGTGCCTGGAAAATAATGGCACGTTAATCCTGTTGTTCAGGCAATAAAAAAACGCCCTTGATCGCACGAACAAGGGCGTTTTTTATCATCTGTGAAAAGGTTACTGGGCGATGGAGACGGCGCGATTGGCGAGCGGGGGCTGGCGATAAAGATCGAGCAGCACTTGATCGAGAATGGCTGAGGCGCCCCAAGGGCGAGGGTCGTTGAGAATCGCGACGACCGCCCAGGTATTGCCATTCTGGTCGCGGCTAAAACCGGAAATAGCGCGAACGGTGTTCAGGGTGCCGGTCTTGATATGGGCCTGACCGTTCATGGCGGTGGTTTTCAACCGTTTGCGCATGGTGCCGTCCTTGCCTGCAATTGGCATGGAGCTGATGAACTCAGCGGCATAAGGACTGTTCCAGGCGGCCTGAAGCATTTGCGCCATCTCACGTGCGCTCACTCGTTCGGCACGTGAAAGGCCTGAGCCGTTCTCCATGATCAGGTGCGGTGCCGTGATGCCTTTTTTGGCCAGCCACTGGCGAATGACACGTTGAGCTGCTTTGGCATCGTCGCCGTCCGCATCATTGCGGAACTGAGCGCCGAGGCTCAGGAAGAGCTGCTGAGCCATGGTGTTGTTGCTGTATTTGTTGATGTCGCGAATGATCTCGGCCAAGTCCGGCGAGTAGGCGCGAGCGAGCAATTTGGCATTCTTGGGTACGCTTGCCTGACGATCCTGGCCCTGAATGGTGCCGCCCAGCTCTTTCCAAATGGCGCGTACGGCCCCTGCGGTATAGGTCGCGTGATCAAGCAGGGACAAGTAGGTTTGAGAGTTGCAGCCATCCGCCAGTTGACCGCTGACCGTGACCAGAACAGTGCCATCGGCTTGCTGTACGGGGTTATAGCGGACATCGCCGGTGCATTGCTTGCTGTTCAGGGGCTTTACCTGATTGTCGACCCGGATGCTGGCAATCGGCGGCTCGACCGAGATCAACACCTTGCCCGCGTCATTGCGGGCGATGAAGCGCAACGCTTTGAGGTTGACCATCAGAGCATCGGGCTTGACCAGAAACGGCTTGTTTTTGTCGTTGCCGTCGTCGTTAAACGCCGGAAGCTGAGGTTGCTCAAAGAAGCTGCGATCCAGTATCAGGTCGCCGGTGACCTGCTGTACGCCATTGGCGCGCAGGTCACGCATCAGCAGCCAGAGTTTTTCCATGTTGAGTTTGGGGTCGCCGCCGCCCTTGAGGTACAAATTGCCTTGCAGCGTGCCGTTGTTCAGGGTGCCGTCAGTGTAGAACTCAGTTTTCCACTGATGGGTCGGGCCGAGCATTTCAAGTGCCGCGTAGGTGGTCACCAGTTTCATGGTGGAGGCCGGGTTCATGGACACATCGGCATTGAACACGGTAGGCACGCCTGGGCCATTGAGCGGGATCATGACCAGCGATAGCGCATCGTTTTGCAGTTTATTGGTTTTGAGCGCTTGCTGGACTTTAGGTGAAAGCGTGGTGTTGACGGGGGCGGCGTTAGCGCCGAAGGCGAGCGGTAAAAAAAGGCCCGCGAGAAGCAGTGGTCGTAAAGATTTGATCATAAGAAGTTAAACCCTGCACGCGAGGGGGGAAAAATACGAGGGCACGACAAAAATCGCCCTCAATGGTCATAAAAGTACCGGCATTATGCCCCAAGGTTTGTGGGCTTGTGCATCGGCATGCCAAAGACACGTGCTTAATATAAGCAGAAAACGATGAACCGCTCATACGGAATCGGGCAGACGCAGGCTTAAGCTGGTAAAGTGCCGCCGTTATTACTTAAGAGGATTGTTCAATGGCTACTAATCGTTCCCAGCGTCTGCGCAAAAAATTGTGCGTTGATGAATTTCAGGAGCTGGGTTTTGAGCTGAACCTGGATTTCAAAGAAGACCTGTCGGATGAAGCTGTCGACGCTTTCCTGGAAGCCTTTTTGAAAGAAGCCATGGAAGCTAACGGCCTTGGCTATGTTGGCGGCGACGACTACGGTCTGGTTTGCCTGCAGAAACGCGGTTCGGTCAGCGAAGAGCAGCGTGCAGCTGTTGAAGCCTGGTTGAAAGCTCGCCCAGAGCTGACCAGCGTTGAAGTGAGCCCGCTGTTGGACGTGTGGTACCCGGAAAAGCCAATTAATCCGGTAGCCTGACGTCAAACAAAAAGGCAGTCCTCGTGACTGCCTTTTTGTGTTTCACCCTCTTGCCCGTCCCGGGTGCTGCATCACACTTGTTTTTATAGCCTGCAACGTTCTGTGCGATTCCCGCACAGCGACTGCTTTAGGCTGAACTGCGTTTAGTCGTAAATCGCCTTTTTCTTCCAGTCGCCTTCTGTCTCGTCACTCTTGAGTCCTTCGGTCAGCTCATTGGCTTCGTCTTTTGTAGGCTCAAGCGTGTTCAGTAAAAGAGTGTTGGCACGGGCTAATTGCGCTTCAAAGGCGTCGAGCTGGGTGCTGTAGCGTGTGTCTGGCTGCTGACGCAAGTACTGCACGCCACGTTCAAAGGCCAGGCGCGCCTGGCCAGGCTGGTTTTGCTGGAGCGAAAGCTGGCCAAGGTTGTTGAAGAACTCTATATGCAGAACCACCAGCAGGTGATGAACTTCTTTAAGCCACTCTTTTGCATCGCTGTTGCTCAACACGTGATCTTTGGCTGCGCGCGTGATTTGGCCGTGCAGGGTTTCCAGCGCAAAGCGAACATCTTTGGCCGTGGCCTCCGTGAGGATAGGGCGTGGCGGGTTATTGACCGCGATCGATTCGCCTTGTCCGACTAATGCGGTGAGTTCGCCAGCCCGAGCCTTGGTTGTGGCGCTGTTTTTTTGCAGTTGTAATAACCGTTGCGTCGCGTTGAGTTCGAGACGCGTCAATAAAAGCTTGAGCGCGGGAGACATCAGCTGGCCCGGAAATGTCTCGTTGACTTCACTGCACCGACGAATGCGGTCATTGAGTTCGACCTTTTGACGGGATTTTTCCAGCTTGTTGTTTTCCACCACATGGTTCAAGTAGGCAATGGCGATCAACAGTACGATCCCGGCTATGACAAGCAGGGTAATCATGGAAGGAGTCAACGTTAAAACCTCTTCAAAGTGGTCTGCCGGTTAATGCAGGGCCAAGGCAAAATATTGCCCGTGGGGGTGTTCTGGATGATACCTGTCTATAAAGAACGTGAAGGTCGATAGCTGCAATATGCCATTACTCTCGCAGTCAATCATAACCCCTTGAAGTGAGACGGAATACACGCGTCAGAAGTTCAGTGACAGACTGCGCAGGAAAGCGTGCATAGGGGAGGGAAGTCATTGATTTCAATATATTTTCAGAATGGGGTTGACGACTTTCAAATCCATCCCTAGAATGCGCGCCAATTGCAGCGTAAAGCGAATAGCTAAACGCCAGCAACCAGTGAAGTTGTAGCGTGTCCCCTTCGTCTAGTGGCCTAGGACACCGCCCTTTCACGGCGGTAACAGGGGTTCGAGTCCCCTAGGGGACGCCATTGCGGGAATAGCTCAGTTGGTAGAGCACGACCTTGCCAAGGTCGGGGTCGCGAGTTCGAGTCTCGTTTCCCGCTCCATTTTTAAGCAGCTTCGTTTTCGGACGGGGTTGAGTGAAAGCCAGATCATTGACTCAGGTTATGTGATTGGCACTGAAATGTACGTGTACATTTCGGGCAACGTCCCCTTCGTCTAGTGGCCTAGGACACCGCCCTTTCACGGCGGTAACAGGGGTTCGAGTCCCCTAGGGGACGCCATTATTGCGGGAATAGCTCAGTTGGTAGAGCACGACCTTGCCAAGGTCGGGGTCGCGAGTTCGAGTCTCGTTTCCCGCTCCATTTTTAAGCAACTTTGTTTTCGGACAGAGTTGAGTGAAAGCCAAGTTACTAACTTCGGTTAATGATCTGGCACTGAAATGTACGTGTGCATTTCGGGCAACGTCCCCTTCGTCTAGTGGCCTAGGACACCGCCCTTTCACGGCGGTAACAGGGGTTCGAGTCCCCTAGGGGACGCCATTATTGCGGGAATAGCTCAGTTGGTAGAGCACGACCTTGCCAAGGTCGGGGTCGCGAGTTCGAGTCTCGTTTCCCGCTCCAAATTTTGTTTTTTGGAGCTACGCAGTTTCAAAAAACACAGAGAAGCAGCCTAAGGGCTGCTTTTTTTGTGCCTGCATTTTTTGGCTGATGCGTCTCTACACTCAGTGCTAAGCCAATAACCAATCGATCTGCAAGAAAAGCACAGCTCGCGCCACATAGAGGGGACTTCCACTTCTTTGTTGAGCTTCGCGATGGCGCATTATTTTGATCTTGCCCAGCAACGGGACATCCAGGCACTGGCTCGCAGTTTTACCGGTCGCACCCAATGGCCAACGTGGCTGCTATTGATTGCAGTGCCCGGCGCATGGTTCGCGCTGCTTTTATACAGCCCGCTGATGGGTGTCTTCTGGACAATCGTTTTACTGATCCCCGTCGTCGTGTTGTGGATGTCAGTGCAGCATGAGCTGTTGCATGGTCATCCCACCACCTTTGCATGGCTGAACAAGGTGCTGGGGTATGCCCCGTTCGCCCTCTGGTATCCGTACACGTTATACCGTGACAGTCATCTGCAGCATCACCGCGACCACGACTTGACATTGCCCGGCGTTGATCCGGAAAGTCGTTACCTCAAACGCAACCAATGGCCGCAAGCCCCTGCATTAGTGCGCGCACTACTTTGGCTCAACAAAACCGTTGCCGGGCGATTGGTGGTCGGGCCACCGCTGGCGTTATTCGGCCTCGCAGCGCAAGAGCTCACGCGTTTGCGCCATGGTAATCGTCAGGCATGGCGAATGTGGCTCACCCACGGTTTTTTCACGCTGTTGATGTTTGCCTACATTGCCCATTACAGCGTGCTATCGATTACTCATTACGTTTTTTTGGTGACTGTACCGGCACTTTCTGTGGGCGCCCTTCGTTCTTACTATGAGCATCGACCTGCTGTTCGGCCGGAACATCGAACGGTGCTTAATGAGGCCGGCTGGCCATGGAGGTGGTTGTTTCTTAATTTGAATTTGCACCTGGTTCACCATGACCTGCCGGGCCTGCCGTGGTTTTATTTGCCCAAGGTTTACAGGGCACGGCGTGAACAGTGGCTACAGCGCAGTGGCGGTTTTCTGGTCGAGGGTTATGGCGTGTTCCTGCGTAACAACAGTGTGCGCGTCATCGACAGCCCGCAGCATCCCTTCAGTTGATAGAGCACGGAACCCACCATGTCTGGACGTTATGCAGAACTCACGATGTACGTTGCACCGGCGCCTGTGGAAGCGGCTAATCAGCAATGGTTGAAGCGCATCATGGCGCTGTTGGAGCTGACCCGCGCAAAGCCGCAAGACCTCGACTCATTAGCGCTGTTTCGTGCACCGAAACTATTGTTGGCTCAAACCTGTGGCTACCCTTTGGTGACTCAATTGCTCGATCAGGTGCAGCTGATCGGTCGACCTCATTACGAGTTACCTGATAGCACAGGTGGCATTCATTGCAGTTTGATCATCAGCCGCGCTACCGATAAACGCGAAACGCTCGCAGACTTCAAGGGCAGCCGCGGGGTGGTCAATGATCTGCATTCGAACAGCGGCATGAACCTGTTTCGCCATCAATTGGCTCCCTTGCAGAAGGACGGGCGATTTTTTTCTTCGCTGGGCATCAGTGGTGCTCATTTACACAGTCTGCGATGGGTGAAAGCGCAGTGTGCGGATCTGGCAGCGATCGACAGCGTAACCTTTGCCTATTTGGCGCGTTACGCCCCCCAAGAGGTAGCAGGCCTGCGTGTCGTCGCGCGTACAGCGGCGAGTCCCACATTGCCCTACATCACCGCTCGCACTTCAAGCCATGCCGAAGTGGAGCGTATTCGTGCCGCCATGAACACTGCGCTTAAGCAACTTCCTGAGGTGAGTGCCTGCTTGGGCCTGAATGAAGTGTTACCGGCACATCCGATGGACTATCAGCTACTGCTCGACTATGAGAAAGAAGCGATTAAGCAGGGTTTTGCCACGTTGTGCTAGGGCGTGTAAGGGGCGTGTTTATATATCTGAATTTGATGTTTAAATATTTTTTTAATATTTAAAAGATATATAAGCCTTTGCTAGGATCGCCGCACCGGATCACCGGACAGACCGCTATCCACTCATCTTTGGAGCCTTTATGTCCGGGGCCGACACCACTCACCGTGAATACGTGAGGCAGCTTTTTAGTGCCCACTATTTATGGTTAAGCGCACGTTTAAGCCGCTCTCTCAATTCCAGCAGCTACGCTGAAGACATTGCAGCCGATACGTTTGTGCAGCTACTGAGTACACCTCAAGTCTTGGTTATTCGTGAACCACGGGCTTTGTTGACCACAATTGCACAGCGTTTGATTTACCAGCTATGGCGCCGTCGTGATGTTGAGCAAGCATTTTTGAAGACGTTATCCAGCAGCGACCTGGAACCCGCGCCTTCGCCAGAAACAATGGCGCAGCTTTATCAATCGTTGGACCGGGTGGAGCGCCAACTTGATAAGTTGCCCGACAAGGTTAAAGCGACATTTTTGCTCTCTCGTCTTAATGGCATGACCTACGCACAAATAGCAGCACAGTTGGGTATTTCTCAGCGATCAGTCAGCGATTACATGAACCTTGCACAGAGTCGTTGTTCAAAACCTGACAGCACACTGCTTAATAGTTGTTCCCCCAAAACAAGAGAATACGTATGAACAGACTGAAAACGTGGCTCGGTGGCTCGCTTCTGGCTGTTGGGCTCATTGCTCAACCGGCTTTGGCACAAGAGCAGGTAGCGCCTGTTCATTTCGGTGACATTACATGGGAAAGCGGCAGTCTGATCACAGAAGTGCTGCGCTATATCACCGAGCATGGCTACGATGTCGCGACGGATACGCTGCCCGGTAGCACGGTCAGTCTTGAGGCCGCATTGGCCAGGAATGATATTCAAGTCATTGGCGAAGAGTGGGCAGGGCGCAGCCCGGTGTGGGTCAAGGCAGAGGCCGAGGGCAAAGTTTCAGGTTTGGGTGACATCGTCAAAAATGCGAGCGAAGGCTGGTGGGTGCCTGAATACGTGATCAAAGGCGATCCGGCCAAAGGCATCAAACCTCTGGCCCCGGAGTTGAAGTCAGTTACGGATCTGGCCAAGTACAAAGACGTGTTCCGCGATCAGGAAGACCCGACTCGGGGACGTTTCCTTAATAGCCCGACTGGCTGGACTTCCGAGATCGTTAACAGTCAAAAGCTCAAGGCCTATGGTCTTGACAAGGATTTCGTCAATTTCCGTACAGGCTCAGGCGCGGCGCTGGATGCCGAAGTCAGTTCGTCGATTCGTCGGGGTAAACCGGTACTGTTCTATTACTGGTCTCCGACTCCGCTGATAGGTCGTTACAAACTGATCAAGCTGGAAGAACCTGCCTTTGATGCCGAAGCGTGGAAGACCTTGGCTGACGCCAATAATCCCAATCCAAAGGGTACCCGCTCATTGCCGGCAAAACTGGCTATTGGCGTATCTGCCCCCTTCAAAGCGCAGTACCCGCAGTTGGTTGAGTTCTATGAAAAGGTCGATTTCCCCATCGATTTGCTTAACACCACGCTGGCCCACATGAGCGAAAAACGCACCGAACCCCGTAAAGCGGCAGAAACGTTTTTACGTGAACAGCCCGACATCTGGCGCGGCTGGGTCACCGCGCAGGCGGCTGAAAAAGTTGACCTAGCACTTAAATCCAATTAACTGACCGAACGTGGGCATTGAATGTTTCCTGACAACCTGACGCTTTCCATCGCAGGGTGGGTCAATGACGGGGTTGATGCGCTGGTCAGCAATTACGGCGATGTGTTCCGTCACATATCCGACACGCTGTTATGGGCCATCATCAATCTCGAAAATTTGCTGCGCATGACGCCGTGGTGGCTGATGTTGGCGATCGTCGGTGTCATTGGCTGGCACGCGACACGCAAAGTGACCAGCACATTGCTGATTGTCGGCTTGCTGTTTTTGGTCGGCGCTGTCGGCCTGTGGGACAAGTTGATGCAAACCCTGGCATTGATGATGGTGGCCACTGTGATTTCAGTGCTACTGGGTATACCCCTGGGGATTCTGGCGGCCCGTAACAACCGCCTGCGCTCGGTCATGATGCCGTTGTTGGACATCATGCAAACCATGCCCAGCTTCGTGTACTTGATACCTGTATTGATGTTGTTCGGCTTGGGTAAAGTCCCGGCGATCTTTGCAACGGTCATTTATGCCGTGCCGCCATTGATCCGCCTGACCGACCTGGGTTTGCGCCAGGTTGATCGTGAGGTGATGGAAGCGATCAACGCCTTTGGCGCCACCCCGTGGCAACAGTTGTTTGGTGTTCAGTTGCCGTTGGCCATGCCCAGCATCATGGCAGGGATCAACCAGACCACCATGATGGCACTGTCGATGGTGGTTATTGCCTCGATGATTGGTGCCCGGGGCTTGGGCGAGGATGTACTGGTGGGTATTCAAACCCTCAACGTCGGCAAAGGGCTGGAGGCCGGATTGGCCATCGTCATCCTGGCCGTGGTGATTGACCGTATTACTCAAGCATATGGCCGACCTCGGCATGGAGGTCAGAAGTGAGTGAACTGGCGATCAACAAGATTGAAGTGCGCAACGTATTCAAGGTGTTCGGCAACCGGGAAAAAGATGTCCTGGCGTTGATTCATCAAGGCAAAAACAAGGAGCAGGTACTGACTGAAACCGGCTGTGTGGTCGGCATCAATGATCTGTCACTGTCGATTCGTGCGGGCGAAGTGTTCGTCATTATGGGCTTGTCGGGATCGGGCAAATCCACATTGGTGCGCCATTTCAACCGCCTGATCGATCCTACGAGCGGCCAGATTCTGGTGGATGGCGAAAATATTCTTGAATACGACATGCCAGCTTTGCGGCAATTGCGGCGGCACAAAATCAGCATGGTGTTTCAGAATTTCGGCCTGTTGCCCCATCGTAATGTGCTGGACAACGTGGCTTACGGTTTAAAGGTGCGGGGCGAAACTCAGGCGCAATGCATTGAACGAGCGCAGCACTGGGTCTCGGTAGTGGGTTTGCAAGGTTACGAGCAGGCGTTCATTCACCAGCTCTCAGGCGGCATGCGCCAGCGTGTGGGGCTGGCGCGGGCCTTGGCGACTGACACGGACATCATTCTGATGGACGAAGCGTTCAGCGCGCTTGACCCGCTGATCCGCGCAGAGATGCAAGACCAACTGCTAGAGCTGCAACGCACCCTGCAAAAGACCATAGTTTTTATTACTCACGATCTGGACGAAGCCCTGCGTATAGGTAATCGCATTGCAATCCTCAAGGATGGGCAGTTGATTCAAGTCGGCACCCCTGAAGAGATACTGCAGTCACCGGCCGATGATTACGTAGGCCGTTTTGTTCAACGCCATCATGCTTAAGCTCATCATATACATATCCCGTTACCGCCTTGGGTAAGGCGTTCACGCGTTAAATCGCAGAAACAGGCTTAGCCATGAATGCCTTGGCTAAGCCAATTCTGTAACTGACGTGATGAGCAGCCCATGAAAGAACTTTCAAAAAATCCCGATCTCATAGCAGCCTATTCAGCATTAAGCAGTTTTAACGCCCAGGATTTTGGCCCGCGTCCCAGCTTTCAGGAGGTGGCCAAAGAGGTATTCAAAAAAGCATTGGTTGATCAGTATCCGCAATTGTCTGCCCACGTTGCGGGTTTGGCGTTGGCCGAGCCTTTAACGGCTGTTGATCCGGATAATCCGCAACCTCGGCAGTATCGTTTCATGGCCCCGGAAGAAGTCATGATTCAGCGGTTTATAGACGACTCGTCTTTGACTTTGATAGAGGGGGAGCATCGTCTTACCGCCAGTCGCGATACCGAAAACCCTCCTGCTCAGACGGTGCACATGGACAGCCTGCAAAAGATGCTCAATGAGCACTCCGGGTTGCTCATAGAGGCTTACCAGCAGGCGGTTGCAGAGTTTTGGAGCGAGCGGCGTGAGGGTAAAAACAGTCCTTTTCAATGGCTGTCGCGAGCACTGAAAACGGGGTTGAGTTCCACGGTTTCCAATCGTAGCCGGATCCCTGAACTGACGACTGAAAAAGCAGTTTCCTTAGCCGTAGTGAACGCATTCCCCGATAAAGAAGAACGTTTGAAAGTCACTGAAGAAAGTCCCTTGCATGCATATTTGGTGAATATCCAAAGCACAGAGAAAACCGGGCCGCAACGTTTTCAAATGCCGGGCACGCTGGTGATTACGCGGGACATGGCTGATCTTTCTTTTATTCTCAGCTATGCCCCCGCGAATGGTGTTGAACAGTTTGAATCCATGCAATGGTTGGGCAGCAGTTTGATTTCCCGCGTCAGCGAACGAGTCGCAGCGCCTTTGTTTACCTGGACCTTGTATGAGCCGCCGGGTGATTTATTTGAAGCGCTGGCGCTGACATTGCTCGATGCTCAACTTCACACCTTTGAGCGGCTGGGGAAAACCGCGCAGACCGAGCACTGGAGCTTACCTCGGCTGGTGCGGGCACTTGATGAGGCTGGCGCGCGGATCCCCCTCTTTTATTCACAAGACCAAGCTTTCTTTGAACATGTACTGACGAACTTACCGCTGTGGTTGCAACAGGCAGAACCCGACGATCAGTTGTCTTACAGTGAGTTGTTGTCGGCTCAAGTCTTCTGGCAACAAAAAAGCAAGGGCCGCACTTTTCTTGAGGGAGTTGATGCTTTGCCGGCCTACGCTCAGCAGATGCTGAAGCAACGGCTTCATCTGGATCATCCCGAGGAGCGGGTCGATGTTGATAACCTCCAGGTCATCGAGCTGACGGTTGAAAACTTGCAAATACCGCGGTTCAACCTGGAACCCACCTCCCTTGTCGACTTTGCGTTGAATTACAGAGGCGGATGGCCTGTCGGGCTGATTGAAATTGGCGATAGTCAGGGCAGACCTGTGCCAGAGTGGCTAACAGGCGGCTACGTCAAAAATCTGATTGATGAACTGGATATAAGTACTCATTACATCGAACTGATCAAACGCTTGTTGATCGACGATGAAGCCGGGTTGGTTGAGCGTCTGGCTTTATTCAAGTCGCAGATCAGCGTGCAGTTATCGATGCTGGCGCTTGAGAAAAAAATCAAGGGTGAAGCCGGGTTTAGCGTCCAAGGCTGGCAAGTCGTGGCGCGCCTCATGCGTCGTGATGACGCGCTGGCAATGGGTAACTGCAATGTCTGTGTCCGGCCTTTAGGCTTTCATGCCTATGAAGGATCAGTCATTGACCCGGTCGCGAATATGTATGTGTTGGGGCCTTACGATATTGATACCGGGCCCTTTATCCTTTACCGGCCTTTATCGATTGAACCTCTGCTTGAGTTCCCAACCTGGCGCGCACTGTTGGAAGCTATCAACCAGCCTGGTGAGCTTCAGGACAGTGTATTGGCCTGGTTTGATGAAAGTGCACATGGCTTTTATGCCGATGGCGGTTTTGAACGGCCGCATCTTGAGACTGTATTGAACGAAGGTTTTTTAGCGTTGTTGCCCAGAACCCCGGCCAGTTTAAGTACTCAGCGCATCGTCGGGGACTACTTTGAGGCGATGTATCAGACCCATGTTCAGACACTGATGACCTTGGCAGATAAACAAACAGTGTCGGCTTCCGAGCGGCGCTGGGCATTGATCAAGCGCTATGGTTGGAGCCTGTTTAATGGTTTGACCTTTTTCGTCAGTGGGCCGCTGCAAAAGGCCGCATGGATATTTCAAACGCTGGTAAGCCTTAATGACGGCCTGCAGGCTCGTCTTCAGGGCGATAAAGATGCAGCCATGCAAACCGTCATGGATTTGTTATTCAATATCAGCTTGGCGTTAATGCACGAAGGGCTGAATTTTCGCGCCTCAGCCAACGAAAAGTGGCAACTCGAAACTCCGCTGGATGAACCGATGCTCTCGGTTTACAGCGACAAGAAACCAGAGCGTGGCTTAATCCCGGATCAACCTGCGCGGGTTCAGAAAAAACTGCCTGACCGTCATACCCCGCAATCCATCGCTGAATATTCCTCCCTGGATTACTCCTGGTTCAGTTCGTCAGTACGTTTAACACCCGCGCTTCGTGCAGCGCTGGACGCCTTTGCGGTGGAAATAGACCTGACTCAAGGCGAGCGCATAGAGGCAGGGCGGCTTAAAGGTTTGATCAAACTTCAGAACAAATACTATGTGCAACTGGACAGCAAAACGTATTTCGTAAGCGTTGATCCCGACAGTGTGGTGATCCATAAGGAGGATGCCATGGAAGCCGCCGGCCCCCCTCTTATAAGCAGCTCTTCAGGTCAATGGAGTCTTGATCTGCGTTTGGGCTTGCGTGGAGGCGGGCCTAAAAAAACAATTCAGGCAATGCGGGCTAAAAATACTCAAACGGTGAACAGGTTAATTGAGCAAGCCGAAAATATTCAGATTACTGTCAGCCGTCGTGAGAAGGCCATGATTATTCTCGAAGGTGTTTTGTATACAGACAGTGAGCGCAGGGACGTACATTTAGATCGCTTTGAGGGCGAATTGGCCGAGTGGCGAAAAAATGTATTGGACATTATGAAGTTGATGGATGAAGCCAATAAGGTAGTTCCCATTGATAATCATGAAGAAACGACTCAAAGTACGTGGGAGCGTTTGGTTCTTAAATCGTTCAGGTATCAGAATATACTGGAAGAGTACTTTCGAGCCTTAGACGTTCGTAATTCTCATGCTGATTACGAATCGTCAATGAAGTCAGTGCTTGATGATTTGGCTGCTGGAGTAAAGACGCCCTATGAAGAATGGGTGGCTAATTTAGCAACTGCGGAGCGAATGGAGCGTCGCCTGTTCAACAACTCCATCGTGGAGGTAGAAGCGCTGGCGCATATTAAAAAAAGGTCTGTGCCCAAAAATCATCCATTGGCAGAAATCATTAATAAACCACGTCAAGAAAATTTTGATCGGCACTGGGGGGCTTCTTATTTAGAAACCTTGTGTGAGCTACTCATTCGACGGGGAGGCGAGAACTTGCTGCCCGAAGAACAACATGCGTTCGATTTGTTCGGACAGGGATCGCTGGTAGATATAGCGTGGTCTCAATTGAATCTGCACCCTGAACTTCATGGTTATACGGCGGAACACCTCGATTTTTTTGATAATGTACTTCAACGCTATGACGCCGCAGAGGCGGTCTGTACAAATCTATTGGAATTGAATTCTGACCATTTTCGTAATGAATACCTTCCTTCTATGCTGCAGTTAATCAAGCACTTGCGCAGCTTTGCTGAGCAACAAATGGCTTCCGTGATTATTGATTCTGAAAGTTCTTCTTCCGAACATGATGAGCCGAGGCCAGGTCCCAGTCGAAAAGCAAGCAATCCAGCTACAGAGTCTCGCGGGGAAAAAACGCAGCGGATTATCAAAACGAAAGAAAAACAACTGTTGGTCGGTACGCTGCGTGATTCGAGCTCAGAGTCGGGTGATGAGATAGTCGACGTGGTTGAAGGGGTGGACAATTTGAAGATTCATTCCTATCGAAAAATGACAAGTGGGGAGTGGGAGCCAATAGGGCCGCAACGACCTTCAACATTACAGACAACCCACGTCAAAACATTATCCAGACTTGAGGCGGAGGCCAGAATATTATTGGGGCAGTTTCGCAATGCGATTGCCCGTGCGCGTGCAAGTGCCGAGTTTTCCAAAATCCCGGTTGAAATCCAGGAGATTTTGGATTTTAAGGCCATCTCTCTTGAGGAGGTGGCGTCCCAGATGGACGCTGTTATTCATTCCGCCAGCACTCAGGTTGAGGCGTTAAGTGATGAACGAAGAGTGGCAGCCGACGCGATGAGTCATAACCTTAAAGAAGGTGCCTCCCGATTGAGGGAAGAAGGGCGTAATCTTCGTGTGAGTATAATTAAACGCCTACCGCCGACGGGGCAGAATGTTGATTATTTAAACACTCAGGGCGTTATTGAAATCGCCCGTCTTGGGCCAAGAAAACATTTAACCAAAGGCCAAAGAAAGGATTATCTTCAGGAATATGTGATTAAAGACCTGGAGGGAAAAGAACTATGGTTTGCTCATTTTCATTACAAAGCTATGAACACGCCAGCCAGAGAGTTTGATGTCGCGCATTTGAAGACAGCTGAGCAGCGCACATGGAGCGAAAAAACCCTCTATGCCAAGGCTGAAAGTTCCATGGATTATGTGGCGATCTATCGAGCTAAACTAGACCCGTTGTTAGCCGAGCGACTTTTCCTGCTGCCTTCACCCAAAAAACGTGCACAGGCCTGAGTGGGCTGTGTGACCTATGTTCTGCGGTTCAAGTCATGCAGAGGCCCGTCCAAAAAACGGGCGGACCTTCTGTTGGGCAGGGCAGAGGCGCTTAATGTTGTGTGCTTTCTTGCGCTGCCGGCATTGCCATAAACTGCTTTTCCTGGTTCCAGTCAAAGGGTTCGCCATTGACTTCGGCTTCATGACGGCGCTCTTCCAAGGCCTGGTACATGTCCAGCTCCTCGTCGGACAAGAAGTTGAAGCATGCGCCACCGAAGAACCACAACAGGTCGCGAGGTACCAAGTGAGCAATTTGTGGGTAGCGCTCAATCACTTGGCACATGATGTCCTGGCCCAGGTACTGGCTTTCAATCGGGTCCACAGGCAATGCTGCGCGCATGTCATCGAAGCGCTCCAGAAACAGCGCGTGGCTTTCCTCGGGAATCTGCTCCGCATCACCCACAGCAACCAGAATGCTGCGCAGTATGTCGAGCAGAACAAGATTGTGGTTGAGATCATTGGTGGCCATTGCGGTGTCCTCTAAAACAAAACGGGCGCGAGAGTATAAAGCTCTGCGCGCCCGCTGTCGTGCTAGCGAATCTTTCCTTCGCTGGCGGTAAGTTGATCCTTGTCGAAGTCATCCACATCAATCACCTTGCGACGTGCATTTTCTGCGGCGCGCAAGGTGTCTGCTTCGTCCGGTTGCAACACTCCGGCCTGCAGCGCCGCATCGATGAGCGGTTGACCCGCAGCAGGTTTGACCTGACCACTTTTCAGTGCCCCATGCAGTTTTTTGTGCAGCGGATGCGCATCGCGTAGCACGTCGCTGGCATGTTGCAGTGCACCAACAGCATCGTCCGCTGCTTGCGGGCGATAGCATCCCGCCAGTATCGCTTCAAGCGTCGGATCGCCTTTGGCGCGGCCCAAAACCGCCGCAACCTCGGCATCGAGAGCATCCGAAGGGCCGGTGTGACGACGACCGAACGGGAACACCACGCCACGCAGTAAAAAGCCCAACGCACGGCTCGGGAAATTCCTCAGCAGTTCATCCAGCGCGCGTTCGGCATGGCCGAGGCTTTCTTCCATTGCCCATTTGAACAACGGATTGAGGTGTTCGGGGGAGTCCAGGTCGTGATAGCGCTTAAGAGCCGCCGATGCCAAATACAGGTGGCTTAGCACATCGCCCAGTCGCGCCGACAGTCGCTCACGGCGCTTAAGCTCGCCGCCCAGTAGCATCATGCTCAGATCGGCAAGCAGCGCAAAGGCTGCTGCCTGACGATTGAGCGCGCGGAAGTAACCTTGGCTTAAGGTATTGCCGGGGGCGTGGTCAAAGCGCCCAAAGCCCAGATTCAGCACCAGCGTGCTGGCCGCGTTGCTGACGGCAAAGCCAATGTGCTTGAGCAGCAGCCCGTCAAACTCCAGCAACGCTTGATCTTTGTCTTCACGGCTGGCCAACGCCATTTCCTTGAGGACAAAGGGATGACAGCGGATCGCGCCCTGACCAAAAATCATCAGGTTGCGCGAGAGGATGTTGGCCCCCTCCACGGTGATGAAAATCGGCGCCCCCTGCCAGTTGCGGCCCAAATAGTTATTAGGCCCCATGATGATGCCCTTGCCGCCGTGAACATCCATTGCGTGGCCGATGCATTCACGGCCGCGCTCGGTCAGGTGATACTTGAGAATGGCTGACAGAACGGAAGGTTTTTCACCCAAATCCACCGCATTAGCCGTCAGGATGCGGGCGCTGTCCATCAGCCAGGCATTGCCGCCAATCCGGGCCAACGCCTCTTGAATACCTTCGAAAGCGGACAGGGGGACATTGAACTGCTCGCGAATTTGAGCGTATTGGCCGGTCACCAGGCTGGTGAACTTGGCCGCACCTGTGCCCACTGCAGGCAGCGAGATGGAGCGCCCCACGGACAGGCAGTTCATCAGCATCATCCAGCCTTTGCCGAGCATGTCCTGACCACCGATCAGGTACTCCAGCGGGATAAATACGTCTTTGCCCGAGTTTGGGCCGTTCATGAAGGCTGCACCCAGTGGCAGGTGGCGGCGGCCGATCTCCACACCGGGTGTGTCGGTCGGAATCAGCGCCAGGGTGATGCCCAAGTCTTCTTTGTCGCCCAGCAGATGCTCCGGGTCATGGGCCTTGAAGGCCAGGCCCAGCAGGGTGGCGACAGGGCCAAGGGTGATGTAGCGCTTTTCCCAGTTCAGGCGCAGCCCGATGACTTCTTCGCCCTGCCATTGGCCTTTGCAGATGATGCCAGTGTCGGGCATCGCGCCTGCATCAGAGCCTGCGAGCGGGCCGGTCAAGGCAAAGCACGGAATGTCGTCACCGCGTGCCAACCGCGGCAGGTAATGGTTGCGCTGTTCTTCGGTGCCGTAGTGCAGTAACAGTTCTGCCGGGCCCAGCGAGTTGGGCACCATGACAGTCGACGCAAGGTCGCCGCTGCGAGTGGCCAGCTTCATTGCTACTTGCGAGTGAGCGTAGGCCGAGAAGCCTTTGCCGCCATAGGCTTTTGGGATGATCAAGGCGAAAAAGCCATGGGTCTTGATATGTGCCCAAGCCTCAGGCGGCAAGTCCATTGCCTGACCGATGTCCCAGTCGCTGACCATGGCGCACAGCTCTTCAGTGGGGCCATCGATAAAAGCTTGTTCTTCCTCTGTCAGTTGAGCCTTGGGGTAGGCCAGTAGCTGTTCCCAGTCAGGGCGCCCACTGAACAACTCGCCATCCCACCACACGGTGCCTGCGTCGATGGCATCGCGCTCGGTTTGAGACATGGGTGGCAAGGTTTTCTGAAACCAGCTGAACAACGGGGCAGTGAACAGCTTGCGCCGCAGGTCAGGCAACAACAACAGGGCGGTGGGGATGGCCAGCAAGATCCATAAGATGGCCAAAAACCAGCCCGACACATGACCAATGACACCCATGGCCAGTAGATAGACCGCGACCATACTGATAATCGTCAAAGGTGCGACGCGTCGATGGGCCAGCCAGGCAACGCCCACGATCAACACCAAAATCCACAACAACAGCATATTCAATCCTCCATGAAGCCAAGGTCGGGAGCCCTGAGTCTAGAACAACGTATTAATTGTGACCCCGTGTAAGAGGCGCAGTTCAGCATCCCGGCGTAGACTGCCTCGGCGTCTATCAATCAGGAGTCTGGTCATGCTGAAAGTGTGGGGTCGCAAGAATTCGTCGAACGTCAGAAAAGTTTTGTGGTGCATTGAAGAGCTGGCGCTGCCTTATAGCAGAGAAGAGGCGGGCGGTGCCTTTGGTGTGGTTGACAGCCCGGAGTATCGTGTGTTGAACCCCAATGGCCGAGTGCCGATGATTCAGGATGATGATTTTGTCCTGTGGGAATCCAACACCATCGTGCGCTATCTGGCTGCTGAATATGGGGACGATACGTCCTGGTATCCGCTGGTTAATCGGGTCAGGGCTCAGGCCGACAAGTGGATGGACTGGACGACCGCATCCTTTGCCGTGGCCTTCCGCGATGTTTTTTGGGGCGTCTTGCGCACTCCGGCCGAGCAACAGGATTGGGTAAAAATTAACGCGGCCATCAAGGCGAGCGCTGAGCTGCTGGTGATCGCCGATCAGGCCTTATCTGAAAAACCATACCTGTCGGGCGAAGAGATTGGCATGGGCGACATCCCGCTGGGTTCGTTCATTTATGCGTGGTTTGAAATGCCCATCGAACGCCCGCCGCTGCCGCATCTGCAAGCGTGGTATGAGCGCCTGAAACTGCGCCCGGCCTATCGCAGCGCGGTGATGACCGCGTTGACTTAATAGCCACTATTAACACTGTTGACTGTACTTGTGTGGCAAGGCCAAGCACCATGCGTGCTGTTAAATGGCCTTGTCGGACTTGTCTTACAGCTAGTCCGCCCTTATTGAGTCATCCCTATTCCCCCCATCTTGGTGCGAAATCCGATATGAGTTCCGCTCTGTCCATACGGCAGCTAACCAAAACCTACGGCAACGGTTTCCAGGCCCTGAGTGGTATCGATCTGGATGTTGCCGAAGGTGACTTCTTCGCCTTACTCGGCCCCAATGGTGCTGGCAAATCCACCACCATTGGCATTCTGTCTACGCTGGTCAACAAGACCAGCGGCACGGTGAATGTCTTTGGCAATGACCTTGATCGCCAGCCCGCCGCCCTGAAACGCTGCATTGGTGTGGTGCCGCAGGAGTTCAACTTCAACCAGTTTGAAAAGACCTTCGACATTGTTGTCACCCAAGCGGGTTACTACGGCATTCCATCCAAAGTTGCCAAAGAACGAGCGGAAAAGTATCTGTCTCAGTTGGGACTTTGGGACAAGCGCGATACGCCTTCGCGTGAGTTGTCGGGCGGCATGAAACGCCGACTGATGATTGCGCGTGCCTTGGTGCACGAGCCGCGCTTGTTGATTCTCGATGAGCCGACGGCGGGTGTAGACATCGAACTGCGTCGTTCGATGTGGAGTTTCCTCACCGGTTTGAATGAGCAGGGCACCACCATCATTCTGACCACGCACTACCTGGAAGAAGCTGAACAGCTGTGCCGCAATATCGGCATCATCGACCACGGCACCATTGTCGAAAATACCAGCATGCGCAATTTGCTGGGGCAGTTGCACGTCGAGACGTTTTTGCTCGATTTGAAGCACCCGTTGTCAGCAGCGCCGCAGTTGATCGGTTATCCAAGCCAACTGCTCGACGACCATACGCTGGAAGTCCAGGTCGACAAAGTCGTGGGCATTACGGGTCTGTTCACTCAATTGGCCGCGCAACACATCGAAGTGGTGAGCTTGCGCAATAAAACCAATCGCCTTGAGGAGTTGTTTGTGTCGCTGGTCGAGAAAAATCTGGCAAAGGTGGCGGTATGAGCTCAGAGCTGCGTCCCAATCTGATCGCGTTGAACACCATCATTTATCGCGAAGTGCGCCGCTTTATGCGGATCTGGCCGCAAACCTTGCTGCCCCCTGCGATCACCATGGTGTTGTACTTTGTTATCTTCGGGAACCTGATCGGTCGCCAAATTGGCGATATGGGCGGCTTTACGTACATGGAGTACATCGTGCCCGGCCTGATCATGATGTCGGTGATCACCAACTCCTACGGCAACGTGGTGTCGAGTTTCTTCGGCAGCAAGTTCCAGCGCTCCATTGAAGAACTGATGGTGTCGCCCGTATCTCCTCACACGATCCTGATCGGTTTTACCGTGGGCGGTATCCTGCGCGGGTTGATCGTGGGATTGATCGTGACATTGCTGTCGTTGTTTTTTACCCATCTACAGGTGCATCACCTGGGGCTGACCATTGTAGTGGTGGTGCTGACAGCCACGATTTTTTCGTTGCTGGGGTTTATCAACGCCGTATTTGCGCGCAACTTCGATGATATTTCGATTATCCCGACCTTCGTGCTGACGCCGCTGACCTATCTGGGTGGAGTGTTTTATTCCATCACCTTGCTGCCGCCGTTCTGGCAGAGTGTGTCGCTGGCCAACCCGGTGCTGCACATGGTCAATGCTTTCCGCTACGGCATCCTGGGTGTTTCTGACATCAAGATCAGCGTTGCGCTGACCTTCATGGTGGTGGCAACTATCGTGTTGTACATCGGTTGCGCCCGACTGCTGGTCAGTGGGCGGGGCATGCGCCAATAAGCATCGCATTTATAAAAATGGCCCTTATAGGGCCATTTTTTATGGGCGATGGTTTTTCCTCTTCGCCCATTTACGGCTGACCCACCAGCGCCAGTACAACATGGTCAGACAATAGGCCAGCGCCCCCAGCACCACGCCACACACCACTGAACCCAATAGGAAAGGCTGCCACACGGTAGAAAGCTGAGCACTGATCCATTCCCACGTCAGCTCATCGGGCAGTTGGCGCGCAGGCACATCCATCAGCCAGGCACCTATTTGGTAGGTGCAATAAAACACGGGTGGCATGGTGATGGGGTTGGTCAGCCATACAAGGCCTACCGAGATCGGCATATTGCTGCGTACGTTGATTGCCAGAAAGGCGGCCAGCAGCATCTGAAAGGGCATGGGAATAAAGGCTGCGAAAATCCCTACAGCCATTGCTCTAGCCACGGAATGCCGATTGAGATGCCAAAGATTCGGGTCATGCAGCAGTGTGCCCAAAAATCGTAAGGATTTATGTTCCCTGATCAGGGCCGGATCTGGCATGAAACGTTTGATCAAACGCCGTGGCATGGGCCTCTCCCTCAGTCAAGGAGCCAGTATGACCAAATTCGGCAGGATGCCTATTCAGACTTTGTGACAATTATTTAAGTGCCTGTCGTGAGTTTCAGCTAATCCGGGTGATGGGAAACTTTTGGACGGGCGATGCACACAAGGATGTTGGCGCTGGCGTCGGGCTTGATTGCCTTGCGCTTTTTACCGGAACTGCCGCCGGTGTGGTGTGTTTATGGGGGGCTAGCCGCTGGGCTGATGTTACTGATAGGGCGCAGGTACCCGGCTGCTTTGTTTTTGCTCGGAATCTGCTGGGCTTGCCTGCAAGCGCAATCGGCCCTTGATGATCGATTGCCCTCTGCACTCGACGGGCGAACGCTTTGGGTCGAGGGGCGTGTGGTCGGGCTGCCGCAGTCAAGGGACAAGAGCGTGCGTTTCGAACTGCAAGGCGCTCATTCGCGACACGTCGAACTACCGGCGAACCTGCTGCTGAGCTGGTGGGGTGGGCCGTCGGTCAAAAGTGGCGAGCGCTGGCGATTGGCGGTCACACTCAAGCGCCCCAAGGGCTTGCTCAATCCGCAGGGGTTCGACTATCAGGCCTGGTTGCTGGCGCAGCGAATCGGCGCGACAGGGTCGGTCAAAGATGGCCAGCTAATCACGTCAGCCACTTATGCTTGGCGTGATGGCGTTCGTCAGCGGCTGCTCAACACCGATGCCAACGGCCGGGCGCCGTGGTTGGCCGCGCTGGTCATGGGCGACGGTTCGGGGCTGAGTCGCGATGATTGGCAACTGCTGCAAGCGACCGGTACGGTGCATTTGTTGGTGATTTCCGGGCAACACATCGGTTTGTTTGCCGGTTTGCTCTACGGTCTGGTCGCTCTGCTGGCACGCTATGGGCCATGGCCGCGGCGGCTGCCGTGGTTGCCTTGGGCATGTGGGCTGGCGTTTGCCGGGGCCACGGGCTACGGCATGCTGGCGGGGTTTGAGGTGCCGGTGCAGCGTGCCTGTGTGATGCTCGGTCTGGTGTTGCTGTGGCGATTGCGTTTTCGTCATTTAGGCGTGTGGATGCCGTATTTACTGGCGCTCAATGCCGTGTTGATGGTCGATCCGCTGGCGAGCCTGAGGCCTGGGTTGTGGTTGTCCTTTGGCGCGGTGGCTGTGTTGATTTTTACCTTTGGCTCGCGCTTGGGGGCGTGGGGTTGGCGAGCCGCATGGCTTCGGCCGCAAGGTCTGATCGCGCTGGGATTGTTCCCCCTGTTATGGATACTGGGTTTGCCCATCAGTTTGAGCGGGCCGCTGGCCAATCTGGTGGCGGTGCCATGGATCAGCCTGTTGGTGCTACCCACGGCGTTATTGGGCACGTTCCTGCTGCCGGTGCCTTGGCTGGGGGAGAGCCTGCTCTGGCTGTCGGGCGGATTGCTGGATGTGCTGATTCGTGGGCTGAACCTGTTATCCGCTGTGTTCACGCCCTGGTTGCCCGTAGAAGTGCCTGTGTACGTCTGGCTATTAACCGTCATGGGCGTGTTGCTGCTGTTGTTGCCCGCGGGTGTGGTGCTTAGGCCGCTGGGTTGGCCGCTGGTGCTGCTGGCCGTGTTTGCGCCGCGCGAACAGATTCCTCACGGTCAAGCTGAGGTGCTGCAACTGGATGTCGGGCAGGGTTTGGCGATGGTCGTGCGCACCCGTCATCACACGCTTCTGTACGATGCTGGGCCTAAAATCAGGGATCTGGATCAAGGTGAGCGGGTAGTGGTGCCAGTGTTGCGTTCGTTGGGAGTTAAGGCACTGGACCTGATGTTGATCAGTCACGCCGACTCGGATCACGCGGGAGGGGCTCTGGCGGTACAGCGCAGCATCAAGGTGGCGCAAGTCATCAGCGGTGATGTGCCGGGGTTGCCTGACCAATTGCAGGCCCAGCCTTGTCGCGCCGATGAGCATTGGGAGTGGGATGGTGTTCGGTTTTCGCTGTGGCAGTGGCAAGAGGCAAAGGACAGCAATCAGAAGTCTTGCGTATTACAGGTCGAAGCCCGCGGTGAACGGCTGTTGCTGACGGGGGACATTGACGTTAATGCTGAGCGGGCCTTGCTGAAATCTTCGCTGGCGGTTCCTACTCAGTGGCTACAAGCCCCGCACCACGGCAGCCGAACCTCATCCTCGATGGTGTTTCTCAAAGCACTGGCACCCGCTGCGGTGCTGATTTCCCGCGGTCACGGCAATACGTTTGGTCATCCACATCCGCTTGTGTCTGCGCGTTATCAGGCGCTGGGGATGCAGGTTCTCGACAGCGCCGAACAAGGCGCCATTCAGTTCAGGTTAGGAGCCTTTGGATCAGCGCAGAGTGTTCAGGCACAGCGCCGGTTTTGGCGCGATTAAATGGGCTAAACCTCAATGCAGCCAATACGGTTTTGTAGTCGCTGTCGAGGTACGAGGCTGCGATAGGGCCAAAGGCATTCAAATTGCAGATCCCGTAGCGCAGCAGTTGTTAAGCGAGCATTGAACGCTATGGTAGAGTGGCGCACTTTTTCGAGGGGATTGTCACTGTGTGGGAACTGGTCAAATCCGGCGGCTGGATGATGCTGCCGATCATTCTGAGCTCTGTTGCCGCGCTGGGCATTATTGTCGAGCGCCTGTGGACCCTGCGTGCCAGTCGCGTCACGCCGCCTCATCTGTTGGGGCAGGTGTGGGTCTGGATCAAAGACAAGCAGCTGGACAAGGACAAACTCAAACAACTACGGGCCGACTCCCCGCTGGGTGAAATCCTGGCCGCCGGTCTGGCCAACTCCCGGCATGGTCGCGAGATCATGAAAGAGTGCATTGAAGAGGCCGCCGCAAGGGTCATTCATGAGCTGGAGCGCTACCTCAACGCGTTGGGTACCATTGCTGCGATGGCCCCTCTTTTAGGGCTCTTGGGCACAGTGCTGGGTATGATCGATATTTTCAGCTCGTTTATGGGCTCGGGCATGACCAGTAACGCGGCCGTGCTCGCTGGGGGTATTTCCAAAGCGCTGATTACCACTGCCGCCGGTTTGATGGTCGGTATTCCCGCCGTGTTCTTCCACCGTTTCCTGCAGCGTCGGGTTGATGAACTGGTGGTGGGTATGGAGCAGGAAGCGATCAAACTGGTCGAAGTGGTGCAGGGCGACCGTGAAGTCGATATAGCCGGGAGCAACGCGTGAAGTTTCGCCGCAAGCCACGAGAAACAGTGGATATCAACCTCGCGTCGTTGATCGACGTGGTGTTTATCTTGCTGCTGTTCTTTGTCGTGACCACTACCTTCACCCGTGAAACCCAGCTGCGGGTGGACTTGCCGGAGGCTGTCAGCGGTTCGCCCGAGCAGGAGCCGAACAGCAAGCAACTGGATGTCGCCATCAGCGCGGACGGCGTATTTTCGGTGAATAATCAGTTATTGCCTAAAAACGATCTGGCCAGCCTGATCGAAGCGCTGCAAAAAGAGTCCGGGGGTGATACCAGCCTGCCCCTGTCGATCAGTGCAGATGGTAAAACCCAGCATCAAGCGGTCATTACGGCGATGGATGCCGCCGGTAAGTTGGGCTTCAGTCATCTGCGCATGACCACGGTCGAGGCGCAGACGACTCCCTGATGGCCATGTCTGATCGTTTGTTGCGCGCCTGGTATGCCGGGCACCCTTTGCTCAGGTTGTTGAGCCCCCTTGAGTGTTTATACCGCCGTGTGGTCGAGCGTAAACGTGCTCGTTTCGTGGCGGGCGAGGGCGACATCTATCGTGCGCCGGTGCCGTTGGTCGTCGTCGGCAATATCACGGTGGGCGGTACGGGAAAAACCCCGCTGATTCTCTGGTTGATCGAGCATTGCCAACGTCGCGGTTTGAAGGTGGGTGTGGTGAGCCGTGGCTATGGGGCCAAACCGCCGCACCTGCCTTGGCGTGTGCAGGCTGAACACAGCGCTGGCGTTGCAGGCGATGAACCCCTGTTGATTGTGCAGCGCACAGGCGTGCCGTTGATGATCGACCCGGATCGCAGTCGCGCCGTCAAAGCCTTGCTGGACAGTGAGCCGCTGGACTTGATCCTGTCTGACGACGGCTTGCAGCATTACCGGCTGGCCCGAGATCTGGAACTGGTTTTGATTGATAACGCCAGAGGCCTGGGCAATGGTCATTGTTTGCCCGCCGGCCCTTTACGTGAGCCCGCAGAGCGCTTGAATAGTGTCGATGCGGTGTTATACAACGGCGCGGCCAATGATCCGTCGGGCGGATTTTCCTTCCAGTTACAGCCCACGGCACTGATTAATCTGGTCAGTGGAGAACGTCAGGCGTTGGATTATTTTGCGCCAGAACAGGCGTTGCACGCCGTGGCAGGGATCGGTAATCCGCAGCGTTTCTTCACTACCCTTGAAGCGCTACACTGGCGGCCAATTGCCCATGCTTTCGCAGACCATGCGCCTTACAGTGCCGAGGTCTTGAATTTCAAACCGTCATTACCCATGGTGATGACGGAAAAAGATGCGGTGAAGTGCCGAGACTTTGCGTCCCCCGACTGGTGGTATCTCGCGGTAGACGCTGTGCCGTCGCAGGCATTTGTGCTGTGGTTTGACCAACAGTTGTCGCGGCTTTTACCTAATCATCTTTCACCCTAACTCATTCTTTTCAGGGGAACCCTATGGACACCAAACTGCTCGATATTCTCGCTTGCCCGGTTTGCAAAGGCCCGCTCAAGCTCAGCGCCGATAAAACCGAATTGATCAGTAAAGGGGCCGGCCTGGCTTACCCGATTCGCGATGGCATTCCGGTGATGCTGGAAAGCGAAGCACGCACCCTCGACACCGATGAGCGTCTGGATAAATGATCCCGGTTTTTACCGTCGTAATTCCGTCGCGCTTTGCGTCGACCCGTTTGCCCGGCAAGCCGCTGCAAATGATTGCTGGCAAACCGATGGTTCAGCATGTCTGGGAACAGGCCTGTAAAAGCAGTGCGCAACAGGTAGTGGTTGCCACTGATGATCAGCGCATTGTCGACGCCTGCAACGCGTTCGGTGCGCACGTGGTTCTGACCCGCGCAGACCATGAGTCCGGCACTGACCGTCTGGCAGAGGTCGCGACCCAATTGGGTTTGGCCAGCGATGCCATCGTGGTCAATGTCCAGGGCGACGAGCCGATGATCCCGCCCCAGGTGATTGATCAAGTTGCTGCCAACCTGGCCGCTCATCCTGAAGCCCGCATGGCGACGCTGGCTGAACCGATTGAAGACGCCCAGACCTTGTTCAATCCGAATGTGGTCAAGGTGGTCAGTGATATCAATGGGCTGGCGCTGACGTTCAGTCGCGCAACGCTGCCGTGGGCGCGCGATGATTTTGCTCTGCATCCCGACACTTTGCCGGCCGGTGTGCCTTATCGTCGTCATATTGGCATTTATGCCTACCGCGCCGGCTTCCTGCATGACTTCGTAAGCTGGGGCCCTTGCTGGCTCGAAAACACCGAGCGGCTGGAGCAATTGCGGGCTCTGTGGCATGGCGTGCGCATTCATGTGGCCGATGTGCTTGAAGCGCCGCCTGCCGGTGTCGATACCCCGGAAGATCTTGAGCGCGTTCGGCGTTTGCTGGAGGCTCGATGATTGAGCTGAAGGGGCGCTTATGAGTTTGCAGTTGCAGGTCAATGCCTCGCTCAAGCCGTTCAACAGTTTTGGCGTAGACGTGCGCGCCAGTCTGTTTGCCGAAGCCCACAGTGATGACGATGTGCGTGAGGCCTTGCAGTGCTCGGCACAACGCAATTTACCGCTATTGGTGATTGGCGGCGGCAGCAACTTGCTGTTGACGGCCGACGTACCCGCTTTGGTGATGCGCATGGCAACCCGTGGTATTCGTCTGGTCGAAGACGATGGCGAGCGTGTCGTGATTGAGGCAGAAGCGGGCGAGGTGTGGCACGCTTTTGTACTGTGGACGCTCGAACAGGGCCTGTGCGGGCTGGAAAACCTCAGCTTGATTCCCGGCACCGTAGGCGCTGCGCCGATGCAGAATATTGGCGCGTATGGCGTTGAGATCAAAGACGTGTTTGCGGGGCTGACCGCACTTGATCGGCAAACCGGCGAGTTGCGTGATTTCACCCTGGACGACTGCAAGTTTGGCTACCGTGACAGCGTGTTCAAACAGCAGGTTGGGCGATGGTTGATTCTACGGGTCAGGTTTGCCCTGAGCCGAGCTCCACGCTTGCGCCTGGAATACGGTCCTGTTCGCCAGCGTTTGAGCGAGCAAGGAATTGAACAGCCGACGGCGACCGATGTGAGCCGTGCCATCAGTAGCATTCGCAGTGAAAAACTGCCGGACCCTGCGGTATTGGGCAACGCTGGCAGTTTCTTCAAGAACCCGGTGGTGTCTGCTGCCCTGGCGGCTGAATTGAAGCTGGCGCACCCCGGCGTGATCGGTTACCCGCAAGCCGATGGCCGAGTGAAGCTGGCGGCAGGGTGGTTGATTGAAGCCGCAGGCTGGAAGGGTTTCCGCGAGAACGATGCCGGGGTACACCGCTTGCAATCCTTGGTACTGGTCAACTATGGCTCGGCCACCGGCTTGCAGTTGCTGGCGCTGGCGCAGCGTATTCAGGCTGACATCGAAGAGCGCTTTGCGGTGCAGCTCGAGATGGAGCCTAACCTGTATTAATGGAGCCAGCCTGACGTATGTGCGCATGCGCAGGCTTTTCGGTCTGGATCATCAATGAAGTCACTTCCTGCTGTGTCGCTGGCGCTCTGTCTGGCGACGTTAACCGGGTGCATGACCGCCCCGCCCAAAGACCAGGGCAACCTCTGTTCGATCTATCGCCAATATCCGGCCTGGTACAAGGACTCGGTGGCGATGCAGAGCAAGTGGGGAACCCCGCCCCATATCGCTATGGCAATCATGAAGCAGGAAAGCAGCTTTGTGGCCGATGCACTTCCGCCTCGCGCTTACCTGTTGTGGGTGATTCCGTGGGGCAGGGTTAGCCCTTCCTACGGTTACGCGCAGGCTCAGCCGCCCGCCTGGAGCGATTTTGAACGAAGTATGGGCAGTAGTGGTTCGCGCGATGACTTTGGTGACGCCATCATGTTTATCGGGTGGTACGCAGCAGGTACCCAGCAGCAACTGGGCATTTCCAAGTGGGATGCCTATAACCAGTATCTGGCGTATCACGAAGGCCGTGGCGGTTTTAGCCGTAATACCTATCGAGCAAAACCCTGGTTGATGCAAGTAGCGCGCAAAGTCGATCAGCAGGCTAAAACCTACGGCGCGCAGCTCAATCAGTGCCGTGGTGAGCTGGAGCGTGAACGTCGCTCCTTTTGGTTCTTTTAGAACTTTAAACACTGTGCATAAAAAAGCCCCGCCAGTTCAGAACTGGCGGGGCTTTTTAGTGGCCTTCAGAATCAGGCGAGGGGTTTAGGCTCGTGCTCTGCTTCCGGGGCTACGGTTTCGCTGGCTGCTTGAGCGGCGGCTGCGGCTGCGGCCTCACGCTTGCGGCGACGTACTTCGCGTGGATCGTTAGGTGCACGACCGTTGCTTGGCTGAGTGCTGGCAGCCGGTGCGGCCACTACCACTTCAATCACTTCAGTAGTCACTACGGTTTCAGCCGGAGCGGTTACAGCGGTTTCGATCACAGTGGCTTCAGCAACCACAACTTCGGCGGCAACAGGTGCAGCTGGAGTCGGAGCGGGTTCTACCACGGCAGGTTCGGCAATTGGCTCGCGAACAACGCGTGCTTCCTTGACGTGCTCAGGCGCTTTTTCGAAGACGGGCTTAGCGGCTGCCGGCGCTTCTACGCGTGGCGCTTCTACTGCCGGAGCTTCGACGACGGCTTCGATCACGGGTTCTGGCGCAGCAACCGGCGTTTCGATGGCAGGGACAGGCTCAGCAGCGGCCTTGATTTCAGGTTCTGCTGATACCACCGGTGCGGCCACTTCAACTTCAGGTGCCTTGACCGCTTCGATGGCTGTTACCGCTTCAACTACAGGCGCTTCGACAACCGGGGCTTGAGCGGCTGGCGTTTCAATCGCGGGTGTCTCAACCACAGGCGCTTCTACCGCTGGAGACTCGACAATCGGCGTTGCAACAATAGCAACGGCAGTCGTTTGAGCTTCTGCAGCCACAACGGTTTGGGCCAGGGCCGAGTCGTGAGTGGCTTGGGTAGCGCGTTCAGCTTGCTGGTGAGCCTGGGCTTCAGCGGGTGCGCTGATGACCGAGCTCGCAACGGCTTCAGTGACGGCCAAACCGGCAGCCAGTTCAGCGGCGGTTGCTGGAGCGTTTTCGCCGTTGGTTTCTTCGCTCTGCTCTTCCGAGCCTTCAATCACGTTGCCATTGGCATCGCGTTGACGTTCGCGACGGTTGCTGCGACGACGTTGACCACGTGAGCGGCGGCGTGGACGATCGCCTTCGGCGTTTTCCTGCGACTCTTCCTGGGCCTGTGCTTCGCTGGACAGTACTTCTTCGTCATCAGCGGCGGCTACCGGCTGGACTTCCCGTGGAGCACGTTCTTCACGCGGAGCACGTGGTTGACGTTCTTCACGCGGTGCACGGGCTGGGCGTTCTTCTTCGATGGCCGCTGCAGCTGGCGCAACGACTGGAACAGCGTCCAGAGGCTCGCGCAGTTCGCGAACACGCTCTTCACGTTCGCCACGTGGTTTGCGGTCTTCACGAGGTGCGCGTGGAGCACGTTCTTCGCGCGGAGCACGCGGTGCGCGCTCTTCACGAGGTGCGGCTACAACCGGCGTGTCTTCGCGCGGCTCGCGCACTTCGCGTGGAGCGCGTTCTTCACGTGGGGCACGTTCCTCGCGAGGTGCGCGTTCTTCACGAGGCTTGCGCTCTTCGTCACGGCGGCCATTGCGGTTACGGCTTTGCTGGCGGCCATTGCGACGCTCTTCGTTGCGTGCAGGGCGCTCAGGTGTGGCGGGTTTTTCAGCAACAGCAGGAGCTGCCGGTTCTTCCTTGGAAGCGAACAGGCTAACCAGCGACTTTACAAGACCTTTGAACAGGCTTGGTTCGGCGATGCTGGCCGTTGGAGTCGGTGCTGGGGCCGCGGCTGCGCTGGCTTCAGTCGGTACCGGAGCCGAAGCGCGCGGCGGAGCTGTTTTGACGGCGGCTTCCTGGCGGACAAGAGTGCGTGTCGCAGCGGCAGGTTGAACTTCTTCAACTTCGGCAGCAGCGGCAGCAATTTCGTAGCTGGACTGGTTGGTGTTGGCTTCCGGGCTGTCATCACGCAAGCGCTGAACTTCGAAGTGTGGCGTTTCGAGGTGATCGTTCGGCAGGATGATGATGCGAGCGCGGGTGCGCAGTTCGATCTTGGTGATCGAGTTACGTTTTTCGTTCAGCAGGAATGCCGCCACCGGGATTGGCACCTGAGCGCGTACTTCAGCAGTACGGTCTTTCAGGGCTTCTTCTTCGATCAGGCGCAGGATAGCCAGCGACAGCGACTCAACGTCACGGATGATGCCGGTGCCGTTGCAGCGTGGGCAAACGATACCGCTGCTTTCGCCCAGCGATGGGCGCAGGCGCTGACGGGACATTTCCAGCAGGCCAAAGCGCGAGATACGGCCCACTTGAACGCGGGCGCGGTCTGCTTCCAGGCATTCGCGGACTTTTTCTTCCACTGCGCGCTGGTTTTTGGCCGGGGTCATGTCGATGAAGTCGATGACGATCAGGCCGCCAATGTCGCGCAGGCGCAACTGACGGGCGATTTCTTCGGCGGCTTCAAGGTTGGTTTGCAGTGCGGTTTCTTCGATATCGCTGCCTTTGGTGGCGCGCGCCGAGTTGATGTCGATGGACACCAGGGCTTCGGTCGGGTCGATAACGATGGAGCCGCCGGAAGGCAGTTCAACGACGCGCTGGAAGGCGGTCTCGATCTGGCTTTCGATCTGGAAACGATTGAACAGCGGAACGCTGTCTTCGTAGAGTTTGATTTTGCTGGCGTACTGCGGCATCACCTGGCGGATGAAGGTCAGGGCTTCGTCCTGGGCTTCAACGCTGTCGATCAGCACTTCGCCGATGTCCTGGCGCAGGTAATCGCGAATGGCACGGATGATCACGTTGCTTTCCTGATAGATCAGGAACGGCGCGGAGCGATCCAGCGAAGCTTCTTTGATGGCGGTCCACAGTTGCAGCAGGTAATCGAGGTCCCACTGCATTTCTTCGCTGCTGCGGCCCAGGCCGGCAGTGCGCACGATCAGGCCCATGTCAGCAGGGGCGATCAGGCCGTTGAGGGCTTCACGCAGTTCATTGCGTTCTTCGCCTTCAATGCGACGGGAGATGCCGCCGGCACGCGGGTTGTTGGGCATCAGCACCAGGTAACGGCCAGCGAGGCTGATGAAGGTGGTCAGGGCTGCGCCCTTGTTGCCACGTTCTTCTTTCTCGACCTGCACGATTACTTCCTGGCCTTCGCTCAGGACATCCTTGATGTTGACGCGGCCTTCAGGAGCTTTCTTGAAGTACTCGCGGGAGATTTCTTTGAGGGGCAGGAAGCCGTGGCGCTCAGAGCCGAAATCGACAAAGGCAGCCTCAAGGCTTGGTTCTATGCGAGTGATTCGGCCTTTGTAAATATTGGCTTTCTTCTGCTCGCGTGCACCCGACTCGATGTCCAGGTCGTAGAGGCGTTGGCCATCTACCAGTGCAACGCGCAACTCTTCAGGTTGAGTTGCATTAATCAGCATTCTTTTCATGTTGTACCGTCGGTTTCCGGGCTACCGGAAACGGCGTTCGGCACACACGACTTCTCACGGTCGGTGTCAGGTGCGTCAGGAGTAGTTGGCCACTCCAGTGTCCAGCGAGGTTCGACCAATGGGGGCGAAGTCGCGACTTACGCTTCCTGCTTGCTGTGGTGACTTAAGTTAAGCACTCAGTCAGGAGGAGGAATCAACCAGCGGCTGTGGACGAGATGAAGCGTCTTGAAAAAGCCTAGTGCTACACAGTCCGGCGGTTGTGCATCTCCACCCTACACGTATCCCTGATAATTCGGGTGCTGCCGCGCGCAGAATCCGCAGCGGGTTGGCATTTACCGTGTTCTCCAAAAGGGGAGTTCACGCATCATGGCTAATAAAGGCGTAGTTTCCGAAGCATTCGCTCGCAACACCCGCAGCTGACTGCACTTTGTGAACTGGCCGTGAATATCGGCGTAAAAGGCGAGTTTGCACTCTGCTTTCCAGGCTCGCTTCAGGCCTCATGTCACCTGCGCTTGTTACAACTCCACGTGCTGCGTATGCAGCAAAAGCCCCGTAGGACGGCCTCGCGTCCTGATCAAGAGCGTTGGTCAGGGTCGGTGATTCACCGTTAATCCGCTGTCCAGGCCGCTTTTGGCGGCGTTCGCGACTATAGCAGCAATGATTAAGTGCTTCAATTCCATAAAAAATTGTTATCATTCGCGCCATGACGACCACGACCCCCCCGACCCCCAGCGTTCAGCTGCTTGAGGTCTCGCCGGAATATGCCGGCCAACGCATCGACAACTTTTTACTTGCACGGCTCAAGGGTGTTCCCAAGACCTTGATTTACCGCATTTTGCGTAAAGGCGAAGTGCGTGTGAACAAGGGACGGATCAAGCCCGAATACAAGCTGCAGGCGGGCGATATCGTGCGCGTGCCGCCGGTTCGTGTGCCTGAGCGTGATGAGCCGGTGCCCCTGGCTCAAGGCTTGTTGCAGCGCCTCGAAGCCGCCATTGTCTATGAAGACAAAGCGCTGATTGTGCTGAACAAGCCTGCCGGCATTGCTGTGCATGGCGGCAGCGGCCTGACCTTTGGGGTCATCGAAGCCTTTCGTCAGTTGCGCCCCGACGCTAAAGAACTTGAGCTGGTGCATCGCCTGGATCGCGACACGTCCGGCCTGTTGATGATTGCCAAAAAGCGCAGCATGTTGCGTCACTTGCATGCTGCTTTGCGGGGTGATGGTGTCGATAAGCGCTACATGGCGTTGGTGCGTGGTAACTGGGCGACGTCCATCAAGCAAGTGCGCGCACCCTTGATGAAAAGCAATCTACGTTCCGGCGAGCGCATGGTTGAAGTCAATGAAGAGGGCAAGGAGTCGGTCACCGTATTCAAGGTGCTGCGCCGCTTCGGTGACTTTGCCACCATGATCGAGGCCAAGCCGATTACCGGCCGTACTCACCAAATTCGCGTGCACACCTTGCACGCCGGGCATTGCATTGCCGGTGATACCAAGTACGGCGATGAAGACTTCTCCAAGGAAATTCGCGATCTGGGCGGTAAGCGTCTGTTTCTGCACGCCTATATGCTGACCGTGCCGCTGCCCGAAGGCGGGGAGTTGAAATTGCAGGCACCGGTTGACGAAATGTGGGCTAAAACCGTGGAGCGTTTGCTGAGTGCAGAATGACTACAAGCTGCTGATTTTCGACTGGGACGGGACATTGGCCGACTCTATCGGGCGAATTGTCACCGCAATGCACATTGCGGCGCAGCGTGCTGGTCGACCCGAGCGTAATGATGAGGCGGTGAAGGGAATTATTGGGCTGGGATTGCCTGAAGCCATCTTGACACTTTATCCCGATATGACGCCTGAGCAGGTGGTTTCATTTCGCCAACATTACGCCGATGTCTACATCGCTATGGATGCCCAGCCTTCGCCGCTTTTTGCGGGCGTAAAGGACTCGCTGGAGGCCTTTCGGGCTGAGGGCTATCGTCTGGCTGTCGCTACGGGCAAGGCCAGGCGTGGTCTTGATCGGGTGCTCAAGGCTAATGGCTGGGAAGATTTCTTTGATATCACCCGTGCAGCCGATGAGTCGGCCAGCAAGCCTGATCCGTTGATGCTGAACCAGATTCTTGCCCATTGCGATGTTCGGCCCGAGCACGTCTTGATGGTGGGGGATGCTTCCTTCGATTTGCTGATGGCGCGTAATGCGGGCATTGATTCTGTTGCGGTGGGCTATGGTGCTCAATCGATGCAAAGCTTGCTGGCGTATGAGCCGCGGTTGGCGATTGAGCGTTTTACCGAATTGCGTACCTGGCTGGGTCGCCAGGTTAATTAAGGTCTTTGCTGGGGTAGAGCATGGTTGATCAATGGAAAGCGCCTGCAGAGGCTGAGCCGAGTGCCGGGGATGATAAAAGCTGGAAGCTCCTGGAAAAAACCTTGTTGGCGGGTATTCAAGAGCAGCGCCGTTCGCGTCGCTGGGGTATTTTTTTCAAGCTACTGACCTTTTTCTATCTGATAGCCATGCTGGTTTTGTTTACGCCTCTGTTGGATATGGAGCGCAGCGTAACCAGCGGTTCGGGTTATACCGCGCTGATTGATGTGCGTGGTGTCATTGCGGATAAAGAGCAGGCCAGTGCCGACAATCTTGTGACCAGTCTGCGGGCTGCTTTTGAAGACCCAAAGGTCAAGGGCGTGATCCTGCGTATCAACAGTCCGGGCGGCAGTCCGGTTCAGTCGGGCTATGTCTATGATGAAATTCGCCGCCTGCGCGGCTTGAATCCAAGCATCAAGGTGTATGCGGTCATTTCCGATCTGGGGGCTTCAGGCGCTTATTACATTGCCAGTGCGGCGGATGAAATTTACGCAGACAAGGCCAGTCTGGTCGGCTCGATAGGTGTGACGGCAGCGGGCTTTGGTTTTGTGGGGGCGATGGAGAAGCTGGGTATTCAGCGCCGTGCCTATACCTCTGGCGACCATAAGGCCTTTCTTGATCCGTTCGAGCCTGAAAAGCCGGAAGAGACAAAGTTTTGGCAGGGCGTGCTGAATATTACTCACGAGCAGTTCATTGACAGCGTGAAGCAGGGGCGTGGTGATCGTCTAAAGGACAAGGATCATCCTGAGCTGTTTTCCGGTCTGGTCTGGACGGGTCAGCAGGCCTTGCCGTTGGGCTTGATTGACGGTTTGGGCAATGCCAGCTCGGTTGCGCGCGATGTGATCGGCGAAAAAGAACTGGTGGACTTTACCGTGCAGGAGTCGGCGTTTGATCGCTTCTCCAAAAAGCTGGGTGCCAGTGTGGCTGAGCAATTGGCGATGTGGATGGGCTTTCAAGGGCCTACGCTGCGCTGATTGACTGTGACGCTCTCAAGAAACGGCCTTCGGGCCGTTTTTTTTTGTGGGGCGGTTTGCATCTCAAGCGCGAAAATAACGTAGCAGTTGACGAGTAATGCGAGGCTACGTTCGACGATGCAATCGTCGCAACCTCTGTCAGTGCGGTGTGTCAGGATTGCCGGGTCGAAAGGTTTAGCGACGGCTTTGCCGTCGAACGCAGCCTCGCATTACTCGACAGCTGCTACGCAATTCGCGTTTCCCTATGGGGTTGCGTTAGGGGATGGCAATCCCTTCAGCGGTCAACATGTCGACAAGGCGGATAAGAGGCAGCCCGACCAGGCTGGTAGCGTCATCTCCTTCGGTGCGCTGGAACAGGCTGACACCCAATCCTTCTGCCTTGAAGCTGCCTGCGCAATCGTAGGGCTGTTCTGCGAGCAGGTAGCGTTCTATCTGTTCTGGGGTGAGGCAGCGCATATGAGCGGTAAAGGGGATGCAGTCGGTCTGATAATGGCCTGTCTGGCTATTTAATAGGGTCAGCCCTGTCAGGAAGCTGACGCTGGCCCCGCTGGCATTGAGAAGCTGTTGGTGTGCGTTGTCGAAGGTGTGCGGCTTGCCAATGATTTTTCCGCCAAGCACCGCGACCTGGTCGGAGCCGATGATCAGGTGTTTGGGATGGCTGGCGGCCAATGCCTGGGCTTTTTCCAGTGACAGGCGCTTGACTAGATCAGTGGCTGATTCGTCCGGGCGATGGCTTTCGTTGATGTCCGGTGAGCTGCATGTGAACGGCAGGCGCAGGCGAGACAATAAATCGCGGCGATAAACCGAGCTTGAAGCGAGTAATAAAGGTAGCATGCGCGACTCCTGTGGGTTGCTGACGATTCTAATGGTCGTACGCGATGTCGCACAGGCACAATTTCCTTTGACACGTGAAGGGGTCCTCCCTAGAATGCTGCGCCTATGTTGAATGACCCGATTCCACCTCACGTTGACCCGCGCAAATTGGCTGATCGTGGCACTACCCTTCAAGGTGAAGTGTTGCTGGCTGATTTGGAGAGACTCTGCGACCCGCTTTCCGACGATGTCGGTGCGGTCCAGGCTAAATTTGTTTTTGAGCGCGACGAGCGAAGATCTGTGGTCATACACAGCTCCATCGACGTCGAGGTCAAGATGGTTTGCCAGCGTTGTCTTGAGCTGGTCACCCTGCCGATCCACAGCGAGTGCAGTTATGCTGTGGTGAAAGAGGGTGCGAATACCCAGTCGTTACCGAAAGGTTATGACGTGCTGGAACTGGGCGAAGATCCATTGGATCTGCATGCACTGATCGAGGAGGAGCTTTTGCTCGCCTTGCCCATTGTGCCTGCTCATCATCCGGAAGAATGCCAGCAGCCGGCGGGTCTCGATGAGCCCGAACCAGGCGAGGACGAGGTAACGCGGTCCAACCCGTTCAGTGTATTGGCGCAGTTAAAGCGTGACCCAAACGTTTAGGAGTTAATCAATTATGGCTGTTCAGCAGAACAAAAAATCCCGCTCTGCCCGTGACATGCGTCGTTCGCACGATGCTCTTTCGGCTAGCACTCTGTCTGTAGAAAAAACCACCGGTGAAATTCACCTGCGTCACCACGTATCGCCAGAAGGCGTATACCGTGGTCGTAAAGTGATCGACAAGGGCGCTGACGAGTAATCACTTGTCTGTCCAGGTCATCGCGATCGACGCAATGGGCGGGGACTTCGGTCCCCGCAGCATTGTTCAGGCCTGCATTGCTTGCCTGTCTGCTACGCCCTCGTTACATCTGACCCTCGTCGGTCAACCTTCCGAACTCGAATCCTTGATTGCCAGCTATTCGGCTGTTGATCGCTCGCGCCTGACGATTACCCCCGCTTCAGAAGTCATTGCCATGAATGAGCGGCCTTCGCATGCCTTGCGCAGCAAGCCGGACTCTTCCATGCGTGTGGCGCTTGAGTTGTTGCGCGACGGCAAGGTTCAAGCATGCGTGAGTTCCGGTAATACTGGCGCGCTGATGGCGTTGTCGCGGCATGTGCTGAAAACCTTGCCGGGCATTGACCGTCCGGCCATGGTGGCGGCGATCCCTACGCAAACCGGCTACTGTCAGTTGCTGGACTTGGGCGCGAATGTTGATTGCAGTGCCCAGCAGTTGTTTCAGTTTGCGGTGATGGGCTCGGTGGCGGCTCAGGCGTTGGGTATTCTTCGTCCACGAGTGGCTTTGCTTAACATTGGCACCGAGGACGTCAAGGGTAATCAGCAGGTCAAAGAAGCAGCGGCTTTATTACAGGCGGCTACGGGTCTGCATTACATCGGCTTTGTTGAAGGCGATGGGGTGTATCGGGGTGAGGCGGACGTGGTGGTGTGCGATGGGTTTGTCGGCAATATTTTGCTCAAATCCAGCGAGGGTCTGGCGACGATGATTTCGAGTCGGATCGGGGCTGAGTTCAAGCGCACGCTGTTCGGACGGTTTGTGGGTGTATTGGCGATGCCGCTGATGCGTCGTTTGCAGGCTGAGTTGGCGCCTGCCCGGCACAACGGGGCGAGCTTTCTCGGTTTGCAGGGCACTGTAATCAAGAGTCACGGTTCGGCAGGTGCTCAGGGCTTTCAAAGTGCGATAGAGCGTGCACTGATTGAAATCCATGAAGACCTGCCAAAGCGTTTATATGGACGCCTTGAAGGGTTGTTGCCATAGGCGTTTTACCTGCCGGGCGCTTAAATGTGACTGCCCGGTCAAATCAGCCATCCAACTGTCAGTTTCTTGCGTCCGCCAAGGCGGGACGTCAATTCTCCGACGACAAGATTATTAGGGGCTTGTTACATGTCTACATCCCTCGCATTCGTCTTTCCAGGGCAGGGTTCGCAGTCCCTCGGCATGTTGGCCGAGTTGGGCGCGGAGCACTCGCTGGTTCTGGACACTTTTAAAGAGGCATCTGATGCTCTGGGTTACGACCTGTGGGCGGTGACTCAAAATGGTCCGGCTGAAGAGCTGAACCGAACCGATATTACCCAGCCTGCCATTCTGACCGCCTCGATTGCCTTGTGGCGTCTGTGGCTGGCAGAGGGTGGCAAGCGTCCTGATTTCGTTGCGGGCCATAGCCTGGGCGAATACAGCGCTTTGGTGGCTGCCGACTGCTTGAGCCTGGCCGATGCGGTCAAGCTGGTTGAGCGTCGCGGTCAGCTGATGCAAGAAGCGGTTCCGGCCGGTCAGGGTGCCATGGCCGCGATTCTGGGGCTGGATGATGCTGTTGTTCTCAAGGCCTGTGCGGATGCCGCTGAAGGTGACGTGGTCAGCGCCGTTAACTTCAACTCCCCGGGCCAAGTCGTCATTGCAGGGGCCAAGGCTGCTGTTGAGCGCGCCATGGCACTGTGCAAGGAGGCGGGTGCCAAGCGTGCCTTGCCGCTGCCGGTGAGTGTGCCTTCACATTGCGAGCTGATGCGCCCTGCTGCCGAACGTTTTGCCGAGTCCATCGAAGCGATCGACTGGAAGCTGCCGAGCATTGCACTGGTACAGAACGTCAGTGCTGGCGTTGCCGCTGATCTGTCCACCCTCAAGCGCGATTTGCTTGAGCAGCTGTATAAGCCTGTGCGCTGGGTTGAGTCGGTTCAGACGCTGGCGGCCAATGGCCCTGTTGACCTGGTCGAATGCGGACCGGGCAAAGTCCTGGCGGGCATCAGCAAGCGTTGCGCTGAAGGCGTGACGACACACAACTTGAATACACCCGATGTTTTCGCCGCTGCGCGTGCGGCGCTGGTCTGAAGAATTAGGAGAAGCCTGCATGAGCTTGCAAGGTAAAGTTGCACTGGTAACGGGCGCAAGCCGTGGCATTGGCCAGGCGATCGCATTGGAGTTGGGTCGTCAGGGCGCCATTGTCATTGGCACTGCGACTTCTGCTTCGGGTGCTGAGCGTATTGCTGCCACCCTGAAGGAAAACGGTGTTCAGGGCACGGGTATGGAACTCAATGTCACCAGCGACGAATCCGTTGCTGCGGTGTTGGCGAGCATCCAGGCGCAGTTCGGCGCGCCAGCGATTCTGGTCAATAATGCCGGCATCACCCGCGATAACCTGGTGATGCGCATGAAAGATGACGAATGGCATGATGTCATCGATACCAACCTGAACAGTCTGTTCCGCCTGTCCAAGGGCGTTTTGCGCGGTATGACCAAAGCCCGTTGGGGACGAATTATCAGTATTGGCTCTGTTGTGGGTGCCATGGGCAACGCAGGCCAAGTAAACTACGCCGCTGCCAAGGCTGGTCTGGAAGGTTTTAGCCGTGCGCTGGCACGTGAAGTGGGTTCGCGCTCGATCACTGTCAACTCGGTTGCTCCCGGTTTTATCGACACCGATATGACCCGTGAGCTGCCAGAAGCTCAGCGTGAAGCCTTGCAAACACAGATTCCGCTGGGGCGTTTGGGACAGGCTCAAGAGATCGCCAGTGTGGTCGCTTTCCTGGCTTCAGACGGTGCAGCGTACGTGACTGGAGCTACAATTCCAGTCAACGGCGGGATGTACATGAGTTAAATGTGACGGCCTGTTTCAAAAAAATGTCATACGTGCTGTCCAAAATCCGTTATAAAGCTGCAATCTTTTTATAGGCAGCGGGTCATTGCGGTGTGAGTGCAAAGCTTTCAGTTGAAAAACTGAAAAGCCTTTCGATACACTTGCCCACTGGCCAGCTGCCTGAATTTGTCCATTAGGAGTGAAAACAAGGTATGAGCACCATCGAAGAACGCGTCAAGAAAATCGTAGCCGAGCAACTGGGCGTTAAAGAAGAAGAAGTTGTTAACTCGGCTTCCTTCGTTGAAGACCTGGGTGCTGACTCCCTTGACACCGTTGAGCTTGTGATGGCTCTGGAAGAGGAATTCGAGACTGAAATTCCTGACGAAGAAGCTGAAAAGATCACTACTGTTCAAGCAGCTATCGATTACGTTACTAGCCACCAGGCGTAATAGTTTGTAATCGCTGTTTGCTGTCATGGAAAAACCGCACTGCCGCTCTGGCGTGCGGTTTTTTCTTTAGGTGTGATGCAAAGTGTCGTCAATAGAATAAAGGAGAGTGCTGTGTCGCGTAGACGCGTCGTAGTCACCGGTATGGGGATGTTGTCGCCACTGGGTGCCGATGTACCAAGCACCTGGCAAGGCATTCTGGCAGGCCGTAGTGGTATTGGTCTGATCGAACACACAGATCTTTCTGCCTATTCCACCCGTTTTGGCGGCTCGGTTCAGGGCTTTAACGTTGAGGATTACCTCTCCGTCAAAGAGTCCAGAAAACTTGACCTGTTTATTCAATACGGTCTGGCAGCCGGGTTTCAGGCTGTGCGCAATTCCGGCCTTGAAGTCACGGATGCCAATCGTGAGCGCATCGGTGTGGCCATGGGGTCGGGTATTGGTGGTTTGACCAATATTGAAGAAACCAGCCGCATCCTGCATGAACAAGGCCCGCGACGGATTTCGCCGTTTTTTGTGCCTGGCTCGATTATCAATATGATTTCCGGGTTTCTGTCTATCCACTTGGGTACACAGGGGCCTAACTACGCCATTGCCACGGCCTGTACTACAGGTACTCACTGCATCGGCATGGCGGCGCGCAATATTGCTTACGGCGAAGCCGATGTGATGATTGCAGGCGGCTCTGAAATGGCCGCCTGCGGTTTGGGCATGGGCGGCTTCGGCGCCTCGCGTGCGCTGTCCACGCGCAACGATGACCCGACTCGTGCCAGCCGTCCGTGGGACAAAGGCCGTGATGGCTTTGTACTGGCTGACGGTGCCGGTGCGCTGGTGCTTGAAGAGCTTGAGCATGCCAAGGCGCGCGGCGCGACCATCTACGCGGAGCTGATTGGTTTCGGGATGAGCGGTGACGCTTATCACATGACCTCGCCGCCAGAAGATGGCGCGGGTGCTGCACGTTGCATAACCAATGCGTTGCGCGATGCCAGCATCAATCCTGATCAGGTTCAGTACATCAACGCCCACGGTACTTCTACACCTGCTGGTGATTTGGCAGAAGTCGCGGCCATCAAGTCGGTGTTTGGCGATCACGCCTACAAGCTGGCCGTGAGTTCGACCAAGTCGATGACCGGTCACCTGTTGGGTGCAGCGGGCGCGGTAGAAGCGATTTTCAGCGTGCTGGCGATCAACAGCCAGATTGCCCCGCCGACCATCAACCTTGATGAGCCGAGCGAAGGCTGCGACCTTGACTTCGTACCGCACACCGCTCGTGAAATGTCGATCGACGTGGTGCTGAGCAACTCGTTTGGTTTTGGCGGCACTAACGGCTCGCTGGTGTTTCGCCGGTACGCCGAGTAATGCAAAGTTGGGTCGACGGTCAGCCGGCGCACGCGTTAGCGTCGCTTAAAGACCGTGGGCTGGCTTACGGCGATGGTCTGTTTGAGACCCTTGCCGTCAAGGCTGGCCAACCGCTGCTGCTGGACCTGCACATGCAGCGTCTGGCGCAGGGGTGTTCTCGCCTGGCCATAGTGGCGGATAACACTGTAATCCGCAGCGAAGTGCTGGCCTATGCGCAAGCAATGGGCGAGGGTGTCCTCAAGCTTATTGTGACCCGTGGCGACAGCCTGCGCGGTTACAGCGCATCACCCGAGGCGCTGCCTCGACGAATTCTTCAGGCCAGTCCGCCGGCTGCCTACCCTGAGGCTAACGCCCAGGAGGGTATCCAGCTGTTTGACTGCGCCACACGTTTGGCCGAGCAGCCGCTGTTGGCTGGGCTTAAACACCTCAATCGCCTCGAACAGGTGCTGGCGCGTGCCGAATGGCAAGACCCGGCCTACGCCGAGGGATTGATGCGCGATACGTCCGGGCGCGTGATCGAAGGCGTGTTCAGCAACCTGTTTCTGGTCCGCGATGGCAGCCTGTACACGGCTGATCTGCAACGCTGCGGTGTAGCCGGTGTGATGCGGGCGGCGCTACTGGTCGAGGCTGAGCGCCAGGGCATTGCGAGGCATGTCACAGACATCAGCTTTGAGCAACTGCGTCAGGCTGATGAACTCTTTCTCTGCAATAGCGTGTATGGCATTTGGCCCGTGCGGGCATTTGCAGAGCTGAGCTGGCCGGTGGGGCCGCTCACCCGTAAACTGCAAGGCATTGCTCGTACCCTATTGGATGTCTGATTCGTGAAACGTAAATTTTTGCTGCTGCTGGAGACCGGTCTGGTGCTGGCAGGCTTGCTGCTGGGCGCCAGTGCGTGGAAGCTCAATTCGGCGCTGGAGCAACCGCTCAACGTGTCCGAAGAGCAACTGCTGGACGTTCCGGCCGGTGCCACCCCGACGGGTACGTTCAATCGTCTTGAAGCGGACAACACCTTGCGCGATGCCTTCTGGCTGCGTCTTTACTGGCGCTTTAACCTCGAAGGCCAGCCGTTGCACAGCGGTGAGTACCGAATGACCCCCGGCATGACCGCCCAAGACCTGATTGGCCTGTGGCAGCGCGGTGAGGTGGTGCAATACAGCCTGACCCTGGTAGAAGGCTGGAATTTTCGTCAGGTGCGCAGCGCTCTGGCCAAGCATGAAAAAATCGAACAGACCCTCGACGGCCTGAGCGATAGCGAGGTGATGGCCAAGCTCGGTCATGCCGGTGAATTTCCGGAAGGCCGATTTTTCCCTGATACCTATCGCTTTGTCCGTGGCATGACCGATGCGCAGCTTTTGGAAAAAGCCTACGACCGCCTTGAAAAAGTACTGGCCGAGGAATGGCAGCAACGCGCACCCGATCTGCCCTATGCGACGCCCTATCAAGCGCTGATCATGGCTTCGCTGGTCGAGAAAGAAACGGGCGTGCCCCAGGAGCGTGGACAGATTGCGGGGGTTTTTGTGCGCCGCATGAAAATCGGCATGCCGCTGCAAACCGATCCAACGGTGATATACGGTCTGGGTGAGCGTTACAACGGGAAATTGACCCGTGCCCATCTGCGTGAACCAACGCCCTACAACACCTACACCATTCCCGGACTGCCGCCGACACCGATTGCCATGGTTGGACGTGAGGCCATTCATGCCGCCTTGCACCCGGTCAGTGGCAGCAGCCTTTACTTTGTCGCCAAGGGTGACGGCAGCCACACGTTCTCGGATGATCTGGATGCGCATAATAATGCCGTGCGCGAATTCCAGATCAAGCGTCGCGCCGATTACCGCTCAAGCCCCGCGCCGACACCCGCCGCTGAGCCGGCGAGCCCTGCGGCCGAGCCGCAAAGCCCGAATGAAACTGATTAAGGATTGCTGCCTGTGACTGGCTTGTTTATTACCCTGGAAGGCCCCGAAGGCGCGGGCAAAAGCACCAATCGCGACTATCTGGCCGAGCGTCTGCGTGCGCACGGCATTGATGTGGTGTTGACCCGCGAACCGGGTGGCACGCCGTTGGCTGAACGCATCCGTGAACTGTTGCTGGCGCCTAGTGATGACGCCATGTGCGCCGATACCGAACTCTTGCTGGTATTTGCCGCCCGCGCCCAGCACCTGGCCGAGGTGATTCGCCCGGCGCTGGCTCGTGGTGCGGTGGTGCTGTGTGACCGTTTTACCGACGCGACTTATGCCTATCAGGGCGGTGGGCGCGGGTTGTCGCATGAGCGCATCGCTACGTTGGAAACCTTTGTGCAAGGCGCGCTGCGCCCGGACATTACGCTGGTCTTTGACCTGCCGATTGAAGTCGGTATGGCCCGCGCCAGCGCCCGGGGCCGACTGGACCGTTTTGAGCAGGAAGGCCGTACCTTTTTCGATGCCGTGCGCAGTACGTACCTCAAGCGGGCCGAAGCCGAACCGGCGCGTTATCGTTTGGTCGACGCCGCCCAGTCGCTGACTGAGGTTCAGCAGCAACTGGATGCATTGTTGCCGCAATTGCTGGAGCTGTACCGTGGCTGAGGCCTATCCGTGGCAAGACAGCCTGTGGCAGCAAATGGCCGGGCGTGCTCAACACGCCCATGCCTACTTGTTGCATGGCCCAGCGGGTATCGGCAAGCGCGCCCTGGCTGAGCGACTGATGGCCAGCCTGCTGTGCAAACAGCCGGTCGGGCTTGAGGCTTGTGGGTCGTGCAAATCCTGTTCTTTGCTGGCTGCAGGCAGTCACCCGGATAACTACATCCTTGAGCCGGAAGAAGCCGACAAAGCGATCAAGGTTGATCAAGTGCGCGAGCTGGTCAATTTTGTGGTGCAAACCGCGCAATTGGGCGGGCGCAAGGTGGTCTTGGTCGAGCCCGTCGAGTCGATGAACGTCAACGCGGCCAACGCCTTGCTCAAAAGCCTTGAAGAACCGTCGGGCAACACCATTTTGCTGCTGGTCAGTCACCAGTCGAGTCGACTGTTGCCGACTATCCGCAGTCGCTGCGTGCAACAAGCCTGCCCGCTGCCCAGCGAGGTGATGAGCCTTGAGTGGCTGGCCAAGGCGCTGCCCGAGTGCAGCGATACAGAGCGGCGTGAGTTATTGACACTGGCCGCCGGCTCGCCCTTGGCTGCGGTCAAGTTGCAGGCCCAAGGTGTCCGCGAGCAACGCGCGGCGGTGGTAGAAGGGGTCAAAAAGCTGCTCAAGCGTGAAATTTCGGCCACTCAACTGGCTGAAAGCTGGAATGCCATCCCGTTGTTGTTGCTGTTTGACTGGTTCTGCGACTGGTCGAGTCTGATTTTGCGTTATCAATTGACTCAGGATGAAGCCGGGCTGGGGCTGGACGACATGCGCAAAGTGCTGCAATACCTGGCGCAGAAAACCCCGCAAGACAAAGTGCTGGCCATCCAGGACTGGATTCTGGCCCAGCGGCAAAAAGTGCTGGGCAAGGCCAACCTCAATCGGGTGCTGTTGCTCGAAGCCTTACTGGTGCAGTGGGCAAGTTTGCCCAGCCAGCGTTGATTTGATCGATTTGATAAACAGGTAATTTTGTATGTTGGTTGACTCTCATTGCCATCTTGACCGTCTGGATCTGAGTGCCCACGACGGTTCACTGGACGCAGCGTTGCAAGCGGCGCGCTTGCGCGGTGTCGGTCACTTTCTGTGTATTGGTGTCAGTGCCGACAATGCCGCCGATGTCAAAACGTTGGCTGAGCGCTATGACGATGTTGATTGCTCGGTAGGTGTACACCCGCTGGATGTGCAGCCGGGAGCGGCGCCTGCACTGGACTGGTTGCTGGGCGAACTGAACCACCCACGAGTCGTAGCCATTGGCGAAACCGGTCTGGACTACCACTACGAGCCTGAAGCCGCCGAGTTGCAGCAGCTGTCGTTTCGGGTTCACCTTGAGGCGGCTCAGCAAACCGGCAAACCCGTCGTTATTCACACGCGCGGTGCTCGTCAGGACACCCTGAATATGCTGCGCGAGGCAGACTTGCCCCACGCTGGCGTGCTGCATTGTTTCACCGAAGACTGGGACATGGCCAAAGCGGCGCTGGACATGGGCTATTACATCTCGCTGTCGGGCATCGTAACGTTTCGCAATGCCGATGCGTTACGTGATGTGGCCCGCCAGGTGCCCGCCGACCGTTTGTTGGTCGAGACAGATTCGCCATATCTGGCGCCGATTCCTCATCGTGGTAAACCGAACCTGCCGCAATACGTGCGTGAAGTAGCCGAGTTTTTGGCGATGTTGCGCGGTGAGTCCTACGAGCGTTTTGCAGAGCAGACCACAGAGAACTTCAAGCGCCTGTTCCCGTTGGCCCGGGTATCTCTCCCGTAGTCGCTGCCTAGGAACGACGGCTGCGATCGGCGGCGCAGCCGTCGCAGACACGGCATACGCTGATAGCCCATTTTGCGACCGCTACGCGCTCGATCGCAGCCTTCGTTCCTCGTCAGCGACTACGAGGTCAGCGCAAAATATCGACTTTTTAGACAAAAAAAACCCGGACTCTGGGGAACCCGGGTTAAGACCATTAGGAGTAAAACAAAGGGCACATTCCGTTGTGACCTTGATCGGCAGCCACTTGGGGGGATGTGCCGCCGACTCCTTTAGTATCGGTCAGCTTTATTGAACGTCCAGTCGTGGTTGATCGTTTTTTAAACAAATTTGGAATACCTGTGATTCGATTGCCTGCTCATACGGGTTATATGAATTCATCTGCAAACGCGAGCACGCAGGATGGTCCGTGCAATTTAGCGTGACTAATGCATAATACTCCGCTTCGATTTTGACCCGAACAGACCTTTTCTTATGCACAAAGAACCCCGTAAGGTCCGTGAGTTTCGTCGCCGCGAGCAAGAAATTCTCGATACCGCGCTCAAGCTGTTCCTCGAACAAGGTGAAGACAGCGTCACCGTCGAGATGATTGCGGATGCCGTCGGTATCGGCAAAGGCACGATTTACAAGCACTTCAAATCCAAGGCCGAGATTTACCTGCGCCTGATGCTCGATTACGAACGTGATTTGAACGAGTTGCTGCATTCCGCTGACGTCGATAAAGACAAAGAGGCGCTGTCGCGGGCCTACTTTGAATTTCGCATGCGTGACCCTCAGCGTTATCGGCTGTTTGACCGCCTTGAAGAAAAGGTCGTCAAAGGTAATCAGGTGCCCGAGCTGGTTGAAGAGCTGCACAAGATCCGCGCTTCAAACTTTGAGCGTTTGACCCTGCTCATCAAGGGGCGTATCAGTGAAGGCAAGCTTGAAGATGTGCCACCGTATTTCCACTATTGCGCAGCCTGGGCATTGGTACACGGCGCGGTAGCGCTGTATCACTCGCCGTTCTGGAGCAATGTGCTGGAAGATCAGGAAGGCTTTTTCCAGTTCCTGATGGACATCGGTGTACGCATGGGCAACAAGCGCAAGCGTGACACGGACACCCCGGCTGTCGAGTAGCGGGGAAGGGGCTTTATCATTCATGGCCGCGTGCCCTGTACCCTATTATCAGGTGTTGGCGCGGCTCTATCCTGCGCGTCGGAGTCGTCCATGATTGTTGACCGCCAAGGCAGACGTTTTCGCAATTTACGCATCAGCCTGACGTCTGCGTGCAATTACGCCTGCACCTATTGCGTGCCCAACGGCAAACGCCTGGTGGCGGCTCAGGATGAATTGTCGGCCGAAGCCATGATCCGTGGCGTGGCCTATCTGATTGAAGCCGCAGGTATCGAGCGTTTGCGCATTACCGGCGGTGAACCGCTGGTCAGTCCCAAGCTTGAAACCTTTATGCAGGGAGTTGGTTCGTTAGGCTTGAGTGATATCAGCCTGACCACCAATGGTCAGTTGCTGGCGCGCAAATTGCCCTTGCTACTGGAGGCGGGCATACGTCGCCTCAATGTTTCCCTCGATACCCTGAACCCGGAAGCCTTTCGCGCCATTGCCCGTGGTGGTGATCTGCCAACCGTGCTCGACAGCATGCGCCAGGCCAGTGAGGCGGGGATCAAGATCAAGGTCAATATGGTGCCGTTGCGCGGGCAAAACCTCGATCAGGTAATCCCTTTGCTGGAGTATTGCCTTGAACGGGGCTACGAGCTGCGGTTTATCGAGCTGATGCGCATGGGCCACCTGGCCAGTGATGGCAATGCATTCCTGCAACAATTTGTCAGCCTGCAACAATTGCTGTCGCTCATAGGCGAGCGCCACGAATACTTGCAAGCCGATGCGCCAGTGGATGCCACTGCTGTGCGCTATCACATCCCGGGTCAGGGATATTTTGGCGTGATTGCCAACGAAAGCGTGCCGTTTTGCCGGACCTGTTCGCGCTTGCGTCTGTCCTCTACAGGTTGGCTGCATGGCTGCTTGTCATCCAGCAATCGCCACTATGTCGGCGACCTGCTGAACAAACCCCGCCATCAGGCTTTGCCTGCGCTGCAAAGTTTGTTGATGAAAGCTTTGGGCGACAAGCAAGACATCGCCTTCTCGGGCGGTGCCACGGTGATGAAAATCATCGGCGGCTAGCTGCCAAATCCCTAAATATGAGATTCAAAATTATATATTGAGACTTTGCAGTTTCCGGGTTTATAGTCGGCCACAGTTCCACGCACTCACACTAAAAAAATAAGATGGTGAAGTGATGTCGACATATTCCAGGATTTTCCTGCGCCCACGCGCGTGCTTTCAATTCCCTACTTTTAATGGCCGGTCATCGTCAGATGCCCGGTTTTCGTCGTGCTTCTTTTACGGAGTTCTGATCCATGGCTGAACCTCTTTCCTTGCCTGCGGTAGCCCAACCGCCTCGCGGTGAGCGTCTGAAAAACAAGGTGGTGCTCTTGACTGGCGCGGCTCAGGGCATTGGCGAAGCCATCGTCGCCAGCTTTGTATCGCAGCAGGCAAAAATGGTCATCAGCGATATTCAGGCCGAGAAAGTCGAGAAAGTGGCCGCCCATTGGCGCGAGCAAGGCGCAGATGTACAGGCCATCACCGCAGATGTTTCATGCCAGGCCGACCTGCAGGCCATGGTCGCGCTGGCGATAGAACGGCATGGCCGCGTGGATGTGCTGGTCAATTGCGCCGGGGTCAATGTGTTTCGCGATCCGCTGGAAATGACCGAAGAGGATTGGCGGCGCTGTTTCGCCATTGATCTTGACGGTGCCTGGTATGGCTGCAAGGCCGTGTTGCCGCACATGATCGAGCAGGGAGTGGGCAGCATCATCAACATTGCCTCGACCCATTCAAGCCACATCATTCCCGGCTGTTTCCCGTACCCGGTGGCCAAGCATGGTTTGTTGGGACTGACCCGCGCGCTGGGTATTGAATATGCGCCCAAAGGCATACGGGTAAACGCCATTGCACCGGGTTACATCGAAACTCAGTTGAACGTCGATTACTGGAACGGCTTCGCCGACCCGCAAGCAGAGCGCCAGCGCGCGCTGGATCTGCATCCGCCACGGCGAATCGGCCAGCCGTTGGAAGTGGCCATGACCGCTGTTTTTCTGGCGAGCGATGAAGCGCCGTTTATCAATGCGTCCTGTATCACCATCGATGGCGGGCGTTCGGTGCTGTACCACGACTGAGTAACCGGCCGGAACGATCAGGCTTCAAACACTTTAAAAATAACAACAAGAGGGTTTGCCATGAAACGTCGTCCCATCCTTCGCGCCCTGTGCTGCGCGGCACTGACAGCGACTGCGCTGAGCTTTGGTCATACCGTGCTGGCCGCTGATCCGGTCAAAATCGGTTTTCTGGTCAAACAGGCGGAAGAACCCTGGTTTCAGACCGAGTGGGCTTTCGCTGAAAAGGCCGCCAAAGACAAAGGCTTTGAGCTGATCAAAATTGCCGTGCCTGATGGGGAGAAAACCCTGTCGGCCATCGACAGTCTGGCCGCCAATGGCGCTCAGGGATTCGTTATTTGTCCGCCGGACGTGGGCCTCGGGCCTGCGATCATGGCCAAGGCCAAGATGAATGGCCTGAAAGTCATTGCCGTCGATGACCGTTTTGTCGATGCCAGCGGCAAATTTATGGAAGACGTGCCGTATTTGGGTATGGCGGCGTTTGAAGTCGGCCAGCAGCAAGGCGCAGCGATGGTGGCTGAAGCAAAAAAACGCAATTGGGACTGGAAAGACACCTACGCGGTCATCAATACCTTCAACGAACTGGACACGGGCAAAAAGCGCACCGACGGTTCGGTTAAATCCTTGAAAGACGCAGGCTTGCCGGATGATCACATTCTGTATTCGGCGCTCAAGACCCTCGATGTGCCCGGCAGTATGGACGCCACCAACTCGGCACTGGTCAAGCTGCCCGGCGCTGCAAAAAACCTGATCATCGGCGGCATGAATGACAGCACGGTGCTGGGTGGTGTGCGCGCCACGGAAAGTGCGGGTTTTGCCGCTGCCAACGTGATCGGAATTGGTATCAACGGCACCGACGCGATTGGCGAATTGAAAAAGGCCAATAGCGGCTTTTATGGTTCCATGCTGCCGAGCCCGCATATCGAGGGTTACAAGACCGCAACCCTGATGTTCGAGTGGATCACTGAAGGCAAAGAGCCGCCGCTGTACACGGCCATGGACGAAGTGACGCTCATCACCCGGGATAACTTCCAGGAAGAGCTGACCAAAATCGGGTTGTGGAACTGAGTCGGAGGTGCTTATGCAGCCGCTTACAGAGACTCATGCTCCATGCAGTGACAGCCTGCGCTTCAATGCCATCGGCAAGCATTTCCCCGGCGTACAGGCGCTGGCCAATATCACTTTTGAGGCGCATCCCGGTCAGGTGCATGCGCTGATGGGTGAGAACGGTGCCGGTAAATCGACCCTGTTGAAAATCCTCGGCGGGGCCTACGCGCCCAGCAGTGGCACGGTGCAGATCGGCGAGCAATCCATGGTGTTCAAATCCACCGCTGAGAGCATCGCTCATCGGGTTGCGGTGATTCATCAAGAGTTGCATCTGGTGCCGCAAATGAGCGTGGCCGAGAACTTGTTTCTGGGCCATTTGCCGGCGCGCTTTGGTTTGATTCGGCGCGGTGAGTTACGGCGCAACGCATTGGCCTTGCTCAAGGGGCTGGCCGATGAAATTGATCCTCAAGAGAAGGTTGCTCGCTTGTCGCTGGGTCAGCGCCAACTGGTTGAAATCGCCAAGGCGTTGTCCCGCGGTGCTCATGTAATTGCCTTCGACGAGCCGACCAGCAGCCTGTCGGCGCGGGAAATCGACCGCCTGATGGCGATCATTGCGCGCCTGCGCGACGAAGGCAAAGTGGTGCTCTATGTCTCCCATCGCATGGAAGAAGTGTTCCGCATCTGCAACGCGGTCACTGTGTTCAAGGACGGCCGTTACGTGCGCACCTTTGAGCAGATGAGCGAGTTGACCCACGACCAGTTGGTGACCTGCATGGTCGGTCGCGATATTCAGGATATTTATGACTATCGACCTCGCGAACACGGTGCGGTGGCGCTCAAGGTCGATGGATTGCTTGGCCCAGGTCTGCGCCAGCCGGTCAGTTTCGAGGTGCGTCAAGGTGAAATTCTGGGGCTGTTCGGTCTGGTCGGGGCCGGGCGCACTGAGCTGTTGCGCTTGTTAAGCGGGCTGGCGCGCCACAGCGCCGGGCTGGTTGAGCTGCAGGGCGAGACCCTGACGTTGCGTTCACCCCGTGATGCCATTGATGCCGGTGTGCTGCTGTGCCCTGAAGACCGCAAAAAGGAAGGCATCATTCCTTTGGCCAGTGTGGCGGAGAACATCAATATCAGTGCGCGCAGTGCTCATTCCGCCTTGGGCTGTGTATTGCGCGGCCAATGGGAGCGGGATAACGCCGATAAACAGATTCGTGCGTTGAAGGTGAAGACCCCCACGGCTGCGCAGAAAATCATGTTCCTGTCGGGTGGTAATCAGCAAAAAGCCATTCTGGGCCGTTGGCTGTCGATGCCGATGAAAGTGTTGCTGCTCGATGAGCCGACCCGTGGCATCGACATTGGCGCCAAGGCCGAGATTTACCAAATCATCCACAGTCTGGCCGCCAGCGGTATCGCGGTGATTGTGGTGTCCAGCGACTTGATGGAAGTGATGGGTATTTCGGACCGCATTCTGGTGTTGTGCGAGGGGGCGGTCAGCGGTGAGCTGGCGCGTGCCGAGGCCAATGAATCCAATCTGTTGCAAATGGCCTTGCCCCGTCAGCGCGGCTAACGGCGTGACCTACTGAGAGATTTTTATGACCACACACGACTCCACACTGCCGACTCCCCGCAAAAAACTCGATATGCGCCGTTTTCTCGACGATTGGGTCATGTTGCTGGCCGCGTTTGCGATTTTCCTGTTGTGCACCTTGCTGATCGACAACTTCCTGTCGCCTTTGAACATGCGCGGTCTGGGGTTGGCCATTTCCACCACCGGGATTGCCGCTTGCACCATGCTGTACTGCCTGGCCTCGGGGCACTTCGACCTTTCAGTAGGATCGGTGATCGCGTGTTCCGGGGTGGTGGCGGCGGTGGTCATGCGCGACACCGACAGTGTGTTTTTGGGCGTCAGCGCGGCCTTGGGCATGGGCCTGCTGGTGGGGCTAATCAACGGTATCGTCATCGCCAAACTGCGGGTCAATGCGCTAATCACCACCTTGGCCACCATGCAGATTGTGCGCGGTCTGGCGTATATCTTTGCCAATGGCAAGGCTGTGGGGGTTTCTCAAGAGTCGTTCTTCGTGTTTGGCAATGGCCAGCTGTTTGGCGTGCCGGTGCCGATCCTGATCACTCTGGTGTGCTTTGTGTTTTTTGGCTGGCTGCTCAACCACACCACCTATGGCCGTAACACCATGGCCATTGGCGGTAATCAGGAAGCGGCGCTGCTGGCCGGGGTGAACGTCGACCGCACCAAAATCATCATCTTCGCCGTGCATGGGCTGATTGGTGCGCTGGCTGGCGTGATTCTGGCGTCGCGCATGACCTCTGGGCAGCCAATGATTGGTCAGGGGTTTGAGCTGACCGTGATCTCGGCCTGTGTGTTGGGCGGTGTGTCGTTGAGCGGCGGCGTCGGGATGATTCGGCATGTAATCGCCGGGGTGCTGATTCTGGCAATCATTGAAAACGCCATGAACCTGAAAAACATCGACACCTTCTACCAATACGTCATACGCGGCTCGATTCTGTTGCTGGCGGTGGTGATTGACCGGCTAAAGCAGCGATAGCGTTGCGGGTAAAGCTGGCGCGCAAACTGCATCACGCGACTATTCGCCGGTTTTCTGTCACCGGCCATCGGGAGAATAGGATGCGTGGTCTGTTGGTGTTGCTGGCTTTTTTGGCGCTGGGTGGCTGCATGAAGGTCAGTGATCTGGGGGAGGGCGCGCGCTATCAAATGAGCGACGCGGGCCTACTGGATCACAGCAATACGCGGCGCAGCAACTCGCTGCGCATCCAGCCGGACTCCTTTATCTACATCGCCCAGGGGCCTTTTGCCCCGATTGGCGACCCCTATGTGCGGCCCAGCGTGGTGGCCGAAGAGGCGTTTAACGGCTTCGTTGAATATTTCCCGATGGTGCGCCGTGCCAAAGAACCTGTGGGGCTCGATCAGGCCATGACTGAAGCCCGTGGCTTTGGTGCGCACTACTTGCTTTACACCCGTTTTGCGCGTGCAGACGACCGCATCAGCAACAGTGACGAATGGCTGGATCAGGAAGAAATCAGCCGCTTGGGTGTCGACAGCGGCGTTATTCAAGTGATGTTGATCGAAACCAGTACCCAATACCTGATTGATACGGCGACCATCCGCAGCCGGGGCGGCCTGTTGACCTTTCATGACACCAAACCCGCAGACCTGATTGGCCCGCCGCTGGCGAAGTACGCACGCAGCTTGATAGGCTTGAGCGACGAATAAGTCGAGGAGAGCATCATGAGTGAACCTGTAGACGTCAGTAACCTGTTGGCGCAAATCCCTAAAGCCGACAAAGGTCTGCCGCCGGTTCATTTATGGGACACCGCTTTCTGCGGCAATATCGACATGCGCATCGCCCGCGATGGCACCTGGTATTACATGGGCACCCCCATTGGCCGTAAACCTATGGTCAAGTTGTTCTCCACCATCATTCGCCGTGACGGTGACGATTACTTTCTGATTACTCCGGCAGAAAAGGTCGGCATCGTCGTCGATGATGCACCGTTTGTTGCGCAAATCCTTGAGGTCGAAGGAGAGGGGGAGCAGCAAGTGCTGCGCTTTACCACCAACGTCGACGAGCAGATCACGGCAGACAGCGAACATCCTCTGCGCGTCGTCATCGACTCCCACACCCAGGCGCCTGCGCCCTACCTGTTAGTGCGCCGTAACCTTGAAGCGCTGATTCATCGCAACGTCTTCTACCAACTGATCGAACTGGCGGTATCGCGCCCCATTGACGGTCAAAACTGGCTGGGCGTATGGAGCTGCGGCGAATTTTTCCCCATCGGCCCTGAGCCGGAGTGACAGTGCCTGCGGCAACTGCTAAGGATCGGTCTCACTAATTCCCTATATATGGGACTGCAATTTATATATTGAGATTTGTCCGACTCAAGGTTTATAGTCGCCTGCACTGAGACACAGCATTCACTGCTAAAAACAAAACAGGTGAAGCGATGCAGGCGCAATTGATTGCACTCGATTGGGGGACAACCTCCCTTCGTGCTTATTTACTCGGCCCGTCAGGGCAGGTGCTGCAAACGCGCTCGCTGGCCTGCGGGATCATGCAGCTGCCCGCCACGTCGCGTGACGTGGCCGGGCAGCGTTGCGACAACGGCTTTGAACTGGCCTTTGACGATGCCTGCGGTGACTGGCTCGACACTCATCCCGGCATTCCCGTGATCGCTTGTGGCATGGTCGGCAGCGCCCAAGGCTGGCGCGAAGCCCCGTACCGCGAAACCCCGGCCAGCCTTCAGGCCCTGAGCACCGCCTTGCAGCCCGTGCGCAGTGTGCGTGGGGTCGATGTGCACATCGTGCCGGGGGTCATCCAGCGTTCAACCCTGCCCAATGTGATGCGCGGTGAAGAAACTCAAGTGCTGGGCGTCCTGCAGCGTTATCCGCTGATCAACGATTGCTTGATCGGCTTGCCCGGCAGCCACTCCAAATGGGTGCAGGTGCAAGACGGCTGCCTCGTGCACTTCGATACTTTCATGACCGGCGAGCTTTACGCCGCTGCCTGTGAACACACTATTTTGGGCCGTACCCAGCAACGCGGCGGGCCGTTTGACCAGCCCGCCTTCGAGCGCGGCGTGCACGTAGCATTGTCTGCCGACGGACTGCTCGGTCCGTTGTCGACGCTGTTCAGCGCCCGAACACTCGGCCTGACCGGCCAACTGAGCGCCACCGAGCAGCCTGACTATGTGTCGGGTTTATTGATTGGCCATGAGTTGTTTGCCCTGAGCTGCGCATTGCGTCAGCGACGTGGCGAGCAGTCGTTGCCCGCGGTCATTCTTATTGGTAATTCCCAACTCTGTGAACGCTACCGACTGGCGCTGGCCGCCTGTGGGTTTGGCGACGTGCGTCTGGCAGAACAGGCCACCGAACAGGGTTTATGGCACCTGGCTCACGCCGCCGGGTTAGTGCGACACAACGCTCTGGAGGGCTGAGATGCTCAAGCAAGCATTGGCAAAAAACGGGTTGATCGCGATTCTTCGCGGGCTGCATCCGCAAGAGGCGCAAGCCATCGGCAAGGTGCTGTATGACGAGGGCTTTCGTACCCTTGAAGTGCCGCTCAACTCCCCGCAGCCTTACGACAGCATCCGCATTTTGCGCGACAGCCTGCCCGCCGACTGCCTGGTCGGTGCGGGCACGGTGTTAACGCCCGAGCAGGTCGAACAGGTCAAGGCGGCGGGCGGGCAAGTGATTGTGATGCCCCACAGCGACCCCAAGGTGTTGCGTGCGGCCAAGGCGGCTGGCCTTTACTTGTCGCCCGGCGTGGCCACTCCCACCGAAGCGTTTGCCGCACTGGCTGAAGGGGCCGACGTGCTGAAAATGTTCCCGGCCGAGCAAATGGGCCCGGCGGTGGTCAAGGCCTGGCTCGCGGTATTGCCCGCCGGTACACGGCTGATCCCGGTCGGCGGAATTACCCCTGACAACATGCAGGTGTTTCTCGACGCCGGCGTTGCAGGTTTTGGACTGGGTTCGGGTTTATTCAAACCGGGCCTGACTCCACAAGAAGTGGGCGTACGGGCCAAGGCCTATATGAACGCCTGGAATACGCAGCGTCACGCAGACTGACCGGCGCTGCGGCGTCCCATCGAATAAGAGAGACAACACGATGAAAATCACCAAACTCACGACCTATCTGGTTCCGCCGCGCTGGCTGTTCCTCAAGGTAGAAACCGACGAAGGCGTAACCGGGTGGGGCGAGCCTGTGGTTGAAGGGCGCGCCCACACCGTGGCAGCCGCAGTTGAGGAATTGTCCGACTACTTGATCGGCAAAGACCCACGCAACATCGAAGACATCTGGACGGTGCTTTACCGTGGCGGCTTTTACCGCGGTGGCGCGGTGCACATGAGCGCGCTGGCCGGTATCGATCAGGCGTTGTGGGACATCAAGGGCAAAGCGTTGGGCGTGTCGGTCAGCGACCTGTTGGGCGGGCAAGTGCGCGACAAGATTCGCGTGTACTCCTGGATCGGTGGCGACCGCCCGGCGGACACCGCCAGAGCCGCTAAAGAAGCCGTCAGCCGTGGGTTCACCGCGATCAAAATGAACGGCACCGAAGAGCTGCAATTTGTCGACAGCTTCGAAAAAGTCGATTTGGCGCTGGCCAACGTCGCCGCTGTCCGTGATGCAGTCGGGCCGAATGTGGGCATCGGCGTGGACTTCCACGGCCGGGTACACAAACCGATGGCCAAGGTGCTGATGAAGGAACTGGACCCGTACAAGCTGATGTTTATCGAAGAGCCGGTGCTCAGCGAAAACTACGAAGCGCTCAAAGAACTGGCGCCGTTGACCAGCACTCCGATTGCTCTGGGGGAACGCTTATTCTCGCGCTGGGACTTCAAGCGCGTGCTCAGCGAAGGCTACGTCGACATTATCCAGCCGGACGCTTCCCATGCTGGCGGTATTACTGAAACCCGCAAGATCGCCAACATGGCCGAAGCCTACGACGTGGCGCTGGCATTGCATTGCCCGTTGGGCCCGATTGCACTGGCGGCTTGCCTGCAACTGGACGCGGTCTGTTACAACGCCTTTATCCAGGAGCAAAGCCTGGGTATTCACTACAACGAAAGCAACGACTTGTTGGACTACATCAAAGACCCGTCGGTCTTCGACTACGACAAAGGCTTCGTCAAGATCCCCAATGGCCCGGGCCTGGGCATTGAGATCAACGAAGAATACGTGCGCGAGCGTGCCGTAGTGGGTCACCGCTGGCGCAATCCGATCTGGCGCCACGCCGACGGCAGCTTCGCCGAGTGGTGAGTCCACTCCTCGCTACGTAGCAGCTGCCGAAGGCTGCGATCGGCGACAAAGTCGTCGTAAATTCAGGTAATGAAATCATCCAGATAAAATGGGATCTCAGAATTTACGACCGCTTCGCGATCGGACGTCGCCTTCGGCAACTGCTACGGATTTAACGACCTCAATAACCATAAAAACGAGGCACATCCCATGACAATCACTGTCGCGCAAGCGTCTATGGTGACGCCTAGCCGTAAGCGTTTTTTCATCATGGTCCTGTTGTTTATCACCGTGGTGATCAACTATCTGGACCGCAGCAACTTGTCGATTGCGGCCCCCGCGCTGACCAGTGATCTGGGCATCGACCCCATCCATGTCGGCCTGATCTTCTCCGCGTTCGGCTGGACGTACGCCGCCATGCAAATTCCTGGCGGCTGGCTGGTGGACCGCGTACCGCCGCGCATTCTGTACAGCGTGGCCTTGCTGTTGTGGTCGATCGCCACTGTCATGCTCGGCTTTGCCGCCAGCTTTATTGCCCTGTTTGTTCTGCGCATGGCGGTCGGTGCGCTTGAAGCCCCGGCGTACCCGATCAACAGCCGAGTCGTCACCACCTGGTTTCCCGAGCGTGAACGCGCCACGGCCATTGGCTTCTATACCTCAGGGCAATTTGTCGGGCTGGCGTTCCTGACCCCGGTACTGGCCTGGCTGCAACATCAGTGGGGCTGGCACATGGTGTTTGTCTGCACCGGTGCAGTGGGCATCATCTGGGCGGGCATTTGGTACGCGGTGTACCGCGAGCCGCGAGACTTCAAGGGCGCCAACGACGCCGAAATCGACTTGATCATCGAGGGTGGCGGGCTGGTGGATATCCAGTCGCAAACGGCCAAACGCAAAGCGCCGTTCAGCTGGGCGGATCTGGGCATCGTGCTGACCAAACGCAAGCTGTGGGGCATCTATCTGGGGCAGTTCTGCCTGAACTCCACCTTATGGTTTTTCCTGACGTGGTTCCCAACCTATCTGGTCAAATACCGCGGCATGGACTTTATCAAGTCCGGGCTGCTGGCTTCGCTGCCGTTCCTGGCGGCCTTTATTGGCGTGCTGTGCTCGGGGTTCTTTTCCGATTGGCTGATTCGCCGTGGCTATTCGGTGGGTTTTGCGCGCAAATTACCGATTATTGGCGGGTTGCTGATCTCGACCTCAATCATCGGTGCCAACTTTGTCGAGTCGACGCCGTTGGTGATTGCGTTTCTGGCGCTGGCGTTTTTCGGTAACGGGCTGGCGTCGATCACCTGGTCGTTGGTCTCCACCTTGGCGCCGGCCCGGTTGCTGGGCCTGACCGGTGGCGTATTCAACTTCATCGGCAACCTGTCCGCGATCGCCACGCCTATCGTGATCGGCTTTTTGGCCAGCGGTGACTCGTTCGCGCCGGCCATCACCTACATTTCGGTGCTGGCGCTGTTGGGGGCACTGTCCTATATCTTGCTGGTGGGCAAAGTCGAACGGATCGAACTCTAGCCGCGCGTCAGCCGGGCGACCATAATGCCGCCCGGTATCCCCCTAATCCAAAGGCTGGCTATGCAGGACGACACCCCGAAAATCGCACCGACCGGCACCCAAACCTTACTGCGCGGCTTGGCGGTCGTACAGGCCGTGGCCAATGGTGCGCGCGACCTCAAAGACATCGCCCGGGCAATTGGCACCACCCGCAGCACCACGCACCGTCTGGCCAGTTGTTTGGTCGACGAACGCTACCTGCGCGTATTGCCGCAGGTGGGTTACTTGCTGGGACCGAAGTTGATCGAGCTGGGTTTTCAGGCGCGCGAAGAAGTGCCGCTGGTGACATTGGCCGGGCCGTTTCTGGATGAGTTGTCGGTGTTGACCGGCGATACCGTTCACCTGGCCGTGCGCGAAGGCGACGAAGTGTTGTACTTGCACAAAATTCCAGGCCGCAATGGTCCGGAAATGCGTTCGCGGGTGGGCCATCGCATGCCGCTGGCGCGCACAGGGATTGGCAAAGCCATGTTGCTGGACGCACCGGTGGGGGAGTGGCGACGTTTGTATGACGCGAGTCATTCGCCAGCGGAGAAAAATCCGCAATGGCCCAACCATGAGGAAGTGACGTGGGAGCAGTTTGAAACGCGGATGCGCGGCTATGTCGCGGGTGGGTATGCTTTTGATCTGGAAGACAACGAACCGTCGATTCGTTGTGTAGCGGCGCCGATAAGGGATGCCAGTCGCCAGATCGTGGCGGCCATCAGCATCGCCAGTACCGTGCCTTACATGTCACTGGAGAAAATGACCGGGTTGATTCCGGTCATCACACATGCGGCGCAGCAGATATCGGCAGAGTTGGGCGGGTAAACCCTCACCCCAGCCCTCTCCCAGAGGGAGAGGGGGCCGATTTCTATCGGTTTCAATACTGGATTCAGCGAGAAACCTTGGGTAGGCACACCTCAAAAGGTCCCCCCATTCAGTCCCCTCTCCCTTTGGGAGAGGGTTAGGGTGAGGGGCTTTTGACGTTTAAGCCTTCAACGTTTTCATGTCGATCACAAAGCGATATTTCACGTCGCCTTTCACAACACGCTCAAAGGCTTCATTGATGTTTTTGATGTCCAGCATCTCGATGTCGCAGGTAATCCCGTGTTCGGCGCTGAAATCGAGCATTTCCTGAGTTTCAGCAATGCCGCCGATCAGCGAGCCAGCCAGTACGCGGCGCTTGAACACCAGATTGAAGGCATTCAGTGCCGGTTCAACAGGTTCGATCAGGCCGACCAGAATATGTACGCCGTCGAACGCCAGGGTTTCGAGGTAGGGGTTAAGGTCGTGTGGCACCGGAATGGTGTCGAGCAGGAAGTTGAACGTGCCAGCAGCCGCTTTCATCTGCTCGGCGTCGGTGGACACGATCACGTGGTCGGCGCCTTGGCGACGGGCTTCTTCAGCCTTGGCGGCGGAGCGGGTGAAGAGGGTGACTTCTGCGCCCAAAGCCTTGGCAAACTTGATGCCCATGTGGCCCAAGCCGCCCATGCCCAAAATGCCGACTTTGTCGCCTGGCTCTACACCATAGTGGCGCAGTGGCGAATACGTTGTGATACCTGCACACAATAACGGTGCAGCGCTGGCTGGGTCGAGGTTGTCCGGGATGCTCAGTACAAAATGTTCACTGACAACCATTTTGTCGGAGTAGCCGCCCATGGTCAGGGTGCCATCAACCCGATCCGGGCTGGCGTATGTTTGGGTCATGCCTTCCAGACAGTATTGCTCCAGGTCTTCCTGACACGCGGAGCAGGTGCGGCATGAATCAACCATGCAGCCTACGCCGACCATATCGCCGACTTTGTGCTTGGTGACTTTATCGCCGATAGCGGTCACTTTGCCGATGATTTCATGGCCGGGCATCAGTGGGTAAGTGGCGAAGCCCCAATCATTGCGTGCCTGGTGAATGTCGGAGTGGCAAACGCCGCAGTACAGCACGTCAAGAGCTACGTCGTCCGGACGCAGGGCGCGGCGGTTGAATTGCATGGGTGCTAGCGGGGCTTTGGCGCTCTGAGCGGCATAGCCGATTGCGTTATAGGTGGACATGAATAACCTCTCGAAACGTTAACAGTGAACAGGAGGGGATTTTGCGCTTCTGTACCTGACAGGACTATGACGATTCCTACGCCTGTTATGCCTAATACTCCGAAGTCTCGGCTCAGCTGTGGCGTTGGCCGGTAATTCTGCGAAGATGCGCCTGTCTATTCCTCCTGCGAAGTTGTTTCCATGTTTCTGACGCGTCACCGAGATGAGAACGCCGGGCTGGTTTCACTGATCCGGCCTTTGGCGTTAAAAACCGGCTTTGTTTCGACTTTATTGCCTGAAGTGCGGGTGGTGTCGGCCTGCAACGCCGTGGCGCGTATGCCGCAGATTTATGAGCCTAGCCTAATGGTCATCGCCCAAGGCAGTAAGTTGGCCTATTTAGGACAGCGGACACTGGAATACGGCGCCGGGCATTATCTGGTGCAGGCGCTTTCTGTCCCATTTGAATGTGAAACCTTCGCGTCTGCCGAGGTGCCGCTGCTGGGAGTGGCGATCAGCATTGACCGGGCCGTATTGGGTGAGCTGGTGCTGGCGATGGGCCTGGACCCGGATCGCAGTGCCGTTGCGCAAACGCCGGAGTCGATGACGTCAGCGGTGCTGGATGACGAGATGCGTGAGGCGGTGGAGAGGTTGTTGCGGTGCCTGCATGATCCCGTAGAGTGCCGAATCATGGGCAAGGCGCGTTTGCGCGAAGTCTTGTTCGCGGCATTGCGTGGGCCACAGGCCGGAGTGTTACGGGCCTTGGTCGAACAACAAGGTCAATTTGCCAGAGTCGCGGCGTCCTTGAGCCATTTGCACGAGCATTTTGCCGAACCCTTGAATGTCGAAACCCTGGCGCGTTGCGCCAACATGAGCGCCTCCACGTTTCATGAGCATTTCAAGCGCAGCACCTTATTGTCGCCGGTGCAGTACCTCAAACGGCTGCGTCTGTTGCGGGCTCAGCAGTTGCTGTTGAATGAGCGTTTGGGCGTGGCGCAAGTGGCCGAACGAGTGGGCTATCAAAGTGCCTCGCAGTTCAGTCGCGAGTACAAACGCTACTTTGAACGCAGCCCCGGCCATGAAGGGGCGGGATGCTGACGAGCTTTTCGTAGCCGCTATCGAAGGCTGCGTTCGGCGGCGTAGCCGTCGTAAATTCACAGATCGCAGTGCAATAAAAAAGGCTCCTTCGCAGGAGCCTTTTGACTTACATGTTCGGGTAAGTCGGGCCGCCAGCACCTTCCGGAGTCACCCAAGTGATGTTCTGTGACGGATCTTTAATGTCGCAGGTTTTGCAGTGCACACAGTTTTGCGCGTTGATCTGGAAGCGCTTCTCGCCACCTTCCTGCTCGATCACTTCATAAACACCCGCCGGGCAGTAGCGCTGTGCCGGCTCATCATAAAGCGGCAAGTTAACGCTGATCGGAATGCTCGGATCGCGCAGCTTAAGGTGGCACGGCTGCTCTTCTTCGTGGTTGGTGCTGGACAGGAAAACCGAGCTGAGTTTATCGAAACTGATCTTGCCGTCCGGTTTCGGGTAGTCGATTTTCTGGCAGTCTTTGGCCAGTTTGAGGCAGGCGTAGTCAGGCTTGGTGTCATGCAGCGTGAAGGGCAGTTTGCCGCCGAACAGGTTCTGATCCATCCAGTTGAAACCCGCGCCCATAATTGGGCCGAACTTGTGCATGGCCGGGCCGAAGTTACGGCTGGCAAACAGTTCTTCGTGCAGCCAGCTGGCTTTGAACCCTTCAACGTAGGTCGTGAGGGTATCGCCGCCTTCACTGCCTGCAAGCAAGGCGTCAGCCACGGCTTCAGCGGCGAGCATGCCGGACTTCATGGCGGTGTGGCTGCCTTTGATCTTGGCCACGTTCATGGTGCCCAAGTCACAACCGATCAGCGCGCCGCCGTTGAAGACCATTTTTGGCAGCGAATTCAAACCGCCCTTGGCCAGTGCGCGAGCACCGTAGCTGATGCGTTTGCCGCCTTCGAGGTATTGCTTGAGCACCGGGTGGTGCTTAAGACGCTGGAATTCATCGAACGGGGACAGGAAGGTGTTGCTGTAGGACAGATCGACAATCAAGCCGACAACGACCTGATTGTTTTCCAGGTGATAGAGGAAGGAGCCGCCCGTGTTCTCTTTGCTGACGATGTCCAGAGGCCAGCCTGCAGTGTGAACCACCAGACCCGGCTGATGCTTGGCCGGGTCGATTTCCCAGATTTCTTTCAGGCCAATGCCGTAGTGCTGGACGTCCGCATCGCTGTCGAGGTTGAAGCGCTCGATCAGTTGCTTGCCCAAGTGGCCGCGGCAGCCTTCAGCAAACAAGGTGTACTTGCCGCGCAGTTCCATACCGGGGGTGTACAGGCCTTCCTTTGGGTTGCCCTCACGGTCAACGCCCAGATCGCCGGTAATGATCCCGCGAACCACATGGTTTTCATCGAACAGCACGTCTTGTGCGGCGAAGCCTGGGTAAACCTCAACGCCCAGGTTTTCTGCTTGCTGCGCCAGCCAGCGGCACAGGTTACCCAGCGAAATGATGTAGTTGCCTTCGTTGTGCATGGTTTTAGGCACAAACAGGTCGGGCACCTTGGTGGCGGTGCTGTCGCTGCGCAGTACATAGATATCGTCGCGGGTGACCGGGGTATGGAGCGGAGCGCCCAGTTCTTTCCAGTCCGGGAACAATTCGTTCAGGGCGCGGGGTTCAAACACCGCGCCAGACAAAATATGAGCACCGACTTCAGAGCCTTTTTCTACCACGCAGACGCTGATTTCTTTACCGGCTTCGGCGGCCTTCTGCTTCAAACGGCAGGCGGCGGACAAACCGGCAGGGCCGGCGCCGACGATGACCACGTCGAATTCCATGTATTCGCGTTCCACAGGTTCTCTCCTACTCAAGGCTCAACGGTATTTTTCTAATTGGAGGTTTGGCGTTTCATCCATTATTCCTTCGGCCCGGGGCTAAAGACGCAATGGATGAGGCGCCGCTCTCTCTATGGGGCGGGCATTATATCTACACCACTATCAGCGTCCAATACAAACGTTTGTTTGAATTGGCTGAAAGCCAGACAAATCCTAGACGCGCGGCTTAAAACTGGCCGATTTGCTGTATTGACCGCAAATGGCGTTCCGGTCAAGATACGGGCGGTTTTGCGCTCGCCGTAGGCTGATTGTCGGTTTCAAGAGCACCTCTAAAGACAGGGCATGGGCTCAACCAGTAGGAGCCTGCCATTCTTCGCGTGGAGTTTACACGTCCTTTTGGTGTATGACTTGTAGTCACACCGGACAGACGGTCGCATGTGAAGCCTCTGGCGCTCGTCATTCTTTATATAAAGAACGGCACGGCAACGATCTTTGGAGGTGCCCTTGTGCCACTGTGCATCAACCGCCAGGTTCGCCTAGGCGACTTTCTTTTCACCGGAGAGTAACGAGGAATCCATGAAGGTTCTTGTAGCTGTCAAACGAGTGGTCGATTACAACGTTAAAGTGCGCGTCAAAGCGGACAACTCCGGCGTTGACCTCGCCAACGTCAAGATGTCGATGAACCCCTTCTGCGAAATCGCCGTGGAAGAAGCCGTACGCCTGAAAGAGAAAGGTGTTGCGACTGAAATCGTCGTCGTCTCCATCGGCCCGACCACTGCTCAGGAACAGCTGCGTACTGCACTGGCTCTGGGTGCCGATCGCGCCATCCTCGTCGAATCCGCTGAAGACTTGACCTCGCTGGCTGTGGCCAAGCTGCTCAAGGCGGTGGTGGACAAGGAACAGCCTCAGCTGGTGATCCTGGGCAAACAGGCCATCGACAGCGACAACAACCAGACCGGCCAGATGCTGGCTGCGCT
>NZ_WIWC01000089.1 GCF_009600315.1 Pseudomonas helleri | reverse complement strand
GGCGGCGGCAAAAACTGAGTGCAACACCTGACCTTTCCGGTACGGTGCTGCCCTATGTCTTATTCCGAACTCAGCGTTGAAGAGCGTGCCACCATTCAAGTTAGTCATGCCCAAGGCCTCAGCTTGCGCAGGATTGCCTGCTTGATCAACCGATCCCCTTCGACGGTCAGCCGGGAGATGCGCCGCAATCGAGATGCAGCTGGCAGCTACTCGGCCCGTGTGGCTCAGCAGCGGATGAAGGCCCGCCGCCAGGCTTGTCGGCCCATGCGAAAGCTGCTGCCAGGGAGTGAGCGCTTTGAACTGGTGATCCATATGCTGCGCCAGCGTTTGTCTCCCGAGCAGATTGCCGGCAAGCTGCGCAGTATGAACATACCCAGCCTTAGAGATGCCTACGTCTGTCGCGAGACGATCTACAACGCGATCTATGCCCTGCCCGTCGGTGAGCTGCGCAAGGAGTTGATCCTTTGTTTGCGCCAAGGCAAGACGACACGTAGACCACGCCTTGGCGGTGTGGATCGGCGCGGGCAGATTCCAGAGATGGTCAGCATTCACTTGCGCCCGCCGGAAGTTGAAGACCGGCTGATGCCGGGGCATTGGGAAGGCGACCTTATTAAGGGTAAGGCTAACGCCTCGTCTGTAGGTACGCTGGTGGAGCGCACTAGTGGTTACCTGATGCTGGTGAAGATGAACGACGCGACGGCGACCTCGGCGATGGAGGGCTTCAGCGCCGCCCTCAATAACATGCCGCTGGCGATGCGCAAGAGCATGACCTACGACCAGGGCCGGGAAATGGCACAGCACGCCGAGATCACCCAGAGAACCGGTGTGGCGATCTACTTCTGCGACCCGCACAGCCCTTGGCAGCGCGGCAGCAACGAAAACATTAATGGCCTGATCCGCCAGTACCTGCCCAAGGGCACTGACTTGTCGGTACATAGCCAAGAAGAACTGGATGCCATTGCGTTTCAACTGAACATGCGTCCACGTAAGCGCTTCGATTTCAAATGTCCTATCGAAGTCATGAGCGAAGTGATGCAGAAAGCCTTGGCTATGCAATATGATGCTCCTGCGTCAATTCAATAACCGTGTTGCACTCAGCTCCTGCAACCGCC
>NZ_WIWC01000088.1 GCF_009600315.1 Pseudomonas helleri | reverse complement strand
GGCGGTTGCAGGAGCTGAGTGCAACACGGTTATTGAATTGAAGCCGGAGCATCATGCCGCATAGCCAAGGCTTCCTGCATCACCTCTCCCATGACTTCGATCGGGCATTTGAAATCGAAGCGCTTACGGGGGCGCATATTCAGTTGCAGGGCGATGGCATTCAGTTGCTCCTGGCTGTGTACCGACAAGTCAGTCCCCTTGGGCAGGTACTGGCGGATCAGGCCGTTGATGTTTTCGTTACTGCCGCGCTGCCATGGGCTGTGCGGATCACAAAAATAAATAGCGACCCCGGTCTGCTGGGTGATTTCAGCATGCCGCGCCATCTCCCGGCCTTGGTCGTAGGTCATGCTCTTGCGCATCGCCAGCGGCATGCCGTTGAGCGCTGCACTGAAGCCCTCCATCGCCGAGGTCGCCGTTGCGTCGTTCATCTTCACCAGCATCAGGTAGCCACTGGTGCGCTCCACCAACGTGCCTACCGACGAGGCGTTGGCCTTACCCTTGATCAGGTCGCCCTCCCAATGCCCCGGCATCAGCCGGTCTTCGATCTCTGGCGGGCGCACGTGAATGCTGACCATCTCCGGAATCTGGCCGCGCCGATCCACGCCGCCAGAGCGCGGTCTGCGCGTCGCCTTGCTTTGGCGCAGGCAGATGATCAGCTCCTTGCGCAGCTCGCCGACCGGCAAGGCATAGATCGCGTTGTAGATCGTCTCTCGACAGACGTAGGCATCTCTGAGGCTGGGAATGTTCATGCCGCGCAGCTTGCCGGCAATCTGTTCAGGAGACAAACGCTCACGCAACATATGGGTCACCAACTCGAAGCGCTCACTGCCCGGCAGAAGCTTGCGCTTAGGGCGACAAACCTGGCGCCGAATGCTCATCTGTCGCTGGGCGCAGCGGGCCGAGTAAGCACCACTACTGCCTCGATTGCGCTTCAGCTCTCGACTGATGGTCGAGGGCGACCTGTCAATCAGGCGAGCAATGCCGCGCAGGGTGAAGCCTTGAGCTTGACTGAGCTGAATGATCGCGCGCTCTTCAACGCTGAGTTCGGAATAGGACATAGGGGCAGCACCGTACCGGAAAGGTCAGGTGTTGCACTCAGTTTTCGCGGCCGCC
>NZ_WIWC01000087.1 GCF_009600315.1 Pseudomonas helleri | reverse complement strand
GTATGCGATCCATAAACCCCACCTGCCCAACAGTGGGTTAACGGCTTACCGTGGCATTTCTGGCGAGCAGTTCCACGGCAGCAGTGCTTCGTAGTCTGCTACTGACGAGGCGTGCGGCAGCCGCTCAAGTACGTGGCGCAGCCACGTATAAGGCTCTTGGCCGTTGACCTTGGCGGTCTCGACCAGGCTGTAGATCTTCGCGCTGGCACTGGCGCCGTTGACGGTATCGCTGAACAGCCATGCCTTGCGCCCGATCACAAACGGCTTGATTGCTCTTTCGGCCGCATTGTTGTCGATAGGCAAGTAACCCGCTTCCACATAGCGATCCAGCCTGCTCCAGTTATTCGCCAGATAATGCACAGCCTTGCCCAACGCACTTTGCGGTGTCACCTGCGATTGGGTTTTATCCAGCCAGCTTTTCAGTTGCGCCAGGATCGGCAGGCTTTTCTCCTGACGACCGACAAACCGCTGTTCATCGCTGACGTCCTTGAGCTCGCGCTCGATGCCGTACAGCTTGTTGATCATCGTCAGCGCGATATCGGCCCGTCCGGTTTTACCCTTGGGCTGCACTTTTTGCGCGTCCACGAACTTGCGTCGTGCATGGGCCATGCACGCCAGACGTTCCACACCTGGCTGCAACGCCAACGCGTTATAGCCGGCGTAATCGTCGGTCATGACATAGCCACGGTAACTTTCCAGCAAGCGCAACGGCACCTCCTGCGCACGGCTGGAGGTGTAATCAAACAGCACGACTTTACGATCCGGCGGACCACTGGCTTGCACCCACATCCAGGATTGACTGGTCGGGTCTCGATCCGGTTCTTTCAACACCTGAACACGGGTTTCATCGCAGTGAATCACTGGACTTTCCAGCAACCGGTCGCGCATCAAATTAAGCAGTGGCTGGAAATGCTCGCTGCACTGGATCACCCAACGTGCCAAGGTCTGGCGTGGGATATCGATGCCGTGCCGGCTGAGTACCGTTTCAAATCGATGCAACGGTAAACCGTCGACATACTTGGTGGTCAACAGCATGGCCAGCACGCTGGGGCTGGCCATGCTTTTCTCGATCAGTTGGGCGGGCTTGTCGGCGGTGACCGGTGCGGCTTCACAGCCACGGCAACCGTAGACCTTGCGGATATGTTTGATGACCCGGATCTGCATCGGCACGATGTCCAGTTGCTCACTGGTCTCTTCGCCGATGGCGTGTTTGCGGCAACCACAAGCACAGGTCAATTCGTGTTCGGGTAGTTCATGGATGACTTCGATACGCGGCAGTTCAACCGACAATGGCTGGCGTTTGCCGCGGCGTGGTATTGGCTTAACGACTTCTTCATCAACGTCGCCCACTAGCGGCATAGGCTCGCTTTCAGGTTCGTTAAAAAGCGCCAGTTGCGGCGTATTAGGTTCAACGCTTTGTTCTGACTTGCGCCCAAACAGGCGGTCGCGCAACAGCTTGATCTGTTCTTTCAGGTCGACGATATGGGTCTGATAAGCCTGAGCTGTTTCCTCCTGGCGATTGAGGGCCTCAAGCAGCAGTTGCTTGAGCAAAACAGGATCATCAGGAAGGTCATCGGGCAGAGAAATCATGGCCCGGATTATACCGGGTCACGCCACGTAGCGCGGCGTCAAAACCTGATGAGGACGATTACGCCAGAGATCAAAACCGTCGAGCAACCAGTTGAGTTCCTGGACGGTCAGAATGATCGCCTCGTCGGTGGCCTCTGGCGATGTTTTGAAACGCTCGGATTCGAGGCGCTTGAGCCAAAGGCAGAAGCCGTTGCGTTCCCAATAGAGGATCTTCACGCGGTTGCGTGGCTTGTTGAGAAACACGAAGAGCACGGGGTCGAACACCGCCACTTTGATATCCAGTTCGACCAGAGCGGCCAGGCCGTCAATGGATTTTCGGAAGTCGACGGGCTTGGGGTAGAGATAAACTTTTTCGACTTTGGCGTCGGGGCGCATCATGGCGGCTGGCTCCAGAAAGAAAATCGGGAGCACAGCATCGGGGGTCAGCTAAGCGCTTTGAATATGGGGTTCATGGAGCGCTTAC
>NZ_WIWC01000086.1 GCF_009600315.1 Pseudomonas helleri | reverse complement strand
GCCAATCGTGCCCGTGGCGCCTACGATTTATTGAAGGCGTACCTGATGATGGCGCGCCCCGAAAAGGCCGACGCGGCTTTTCTGGCCAACGTGTTGGGCAATGCCGAGCCGCTGCGGGCGGGTTTCTCGCCGGGGCTCTGGCAGGGTTTGTCGCCTAACTTATGGCAATTTTATGGGGAGCAACTGGCTGCGCATCCCGAGTGGCGCATCGAGGCCGACCCTGTCTTGGTGGCTCAGGCCCGTCAGGTACTGCTGGGTCAGTTGGGCCAGCGCAACGCCGAGGCCAATCTGTACCAAAAAGTACTCGACGCAGCCGCTATTCACTACCCGGCAATGAGCCTGCAACAGATGGTCGGTGACACCGAGGCGCACGCCTTGTTCACCACTGACTATGGCGTGGCGGGCGTCTTTACTCGTCAAGCCTGGGAAGGTCATGTGCGAGAGGCCATCGACGAAATTGCCGAGGCCCGCCGCGAAGAAATCGACTGGGTGCTGAGCGACAAACCCGGCGACATAGAAGCTGATTTGACCCCTGACGTGCTGCGCGAACGCCTCACCGAGCGCTACTTTCAGGACTACAGCAACGCCTGGCTGGAGTTTCTCAACAGCCTGCGCTGGCAACAAGCTGACAGCCTGGCCGACGTGATCGACCAATTGACCTTGATGAGCGATGTACGTCAGTCACCGCTGATTGCGCTGATGAACACCTTGGCCTATCAGGGGCAAGCGGGAACGCGTAATCAAGCGTTGGCTGACTCGTTGGTGAAGTCGGCGCAGAAGCTTATGGCTAAAGATAAAGTGCCGCAGATCGAGCAACCCTTGCCAGGGTCGAGCAGTCCGCTGGACAAGACCTTTGGGCCGTTATTGGCGCTGCTGGGCAAAGACCCCGAGAGCAACGGTGGCAATGACAGCCTGAATTTGCAGGCATTTCTCAATCGCGTGACACGTGTGCGTTTGAAACTGCAGCAAATCCTCAATGCACCTGACCCACAGGCAATGACTCAGGCGCTGGCGCAGACCGTGTTTCAAGGCAAGAGTATTGATCTCACCGACACGCAATCCTATGGCAGCTTGATCGCCGCTAGCCTGGGCGCAGAGTGGGGGCCTGTTGGCCAGACGCTTTTTGTGCAGCCGCTGGAGCAAGCCTGGCAACGCGTTCTGGAGCCTTCGGCAGCCGCTCTAAATAGTCAGTGGCAGCGCGCAATTGTCAGTCCTTGGCAGAATGCTTTCGCCAGTCGTTACCCGTTTGCTTCCACAACCAGCGATATCTCGTTGCCCATGCTGGGACAAATGATTCGGGCCGACTCCGGGCTTATCGAGCAGTTTTTGCAACGCCAACTCAGCGGCATAGTGCGTAAGGAAGGTAACCGCTGGGTGGCTGATCCGCGTAATAGCCAGGGCTTGCGCTTAAACCCGAAGTTTCTTCAGGCAATCAATCAGCTCACCGACCTGGCCGATGTGCTTTACACCGATGGCGGCATGGGGTTGAGCTTTGAACTGCAAGGCAAAGCTTCGCGTGATGTCGTGCAAACGAACTTTGTGCTCAATGGCGAAAAGCACGCGTACTTCAACCAACGAGAGAAGTGGCAACGTTTCAGTTGGCCGGGTCGCAGTGACTATCCGGGCACAAGTCTGACCTGGATCTCAACGCAAACGGGCGAACGACTATTCGGTGAGTACCAGGGTACCTGGGGCCTGATTCGTTTTCTTGAGCAAGCGCAGTTTACCCCGTTGGATGATGGCGAAAGCCGTTACCGCATCGTGGTTAAAGCCCCCGATGGCTTAAACCTGGTCTGGCATTTACGTACCGAGCTTCAGGCTGGCCCCATGAGTTTGTTGAAGTTGCGTGGTTTCAAACTGCCGCAGCGGATTTTTCTAGAGGAGGGCGTAGCAGGATTGCATTAGGGACCGGGCATGTTGTTTAAACATGATGGCAAGTCCAGATGGTCAGTATGCGGAAGCGGATCTTTCTTGTAGGAAACATCTTTAAATCGGCGGCGGCAAAAACTGAGTGCAACACCTGACCTTTCCGGTACGGTGCTGCCCTATGTCTTATTCCGAACTCAG
>NZ_WIWC01000085.1 GCF_009600315.1 Pseudomonas helleri | reverse complement strand
CGCGACGCACTTGATGGCTCCCACTGGCGTGGGAGCCCCTACGATCGGCTTTTAAAAAAAGCGTCTCGCATGACTCCACGCAGTGAGGATTTTGTTCCAGGTGCGACCACCCGGCTCCCACTCCCAACAGGCGTTCCAGACTTTCGGGGATTGTTTACCACTGCGCCCCCTGCCCTCTTCGGCGTCTGGCGGTTGGTGGGTTTTAGGACAGTGACAGCGCCCGTGGTTGGGTTTTTACGCTGCCCTGCCATTGCCTTCTCGCCCTTGCGGGTCGCACCTAACCGGCTATACCGGCTGCCGTGAAGAGATCCCCTTGATCGGCAGCTATTACTTCCCGGGCCCAAAGCATCTTGATTCCAAGCGTCGGGAAGAGGTGTCGGGGGAGGCTGGAAGCTGGACAGACGGGAGTTTTCCCGACAGAATTGGCTTACCAGGTCTCGTTCCCCGCACCGAAAAGCAGAGATTCCCCGAGACCTTGGCCAGAGCGATTGCCGTCGCCGCTGGCCCGAATGAAACCCTGCCTTGGCAGGGTTTTTTCGTTTTAATGCTATGTATCTATTACCCAAAGATATTGCGTTTGCTCGCTCAGCGCAAACCCTGTGTCTTTCACAAGCTGCCGTGTGGGTCTGGCAGCTGTGCTGCCTACCAGCACGGTAGCCAACAAGGTCCACCGGACCGCGTTAGGGAATGGTCGGTTAAGTCTCATAAATAGCAGTAGACTGTAGGGCACCCTACAGACAGAACCCGACACTGCCCTACATGGCAAAATTAACCATCGGCCGCATGGCAAAACTCTACGGTTTACACCGTTCAACATTGCATGAGGCCGTGTCTAAAGGCCGCGTAACTGCTGGCCTAGACGGTAAAGGGCAAAAGGTTATCGACCTATCAGAAATGATCCGCGTTTATGGCGAACCACAGGGGATCACCCTACACCGCCCTACACTTGACCCGACACCCTCGCCCTACACTTCCCCTACACCTGAAATGGACGCCTTACACCCAGCCCTACACTCGTTGGTTGAAGAGGTTCGATTGCTGCGTGCAGAGATACAAGAGCTGCAACAATCACTTCGGCTGATCGAGCATAAACCTGAGCCTAAACCTGCATTGCCTCACAACGCGAAGCCAGGGGAAGCCCCTACTTGGGCAAATTTGCTCGACGCTCTCGATAACTAAAAGCCGTGGCCAGTTTCGCGGGCGCGAAACTTCATAGTTCCACCGCAAAGCCTCGCACGCCGAGCCCTTCGGCAAACCGCCCCACTGCCGTCAGGCTGGCCCAGGTACGAATCGCTTCGCGCCGTGAGCGCACCGCGATCAGCCGGGAGTGCGGCCCGCCGAGGCGTACCGAAAACGTCCACTTGGTGCGGCTAGCATCGCGGCCCACAACAAACTCCCTAACCGCGTTTTGTTGCACCAGGTGCTGCAGCGCGTCTTCGTGAATTCCTTCGCCAATCATTTATCGAGTACGACCGGCAAATGGCGTAGAACCGCTGCTAGCTCGCGCCAAGGGTGCTGTGCCACTTCCGCTGCGCCGATGCAACCTGCCACATGAGCAAAAGGAATGTCTGCCTCTTGGACGCTTTGGCAGACACCGCAAAGCGTGCACGTCACGCCTTCATACTCCAGAACCCATTGAATATGCCAACACGTTAGCCCGAGCTCTAAGCCGTAGTGAGCAGTGGAACCGTCACGGCTGCTCATTCTGGTACCACGCCAGACGGGCCGCCCAAGGTGGCCGCTTCACAGGCAAACGCTGCCGCCTGTGGTGGCGTCAGCGCTCCGGCGCTGACCACGGCGTTTAACCAGTCCCAGAGTCGAGTCACACAACGCGTCTGTTGCTCAGCCACTTCCTGCAGGTGATCCAGTAACTGCGCCTCCAACGTCTCGGTCGAGGTGGCCAGCATTTGCGGCTGCAGGTCCAAGGCGATGCGCTCGGCCAGTGCGGCAGCCGCAGGGGATAGCGTGCGCAGGTCGCGCAGACGGCGCTCATAATAGGGCGTGACGGGTAACGGCATGGCGGTGGCGTCCTTATCCGAGTCAGTGGCCCACCGTGCGTAAAACCACAGAGGTGGGGTCTGGCGTACCAGTGTAGGAGGGGTGTGGTTTCCGTGCCCAGAAAAAAAGGCCCCCACGACTCTCTCAAGTGTGGGGGCCTTTTGAACATAAGCGGCGTTAT
>NZ_WIWC01000084.1 GCF_009600315.1 Pseudomonas helleri | reverse complement strand
TTGGGGGGGCGCGTCAGTAGGGGGAGCAAGGCGAAGCCGCGCAGGGCCTTTTGTACTTTTGGCCCTTAGGCCCGAACGATCTTTGCGAAGCAAAGTCTAGTGAGTACACTTGTTATCAAGTGGCCCAGCGGAGCTAGGCGGCATTTCAGTGATACATACAGTGATGTATGTAAACGAGGGGCGGTATGGCATACGCAATCATGCGAGCAAAGAAGCTCGCCAACATGGGCTCAGTCGCCGCCTCGATGCAGCATTGTTACCGTGAACGGAATACACACAATGCTGACCAGGAGCGCACACCTGACAATCAACACCTGGTCGCGAAAAGCACGGACGAGGCCATGGGCAAACTGCGGGATTTGCTGCCGGAGAAACGGCGCAAAGACGCGGTGCTGGCCGTCGAATACGTGATGACTGCGAGTCCCGAATGGTTCGCTCAAGCGACACCAGAACAGGAAAAGGCGTTTTTCCAGCGCTCTTTGCAGTGGTTGGCAGACAAGTACGGCGTGGATCGAATCGTTACAGCCAGCATTCACCGGGATGAAGCCACGCCGCACCTGTCCGCCTTCGTGGTGCCGCTGACCCAGGACAAACGCCTGAGCGCCAAGGAATTCATCGGTAGCCGGGACAAGATGCGTGCAGACCAAACCAGTTACGCCGGCTGTGTCGCTGATTTGGGGCTAGAGCGCGGGATCGAGGGCAGCAAGGCCACCCATCAGACGATCCAGCAGCACTACGCCGCTGTAGGACGTGGAGTGAAGCCCCTAGTGGCCATCACTCCGAAAGCCGTGGAACCGCAGGTACTACGTAAAGGGCTGTTTTCCAGCGACGTTGAGACGCCAGAGGCGGTCGCTGAACGGTTGACCAAAGTCATCAATGAACGCTATGCCGGGACCATCGCCACGGCCGCTACAGCGCTTCAGGAGCGCCGTAGAGCAAAGGAAATGCAGGACACGGCCAATGATCTAAGGAAGCGCTTGGAGACGCTTCAGGGTGCTTTTAAGGGGCTTACCAAAGATCAGGTGAAGGAGGTACTCAAGGTGGCTATGACATTTCAGTTGGAAAACAAGAAAGCCAAGGAGCAGACCCAAGCTATTCGCCGTGAACAGGGCAAAAAATCGCCTGATCGTGGGATTTCACGTTGAGGGAAGGGATCGTGTAAGGAACTCGTTAAGGGTGATCTCACCCTCAACGTAGGCTCTTGCGTTCTCTTCCTCAAACGCTGAGAGCTTGAACCCCTCCAGCCCAACCGATGCCCGCGCATAGTTCACGGCACGCAGGCGTTCTGTCCTGTCGCTACGCTGTTTGGTAACGAAAATAGGGAATGGCTCAGCGTCACCAGATTCAACGAAGGTTGGCAGATCGCTCATACCTGCTCCTCAATTTTTTGCGACGAACGGTAGGGTGGTTTAGGCCAGGAAAAACGGCCTCTGAGGGTCAGTACATAGCCAGTGTTATTAGCATCCGCACATCCGTGCGGATGCTAATAACACTGGCTATGTACTGGATTTACCTTAAACTACACATCATCGTATGTAAAGTAATACGTACTAAAAAACACAGATTTAGCGTACTGATGTACCATAGACGGGAGATTCAATCATGGCAGCGTTACTAGATCGGGCCGATCAGGCCGTATCAGTTACCGCGATGGTGAGAGGTTTCAGCGCACGACTGAAAGAAGTTTCCAGCCGTGCCACGGACAGATTGGTAATTTTTAAAGACAACGAGCCAGCTGCAGTAATCGTAAATGTTGACGCGTACAAGGAGCTGCTTGATGAGCTCGATGATCTTCGTATCGACGCGATTGCCCGCGACCGAATGAATAATTTTGATAAGAGCAAGGCTATCTCCCTTAGCGCCATGATGGAGAGGTACGCCGCTAAGGAGTGAGCATGGCGTGGAAGGTTGAGTTTCACCCCGAGGTCGCAGATGACCTTGATGATTTAGGCTATTCAGCGGCCTCAAAAATACTGAAAGCCATCAAAGACAAAATCGAGAATGGCGAACCTGACAAGCTAGGTATCCCTTTGCGGGGAGCGCTAGCGGGCTACAGGCGGATAAGGGTAGGAGATACCCGAATCGTCTATAGAGTCGATCAGGGGGCAGTGGAGGTTCTCATTGTCGCTGTGGGTGCTAGGCGCGATAAAGAGGTCTACCACGCCGCTGAGAATCGAGTTTAGGCGATCTACCGGTGTGTAAAAGACACCGGTTCACTTGCCCTCTAGTCCAAATCCAAGTCCGTTTGATCGGGTGGCGAAAGCTCGTCGTCCCCTACCAAAACCCGATCGCTGCTTGAAATCACAGGCACATGAGTGAGTTTTGTCCGGGCTTCTTCGTGGTAGTCGC
>NZ_WIWC01000083.1 GCF_009600315.1 Pseudomonas helleri | reverse complement strand
AAATTCAACGTAGGAATTCTCTGAAGTTTTTGAAATAGCCGGGATAGCGAGAAGCGCGGTTTTGGCTGGAGGAGAATAGGGAGAATCGAGTAGGATGAGGGATTTTTTTTTCCCTCAGCCCTCTCACACCACCGTACGTGCGGTTCCGCATACGGCGGTTCAACTAATACGCTGGAGTCCCTGCACAGTGCTGCGCAGCGAGACCAGCCCCATTTTGGCGAAGTACAACGTCGGTACTGCCTGATTCATGTGTTTGGATGCCGAGTTCCACCAAGGCCCTCGCCCGTTTACACTCGACTTCCACGCCCGCTCAGGCCTAAGCCCAAGTAAGATGAGTCGTCGTTCGCGGGTCTTCGGGGTTTTCCACTGTCGCCAGAGCAGGCAACGTAGTTTTCGACGCAGCCACCAATCGAGTTCATCCAGCGTCCGCATGTTCGCGGTAAGCCGAAAGTAGTTTGCCCAACCCCGCAACACGGGATTTAGCATCTCTATAGTGTGAGACAAGGACCGTCCTCGCCCCTTGCGCAGCAACTCACGAACTCGATCCATCAGTCTTCGCAGGCTTTCGGGGGCAGGTCGCACCCGTGTCTCTTGGCGATAGATCGTAATCGCGTAGCCCAGAAACTTTCGCTTCCAAGGCCGTGCTACTGCGCTTTTCTGCTCGTTGATACGTAGCTTCAGATGACCTTCCAGGAAGGCTCTGATGTTCGCCATCGCCCGTTGCCCTGCGCCTTCACTGCCGATGTAGATATTGCAGTCGTCAGCATATCGGCAGAACTTCAACTGCCGCCTTTCCAGCTCTCGATCAAGATCGGTCAGCAGGATATTCGACAGTAATGGGGACAGCGGCCCACCCTGAGGCGTACCCTCGCTGCGAGGTTGAATCACGCCATTAGCCATCATCCCCGCCTCTAAGAAGCGCCGGATCAGCTTGAGTACGCGACCATCCCTCACTCGATAGGCGAGTCGAGCCATCAACACGTCGTGGTTGACCCGGTCGAAGAATTTCTCCAGGTCGATGTCCACTACCCAGTGCTTTCCTTCGGCCACATACTCTTTCGCCTTGGCCACCGCATCGAGCGCACTTCTCTGTGGACGGAAACCGTAGCTGCCCTCGGAGAATGTTGGCTCGAAAATCGGTTGCAGTACTTGATGGGGCGCCTGCTGGATAAGCCGGTCCACCACAGTGGGAACGCCGAGTGTTCTAACCCCGCCGTTAGGCTTGGGAATGTCCACTCGGCGCACCGCCCGTGGTAGATACCGATCTTCCAGCAGTGCCGCCTTCACACTTGGCCAGTGCACCATCAGCCAGTCCTTCAGTTCCTCAACCGTCAAGCGATCAACGCCTGGCGCGCCTCGGTTCTTCAGGACGCGCTTGTACGCTCGTCGCATGTTGCTGGGTTCGACCACCTGCTCCATGAGCCGGTAGTCCTCCGATTTCGTTCGCCCAGCCGTCGCCGCAACCCCCTCAGCACCTTGCGGGCTTCTTTCCGGATTCCGTCCGGCCATGGCAGGCAGGCCTCCCGTGTCGGGAGCTTCTGCGTCATCGTGGGTTGTCGAGATCAGCTGTTCTACTCTCGGTATTAATCGTTCAGGCCTTCAGTCTCGCGACCTACTATGCCCTCTGCTGACTTCTGCACAGTCATTCCAGCACCTCGCGGTGCCGGTAGCCCTGACGGGCAACCGTGCAGATCTCCCCGGGTATTGCGCACCCACTTTCACGCTTATGCCTGTCGGATCTACGTCATGGCGTTCCGTGCAAGTATCGGGCTTTGACGATTGTGGCCGTCTTACCCCGCTGTGCCGCCTCATCCGCTTCCTGTTCGTCAGGCCAGCATTTTGCCTCGGGCTTCCTTCAGATTCGCAGTCACCCGCGACACCCTTGCCTCTGGCTAACACTTCCCCTTGCCGGGTGTGCGGGGGACTTTCACCCCTGAGTGAGCGCGCCCTGCCGGGCGCACCGAAAAAAAGCCCGGGCTGTGCCGGGCGGGTAGATCGGTTTATGTCAGGCCGCTGGCTGGTAGGAACCAGTCACCTTTGCGCTACGGCGTTCCTGGTAGTAATTGATTCGATCGTTGAAGGGGTGGTGTTTAAGTTCAGTAGAACTGAAACCTGAACAGGTTCGAACGAGCTCCAGGGTGTCACCAGTGGAAAGCTCCCACAGGAAAATCGTCGTTGCATTGGCATGAATGGCGGCCTTCCGTGTGATCTGAGCGTTGTTCATCAGTCGGGATGCTTCGATGATGGGATGCATACTGGCCTCCTCATTAACCAAAAACGGTGCTGGTGGCCGCATGGGTCGCGTCCAGAAACGATGGGGTGCCAGCGAAACAAGTAAGGCCGACGGAGTCCTTCGG
>NZ_WIWC01000082.1 GCF_009600315.1 Pseudomonas helleri | reverse complement strand
GCACTTACGCAAACTATGTTTGCAGGCGGTCCGTTGGACGTATTTAGGAGTTGAAGTTGAGCGGGCAGGCCTGCCCGGCACTGCTAGCGCTACGCTAAGCAGTGTCAGGCAGGTCAGCCCGTTCCAGTAGCAAACTTTTTGGCTCGTTCCAAAAGGGACGCAAGCAAAACAGGAAGCGCCTGTGGGTGAGTCTCGGCCATGTCCAAAACGATGGACTCCGATTTAGTGCGCAAAATGGCTCGCCATTGCTCGTCGGTTAGTTCGGCCAGCATGAGCGCACTGTCTTCCTGAACGGCTGCAAGTTCCTCGTCTGATGCCTGTTCACCCATGGCGAGCAGATCACGTAAGCCGTTTGACCAGTAGAGCTGACGTTTTCCCTTGAACGCCTCGGCATAGGTACGAAACAGGATTGCCGACTGTTGCCAGCCCTCAGACTTATCGAGGACGGCTCTCAGGAAGTCCCAGGGCGTGCGTGAGCCGTTACGGCCCTTCTTGGTGTGGCTTTTGGTCAATTCGCTCTCTAGACCCCATTTGGAGGCGTAGGCAGCGGCATAGGTGCCATCATCAACCCTGCAACCATGCTCATCAGAAGGACGCGGCAAACCAGCACGCATGCACGCTTGTTGCCAGAGAGGAGCAAAGGCGTTCTGAACAGAGGCCGGGGAGAAACCGCCATCGAGGAACAGCAAAATATGTAAGTGCGGGTGGAACCCGTTAACCCCATAGGTGGTTTCCAAGGCTCGAACGGTGCCGCGAAGGCCCAAGAGCTTGCGGATGTTCTGTCCGGCGCGGCCTGAAGAAGTTTTGCTATAGGCCTTGTGGATCTGTTCCAGAAGCGCTTTTAGGTCATCACCCAAGCCATGAGGAACAGTCAGGGTCAGCAAATAGACCTGCATGCCCATGGATCGAGCAACGGCCAAAGCGGCCACGAGTTCGGCACGACGACGCTCGCTGATCTTGGCAGCGCAAACCGGGCAGGCCCAGACGGAAGCGCAGATCTGGAGGCCGGTGTAAAACGCCTTGTTGTGTTCCTGACTTTTGAGTATCTGGAGAGATTGCTTGGGAACCCGCCAGCGCATGCACTTGGACGTGCGCGAGGTTGGCAGTAATTGGTTGACCACGCTTTTGTAAGCGAAACGCTCCCAGCGGAACCGGCTTGGGTCGATTTCCTCGACGTATTCCCGGCTTTTTGGGTCGATCTTGAAACGGGTAATTAACCCCGTCAGAGGGTCGATGAATTCGTGAGTGGAAGGAGTTTTCGCGTATATACCAAGGGGCTCCTTCAGAGCCTCTGTATTTCGGTCGCGCACCGTAGTGTTATTCTTATCCATGCAGATCCTAAATCCCTGCAAAACCGGGGACAAACGCAGCGTCAACTGCGGCCCCAACAGAACCCCCTACAGCGTCAACTGGAGGGGGTTTTTTATTAGTCTTCGTCTTTGCGGATGAAGGTGCGGAGCTTGGACTGTTCGTCTATCAGATCCATCTGCGCCAAATTGGCACCATGCACAGCTTCAAGCATGGAGCGCTGCATGATTTCCAAGGCTCTTGCGGGCTCTGCCTTTGCCAAACGTGCGGCATTGGCGATTCCCAAAATCATTGGGATGTTGCCTTCGATGATTTCCCCGACGAAGGAGGCAGCAGCGACGCCGGTAGCTTCGTTCAGCTCATCCAAGGCGCTCTTGAGTTCAGGCGAGATCGATAGTGTCAGGCGATGACGTGCCATGGGTCAGTTCCAAATATGTGCCAATGGCACAACTCTATTCGCTAAGTTGAGATGCGTCAACATCCCCTCCGGGGGCGTTCGGCACGTGCCAGGGGTGCATGGGGTGAAACGTCCCATGAACCCCAGGCGGAGCGTGTTTTAAAATTGGGGTAGGTAAAGGGTTCGCTGCGCCCGTGCTTCCGTTTGCCGGGAAGGAGGAACGATTTCCCGACAAGCCGGGAGCGCGGCCCTTGACCTGGTGAAGTCTGCAGGGTTGCTGAGAGGTGTCTGAGTGGATGTTTCCGATTCGGGAACTGCACCCTCTTGAGCAAAAGCGAATGAGCAAGGTGGTGTGGGAATAGCGACGAAGTCGTGGGCCCACAACACACATCTTGCCGTCTGTGATTGGGCAATTGTGTGCAATTCAATGCAATTTTAGGCAACTGCCTATATGCGATTTAACGCGATTCTATGCGATCGAGCGTCAGTTCAAACAACCACGCCCAGTTCATAAAGGTTGTACCAAATTGGCTTGAATTCGCCGTTCAAGTAGCCACAACTCCCGCATACAGCTTTAAGCGTGTAGCAGGTGCTACCGTCCGCATTCAGGCTGTTTTTTTTGACCCCTGTAATTTCCATTGCCCCATGCAAATCACAGCTGATACAGGTTCGAGATAATTTATGTCCGCGCTTGGGTGTTTCTTGCATCGTTTCCCCCTTTAGGAAATCGTTGAGGAAGGTCTAGAAATTGAGCAAGGGCGCACTTACGCAAACTATGTTTGCAGGCGGTCCGTTGGACGTATTTAGGAGTTGAAGTTGAGCGGGCAGGCCTGCCCG
>NZ_WIWC01000081.1 GCF_009600315.1 Pseudomonas helleri | reverse complement strand
ACCGTGAGGCGACCACCCACCTCGGGCCAGTGGCCTCCGAGATGGAGCGCCGTGGCCGGATCAGCGATCGAGGCGACGGAAACCGGCAGGTGATGGCCAACAACGAGCAGCGCCAAGGGCTGACTGCGCAGATCATCGACCTGAAAACCGAGCGCGAGCGCCGGGCCAAGGCGCGTCAGGTTGAAGCCCTGCCCGCGGCTGATTTGGTCAAGGCATGGGATGGGCGCAAGGCTGAGTTGTATATGGGCTACCGGCAGCGGGCAGAGCGTCTAGAGTCCCGCGTCGATCAGCAGATACAGGCCATCAGCACCAAACGACGGAACGCCGAAGCCAACCATGCGAAGAAGCGTCCAGTGGAGCCAACCGGGCTGTTGGCCGCGTTCAAGCGCAGCAGCTACGAGAAGCTCATGACTGAATGGCGCGCTACCGCCAAACGCATTAAGGCGTGGAAAGTTGGGCGGGAGAACGACCTGCGTAAGCGGCTTGAGCGTGTGCGGTGCTACCTGACACCGGGCGGCGGTTTTTCTGTGCGAGACGCCGAAAGGACACTCCAGAAGGAGCGTCCTGAGTGGGCGGCGCGGCTACCGCAGGCCCGGGATGAGGTTCAGCGTGAGAAAGAGGCCAAGAAGCAGGAGCTTCTGGCCCAAAAGCGGGAGCGGCAGGCCCTGCAGAAAGGCAGGCCGGGCCGTGGTGGCCACGGCCTCTAGGCCAGATCCAGCGGCATCTGGGTTAGTCGAGCGCGGGCCGCTTCCCATGTCTCACCAGGGCGAGCCTGTTTCGCGATCTCAGCATCTGAAATCTTCCCGGCCTTGCGCTTCGCTGGGGCCTTACCCACCGCCTTGGCGGGCTTCTTCGGTCCAAAACTGAACAACAGATGTGTGACCTTGCGCCCGGTCTTTCGCTGCGCCCACTCCACCTGTAGCGGGCTGTGCTCGTTGATCTGCGTCACGGCTGGATCAAGCACTCGCAACTTGAAGTCCTTGATCGAGGGATACCGGCCTTCCAGTTGAAACCACTCTCGCAGCTGGTCAATTTCTATTTCGCGCTGGCCGATGCTGTCCCATTGCATGAGCAGCTCGTAAAGCCTGATCGCGTGGGTGCTGTCCATCTTGGCCACGTCAGCCAAGGCGTATTTGGTGAACTGTTTGGTGAGTTCCGTCAGGTACGGCAGCATGTCTTTGGTGAACCTGAGTTCTACACGGCCCTCACCCTCCCGGTAGATGATTGTTTGCACCCAGCCGGTAATCATCACACTCGGTCTTTTCCCCTTGCCATTGGGCTCTTGGGTTAACCGGACTTCCCGCCGTTTCAGGCGCAGGGCCGCTTCTTTGAGCTGGTTGTAGGAAGATTCGATAGGGACACCCGCCATCGTCGCTATGTCCTCCGCCGTCACTGAATACATCACTTCATCGGTGACAGGCTCGCTCCTCTTCACCTGGCTAATACAGGCCAGAACGATCCGCTGTTCCTGAACACTGAGGCGATACGCGGCCTCGACCAGGGCATTGCTTTTGTAAACCATTGGGGGTGAGGCCACGTTCGACATTCCTTGTGTATAAGGGGACACTGTATCTGCGTCCCACAATACAACAAATCCGTCCCTTTACAACAACAAATCCGTCCCTTCTTAACAACAAATCCGTCCCTTAATGGCAACAAATCCGTCCCTTTTTAAACTCTACAGGCCACGGATTACGTGGCCTGTAGACGGCCTAAAAGGTTTAAAAGGGAAAAGGAAGAAAAGGGTGGAAACGCAAAAAACGCACCACTACGTGGCCCCGTTGGGGCCGCATTTGTGCCCCTGAAGGGGCGGGGGAGGCGTCTGGGCAATCCCCGTTTTACCAGTCCCCTATCGCCGCCTGAGAGGGCGCAGGAAGCGAGTAATCAGGGTATCGAGGCGGATTCACCCTTGGCGTCCAACCAGCGGCACCAGCGGCGCCTGAGAGGCCTACAGAGCGGTTGGACACCAAGGGGAGGGGCTAAGACCGATTTATCAGTCCCCTTTCCCTCGTTTCTTTCCAACGCGATAGCCCAGCAAGGCCGCCACCGTTGCCACCGTCACCCCAGCAAGCACAGCCAGTGGCGTGTAATTCACACGACGAACGCCTCGCCCCGGTTTGGTGGGCTCTGAACCATCAATCACAAACTCATCGGTTTGATTCATTGCTGCGGCTCCTGGGGCATTTTCGCCAGCTCGTACAGCAACGGAGCCAACCGCTTTTTGTCCACGTCACGGGTCACGACCTTGGCCGCCTCGTCGAGCAGCCATTTGCGGATGTTGGGCTGATGCTGGGCCGCATTGAGCAGCAGGCCGCCGAGAATGATCTTTTGCCCGTTCTCGAGCTGACGGCTTTGCTGCCGAAGTCGATTTAGCTTGGCTTCAGCTTCTGCGATTTTTTGCTCTATGGTTTGTGCCATTTTCCGGCCTCACTCAGATATGTCGTGGTACGATAACACGCAGCAAGAGAGCGAAGCGAAAGCAGCAAGTGCGCACTTACGACTCGTACCGAGTCAGCGCGCCCTGCGGGGCAAAAGCAAAAATCAGAATAAGGAGCAAAGGCCATCGCCATCTACCACGCAACCACGAAGCCGATAGCACGCCGCGACGACGGCTGACCGTCCCGCGCTGCGTGCTATCGCTGT
>NZ_WIWC01000080.1 GCF_009600315.1 Pseudomonas helleri | reverse complement strand
CAAGCCGTTAGTTCGTTGGGGGAAACTCATGAAAGCAGGATCTAGAGGGTCAAGCCCTTCCCTTTGGTGACCGTCTTGCTCTGCTCCTTGGCCTTTGCGTTCTCCTGCTGGAGTTCGGAGGCCATCTTGAGCACGCTGGCGATCTGATCCTTCGTAAGCCCCCTGAAAGACCCCTCAAACGTCTCCAGGCGCTTTCTGAGGCCTTTTGCCGTGTTCCGTGCCTCTCTCGCCTTGCGTTCGCTCTCAACGCTCTCAGAGGCCTTAGCAACGGTCCCCGCAAACCCTTTGTTCAAATCCTTCGTCACACGCTTGGCGATCATTTCTGCATCTTCGACCAGATCCCCACGGCCTCTGACTCGCTCCAGCAAAGTCGCCTTCTCCAGCACCCGCGGTTCTACGGATGAGGGCCGAAGCGTCACGGAAGACTCCATTCCCTGTTGGACCGCCGCGTAGTGCTGCTGAATTCGCTGATGGTTGGCCATGCTGCCTTCGATCCCGCGCTCCAAACCAAGATTGGCCACACAGGCTGCGTAGGAGGTTTGGTCCGCGCGCATTTTGTCGCGACTGCCGATGAACTCCTTGGCGCTCAGGCGTTTGTCTTGAGTCAGCGGCACGACGAAAGCGGACAGATGAGGAGTTGTTTCGTCCCGGTGAATGCTGGCTGTGACGATGCGATCGGCACCGTATTTGTCCGCTAACCACTGCAAGGACTGCTGGAAGAACGCCTTTTCCTGTTCTGGTGTCGATTTGGCGAACCATTCAGGGCTAGCCGATATCACGTATTCGACGGCCAATACCGCGTCTTTGCGCCGTTTCTCCGGCAGCAAATCCCGCAATTTGCCCATCGCCTCGTCCGTGTTTTTCGCGACCAGGTGCTGGTTGTCGGGCGTGCGCTTCTGGTCAGCATTTTGCGTCTCACGTTCCCGGTAGCAATGCTGCATCGAAGCCGCCACTGCGCCCATATTGGCGAGCTTCTTTGCTCGCATGATTGCGTATGCCATGTCATCCCCGATCCGCTCGAAATTCGCCTAGCTCCGCTGGGCCACTTGATTACAAGTGTACTCACTAGACTTTGCTTCGCAAAGATCGTTCGAAAAGCCCCTGCGTCAATGAAATTTTCACATGGGCCAAAAGGCCAAAAGTACCAAAGGCCTGCGCGGCTTCGCCTTGCTCCCCCCCACTGACGCGCCCCCCCAAGGGGGCTTGTCCGTTCGCCACGTGGCAGGCGGTCAGGGGAAGAGCGCCCCTGACCACCAGCCCTGAGCGTTGGGGTCGTTCCAGGGCGTCAAGGTCGGGGCCGCTTCGCGGTCGCTGCGCGAACCTTGACCCCCTTCCACTTCGAATGGAGTGGGGGTCAAGGGGTTGGTGCGGCCCGCAGACGCGAAGCGGCGAGGACTCGGCCCCTTGACGCCCACGGAGTGACCCCAGCCTCCGTGAGTGGGGGCAGGGGGCGCTCTTCCCCCTGCCCCCCGAGCCCTCGGCGGCAAGAGTGGGGGTTCCAAGGGGGCAAAGCCCAATTGGGCGAGGGCCGAAGGCCCGCTGCAAGCCTTAAAAAGTCGCTGCCCGGAGGGCAGGCATTTTCGGAGCGAAGCGACTGGGTATGCCAAGCGAAGCGCGGCAAGGGCGTCGCCCTTTAGAGAATTAGAAGAGAAAGCAGTAGAAAATAGGTTAAGTAGTTGATTTATATAAGTTTCATCCAAAGAGCGATGTCTCACGTGGCTATACATCTATGTATCACCCGGTGAGACATCGCTATACGTCATAAAGCATTTGTGAGACATCATGCATCTTGCTAGCATGAGGCATGATGCTTCAAAAAATGCACACTAATGTTTCACGGGGTGATACATGTCTCAGGACGAAAAAAAGGTTCAAAAGCTGGAGGAACAGCTCACCCAAGTGAGGGCCTTGCTGAGCCACACAGTCGACACGCTAGAGCAGGAACGGCGGCTTTCAGCAGTAACCAAAAACCGGGTGGCGGGGGGTTACTACATGATGAGTAGAGCCGCCGAAAAGAACTTAAGAGCGATGCAGCGAGACAACCCAGCGGCAGCCTTGGTGTTCAGCGTTATCAGGGAGAACATGCAGATTGGCACCAACGCAGTGACGATATCTCAAGTAACCCTCTGCAAAATCCTGAACAGGTCTAGAGCGACCATTTCACGCGGTGTGAAGTACCTTGCGGATCACCAGTTTGTTCAAACGATCAAGACCGGCAACGTCTCGACCTATGTGGTCAACGAGCAGATAGCGTTCGCAGGCACCGCTGGACAGCGCAAGGCAGTTTTCTCGGCAACGGTTGTAGCCCATGAATGCGAGCAGGAAGAAGGCTGGGATCAAGTGAAAAAGCTCAAAGCCGTTCCAGTGATCTATGGGGATGAACGCCCGATTCTAGGCGCCGATGATCTGCCCCCACCTGACCAAACTGACTTGGATTTCAACTGATGATCGTGGATATACGACCACAAAACGGAAAAACGCTGATCGCCTTCAAAGCCAAGGACCTGAGCAGTTTTGATGACATATTGGGCATCGCTTGTGCTGTTGCAGCAGGCCAATACTGCTTTGAGGCTGGATCACTGCTCAGCCCTGATTTCAGGCAGTTCATCGATGAAATAAAGCCACGTACCCAATACGGCATTCTTGTAGGCCGTGACCTGCATGACAAGCCGTTAGTTCGTTGGGGGAAACTCATGAAAGCAGGATCTAGAGGGTCAAGCCCTTCCCTTTGGTGACCGTCTT
>NZ_WIWC01000007.1 GCF_009600315.1 Pseudomonas helleri | reverse complement strand
TGCAGGTCGTATTCGTAGGCCAGCGGCCATTGGCCGTCGTCGACGGCGGTGAGGCGGCCGAGGCTGTCGTAGGTGTAAGTGATTTCACTGCCGTCGGGCAGGGTTTTGACCAGCAGGCGTCCGGCACTGTCGCGCTGGTAGGCGGTTTTCAGCGGCGGGGTGTCGGACGACAGGGTGTCGGGGTATTCGGTTTTTTCCAGCAGGTGGCCGTTGAGGTCGTAGGCGTAGGCGGTTTTGCTGCCGTCAAAGCCGATTTCCTGACGCAGCAGGCCGTTGGGGTGGTAGTGGAGCTGGTAGTGCTCGTTGTGTTCGTTTTCGATGCCGGTGAGCAGCAGGCGGGCGTTGTCGTAGCGGTAGTTGAGCTGGCTGCCGTCGGGGTTGATGCGGCGGCTGACGAGGTGCAGGTGGTCGGCGTATTCGTAGCGGGTGATGTGGCCGCGTTCGTCGCGTTCGGCGGTGACTTTGCCGTAGGCGTTGTAGCTCCAGGCGCGGGTTTTACCGCCGGGCAGGGTGATTTGACTCAGGCGGCCTGCGGCGTCCCATTTGTAGTGCGTTTGGGTGCCGTCGGGTTCCTGCTGGGTGGTTTTGCGGCCTTGGGCGTCGTAGGCGTAATGGCGCTGGGTGCCGTCGGGCAGTCGTTCGCCGGTCAGTTGGCCGTGGGTGTTCCAGGTCAGTTGGTGGTAGCTGTCGTCAGGGTGCTGGATGAGGGTGATTTTGCCCTGCGGGCTGTAGGTGTAGCGGGTGATGTGGCCGTCAGGGTCGGTCTGGCGGGTGATGTCGCCCTGGGCGTTGCGCTCGTAATACCACTGCGCCATGCCGCGCCGGATTTTGCGCACGTGGCCGTCGAGGTAGCTGTAGTAGGTGGGTTCGTCCTCGGGCGGGATCAGGGCGGTGAGGTGCCCGCTTTCGTTGTACTGGTATTCAGTGACGGCGCCGAGGGGGTCTTTTTCAGCGATCAGGCGGCCTTGTTCGTCGTAGGTTTTTTGATGGTTGGCGCCGTCCGGGTCGGTCTGGCTGACGAGGCGGGCGTTGCTGTCGTGCTCGTAGATTTGTCGGCTGCCGTCCTGGTGATGGACGGTGACGGTGCCGGCGTCGTCCCACTCGTAGCGGGCGTGCATTTGCCCGAAGTTGTTCCAGTGGCGGATGCAGCGCGCCTGTTTGCCACGGTGTTGCCACTCCCAGTAAAACGTCGCGCCGCCGGCCAGTTGCCGTTCCTGGATGACGTGGTCGGCGTCGTAGCGGTAGTGCTCGGTTTCTTGCAGGGGGTTGGCGGCGCCGATCAGTTGACCCGCGTCGTTGTAGGTGTAGGTGACGGCAGTGTGCAGGGTGGTCCAGCGTTCAAGGCGCACGCGGTGTCTGGCGTAGTGCTCGTCGGAGCGTTCGATGAATTCGCGGCTGTGGTCGTAGTACTGGTAGTCGACGGCGCACAGCCGGTCGTTGTGGTAGCGCAGCATCAGGGCGCGTTCAAACTTGTTTTCGATGCGGTGCAGGCGGCCGTCGCGATAGGTGATGGTCAGGCGGTTGCCGTAGGCATCGCTGATGGCGGTCAGTTTGAAGTGCTTGAAGTGGTAGAAGCGCTGGGTTTTGCCCGATTGGGCGAGGACCAGTTCGCCGTCTTTTTCACCCAGGTAGATCGCGGCCCGGGCCAGGCTGTTGGTGATGGCCGGGCGTTGTGCGGTGGGGATCGGAAAGCGGGTCTGGCGGTTTTCGTGGTCGGTCCACAGCAGTTCGTTGCCGTCTTCTTGCAGGCGATGGTTCAGGCTGTGGCTCCAGCCAAAACCCAGGCTGCTTGGGTTTTCGACGGCGCTGGTGCGGTACAGGCGCGTCCATTCGAAGGGCAGCACGCCATCAAGCACGGCATCGGTGAGGGTCAGCAGTTCTTCGCCGGTGACCATCGAGACCGGACAGCCTTGGGTGCAGGTTTTGTCAGCCGGTTCGGCGGGCTGGTCGTTGAGGTTTTTCGATTGCGCCGGGACGTCGTCGACGTGTTGGACTTGCACGATTTCGGTGTAGGTCTGGGGTTTGCCGCGCACCATCAGGGTGGTGTCGAGCAGCGACTGATCGGGGCCGTCGCCGGGTTGGCGGGTGAGGTCGACCTTGCCTTTTGTGCCGGTGTTCAGCGGCGCGTCGGCGTGCAACAGGATGGGTTTGCTTATTTGTGTATGTTGGGTTGAGCGGGCTTTGCTGGTGCGCAGCAGCAGGTCGATAAAGCTGTCCAAAAGGTGAGTGGCTTTGGCGGTGACGGTCATCGTTGGCAAAGCTTTGGCGGTGTATTTCACCGCCAGCCCCAGCCCGCCGGTCAGAACCACACCGATCAGGATGTCGATTAGCACCTCGCTGGTCAGGCGCGTAACTATTTCAGTGCACAGATGTGGCGGCAGTAATTGCAGCCAGGCTTGGAAGGTGGAGAAATACGCCCACAGCAGTGGTTCGTCACTGGCGATTAAATACAGGGCTTGCAGCGATTGGCCTGAGGCCTGCAAGAGGCTGTCGAGTTGTTCCGGGTTAAGGAACTCAGCGAGTTTTTCGAGATTCTTTTTTGGGTGAGTGATGAGATCGAACAGTTTAACCAGGCTGTCCCAAAGTCCTATCAGCGTGTCGCCAAACCCCTTGAGGGCGCTCTGCGCATGCAGCAGCAGTTGTTCTGCATTAGTGGCGTTGTCATAGGCGCGCCAGAGCGGATGGAATTCGTTGTTCCATTGCTGCGAGAGCCAGTCGCCAAGTTCGTTGAGCAGGCCTTGATAGGAGTCGAAGTAAGCGTCGATTTGTTGCGGTGTGGTCTGGGGGTAGAAGGTGACGCGGTAGCGCTGATCGGGCTTGCAGCCTTCGAGAAGCTTTATGCCGCTGTCGTCGATGTGGGTGTGGAGTTCTTCGCCGTCGGTATCGAGGGTGGTGGCAAAGCCATAGTTGTCCGGTCGCAGGGGTTTAGAGCGCAGGGGCGTCAGACGCACAGGGGTGTTGCCAATCGGCACGAAGTGCGCGGATTCAAAGGCATGAATCAAGGTCAGCGTGCCGTCTTTCTTGCATTGGGCGTAGTGAATCGCCGGGCCTTTGCTCTCTATATTGCGGGTGATGGCGCTATCGCCCGCACTGAATTTTTGTTCGGCGGCAAGAAGGCCGCCGTACCACTTTGAAGTTTGCAGGCGGTACTCGGCCAGGCAGTCTCTGAGTTGCAACAGGAGGGTCGGTACGTCGGGCTGGATGCTGTCAGTCATTGGCCTATTTCCTGTTGCAGGTGGGCAGTAAAACGCGCGTGGTCGAAGTTCAGGACGGAGTCGGTGGCGGCCAGATAGGACTCTACTTTTTGCCGAAGGAGGTTTTCGGCGGTGGCGTTGTAGAGCAATGGAGCGGTTTCTTTCAGCAACTGCATCAGGTTGTCGGTCACGCTGCTGGAATCCTGTTCTACGAGTGCGTACAGAAGGTCTTCAGGCACCTGCCACCAAGGGAACGCCTGTGCCGGGCGGTTTGCCCCCTGACCCACGACCACGGGCTGGCCGTTGACCCAGTAACGGTCAAACACGGGCAGTACGTCTGGGGTGGTTACGCCAAGTTGCTGGAGGACAGTGAGGAAATACCGGCCATCCCAAAAGCGGAAAAAAACAGCGTCGCCCGGGGCTGTAAATACCTGGGTCAGACCGCGAAGGTGCTCGGCAATCAGTTCGGGCGGGGCGCTGGAAATAGCCAGCCAGCCCCAGTCTTGCGCGTCGGTGCGTGCCGCCCAATGCAGAAAATCTTCCTTGCCGGTCAGGCTCAGTAACCAAGGCATCACGGGCAGCCAGTCAGCGTAAGGTGTGTTGGCCCACAAGGGCTCGGCGGGTTGTGGCTCATATTTGCGCCAAGCCGCCAGCGGCTGTGCTGTGCTGGTGGAGCTGATGACGGCGTACAGGTGCTCGCTGGGGCGTAACGGGTTTTTGGCCAGCCACTGCTGGGGGGTGATCGCTTTAGATGTCACAGACACCTCCTTTGCAGCGCTCGCACTCTTCGCAAAAAGGCGCGCTGCGCGACAGGTTGTCGATTTGGTTGGGGGTCAGCAGGGCGGCGGTCAGCGGGGCAAGGCCTGATGTGTTGGCGGGCAAGGCCGGTGTGCCTGGAACCGGGGCACCGCCTGGCAGAATCGGTGAACTGGCGTAGATGCCCGCCGAGTTGATGATCACGTGCTGACCGCCGGCCATCAGGCTCATGCCGGCACCTGCGGCCAGGGTCAGGCTGGCCCCGGCTTTGAGGTGAACTTCTTGTCCGGCCTCTACGGTCATGACCTGACCCACCCGGGTATGGCTGCTGACAGCGACCTCGCGATGGTCATTGGCCAGTAGTTGTACCTTGCGGTCTGCGCTGACCGTGCGCTGGTCCTCGGCCATCAGCACGCTGTTACGGTCTCGATGGATGAGTTCCTTGCGTGTGCCATCGACTTGCAGCTGACTGTCGTTTTTGATGTGCTGCTCAAGGTCGCGCTGGGCGTGCAGGTAGATCACTTCGGCGCCTTTGCGGTCCTCGATATGCAGCTCGTTGTAACCGCCGCCGCCCGGTGTGCTGCGGCTGCGCAGAACGCTGCGGGTTTTGTTCGCGGGCAATGGCCAGGGCGTCGGGTTGAGGCTGTTTGGCAGGCACGATGAAAGAACCGGTTGGTCGGGATTACCCTCCAAAAAATGCACCAGTACTTCCATGCCCACCCGCGGCACCATGACCGAGCCATAACGGTCCCCGGCCCAACGGGAGGCGACGCGCACCCAGCAACTGCTGTGATCGTCGTTCTGGCCTTCGCGATCCCAATGAAACTGCACCTTGACCCGGCCATAAGGGTCGCAATGCACTTCGTCATTGGTCGGGCCGCACACACGGGCTGTCTGGGCACCCAATACGCAAGGTTTGGGGTGCTCAAGGGCCGGGCGGTAAAACACGTCCCAAGGGGTGGCAGAAAAGGTATTGCGGTAGCCCTGAACGAATCCGTCTGCAGGTATGACCGGCGGGTGTGCGGCGGACTCTTCAAGGGCTTGCGGTTGTTTGCCTTCGTGGGTGATTCGGGTCAGCAGCCAGAGGTCATTCCAGCTCGTTTGGGGGTGCTCGGCCAAGTCCAGAAAGTGACCGGAAACCAGCGCCGGATGATCACTTTTACCGCTGGCCTGGTGATACTCGCTACGGTGCCGTTCGAGGGCGCGCTGGCTGAGCAATTTGCCGCGCTGCTCGTGAGTGAAGTGACCGGGGTAACGGTAGTCTTCGAGGTCCGGTTGGGGTTTGGTGCGGTCGGGGCCAGCGTCGGCCAGCAGTTGGCGACTGGCCATTTGAAAGTCGTAATCGCGCAATGTGCTGCGGGTGACGCAGGTTTGCAGGCCGACATGGAATGCGTTGACTGACGGCGTACCCGCGACAAGGCCGCTGTCCGGGTGGAAGGACGTGGCGGGAGTGATTTTCTGAAATAGGCTCTGGCCGTCGCCAAACCACAGGTGGTGGCTGTTGGGGGTGTGCTGGAAGTGGTAGTGAATGCCTTCTTCTTCGCACAGGCGCTGGATAAAGTGCAGGTCACTTTCCTGATACTGCACACAGTAGTCGCGCGCCGTGTACTGGGTCTCAAGGATGAACCGGTAACGGTCACTGAAAATGCCGTGTTCTTCGAGGATCACACCAATGATCTGCTCGACGGTTTGGTGCTGGAAAATACGCAGATTGGTGCGGTGGCGCAGGACGTCCAGCTGCGGCACGAGTGCCAGAGTGTAATGGGTCAGGCGTTTGCCGCTGTCGCCTTGGGCTATTTCAGTGATATGCCCGTGGACACCCGTGCCGCCTTCAGAAAAGGCCAGAAAGGCCGGTTGATGCAACAGACGCTCAATGTCTAAGTCGGCACGCTCGCTGACCAGTACCACATCGAAGCGATAAGGCGTGCTAATGCCTTCATTGCCGGAGAAAGAGACAACCTGAAAATCGGCGCCAAAGCCTTCAATGCTCAGGCTGAAGCGAGACTGGGACAGTGAACGTGACATCTATGGTTCCTTGCACGGCGCACGTTCTGAAGGCTGGTAGGCATCAGAACTCTTTAAGGTCGCGCAAGTGTGCAAGGCGGTATTGGAGTTGGATGTAGGATGGATCTTTCAGGTATGAGGATTAGGGCGAATATCAGGTAGGAATAATTATTTTAGGGCGAGAGTTGCCGGCCGCGGCTCTTATTTCATGAGACCGCGGCGACGGGATTTCCGTGGTCAGGAGTGCGTGTTCTCGCTCACGTCCAGCGCTTCGCCAATGGCGTAATAATGGCCGCCCGCTATGTAGTGCAGGCTGCGCCAGGCCGGGTCGGCTGTTTCAAACTGCCAGTGGCCGTCCTTGAACACGCGTGTATCGGCCCACGCACCGGTGACTTCGCCGATAAACAGGTCGTAAGTGGTCTGGTTGTGGGGTTCGGGGATCAGCGTGCACGCCAGCCAGGCCGAGCAACCGGTCACGAAGGGCAGTGACTGGCCTTCGATCTCGAACAGGTTGACCCCGCAATGAGCGAGTTTGTCCGGGTCGCTGTAAAGGCTGAGGCTGCCCACACGGCTGGTCAGTTCAAGTTGCGCCACGGTGGGCACCTGAATGACAAACCTGGCGCTTTGCTCGATCAGTTCGCGGGTTTTGACAGATTTGTCGAGCACCACCGTCAGTTTGGGCGGGGAAAAATCCAGCGCACAGGCCCACGACGCGGCCATGACGTTTTGTACGCCATTGTGTTGGGCCGAGACCAGAATCGTAGGGCCGTGGTTGATCAGTCGGTAAGCCTTGTCCAACGGGACGGCTGCAATGTGCGAGTCCATAAGAGCTCCTTGGAGGTGGTTTGGTGTCAGGCGGGGGCTGACGATGTTACTCAATTGAATCGCTCTACGTCGGTGCTGACTAAGTCGATGACAGGTCTGGAGCAGGGCATTTTAGTCGCTGCCCCGATAATCCGTGGATTAGCGATCAAATGCCGAGGTTCACGATGACCCGTCCGTACGCCCTTGAAGTCAGTCCAAAAACCCTGAGAAAAGTGATTGTTGCAGCCGCAATCGGCAATTTCGTCGAGTGGTTTGATTTCGCGATTTACGGTTTTTTGGCCACCACCATTGCGCAACAGTTTTTCCCCAGTGGCGATGCCAGTGCAGCCTTGCTCAAAACCTTCGCGGTGTTTGCCGTGGCCTTTGCATTCAGGCCGCTGGGCGGGATTTTCTTCGGCATGCTGGGCGACCGGATTGGCCGCAAACGCACACTGGCAATGACCATTTTGTTGATGGCCGGGGCCACCACCTTGATCGGTGTGTTGCCCACGTATGCGGCGATCGGGGTATTGGCACCGATTCTGTTGACGTTGATCCGTTGTGCTCAGGGCTTTTCCGCCGGGGGTGAATACGCGGGGGCCTGCGCCTACCTGATGGAGCACGCACCCCACGACAAACGCGCCTGGTATGGCAGTTTTCTGCCCGTGTCGACCTTTAGCGCGTTCGCAGCAGCGGCCGTGGTGGCTTACGCGTTTGAAGCCTCATTGTCAGCGCAGACGATGGCGGACTGGGGTTGGCGGCTGCCGTTTCTGATCGCGGCTCCTTTGGGGTTGGTGGGGCTGTACATGCGCAGCAAGCTGGATGAAACCCCGGCGTTCAAGGCGGTGGCTCAGGAGCACGCGGTCGCACATTCACCGCTCAAGGAAACCTTGCGCAACCACGGCGCGGCCATCTGTTGCCTGGGCGCATTCGTGTCACTGACGGCGCTGTCGTTCTATATGTTTACCACCTACTTTGCGACGTACCTGCAAGTCGCTGGCGGCTTGAGCCGCGCCACGGCGTTGTTGGTGTCATTGATCGCGCTTATTTTTGCCGCTGCGATCTGCCCGCTGGCCGGGCTGTATTCGGATCGGGTCGGGCGTCGAGTCACCGTGTTCACGGCGTGTGTGCTGTTAATGGTGGCGGTCTATCCGTCGCTTCTGATGGCCAGTTCCGGCGGGTTTGCCGCCTCAGTGATCGGCGTGATGCTGTTGGCGACGGGCGCGGTGTTGTGTGGCGTGGTGACGGCCGCCTTGCTTTCGGAAACCTTTCCCACACGCACGCGCTATACCGCGTCTGCCATCACCTACAACATGGCCTACACCTTGTTTGGTGGCACGGCACAGCTGGTGGCGACATGGCTGATAACCACCACGGGCAGCAACCTGTCACCGGCGTTTTATTTGATAGCGGTCGCACTACTGGCGTTGGTGGGGGGATTGGCGTTGCCGGAGACGTCAAGGATTTCTCTGCATGAGGTGCCGGCAGGGGATGAGGGCGTGGGCTTGCTGGAATCGGCGCTGTAGCGCTGGCTCATTCATGAATGGCCAGTTCATCTGCCTTGCGCAAGCGTCATTCAGACCCATACGTCATCTCTACCCAGATGAGGCATCCCTATATTATGCTCGTGCGCCTTCCTGCGAGGGTTCTAGATAAAGGCTGCGTTATCAATGACCAAATCCTTCACCACCCTGGATGATGTTGCGAAAGTCGCAGGTATGTCGCGTGCGCAAGTTTCGCGGGCGCTGCGCTGTGATCCGGGAGTCCGTCCCGAGACTCGCAAGCGTATCGAGGAGATTGCGGAGCAGATGAATTACAAGCCCAATCTGGCCGCGCGCAGCCTGGTGTCTTCGACGTCATCCATCGTAGGGTTGGTGATCGGCGACTTGAACAACCCCTTCCATATTCAGCTTGCTCAATCTCTGGATGCGCAACTGCTGGCTCGCGGGTTTGACCCGGTGACGTCATTGCGCGCGCTGGAAACCGGTTCCGCGCTGCTGGACTCGGACCGCTTGCTGCGGTTGCGCGCAGCCGGGGTCATTCTGATCGGTACGTCGCACACCTCGCAGGTGATCGGTCAAATCGCCGAGAAACTCCCCTGTGTGTTCCTGGGCAACAAACGGGTCAGTCATCCGCAGGTGGTGTCCATTGTGGTCGACGACGAGTCGGGGGTGCGGCAGGCCATGGCTCACCTTTTCTCGTTGGGGCATCGCAGGATTGCGCATTTGGGTGGTGGCAATGAACCTTCTGCCCGTGAGCGCACCCGCATTTTCTGTCGGGTCATGCATGAAGCCGGGTTGGAACCGATCGTGTTGCGTGGCACACACACCGCCACTTTCGGCCGGCAAGGAGTGGATGCCCTGTTCGCTGACGGTGATGGCCCCACGGCTATTTTTGCTGCCAACGATTGTATTGCCGTCGGCGTACTCGACCGGCTGATGGGCAGGGGCTTGTCCGTGCCTGATGATGTTGCGGTGATCGGCTTTGACGACATTCCTGATGCTAAGAACGAGGTGTTCTCGCTTTCGACCCTGCGTCAGGACACGCAAGCGCAGGCGCAGGCGGCTGTCGCGGCACTTGAAGCCATGCTCAAAGGTAACGTCATGAAGGTTCGGCGCCTCATCATGCCCGTCGAACTGATTGTTCGCCGCACCACCTCATCTCCCTGCAAAGCCGCAAGATAAAGCGGTCAAAACCGTCTGCGACCGATTGACGCACACGGCCGCTACCCCTAAGATTCGCGCCATTGCGCAGCTGACAAGTGACCGCCTTTGATGTGCGGACACTGGCAAGCTGCTTTTTTTTGCCATACGAATGAGAGCGCTCTCATTTTAATCAAGTGCTTTGATCCCCCTGTTTTTTTCGCGTTGCACAGGCAACGTGCGCAAGTTATCTCGTTGGCCAAGCCAGCGAGCGCATCCGACGGGTGCAGACGTCATTAAAAACACAGTAGGAACGTATATGAGACTCAAATGGATCGCGCCTGTTGTCATAGGCGTCATATTGGCTGTATTTGGGCTGGGCGTATTACTGGGAGGAGGGAAGCTGGCGTCGTTGGGGGGCAGTTGGTACTACCTGCTGGCGGGTGCTTAGATGATTGCCAGTGGTGTGCAACTGGCTCGCCGCAAGATCGCAGCCACCTGGCTAGCGCTGGCATTGCTGGTGATCACGCTGGTCTGGTCGTTGTGGGAAGTGGGCTTCGATTTCTGGCAGTTAGTGCCCCGGCTGATGACCTTTATCGTTATCGCCCTGGTACTGACGCTTATGGTGCCGCTGCTTGAGGGTGATCGTCGCTTTCTGGGCAAAGCACCGTTGACCGCCCTCTGTGCTGTGTTGATTGCAAACATTGCAGGTTTTGCCTACGGCATGTTCCAGCCGCACCCGACGGTGGTTGCGAAAGAAGGCAGCAGCGCGCCGGTGGTGGTTGCCGATGCTGGCGAGTCTGATGGCGACGACTGGACGGCCTATGGGCGTAACACCCATGGCGAGCGCTTTGCCCAGTTCGAGCAAATCAACAAATCCAACGTCAAGGACCTGCAAGTAGCCTGGACATTCCGTACCGGTGACCTGGCCATCGACGGGGCCGAATATCAGGGCACTCCCCTAAAGGTCGATGACACGGTGTACCTGTGCACGCCGCTGAACAAGGTGTTTGCACTTGACCCGGTGACGGGTGCCGAGAAATGGAAGTTCGACCCGCAAGTCAAGGAAACCCCAGCCAACAAAGGCTGGAAGCGCTGCCGTGGTGTCGGCTATTACGACGCTGACAAGGCCACCGCAAGCGCAGGCGTTTCCCCGAACGCCGGGGTTAGTGACGCTACACCACCTGTGGCCGAGTGCCGTCGTCGCATTATCACCACCACCGTTGACGCGCGTCTGATTGCACTTAATGCCGAGACCGGCAAGGCCTGTGACAGCTTCGGCGACCACGGTACTGTGGACCTGCTCAAAGGCATTGGGCCCAACACTGACGGCTCTTACTACTTGACGTCGGCCCCTTTGGTGGCCGGGGATGTAGTGATTGTGGGCGGCAAGATCAACGACAACCTGACCACCGGCGAACCGTCGGGCGTGACGCGCGGTTTTGATGTGCGTACCGGCGAGCTGTTGTGGGCCTGGGAAGCGCTGAATCCCAAGCGTGGCGTACCGCTGCCCGAAGGTGAGCTGTATCCCAAGGATTCGCCCAACTTCTGGGGCACTGCGTCGTACGATGCAAAACTCGGTTTGGCGTACATCCCGACCGGTAACCAGACACCTGACTTTTGGAACGGTGATCGTCATGCTGGATCGGACGAGTACAACGACTCTATCGTTGCTATTGACGTAAAAACCGGTGTCGACAAATGGCACTTCCGCACGGCCAACAACGACATGTTCGACTACGACGTGTCTGCGCAGCCTATCCTCTACGACCTGCCAAACAAGGCGGGTGGCAGTACGCCTGTGGTCATCGCCATGACCAAGCGCGGGCAAATCTTTGTGCTCGATCGTCGCGACGGCACGCCGGTTGTTGATGTTGAGCAGCGCCAAGTGGCCACTGACGGGATTGCAGGGATGCGCATCTCGCCAACTCAGCCTTACTCGAAGTTGTCGGTGGGTACAGAGGCCTTCAAAGAGTCGGACATGTGGGGAGCGACCGTATTCGACCAACTGATGTGCCGCATCGACTTCAAGGAAATGCGTTGGGCGGGTGAGTTTACGCCGCTGGTTGAAGGTCAGCGCACGTTGATCTACCCAGGCTACTACGGCGGTTTCAACTGGGGCGGCGGGGCGATTGATGCGTCCACCGGCACCTTGATTGTCAACGACATCCGTATGGCGCAGTGGGGCCGCTTTATCAAGCGTGAAGACGCTGTGCGCACAGGTTTGAAACCCAGCACCGAAGGCGAATACTCCGAGCAGTTGGGAACGCCGTGGGGTGTAGAGCGCTCGATGTTTGTCTCGCCTCTGGGGGTGCCTTGCTTCAAACCACCGTTCGGGACCATGACCGCGATTGACCTGAATACAGGCAAGACCAAATGGCAAGTGCCTATGGGCAGCATTCAGGATGCACCGGTTCACGGTATCGTGCCGGGTGTGCTGATGCCGCTGGGGATGCCCACCATGGGCGGCCCATTGGTGACCAAGGGTGGTCTGACGTTCTTCCACGGTACGCTGGATTACTACATCCGGGCCCTGGACAACGACACGGGCAAAGAGCTGTGGCGCGGTCGCCTGCCAATGGGCGGCCAAGGTGCTCCGATGACCTACATCGGTCGTGACGGCAAGCAATATGTGGTGATCACGGTTGGCGGAGCAACACGCACCGGCAGCAATGAAAATCGCGGCGATTACATCATCGCTTACGCATTGCCGCACGCTTCAAAGTAACAAGGACGAGTTGAACTAAAAGCCCCCCACACCTGAGCAGTGTGGGGGGCTTTTTGGTTGCGGTGCGCAATGGCATCAGTGGCAAATTAGTGTGGGCGAACACCCTCGTAAGCGTCCTGGAGCAGTTGTCGAATGGCCACTGCTTCTATCGGTCGCGGGTTCCAGTACGGGTTGGACAACGCAATATCGGTAGCGCGGTCCAAATCGGCTTCGCTCAGGCCCAAGTCCTTGAGGCGGGTAGGTGCCCCCAGCGAGCTTGAAAGGTCGAACAAGGCCGCAGCAGGGCTGCAATTTTCGACGTTCAGGGCGCGACAGATACGTGACAGGCCGGGTGCCGCCGATTGGTTGTAGGCAATGGCATGTGGCAACACTATGGTGTGGGTCTGGGCGTGGGGCAGGTTGAAGCTACCGCCCAAGGTGTGGCAAAGCTTGTGATGCAAGGCCATGCCCACATTGCCCAATACCGTGCCGCACAGCCAGGCGCCATACAGACAGTCGCTACGGGCATCGAGATCAGCGGGTTGGTGGCGGATGTTTTTCATGCCTTGAGCCAAGGCTCGGATACCTTCTTCGGCCATCAATGACATAACTGGGTTGCCATCCTGGGCATACAGGCCTTCCGCTGCGTGGGCAATGGCATTCATACCGCTGGTGATCGACATTTCAACAGGCAGGCTGACCGTCAGCTCAGGGTCGTAAATCACGGTTCTTGGCAGTACGCGCGGGTCTTTACCGGTGCGTTTGAGGCCGTTTTCGGTGAGGCCGAACACGGGGGTCATCTCAGAGCCGGCATAGGTCGTCGGGATCGCCAGAATCGGCAGACCGGAGTCCATTGCAATGGCTTTACCCAGGCCGGTGGTAGAACCGCCGCCGATGGCGATGGCACAGTCGGCACCCAGTTTGCGGGCCACTTCGCGGGCTTCACGCGCTGTTTCCACAGGAACATGCATCACCGCCTTGTCAAAAATGTCGGCGGCGCGACTGCCGAGCAGTTGCACCACCTGTTCTGCTTGAACGCGTTGTTCCGGGGTGCAGAGAACCAGTGCCCGGCTGGCGCCCAAGCGGTCGATTTCAGCTTCCAGTTGTTGCAGTGAACCCTTGCCAAAGATGACGCGTGATGGCTGACCGTTATAGATGAATGGCGGCGTTGACATGAGGCAGGTCTCCGGGACTAGAGGTCAAAGGGGTGGTTGCAGGTTGAGTGATTGGCGTGGGCTGATAGGCAATCAGCAGCCATTGGCCCGCTGTCATCTGCCAGACACTCAGGGTTTGGTTATTGAGTGTTTTGGCAACGCCATGGGACACAATGTCGGCAGACAGGTGGCCGAAAGCTAAAGCCGTGTCGCCACAGGCGAATACGTGGTGCACGGCATGATCAATGCGGTCATAGCGGTAAAGCCCGTTGCGGCACTTGTTCAGATAGCTGGCGAGATCGTCCTTGACGCCGTTGGAGTGGACATAAATCAGCTCGGGGTGGGCTAAACGATAAAAGGTTTCAAGATCGCCTCGCTGCATCGCCAAATAACGCTGGCTTTCCAATGAACGGATCAACGCGGTAATGGCTAAATCGTTGTTCATGCAGACCTCAAACGGTTAATAACCGTGCAGGGGAACGGCTCATTCTTTCGCCAGAACGAAATCGAAGGCCAAGGTATAAAACGGGTCATTGCTGACGGTGCCGGCAGGGGTCATCCCACCGGAGTGCCATTGCCATTCGGTAATAAGTGAAGAACGCACGCCAAATAACGGATCCGCGTCCAGATAAGGGTCGCCTGCGCGAAACACGTGGGTGGTCAACCGTTGATAGCCTGTAGCGCCGACCGTGAACTTGAAGTGCGCAGGGCGCCAGTGCGGGCGGTTTAACGCTGCCAGTAACTGGCCTGCCGGACTGTCATGGGGGATGTGCTGGTTGTCGGGCAGGGCGGTGCACAAGTGATAGCGCCCACCTTCATCGACGGGCAAAAGGGCTCGATCAATGGCGCCGTTGTCGTGGGGGCAGGCCCGATGAACTTCTAGTACTGCATGAGGGATGGCGTGCCCTTGAACATCCAGTACGGCACCTTGCAGGTAGCCCTTGGCAGTGTTCGAGTCAGCGCCAAAATCCGCTCCGGCATCCAGTAAGACAGGCGCCTGCTCTGGCGTAACATGGAACGCCGCCGTCTCGGTGCAGCCCACGGGCTTTCTGTCATTTTGCGCAAGCACCAGAGTGGAAAGCCCCAATACATGTGATATCAACGCAAATTGTTGGCGGTCAGCCGTATTGGCTGCACCTGCCTGAGCAAGAAAGTCGATGCCGCGTTGCCATTCCGTTTCGGTCAGTTTGATCTCGCGGGCGAAGGCGTGGAGGTTTTGTACCAGGCTGGTCATGATTTCGCATAAACGAGCATCGCCAATACCGCTGTTTTTTGCCAACACCGCTTGGGTGATGGTCATTTCGTCCAAATTGCGCATGTTGACTCCAAGACTATTTGCGCCCTGTTTGTGGCCTGGCCAACTCTGGGAGTGGCGGCGGGTTGGCTTCTCATGCCATAGCGCCGCACGTTATAGTTCCGCTGAATGTAAGAAAAGGCCGTATATGGAATTCTTTATTTCATATATGAAATAACAAAAAGGGAGTACGCCTTGGATCGACTGACCGAACTGGAACTTTTTGTATTAACCGCCGAAGTGGGGACATTGACCAAAGCAGCCGAACTTCTGGGGTTATCCAATGCCGCCGCCAGTCGACATTTGGTTGCGCTGGAGCAACGGCTCAATGTGCGTTTGATTGACCGTAATACTCGACGCCTGGCCCTGACCAACCTGGGGCATCAGTTTTATGCCAGTTGCAAAAGTTTATTGGGCGAACTCAAGGAAGCCGAAGCTTCGCTTAGTGAGTCGCTAGTGCAGCCAGTGGGCACGCTGACCATTACGGCATCGATTTCGTTTTGCATGCTGCACATAGCGCCGCTGATTCCGGCTTTCCGCAAAATGTACCCGCACATCACCCTTAAAGTGCTGGGCGAGAACCGCTATTTCGACATTATTGATAGCGACATCGATCTGGCGATTCGAACCAAAGAGTTTGAGCCCGATTCCAACATCACCATTCGCCGTCTGGCTGAGACTCGCCGCGTACTTGCAGCGTCCCCCGGCTATTTGCAACGCATGGGCACGCCCCGGAGCATTGAGGATCTGGCCCGCCATGACTTGCTGATTTACAGCCATGCCAACCAGCCCAGGGTCATGCGCTTCACCAAAGACAAAGAGGAAGTAGCCTTCAAGGCGGAGCCCATTCTGGAAACCAACGATGGGCAGATTGTGCGGGCCGCCGCACTGGCGGGTGGGGGGATTCTGGTGCAGCCCAAGTACATCATCAATGCCGATTTGGTGGCGGGGCGATTGATCCCGGTATTGGACGATTGGGATTTACCGCGGCTGACCATCAACATGGCCTTTCAGAGCCGTCGTTTTATGCCCGCCAAGTTGCGTGTTTTTATCGAGTTTTTATTGGCAGACTTCAACACTCATGAACACGAGCGTTACTGGACGCGTTAACGCATTTATTTGCGCGTTGTTCCCACCGTTGTTTACACATGAACGGCGTTAACGCCTTGCGACTTTAAGGGCACTGCGTTCGACAGTGCCCATCTGTAACCCGGATCTTCAGTTTTCCAACAGGCGGAAAACACATTTGCCAATCGAGGATTTGTTTTCCGATTCAATCGCAGTAGTCTCACTTCCACTGAGCGAACACATAAATTTAATAAAGGTTGACCTCATGTCGAATCACCCAACCGCGGCGCGTGCGTCGTCGAAAATACTGTGGCGTATTGCGGCCATCACGACCATGGGCTCGCTGGCGTTCGGTTATGACACGGGAGTCATCTCCGGAGCGCTGCCGTTCATGGCACTCGATGTCAGTCAGGGTGGCTTGGGATTGAATCCTGTATCCGAAGGCCTCGTGGCCTCGGCGCTGATTTTTGGTGGGGCCTTTGGCGCCTTGTTCGCCGGCCATTTGTCTGACCGCTACGGCCGCTTGGGGGTGTTGAAGGCGCTGGCGGTATTGTTTGCGCTGGGGGCATTGGGCACTGCCCTGGCACCGACCTTGTGGGCGATGGTTGCCACCCGTTTCATCCTGGGCATCGCTGTCGGCGGTGCGTCATCGACAGTTCCGGTATTGATCGCCGAGCTGGCGGCGCCACGTCATCGCGGGCGGCTGGTGTGTCAGAGCGAAGTCATGATCGTTTCCGGGCAATGTCTGGCCTATATCGCCAGTGCGAGTCTGGCGCACGCGTTCGACAGCCCGTTGACGTGGCGTTTCATGCTGGCCATTTCGTTGATCCCGGCGCTGTTGCTGTATGTCGGTATGCGCTACGTACCGGCATCGCCCCGATGGCTGGTCGCAAAAGCTCGGGTTGATGAAGCCCGGGTGATCCTTGAGGGCATCCGTGATACGCAGGTCGAGGTCAACAACGAGCTGAAAGAAATTGTCGAGCAATGCGCACGGGAGCAACGCCATGGCGGTGGACTCCGCGCGTTGAAGGAACCCTGGCTGCTCAAACTGCTGGGCATCGGTATCGCGTTGGGGTTTGTCCTGCAATTCACCGGGGTTAATGCCTTTGTGTACTTCACGCCGATGATTCTCAAGGAAACCGGCATGGGCACTCACGCCGCTCTTATTGCCACCATCGGCAACGGTGTGGTTTCGGTGATTGCCGCCTTGCTAGGCATGTGGTTGATCAACCGTATGGGACGTCGCTCAATGTTGCTGATGGGCTTGACGGTCGTGGTGCTGGCGCAGGTGTTCCTGGGGGTGGTGATCAACTTCATGCCGCACTCGTTGTTGCAGAGCTACATGGCCTTGTCGGGTGTGCTGGTGTTCCTGTTCTTTATGCAGATGTGCATCGGCCCGGTCTACTGGCTGCTGATGTCAGAGCTGTTTCCCAACCACGTCCGCGGCTTGATGAACGGTATTGCGGTGGGTGTGTTCTGGGTGTTCAACGCCATCGTCGCCTTCCTTTTTCCGGTGTTGCTGAGCGAAATGGGGGGCATGACGTTCCTCCTCTTTGCAGTGATCAATATCGGCTCGATCATCTTCTGCACGCTCTGGTTGCCAGAGACCAAAGGCATGACGCTGGAACAAATTGAGCAGCATATGCAGCAACGTCTCAGCGGGCCCAGGTGGAAAGCGGCCAGCGTCAACGCTTACTGATCTGACTGCCATCACCTGCAACTGACTTTAATAATAATATTCAAGGACATCACGCCATGACTGCGTACTCGGATACCGAGATCCCGGTTGGCGGGCTCTTCGAAGAAGAACGCTCTGCCGAAATCGTCAATGCCCGTATCAGTGAACAGGCGAACCCGCGACTGCGTGAGGTGATGGAGGTGCTGACCCGGCATTTGCACGCCGCGATCAAGGAAATCGAACCCACTCACGATGAGTGGCTACAGGGCATCGATTTTCTGACCCGTACCGGTCAAATGTGCTCGGACTGGCGTCAGGAATACATCCTGCTGTCGGATGTGCTGGGGGTGACCATGCTGGTGGATGCGATCAATCATCGACGTCCCAAGGGCGCAACCCCGAACACCATTTTGGGGCCGTTCTACGTGGCCGATGCGCCACGTTATGAGCATGGCGCCAGTATCTGCCTGGATGGCAAAGGGGAGCCAACGTTGGTCAGCGGGCGGGTGCTCGACACCAATGGGCATCCGATCGCCGGCGCGACCCTGGATGTCTGGCAGACCAACGACGATGGCTTCTATGACGTGCAGCAAAAAGGCGTGCAGCCGGACTACAACCTGCGCGGCCTATTTACCTCCGATGCTGAGGGTTACTACGCCTTTCGCACGGTAAAACCCCGTCATTACCCGATTCCGTCTGATGGCACGGTCGGTAATCTGCTGGGTGATCTGGGGCGTCATCCCCACCGTGCAGCGCACATGCACTTTATCGTCACGGCACCGGGCTTCGAACAGGTCATCACCCACATTTTTACCCCCGACTGCCCGTACTTGCATGAAGACACGGTGTTTGGCGTGAAGAAAGAACTGATTGCCCAGTTCGTCCACCAAACAGACGTGTCGACAGCCCGCCGTTATGACCTGCAGGTACCGTTTTTGGCCGTTAACTGGGACTTTGTCCTGACCCCGGCCTGATCCCTCGAACCCTCGTTTTCAACACACACAAAAGTGATCGTCATGCCCGACAAATCTGTTGAACTGCTGGCTGCTTATTGGACACTTGCGGGTGACACCTACCCGGGCGCCCCCTGCGAGATCAGCTCCTTTTCGTTGCAGTCGCGGGCCGAAGCAGCGGCCCGTGCCGGTTGGCGCGGAATGGGTTTGCTACATGCGGACCTTGAGCACAGCATCGCCAAGCTAGGGTTTGCACGGTTAGAAATATCTTTCGGGACAACGGCATCAAGCACTTGGAAGTTGAGTTTCTGACCGACTGGCACCTGGACGGCCCGTTACGTGTGGCCTCGGATAAATTGCGCGACGACCTGTTGGAGATCGCCGGCGAGTTGGGCGCTTCCAGCCTGAAAGTGGCGGGCGGTTTGTTTGAAGACGGTCCACCTGATGTGCCGCGCATGCGAGAGGCATTCGCCACGCTGTGCGACCGCGCCCAGCCTTATGGCGTCAATGTGGTGATTGAGTTCCTGCCGTTTTCCAGTGTTAACACCATTGACCGCGCCATTGCTGTGACTGACGGCGTGCGCCCCAACGGCGGCCTGTTGGTGGACACCTGGCACGTAGCGCGTGGTGGCATGAGTTTCGACGAGATCGCGAAAATTCCGCTGCAGCTGATCAAGTCCATTGAGTTGGATGATGCCAGCCACACCATCGTCGAGTCGCTGTTCAACGACTCGACCCATCACCGCAAGTTGTGCGGGGAGGGCGATCTGAATGTGCCCGAGTTCATCCAGCAAGTCGTCAATGCCGGTTATCGCGGGCCATGGGGTGTGGAGCTGATCAGCGCCGACCTGCGCAAGTTACCGCTGGAGGTCGCGGCCAAACGAGCCTTCGACACCACGCTGGCACAGTTTGAGAACATCAAATTTCCGGCTTGATGCGCGCATTAAACCTTTACGTTCTTCTTGGCTACAACAACGAACAATAGTCCTTTCAGGAGAGATAAACATGGTAGGTATCGCAGTGCTTGGCGCCGGTCGCATCGGCAAAATTCACGCGGCCAATGTGGCCGCCAGCAAGTTCGCCACACTGGTCGTGGTGGCCGACCCCTTTGCCGATGCAGCCGCCAGACTGGCTGACGAGCTGGGGGCAGAGGCCATGACCGATTGCGAAGCCGCGATTGATCGTGCGGATGTCGACGCCATTGTGATTGGCACCCCGACCCACACCCACATCAACCTCATGCTGCGTGCAGTGCGTCAGGGCAAAGCCGTGTTGTGCGAGAAGCCGATTGACCTGGACATGGCTAAGAGTCTGGCGGCAGTGGAAGAGGTTGAACGCCTGAACGGTCGCGTGATGCTGGCGTTCAATCGCCGCTTTGAAAGCACTTTTGCGCAAATGCGCGCCGCGATTGAAGCGGGTGAAATCGGCGACGTGCGTCAGGTGATTATCACCAGTCGCGACCCTGGCTTGGCCCCAGAAGATTACATCGAACACTCAGGCGGCATTTTCCGCGACATGACCATTCACGACTTGGACATCGGCCGTTGGCTGTTGGGCGAAGAACCGGTCGAACTGACGGCCATCGGCAGCCGCCTGATTGACCCGGCGCTGATGGAGAAATACGACGACTACGACACCGCGATGGTGCAGATGCAAACGGCCTCCGGCAAGCAGTGCCACATCAACAACTGCCGTCAGGCGGTTTACGGCTACGACCAGCGCATCGAAGTGTTTGGTTCTACCGGCATGTTGCAGATGGACAACTTGCGTCCGACCACGATTCGTCGCTGGAGCCAGGAAGTGACCGATGCGCGCGAGCCTTTGCTGAACTTCTTCCTGGAACGCTACCAGCAAGCTTACAAGTCCGAGCTGGATGCTTATATCGACGCACTGGTTCATAAAAAGCCGATGCCAATCACCGTACAGGACGGGCTCAAGGCACTGCAATTGGCTGATGCAGCCGTGGAGTCAGTCAAGACCGGGCGTGCGGTCAGCCTCTGATGCTAGGTCGTTGATTCGGATGTTTGGACCAGAACACCAGGAGAACCGTTATGTCCTACCCACTTGAGAGTGGAACCACCATTGGCGTCGCTTGCCTTGGCATCACTCACCCGCACACGTCGGGCCGGGTTAAAGCGTTCAAGCGCATGAACGATGTGCAGTTTCTGGGCGCCTATGACGACAGTCCGCTGCTCACACCGTTCTGCGATGCACTGGGCCTGCAAGCCCGCAGCATGGAAGAAATCCTGGCGGACCCCAAGGTACACGTGGTGCTGGTACACCCCAAAAGCTACCTGATGGCCGAGTGGACGATTGCAGCGCTGGAAGCCGGCAAAGCGGTGCTGTGTGAAAAGCCCGCGGGCCGGGGCACGCAAGACACCCAACGTATCGTTGACGCGGTCGAGCGCACCGGTGGCTTGTTTCAGGTTGGCTACTGCTGGCGTTACGCGCCGTCGGTAGAAAAGATGCAACAGGTCCTGCAAAGCGGTGAAATCGGCAAAGTACTGCAAGTGCGCGCCCACGCCGGTTGCTCCCACGATGAAGCCGACACCAACCACATGAAGCAGCCCGGTGATCGTGGCGGAGCCTTCTATGTAATTGGTTGCCATACCATCGACCGGATCCTCCTGCACTTCGGCAAACCGCGTTCGGTCAATGCCCGGATCAGCAAGTTCGCCGGGCAGATGAGCGAAACGGCCCGCGAGGATGCGGTGGGGGCGGTGCTCAATTACGACGACAAGCTGATCACCATTGATTTCATGTCCTGGGACCCCATGCCGTGGACCGAGAGCTGGGACATCACGGCCTACGGCACTCATGGGGTGATGCATTCCACGCCGATGCCAGCCTCGTACAAGCTTTATCACGACGGCAAAAATGGCCACCAGCAAGGTTGGACTCACTGGAACGAGAACAGCTTTCCGGAAATCTGGGCGGTGCGCAAAACGGTGTATTCCCCGGAAATTGCCGAGATCGGCAACCCGGTGTATTTCGACCGTGAAGCGGCAGCGTTTACCCATTCGCTGCGCACCGGTAGCGCTTCGACCGTGCCCGCCACGCAAGCGCATGACATCAACGTCATTCTTGAAGCTCTGTTCGAGTCCGCCGATGCGAACGGCCAGGAAGTTCTTCTAGCGTCATAAATACCTGCAGTACCGGTACGTGAAGTGCCCTGACCGGCTCATTTTTGAGTCGGGAGGGACGCTGCGTCCCTGAAAAAGACAACAACAAAAACAGAGAGGGCGTTATGCACACCATTATCAAGTTTGCCGCAGCCGTCGTAATGGGGTTGGCCATTGGTGCCTGCTCCAAGAACGAGAGCAGTGAAAAGGGCACCATCGGTATCGCCATGCCCTCCAAAGCCGAGGCTCGTTGGGTTTCCGATGGCAGCAATATCGTCGATGCGTTGAAAAAACTGGGTTATGACACGGATCTGCAATATGCGCAGTACGAAGCCCCGACCCAGCTTTCGCAAATCGAAAACATGATGGTCAAGGGCGTCAAGGGCCTGATCATCGCGCCCATCGACGGCACCACGATGGCCGATGTGCTCAAACAAGCCCGGGAGAAGGGGATCAAGGTGATCTCCTACGACCGCTTGATTCGCAATTCCAAAGACTTCGATTACTACGTCACGTTCGACAACTACCGCACCGGGGTTTTGCAAGGTGAGTCGATCGTTGACGCACTGCAACTGAAGCAGGGCAAAGGCCCGTTCAACCTTGAGATATTTGCCGGCTCAACCGACGACAATAACGCTCACGTGGTGTATTCGGGCGTGATGTCGCAAATCAAGCCGTACATCGACAGCGGCAAACTGGTAGTGCGCAGTGGTCAGCAAGCCATGGACAAAGTCGCCACCCTCAACTGGGACGGTGGCCTTGCTCAAGCACGCATGGACAACTTGCTGAGCGCGTTTTACAGCAGTGCCCACTTGGATGCGGTGCTGGCCATGAACGACCAGATCGCCAATGGCGTGGTGTCCTCTCTGCGCGGCGTGGGCTACGGCAACGGGAGATCGGCCATGCCGATTGTCACCGGCCAGGATGCGGAGATCTCCAGCATCAAATCGATTATTCACGGCGCCCAGACCTCGACGATTTTCAAGGACACCCGCGCGTTGGCCGAAGCAGCGGCACAGATGATTGATGCCGAACTGAGCGGCAAAACAGTGACGGTCAATGACACCACATCCTATGACAACGGTTCGATGATCGTGCCGACCCAATTGCTGACCCCACAACTGGTGGATAGCAAAAATTGGCAAAAAGTGCTGGTGGATGACACGCGCTTTTACACCCTTGAACAATTGCACTAGTGGCTTGCGCCGTCGGCGGTGAATGTTGGCACCCGCCGGGCAGGAGAGAAAAAATGAGCAGGACGATTCTCGACATGCGCAACATCCGCAAGTGCTTCGGCCCGGTCAAAGCCTTGAGCGGAGTGAGCCTGAAAGTGGGTGACGGGGACATTCACGCGATCTGCGGGGAGAACGGGGCGGGTAAATCCACCTTGATGAAAATCCTCAGCGGCGTTTATCCCCATGGCAGTTTTGAAGGTGAAATTGACTTCGACGGTTCGGCCCGAACCTTCCAGGGGTTGCGCGACAGTGAGGCACTGGGGATCTGCATTATTCATCAGGAGCTGGCGCTGGTCCCGATGCTGTCGATTACCGAAAACCTGTTTCTGGGTAACGAGATCTCCCGTTTTGGGGTGATCGACTGGTATCAGGCACACCAGCGAGCGGCTGATTTGCTGGCTCGGGTCGGCCTCGATGTTGCGCCGCAAACGCGGGTGGGCAATCTGGGCATCGGCCAGCAGCAATTGGTGGAGATCGCCAAGGCGTTGGCCAAGGATGTGCGCTTGCTGATTCTTGATGAGCCGACGGCGAGCCTGAATGAAAAGGACAGCGATACGTTGCTGACGCTGATGCTGGAACTCAAGAGCCGTGGCATTACCTCGATCATCATCTCCCATAAGCTCAACGAAATTGGTCGGGTCGCCGATGAAATAACCGTCATTCGTGACGGCACAACGGTCGATGTCATCGACTGCCGAGGCGCAGGCATCGATGAGGGCAGGGTCGTGCGTTCCATGGTCGGTCGCGAATTGTCGGATCGTTACCCCACGCGGGTGGCTGATATTGGCGAGATTCTGTTCGAGGTTCAGGACTGGTCAGTGGGCGACCCGGCGCGTCCTGATCGCGACCGCATTCGTCACATTAATTTCCATGTGCGCCGTGGTGAAGTCGTGGGTATCGCTGGCTTGATGGGGGCCGGTCGTACCGAGTTTGCAATGAGCGTGTTTGGTCGCTCTTACGGCGTGAACATCCGTGGCAAGGCTCAACTGGAAGGGCGTTTGGTGGATTTGAGCAGCGTTCGCAAGGCCATCGATCAAGGCCTCGCTTATGCCACCGAAGACCGCAAAGGTGCCGGGCTGGTGCTGGGAGAGAGCATCACGCGCAACACCTCGATGGCCAACCTGGCCGCAGTGTCCAGGCGCTGGGTGATGAACGAGCTGGCGGAGTTGGCGGTTGCCGTCGACTACCGCGCACGTCTGCGTATTCGCAGTGCGGATGTGACCCAGTCAGTGGAAAAGCTGTCCGGCGGCAACCAGCAGAAAGTCGTACTGAGCAAATGGCTGTTTTGCGACCCCAAGGTCTTGATCCTGGATGAGCCAACCCGGGGTATCGACGTCGGCGCCAAATACGAGATCTACGGGGTGATCAATCAGGTGGTCAGCGAAGGGCGGGGCGTGGTGATGATTTCCTCGGAAATGCCTGAATTGCTCGGCACCTGCGACCGTATCTATGTGATGAACGAAGGCCGCTTCGTTGGCGAGTTTCCGATCGCCGAAGCATCCCAGGAAAAAATCATGCACGCAATCATGAAAAATGAGGTGATCCAATGAGCGAAGTCAGTATGCCTCTCTCATCCAAACCCAATGTTCTGGCCTCGTTCAAGCGCGGCGCCCGTGAATACGGTCTGCTGTTGTCCCTGATCGTGATCATGCTGTTCTTTCAGGTCGCCACTGGCGGGGCGCTGATGCAGCCGCTCAACCTGACCAACCTGCTGCTGCAAAACAGCTACATCGTAGTCATGGCATTGGGCATGTTGATGGTCATTGTGTGTGGGCATATCGACCTGTCGGTCGGCTCGGTGGTGGGTGTGATAGGTTCAATCGCCGCTGTGCTGATGGTCGAATATCGCCTGGATTTCTTCACGGTCACCCTGATTTGTCTGCTGACTGGCGCCCTGATTGGTGCGGCGCAAGGTTACTGGGTCGCAGTCTGGGGCATGCCATCCTTCATCGTGACCTTGGCAGGCATGCTGATCTTTCGGGGCGCCACGATTGCCATTTCTCAGGGGCAGTCAATAGGGCCTTTTCCTCCCGCATTTTCGGCGATCAGCTCGGGGTTTATTCCTGACTTTTTTGCCCATGAACAGCTGCGCCTTACCTCGTTACTGCTGGGTATTGCCGTAGCCGTGATCTTCTGGGTAATCGAGTACCGAAGCCGTGCGCGCATTCAAAAAAGCGGCGGCAGCGTATCGCCCATGGCCATGTTTGCGCTGAAGAACGGTGTAGTGGCAGGGCTTCTCGTGTACTTCTGCTACCTGCTCTCGACCTACCGCGGCATCCCCACGGTACTGGTGATCATGAGTGTGCTGATCGCGGTGTACACCTTCATCATGAATCGCACGGTTATCGGCCGTTGGATCTATGCGGTCGGCGGCAACCTCAAGGCCGCCAAACTCTCCGGCATCAATACCTCGCGGGTAACATTCTTTGCCTTCGTCAACATGGGGGTTCTGGCTGCCGTGGCCGGGCTGATATTCGTCTCCCGTCTCAACAGTGCGACCCCGCGCGGCGGCACTGGCTTTGAGCTGGATGTGATCGCTGCCGTGTTCATCGGCGGCGCCTCGGCCTCCGGCGGTGTGGGCAAGGTGGTGGGCGTGGTGATCGGCGCGTTCATCATGGGTGTGCTGAACAACGGAATGTCGATCATGGGCATCGGCATCGATTACCAGCAAATGATTAAGGGCGCTGTATTGCTTGCAGCGGTGTTTGTGGACGTTTACCAGAAAAACAAGGGTTGATATGCCAGGCCTGGATGACACCGCAGGGAGACTGCAATGATCAAACATATTGTGATGTGGAACCTTGCCGGGGACACGCTGGAAAGAAATCGACAGGCTTGCCTGTTGCTCAAGGAGCGCTTTGAGGGGCTTGCAGGACTGATACCGGGCTTGCTGAAAATCGAGGTCGGGGTGGATGTCAGTCGGATCGACTATGCCTGTGATGTGGTGCTCTACAGTGAGTTCGACTCACACGAGGCATTGGCCGCCTACGCCACTCATCCTGAGCACCTGCGGGTACGCCGGGAGCTGGGTGACTCACGGATTGCCAGGTATCAGGTGGACTACGTTGCGTCATAGGCCAACAGTTATCCAACCGGTTGATTGGGCCCTTTAAAAAATCGGTGAGTGATCACACCGCATTCAAGATCAGGGCCGCGATGAAGCCTGGGGGCGCAAAAGCAGAGCAGCTCAACGGCGCAGGTTTTGCCGAGCCAAAAAACAAAAGGCCTGCATGAAGAATCTCATACAAGCCCTTGATTTGTTTGGTGCCCGAAGCCGGAATCGAACCGGCACGTCCTTTCGAACGGGGGATTTTAAGTCCCATGCGTCTACCAATTTCGCCATTCGGGCGGTAGCGCTGTAAAGCGGGTCAGGAAGGAAGGTGCTTTAAAAGACAAAGTACTCAAGAGCCTGCGTGACAGGTGGACGAATATATAGACCCCGCGCCAAGGAGGCAAGTTATTGAACGCGTTAATCGGAGTTTTTTTTGTGCGAAGCAGGCTGAAAACCGTCGAAAAATCATAGGGCTATGTAACAGGGGTTGTATTCGGCCTTGAATACGAGCGTGTAGGCACGTTTAAAAAATCGAACACGGCATTGTTTGCCGTCGGATAGTTCGCCCTTCGATTGTTAGGCTAGTCTGCTTGCACGTCTGAACAAAAGTGGCCGAGATGAATACAAGTGTGATGTACGCCTTGGCAGCGGCTGCGCTGTTTGGGGCCAGCACGCCGCTGGCCAAAGTGTTGGGGACGCAGATTCAACCCGTCATGTTGGCGGGTCTGTTGTACCTGGGCAGTGGGCTGGGCCTTTTAGGGGTGCGTGTTTTACGGGACCGTGGCTGGTCAAGGTCGGGACTTACTGCCCGTGAGTGGCCCTGGCTAGTGGGCGCCATTCTGTTCGGTGGCATTCTGGGGCCTGTCGCGCTGATGTTTGGTTTGACCCGCACCAGCGGTGCCACGGCCTCGTTGATGCTGAATCTTGAGCCCGTGCTGACGGCACTCCTGGCCTGGGTGGTGTTCAAGGAAAATGCCGACCGTAGGGTGGTGGCAGGCATGCTCGCCATTATTGTCGGTGGTATTGTCCTGTCCTGGCCAACCGGGCCCGCAGCATCGGGGGGGCATTCATGGTTTGGGCCGGTGGCCGTTGCCTTGGCGTGCTTTTGTTGGGCGGTAGACAACAACCTGACGAGAAAAGTATCGGCGTCGGATGCGCTGTATATCGCCGGGGCCAAGGGTTTGTTCGCCGGGTTGGTGAACTGTGCAATTGCACTGACTCTGGGCGCGCAGGTGCCAGTCCTTGGCGTGTTAAGCCCGACGTTGTTGATTGGTTTTCTAGGTTACGGGGTCAGTCTGGTTCTGTTTGTGCTGGCGTTGCGAGGCCTGGGCGCCGCCCGCACTGGCGCTTATTTTTCGACAGCGCCCTTTCTGGGGGCTGCCGTGTCGATTGTGCTGCTGGGCGAGTCGGTGTCATGGCTGTTCTGGCTGGCCGCTGCGTTCATGGTGGCGGGGGTGTGGTTGCACCTTACCGAGCGTCATGATCATAGCCATCAGCACATAGAACACGCACACACTCATCGGCATAGCCATGATGAGCACCACCAGCATGAGCACGGGCAGGAGGTGGGGGCCAATGAGTCTCACACTCACCCTCATGTGCATCAGGCGATCAGGCATAACCACCCACACTTTCCTGATATTCATCATCGTCACCGGCACTGATCATCAGCCTGGGAGTTAAAGCGCGCGCATGTTTGAGCACATTGATTTCAGTTATTTGTTGGCAACGTATGGGTATCTGGCGATTTTTGTAGGCTGCCTGCTCGAAGGCGAAACCATCTTGATATTGGGAGGCATGGCCGCCCACCAGCATGTACTCAAGTTATTGCCGGTGATTGGGTATGCCAGCCTGGCCGGGATGCTGGGCGATCAATTGCTGTTCTGGATCGGTCGCTATTTTGGTGCTCGCTTGTTGCCGCGCCTGCATAAGCAGCAAGCGATGATCGACAAGGTCACGCAGTTGATCAACACATATCCGCTCGTGTCGATTTTCTCAGTGCGGTTTCTGTATGGCATGCGTCTGGTCGGGCCGTTAGTGATTGGTGCAAGCAGGGTGTCGCCGGTCAAATTCACCTGCATCAATCTGTTGGGGGCGTTGGTGTGGGCCACATTGTTTGCCAGTGTTGGCTATGGCGCCGGGGAGTTTCTGGAGCGGATTTTAGGTGACCTTAAAGCCTACCGCCTGCCCATTGCGGTAGGGGTTGTCGGGTTAATGGCCGTGATTGCGGTGGTCCGGCATTACCGGGCTAAAAAATAATCACCACCTTCATGCAGCGTTCGTCTGCGGTTGCAAAGCGTCTACATGAAAGGCAAAGTCCGGGAACCGGTTGCGTGTTCAATCACTTGGCCTAAGCTCTTGATAGCTCGGCAGTATCAGGTGTTCGAGCGGTTGTCGGTACTACCACCCATGAAGCCCGCCCGATACTCAATGGAGGTCAGGATGTTTATCCGTTTGTGGATCCTAGCGAGCTTGCTTGTGTCTGGCGCAGTGCAAGCCGTTGAAGTAGCAAGCCCTCTGGAGCAAGACCGAGGAAAATTCCGGCCCTTGGTGATTTTTGCCCGTTCAACGGCCGATCCCACCTTGCAGGCAATTACCAAAGAGCTGGCAGACCCGGCTACAAAGCAAGCGTTTACCGAGCGCGACATGGTGCTCTATACGATTGTCAATATTGATGGCAAACGTGACGATAAAGGCCTTGAACCTCAAAGCACCATGTCGCTTCTTCGCGGGCTCAAGCCCGGGATGATCAGAGACAAGGCCAAAGTCATTTTGATCGGTAAAGACGGCGAAAAGAAGGTAGAGCAAGAGGGGGATGTCGACCTCAAGGAGCTGTTCAAGGTCGTTGATGCGATGCCAATGGCCGAGAAAGAAGCGCAGGCGAAAGTTGACGTTGTGACACCTGAGACCAAAACACCTGCCAGCAAGGCCACTAAACCTGTAAAACCAGCCAAAGCACCTGTCCCTTTAAGTGATTAACGACAGTGGCGAGCAAAAAAAAGGCCTGCGGGGGGCAGGCCAAATGGGATTCACTAAAGGAGTGAGCTCAACTTAGACCCATTGATGTGAACGTGGCGTGAAAAGCGTGTCGTCAAAACGCAACGTTTCGAATGCAGGCTTGCCTGCGGCGCTGTTATGACGAGCGTCAACAGTGCCGTGATTGGGGGTGCGGCAAAATGCCTCGAACGTTGTACAGATGTTCACCAACAGGTTTCAGAGTTCTCTATAGAATGCCGTCACATGTGGTTCTGGCTGGAGAAATCGAGTCATGGGCCTGTCAGATCATCGATAGCGAGCAGTGCACCCCTTAAATGAGTGACTCCATTTCTACACCCAAGGCCAATTGGCAGCCGGTCATCGCACTGGCGCTGGCCGCTTTTGTATTCAACACCACTGAGTTTGTGCCTGTTGGGCTGCTGAGCGCGATTGGCGCCAGTTTTGACATGAGTACCGCCAATGTCGGGCTCATGCTGACTATTTATGCTTGGGTGGTGTCCCTGGCCTCACTACCCATCATGTTGGTCACCCGTAATGTCGAGCGACGCAAGCTGCTGCTGGTTCTGTTCGGACTCTTTATCGCCAGTCATGTGGTGTCGAGCCTGGCGAACAGTTTTGGGCTTTTATTGGTCAGTCGCATCGGGGTCGCGTTGTCCCATGCGCTGTTTTGGTCAATAACCGCTTCGCTCGCGGTGCGTCTGGCCCCGGAAGGCAAGCAGGTACAGGCATTGGGTTTGCTGGCCACCGGCACATCGCTGGCAATGGTGTTGGGTGTGCCGCTGGGTCGTTTGCTGGGTGAGGCGATGGGGTGGCGCACCACTTTTCTGGTGATTGCCGGTCTGGCGGCTGTGCTGGTGTTCTGGCTGGCCCGCACGCTGCCCTTATTGCCTAGCCAAAATTCTGGCTCACTCAGAAGCCTGCCAGTGTTATTCAAGCGGCCCGCGCTGGTGGCGGTGTACGTGCTGACAGCGGTGATTATCACGGCGCAGTTCACGGCTTACAGTTACATCGAGCCGTTCGTACAAGGCGTGGCGGGTATGAGCGGCAGTACGGTGACATTGATCCTGCTGCTGTTTGGCGGTGCAGGCATTATCGGCTCGCTGTGCTTCAGCTGGTTCCACAAGTACAGCCCGCAGGGTTTTTTACTCACCGCCGTAGGGTTGCTGGCTCTGTGCCTGTTGCTGCTGTTGCCGGCCAGCGGGTGGGTCGAGTCTCTGGGGGTTCTGAGTGTTATTTGGGGCATGGCAATCATGGCTTTCGGCTTGGCGCTGCAATCCAAAGTGTTGAGTCTGGCACCCGACGCGACCGATGTAGCAATGGCCATGTTCTCCGGCATTTACAACATTGGTATTGGTGGCGGGGCGCTGTTGGGCAGCGCGGTGGGCAGCCATTTTGGTTTTGCCTGGATCGGTCTGGTAGGTGGCGGTCTGGCTGGCGTGGCGCTAGCTGCGTATGGCTGGACGATGTATCGCTTGCAGCGAGCAGGAGAGCCGAGCTGACATGACACGGGCCTTTTCAGGCCCGGCATGAGGGTTGTTTACAGTTTGAATTGACGCAGCAAGCTGTTGAGTTGAGCGCTCAGCGTCTTCAAATGCACGCTGGCCTCGCTCGATTTTTCCGCTGCCTGGGCGGTGCTGTGCGACAGGCCGGCGGCCTTGGTGACATTCTGGTTGATGTCTTCCACTGCGTGAGCCTGTTGCAGGGTGGCGCTGGCAATGGTGGTGTTGAGTGTATTGAGGGTGTTCAACGCCTGACCAATGCTGATCAGACTTTGCCCCGCCTCAGTCGCTTGCTCAATAGTCAACTGCGAGGCCCGTCGGCTGCTGCCGATTACCGTGACCGCCGCTTCGGAGTGGGCCTGCAGTCCTTCGATCATGGTCTGTATCTGGGCGGTGGATTTTTGCGTGCGTTGCGCCAGTAAGCGCACTTCATCCGCCACCACTGCAAATCCCCGGCCTTGCTCGCCTGCGCGTGCCGCTTCAATGGCGGCATTGAGAGCCAACAAGTTGGTTTGCTCAGCGATGGAACGGATCACTTCAAGCACGCTGCCGATCTCGTCACTCTGTGTGGCGAGGGTGCGAATGACTTCAACCGCTTCATTGATGGTGTCTGACAGTTGGCCAATCTGTTGCAGGCTGCTGTCGATGTTCTGTTGCCCCAGCTGTGCCTGTCCCCGCGCGCCGCTCATTTCACTGGCCGCGTGTTCGGCATTTTTAGCCACTTCCTGCACGGCGTAGGTGACTTCGTTAATGGCGGTCGCCACTTGCTCCATTTGCAGGGCTTGATGCTGACAGCGCTGTTGCGCCTCGCTGGCATCGTTGCCCAGCGCTGTAGAGGACTGTTCGAGCGCTGTGGCTGTGCCTTGCAAGTGGCTGATCACCGTACGCAGTTTGTGGGTAAAGGCGTTGAAATGCTGGCCCAACTGGGTAATTTCATCGCGGCCATGGGTGTCTAGGCGACGGGTCAGATCGCTTTCACCACTGGCAATATTGGCCATGGCCAGTACGGCTTCTCGCAAAGGGCGAACGATACTGCGGGCTATCAGAATCACCAGCGCCGCCATCACCAGTGCAATACAAAGGCCTGCCCACGTAGCTTTCCAGGCTTGCGCCGCAAACTCGGCCTGCATGTCGTCGATATAAATCCCGGAGCCAATGACCCACCCCCACGGCTCGAACAATTGCACATAAGAAGTCTTTTGCACCGGTTCCTGTGCCCCCGGTTTTGGCCAACGGTAATCGACGACGCCCTGGCCTTTGGTTTTAGCGACAGCAGCCATCTCACTGAACAGCGCGACACCGTCGGGATCTTTGATGGACGACACGTCTTTGCCATCGAGCTTGGGATTGGTGGGGTGCATGACCATAAAAGGCCGCAGGTCGTTGATCCAGAAGTAGTCGTCATGGTCATAGCGCAGCTGGCTGATCACGGTGAGTGCCTGTTGCTGCGCGACTGTTTTAGACAATGTGCCCGCAGTTTCCAGACCGTGGTAATAGGCGAGAACACCGCTGACGGCTTGCACGACATGGCGGGTTTTTTGCGCTTTACCGTCATACAAGTCGTCATGTATCTGCTTCAACATCAACATGCCCAATGCCAGCAACATGGCCATTGATACAACCAAAATCAGCCCTAAACGTCGGCTGATGGATAACCTGCGTAAGGTATTCATAAAAGCAAAACTCCTTTTTTATTCTTCTGGTAGTTCAACCCACTGCGTCCTGGCTATGTAGACAAGATGAAGACTGCGCAGACATAGCAGCGAAAGACGAACGTGTCTGATAGGATCTCGGCCGCAATTGGCAAAGCTGAATCTTTATTGATACAGAACAGGTTTTAAGCGCCGTCACAGGAGCAAGACCTGTTTGTCACTCATCCAGTTGCACACATTTAATTGAGACTAATCCGCTCTGCATGAGGCAGAGCTTTATGGGGGAATGATGGATCTTTGGACTGCCGCACAGGCGTTGATACTCGGTGTAGTGGAAGGCCTGACGGAATTCTTGCCGATTTCCAGCACCGGTCACCAAATCATTGTCGCGGACTTGTTGAATTTCGGTGGCGAGCGCGCCATGGCGTTCAACATCATTATTCAGCTGGGCGCCATTCTGGCTGTTGTCTGGGAATTCCGTCGCAAGATCCTCGACGTGGTCATCGGCTTGCCCACACAACCCCAGGCGCGTTGGTTCACCGCCAACTTGATTATCGCGGTACTGCCGGCCGTGGTGCTGGGGGTGATTTTTGCGGATGTGATCCACGAATACCTGTTCAACCCGATTACCGTTGCCGCAGCGTTGGTGGTGGGCGGTGTGATTATGCTGTGGGCAGAGCGCCGCCAACATGTGATTCGCGCAGAAACTGTGGACGACATGACTTGGAAAGACGCGGTGAAGATCGGTTTTGCCCAGTGTCTGGCCATGATCCCCGGCACGTCGCGCTCCGGCTCAACCATTATTGGTGGGCTGCTGTTTGGCTTGTCGCGCAAAGCCGCCACTGAGTTTTCATTCTTTCTGGCAATGCCGACCATGGTGGGCGCGGCGGTATACTCGGGTTACAAATACCGTCATCTATTCCAGCCGGATGATTTGCCGGTGTTTGCCATCGGTTTCATCACCTCGTTTATCTTCGCGATGATTGCCGTGCGGGCATTACTCAAGTTTATTTCCAACCACAGCTACGCCGCGTTTGCTTGGTATCGCATTGCTTTTGGTCTGTTAATTCTGGCGACCTGGCAGTTTGGCTGGATTGACTGGTCTGCGGCCTCAGCGTGAAAAAAAACGCACAGCCACGGCGTACGGCAAAGGATGGGGCAGGGCTGGCGGATGCGCCGATTCGTGGCATGAAACGCAAGCTCCTTATCTTTGTGCTGCTTTGCGCCTTGCCGCTGGGTGGGGCACTGAACCTGTATGTGTCGGGTTCGACAGGCTTGCCACTACTGGCGTATGTACTCGCCAGTGGGTTGGCGTTCGGGATGTATGGCTACGACAAACGACAGGCAAAAGCGGGCGAGTGGCGAATCCCCGAAAAGGTTCTGCATGCCATTGAGCTGCTGGGTGGTTGGCCGGGCGCGTTGCTGGCCCAGCAGGTGTTTCGCCATAAAACTCGCAAGCTGTCGTATCAACTGTGGTTCTGGTTGATCGTGGCCGTGCATCAAGCGCTGTGGATAGACGTGCTGTACCTGAAATACTTCAAGTTCTAAACGTTAAAGCAGCAAGCCGATTTGGCGCTTTTTCGGCAGTTTGTTGACTACCAGTTGGTGGGAACGTCGCAGCAAGTCTTGCAGTTCGTCAGCGCCCATCGGGTAGGGCGCTTGCATATTGATCCATTACGCACGCGCCAGATATGGCGACGGGCGTATGCCGGGGCGATCGATATAGCCCAGGAACAGGTCTTTTTCGACTTTGAACGAAAGGCCGTTGCTGTTCAGGTTAAACAGGGCAAACATCTTGTTCTGGTCGATGTAGAACACTTCGACCCCGCCCCATTTCACGTCTTCTTTCACCCCCGGCAGGCTGCGACAGAACGCGGCGACCTGGTGTTTGGTCATGGTGTTGTTCTGGTTCATAGCACCTTGTCCCCACATCGTTCAAAGGTTTCAACCAAGTGTTCAATCCAGGCCCGCACGGCTGGCATCACTCCGCGTCGATGCGGATACACGGCATGCAACCAGCCCCCAGGCAATGACCAGTCAGGCAGGATTTGCACTAGCTGACCACTTTCCAGTTCCTGCTCGCAATACATCATGGGCAGCACGGTAAAGCCCAGCCCCGAGAGCGTACAGGCCTTGCGCACCACAAAGTCATCGATGCCCAACCGTGCCTCCATTGTCAGTTCACAGGCTTTGCCCTGTGCATCGAGCATGCGCAAATGCACCATGCGATCAGGCTCCAGCGCACCCAGCAACGGCACGTTTTTCAAGTCTTCGGGGCTATTGATCGGCCATTGCCGGGCGAACTCAGGGCTGGCCACCATCGCTGTCCGCGCCTGGCGCAACCAGCGGGTGGCGAGCAACGGGTCTTCATCGCCTTTCTCGCGTACGCGCAAGGCCACATCAATACCTTCGGTGATCAAATCGACACGGCGATTGAGCAGGATGACTTCCAGTTGAACATGGGGATAGGCGCGTAAAAATGAGCTGATCACCTCGGGCATAAATTCATGGGCCAGCCCTACAGGACAAGAAACACGCAGGCGGCCACGGGGCTCACTGGACATGCTGGCCACCGCTTCATCGGCCATTTCGGCTTGCAAGAGCATGGCCTGGCAGTGGCTCAGATAGCGCTCACCGACGGCGGTCAGCTTAAGTTGCCGCGTGGTACGTTGCAGAAGGCGAGCGCCAAGGCGCTCCTCAAGTTCAGCGACCCGTCGTGACAGGCGCGATTTGGGAATGCCCAGCAGGCGACCGGCGGCCGCGAACCCACCGGCTTCGACAACCTTGGCGAAATAATAGAGATCGTTAAGATCCTGCATGCTGAAGTCTCACTGTCCTACAAGTAGAACGAACTATCGCACGAGAGCGGACTTATCGTCGATTGCTTTCACCCGTAGTATCGCTGCCATCAGATCGCCCCGCAGCGGTCCTCACTGGAGAACAGCATGAAACTTTTGCACATCGATTCGAGCATTCTGGGCGACAACTCGGCTTCGCGTCAGCTGAGCGGTGAAGTGGTTAAAGCCTGGCAGGCCGCAGATTCAGGCCTGGACGTCAGCTATCGCGACGTAGCGGCTGAAGCCATCGAGCATTTCTCGGCGGCGACTCTAGTGGCTGCGGGCACGCCTGCTGAATTGCGTGACGCTGCACAGAAGCACGAAGCACAACTGAGTGCGGACACATTGGCCCAATTCATGGCTGCCGACGCGGTGGTGATTGGCGCACCGATGTACAACTTCACCATTCCAACTCAGCTCAAGGCCTGGATTGACCGCATTGCGGTAGCAGGTCAGACCTTCCGTTACACCGAAAACGGCCCTGAAGGCCTTTGCGGCGGCAAGAAAGTCATCGTGGTATCGACCTCGGGCGGCCTGCACTCCGGCCAGGCTACCGGTGTGGCTCATGAGGATTACTTGAAGGTAGTGCTGGGCTTTTTGGGCATCACTGATGTTGAGTTTGTTCGTGCCCACGGTTTGGCGTATGGGGATGAACTGCGCAGTAAAGCCATGAATGATGCTCACGCGCAGATCAATCAGGAGTTGTTCAGCGCAGCGTAAGCAACCTCACGAATTAAGCTCTGTATGCTGGCGTTCTACAACGCCGGGATACGGAGTTTTTTTCGTCTGCTCTGTATATCAACAATGCCACTGCCCGCAAACCGGGCCTAAAAGATGCAGTGACGTTATTTTCACGTTGTGTGCATAAAAAGGTGGGCACCCATGACGCGACTGTGCGCTGTCTTTATCCTTTTATTGGCTGGGTGCCCCTTCATGGTGCAAGCCGAGCCTGCCCATCATTGGAGCGCGGGCTTTCATCGTCTGAGTTTTCTCGACCCCCTGGATGATCAGCCGATGCACGCTATCGCCTTCTATCCCTCCAGTGATCCGGACGGGGTGACTCACTTGGGCAACTACACCGTTCAAGCCACTGAAGAGGCAAAGATTGCCTTGGGTCATTTCCCGATGTTGATGCTGTCTCATGGCAATACAGGCACGCCGATGGCGTTGCATGATCTGGCAACTTCGTTGGCGCGCGAGGGTTTTGTGGTGGTGGCGGTTCTACATCCCGGCGATAACTACAAAGACCACAGCCGTCTGGGTACGTTGAGTAACTTGTACGGACGACCGATGCAGATTTCAGCAGCCATCACTGCAACCTTGGCTGACCCACGTTTATCGGCGTATGTGCATGACGATCAAGTAGGGGTTATCGGCTATTCGGCCGGTGGTGAAACGGCCTTGATTTTAGCGGGTGCCCAACCCGACCTGCAGCGATTGCGCAATTATTGCCAGGAACGTCCGGATGACCGAGACGCGTGTAACAACCAGGGCGAGCTGATTGCCGATCGAGATGATCTTGTGCCAATAGCCGACCCGCGGGTCGGAGCGCTTTTATTAATGGCACCGCTGGGTTTGATGTTTGGCCGTCAGACCCTGGCCGAGGTGCATGTGCCGGTATTGCTGTATAGCGGTGAGAAGGATCAGTTGGTTGCCCCTGACAAAAACGCCGATGCGCTGGCACGTAAGTTACCGGTAGAACCTGAGTTCAACGTGATTACCGGTGCAGGGCATTTTGTATTTATGGCGCCTTGTAATGATGAACAAAAGGCGCTGATGCCTGAAGTGTGTACCGATGCGCAAGGCGTTGATCGAGAGGATATACATCGAAGTCTGATCAGTGAAGCGGGGCGTTTTTTTAATCAGACGTTAAAGTCAGTATTCAATACAAGAACTGTATACAACGGCCAGTAGTCTGTGCAAATGACCGTTATATAGATGTCGAATTTAATGAGTCTTTTGGACTGCTTCGAGTTGTTTGATGCGGGCGTCCATTTCTCGAACGGACTCAATCAGCGGGCCCACCAACTTTTCGTAGTCCACGCGAAGGTACTGTTTGTCCTGTCGGACTAATTGCGGGTAAACCTTTTGTACATCTTGCGCAATAACGCCAACATCGGCGCGATTTCCTTCTTTCCAGTTAAACGTGACCCCCTGTATTTGCAGTAGTTTTTGAGTGGCGTTGGTAATCGGCAGCACATCGGTTTTCAGCATGGCATCACTGAAAGGGCAGCATGGCCAGCCGCCAGGAGGGCCGGAATCAATTTTGTAATCTGCCAATGCAACGTTTTGCAGGCCGATGATTAAAACGGGCAGGGTCAAAGCTTTGATCAAGAAGCGCATTTTATTATTACTCAGTCAGAACTTTCAATTGTAGGTATCGGGCACTTGGTACCGAGTCTGGTCGGCGCGGCGTATACTGGCTAAAAATAATTAATGCGCAATAATGGCTTTAGGGCACCTTTAATGCTTGATGTTGCAAGGTGATAAGCCATGCATGATAAATGCCGCTTTGCATGGCCTGGAAAGAAAGTTGTGTATGTGTTTTTAGTTGTGTTTTTTAGTAACTAAGCTGTTTTGCGTAAGGAAAGCCCTACAACAATTAGCACTCCAAGCACACTCAATGCCGCAGCACTGAAGAATATCGACGGGTAACCCATATTCAAGGCAATAGCGCCCATGACCGGACCCGCGATAGCCAGTGCCAGATCGAAAAATACGGCATATGCGCTAAGGCCTGCCCCTCGGCTCGAGATGGGCACTTGCTTCACAGCTTCCACACCCAGGGCCGGGTACACCAGTGACAGGCCAAAACCGGTCATGCCTGCGCCGATCAAGGCATACACAGCCGAAGGGGCCAACCAAAGTAATATCAGGCCGCAGGTTTCGATGGTTATGCAGGCTATCGCCACGCTGTAGCCACCAAAACGGTTGATGCTATTGGTGAAGATCAGTCGGGCCAGAATAAAGCAAACACCAAAAACGGAGAGGCAATACGCCGCTCCGTTCCACCCACGGTCAATATAAAAGAGCGTCACGAAGGTGGTGAGTGTGCCGTAGCCGATAGAAGCGAGCGTCAAGCTGATGCCAAAAGGTGCAATCAAGCCGAACACCGACCAGAAGGGCATGCGCACGCCTCGAATGACCGGGATGGAGGGTTTATTGCGGATCAGCACTAAGGCCAATAACGCCAACCCCAGCAGGGCAATACCCAGGCTGAAAAAACCGGCAACGTCAATCATCACCACGCCCAGCGGTGCGCCTAAAGCAATAGCACCGTAAGAGGCTATACCGTTCCAACCGATGGCACGCGCTGTATGTTGCGAGCCGACCTGAGCAATCCCCCAGCTAATGGTCCCGACACCGATTAGCCCTTGGGCAACGCCCAGAAACACCCGACCGACCAGCAACACAGCCAGGCTGAGTAATGGCCAGTTCTCCAGCAACACTGCCAGTGATGTGAGAACGCCGCTGACGGCAATGCCGATTAATCCATAGACAATGGCGGGTTTGGTTCCGACGCTGTCTACCAGACGCCCGGCAGAAGGTCGGCTTAACAAGGTCGCAAGGTATTGCGAAGCGATTGTCAGCCCCGCTACGACTGCGCTGAAGCCCAGGTGGTCATTGACATAGCCGGGCAATACGGCAATCGGTAAACCGATGCAGATGAATGCGATGAAGGTATACATCACGATTGAAAGAATTTGCAGCATGACCGACCGCGAATGAGCAGGCGAGGGGTGTTGCGCAGGCATGACAAGCGGTCCGAATGGCGGTCGAGGCATGCATGATGGCGTGACGAGGGGATAAATGAAAGCAGGCTAACTATTTAAGTCCAGACATTGAAACAAAAAACCCCGTCAACGGGACGGGGTATTTGTTATGACACTTGGCTTGTCATTGACGGTGTCTGATATCAGAACACGACGCCTTGGCTGCGCAGGTAGTCGTCGTAAGTGCCGCTGAAGTCGATTACACCGCTTGGGCTCAACTCGATGATACGAGTGGCCAGCGAAGACACGAACTCACGGTCATGACTCACGAAGACCAAGGTGCCAGGGTAGTTCTCGAGCGCCAGGTTCAACGCTTCGATAGACTCCATGTCCAAGTGGTTGGTCGGTTCGTCCATGATCAGTACGTTCGGTTTTTGCAGGATCAGCTTGCCGAACAACATACGGCCTTGCTCACCACCGGAAATCACCTTCACCGACTTCAGGATGTCATCGTTGGAGAACAGCATGCGGCCCAAGGTGCCACGCACCATTTGCTCGCCTTGAGTCCACTGGCCCATCCAGTCGAACAGGGTCATGTCGTCTTCAAAGTCGTGAGCATGATCCTGGGCGTAATAGCCCAACTCAGCGGCTTCTGTCCACTTGACCGTACCGGCGTCCGGCGTCAGTTCATTGACCAGCGTACGCAGCAGGGTGGTTTTACCGATACCGTTCGGGCCAATGATCGCTACGCGCTCGCCCGCCTCAACAGTGAAGCTGAAATCCTTGAACAGCGTTTTGCCGTCGAAGCCTTTGGCCATCTGATCGACGATAACCGCCTGACGGTGCAGTTTTTTGGTCTGCTCGAAACGGATAAACGGGCTGACGCGGCTCGAAGGCTTGACCTCGGCCAGGGTGATCTTGTCGATCGCCTTGGCACGGGAGCTGGCCTGCTTGGATTTCGAGGCGTTGGCCGAGAAACGGCTGACGAACGATTGCAGTTCGTTGATCTGTGCTTTCTTCTTGGCGTTTTCCGACAGCAGTTGCTCGCGCGACTGAGTGGCGACTGTCATGTATTCGTCATAGTTGCCCGGGAACAGACGTAGCTCGCCGTAGTCCAGGTCAGCCATGTGGGTGCACACGCTGTTCAGGAAGTGACGGTCGTGAGAGATGATGATCATCAGACTGTTACGCTGAGTCAGAATGTTTTCCAGCCAGCGGATGGTGTTGATATCCAAGTGGTTGGTAGGTTCGTCGAGCAGCAGCACTTCAGGATCGGAGAACAGTGCCTGAGCCAGCAATACGCGCAGCTTCCAGCCCGGAGAGACTTCGCTCATCGGGCCGTTGTGTTGCTCAATGCCGATACCCAGGCCCAGCAGCAACTCGCCGGCACGGGACTCGGCGGTGTAGCCGTCCATTTCAGCAAATTCTGTTTCAAGCTCTGCGACGGCCATGCCATGGGCTTCGGTCATTTCGGGCATCGAGTAGATGCGATCACGCTCAGCCTTGACCTTCCACAGCTCTTCATGACCCATGATCACCGTGTCGATCACGGTGAATTCTTCGTACGCGAACTGGTCCTGGCGCAGCTTACCCAGGCGCACGTTCGGCTCCAGCATGACCTGACCGCCGGAGGACTCAAGGTCGCCGCCGAGGATTTTCATGAAGGTGGATTTGCCGCAACCGTTAGCGCCGATCAAGCCATAACGGTTACCCGCGCCGAATTTTACTGAAACGTTCTCAAAGAGCGGCTTTGCGCCGAACTGCATGGTGATGTTAGCTGTGGAGATCAATTACTTTACCTATCAATAGCTTAGAGAGCGCGGATTTGGGCTTGGGCCCATTCGAAGACTCTCCAGTCTGAGCGTGAGTTGACCCAGCGCGCATTTGTAGAGAGCAACCCGTGGACGTTTTGTCCAGGTTGCTGAGCAAAAAAGGCGGGAATCATGCCGGATATGGCGGGCATTGTCGCATAGGTGTGACAACAGGTGTACGCCGCAGAGCGTCTGATTCAAGTCTGCTAGGCGATAAAACAGGTGATTTGGGTTTGATTCGCGGGAGCGGGCGCGGTTGATTCCGATACGCCTTGAGCGCAAGAACGCAGTCATCGGGTTTTATGACCTGCGGCAATGCGCATTGGTCAAAGGCTGCTTTACTCCATCGAACGACTTTAGGGGGGCGTTGCAGAGGCATGGCGCGCCAATCGCTGTTGATTCTGATCGGAGAAAGGAAAGCCATCATGAAAGCACTCACCTATCAGGGGCCGGGCGAAAAGAGCTGGGCCGAGGTTCCAACACCGGTCGTCGATAAACCGACCGATGCTATCGTTCGTATCCTCCACACGACCATCTGTGGCACGGACCTGCATATCCTCAAGGGCGATGTCCCGGAAGTTGCTAAAGGTACCGTATTGGGCCATGAAGGCGTGGGCGTGATTGAGTCGGTAGGTTCGGCTGTACGCAACTTCAAACCGGGTGATCATGTCTTGATCTCTTGCATAACGTCCTGCGGCAGTTGCCCGAACTGTCGCCGCCAGATGTATTCCCATTGTGCTGACGGCGGTTGGATTCTGGGGCACCTGATTGACGGTACCCAAGCTGAATATGTGCGTATTCCCCATGCCGACAACAGCCTTTATCCCGTTCCCGCCGGAGCGGACGAGGAAGCGCTGGTGATGCTGAGCGATATTTTACCCACTGGTTTTGAGATCGGCGTGCTGGCAGGCAAGGTCAAGCCGGGAGACAGTGTCGTGATTGTAGGCGCTGGGCCTGTCGGTATGGCTGCGCTCCTGACGGCTCAGTTTTATTCACCCGCCATGTTGATCGTGGTCGATGGTGATACCAACCGACTGGAAGTGGCTCAACGGTTTGGCGCAACCCACGTAATCGACATCAACACGCAAAATGCTGTTGAGCGAATTTTTGAGCTGACCCAAGGGGTAGGGGTGGACGTGGCTATTGAGGCTGTGGGCATTCCTGCGTCATTTGACACCTGCCAGTCGGTGGTTGCCCCCGGCGGCAGTATCGCCAACGTAGGCGTACACGGTAAAAGTGTTGAGTTGCATCTGGAAAAACTGTGGATCCAGAACGTCACGATTTCAACCGGGCTGGTGAATACCAATACCACTCCCATGCTGATGAAAACGGTGCAGTCCGGCAAAGTTGACGCCGGTCAATTGATCACTCACCGCTTTGCCCTGAATGACATTCTTGAAGCGTACGAAGTATTCGGTAATGCGGCTAAAGAGAAGGCGATGAAAGTGATTCTTTCGCAATGATCAGATTGGCCAACTGACGGCTACAAGTGCCAGGAAGAACGCTTTCCAGGCACTTTGAGGTAACTGAGACGACAGAGACAGGGTCGGATTTACAGATCAATTCGTCCCATGATTTCGTGTGCCTTTTGGATATCTACAACAGCGTGTTCACAGGCTGAAGCGCCTTCGTTACTTCTTTGACAGGGTCGGTTTTGGCAACTATGTTCTTGGCGGTATAACCAATGTCACTCACATTCTTTCGATAATAGGGAAATATTGATATGAAGAAGTACATCCTGATGATTGGCGCAGCAAGTTTGGTGGCCATGACTTCAATGGCTCAGGCCGCTGATGCCAAGCCCGTTTCGAAATGGACGTGCGAAGACTTTCTGGCAGTCAAAGACACCTTCCAGCCGACTGCTGTGGGTCTGGGTGAAGCCGTTAACAAAAGCGGCAAGGTAGAAGACGCTGTGCTGGACGTCGACGGTGTTGAAACCCTCACTCCTCTGGTGATTACCGCCTGTAAAGAAGCGCCGAAAGATTCCTTCGTTCAGAAAATCAAGTCCGAGTGGACAAAAGTTAAAAAAGACGTGTAACACCCCAAGCCTGTACTCCTGGCGAGTACAGGCTGATTTCCCTCCCGCCAAAGCCCGCATGCGGCTAAATTTCATACTTCTTCTGAATTTCTTGCCTCGTATCCCCTCTACATTTAAAGCAAGCCAGACATGAGTGGCTGAAGGGCGTAGTAGACTGCGTCGGATTTATTATTGAGTCGGGGAATCCTATGTTAATCAGATCATTAGCTGAGCTGGATCGCATTCGTGACGAATGTAAAGCCATGGTCACCAAGCGTTCTGCCGTATCGGCTGGCGCAGCGGCCATTCCGATACCAGGGCTGGACATTGGAACGGATGTGGCGCTGCTGGTTGAAATGCTGCCGGCAATCAACAGTAAATTCGGTTTGACTCCTCAACAGATTGAACAAATGGACACGCGATCCAGACGTCTCATCGTGGTCGCAGTGTCAGGCATTGGCAGTGAAGTCATCGGCAAATTCATCAGTCGGACGTTAGTCATGTCGCTGGTTCGCAAAATGGGCACCAAGGTAGCCACCAAATCGGTCATTCGGTTTGTGCCTTTTGTCGGTCAGGCAGTGGCCGCCACCATCAGCTTTGGCGTGATGAAAATGGTGGGTAACGGCCATATCGAGGACTGCTACCAGGTCTGCCGCGAAGCGCTGATTGCAGAGGCTCGCGAATCGACCGTGATAGAAATCGGGCCTGATCCTTATCCTTGATTACACGCTCATGTGTATCCCGCGACTCCCGCCTCCAGTGCTAACCGACGGCGTGGCCATCCAGATCGGTTTCACCCTGCCTTCAGAGTGCTTGCGTCCGTCATAGCAGATGCCTATGGCTGAGACGCCTACATGCACCGATTGCGGGGTGATCAGCGCCCAGCAAGCTCCCAGGCTATCGCTGCCCCGTAGCAACATTGAGTGACATTTTGACTCTTTAAATTGAGCGTATTAACGTTTTAAACCGAACCTGCAGCCCAAGAGTCCCTCAAAGATATAGGGTGCGCAGAGAAGGAGAACGTGATGAACAGTTGTCGATCCAAACTCGTCTTGTTGCTATTAGGGTTTGCCACGGTCACGTGCGCGAATGCACACCCGTTTCCGGCTACCGACTCGCCCGGCAGCCAGTGGATCGCACAAGGCTCCCAGCCCGGCAGCACCAACAACACAATCCGGCGTATCAATCCTAATAGCCGCCAAGGCAGCGTTCCTTCCACGCCAGTGCCGAGAGGCCCTTCGACCATGCCCAGGGTGAAAAACCCGACCCTTGAAAATGGCGGAGTGGGCAATGGCTATCCGCGTAATCCGTCGTTGCCCGCGACCGTCAAGCCGACAGCACCGTCGCTGCAACCGCGAGACAACCGTTAATCGAATAAGGAATAGCTCATGTTGAGAAAAACGCTTTTGGCTGTTGTGTGCGCCTCGTCAATGCTCAATGTTGCACTATCGGTTCATGCCGACGAGCAGAAGAGCTTTTCTTCCGAAGCGGGAACCGTGACAGTCACACCCGTGGTGCAAGGCCTGGATCATCCCTGGGCTGTGGCTTTTCTGCCGAACAATAAAGGTATGTTGATTACCGAGCGACCAGGACAATTGCGGGTAGTAAGCCCTGAAGGCAAACTCTCGGCGCCGCTGTCAGGCGTTCCGCAAGTGTGGGCCAAGGGGCAGGGTGGATTGCTTGATGTCGTCCTGTCGCCGACTTTTGCTAAAGACCGGCTGGTGTATTTGTCGTATGCAGAGGGTGGCGACGAAGGTAAAGCAGGTACTGCGGTTGGCCGCGCTCGTTTATCGGATGATTTGACCGAGCTGGACAATTTTGAGGTGATTTTTCGACAAACACCCAAACTCTCCACGGGTAATCACTTTGGTTCTCGACTGGTCTTCGACGGCGATGGGTATCTGTTTATCGCGCTTGGCGAGAATAATCAGCGGCCCACGTCCCAGGATCTCGACAAGTTGCAAGGCAAAATTGTGCGCATCTTCCCCGACGGAAAAATCCCGACCGACAACCCTTTTGTGAAAGAGTCAGGCGTGCGGCCGGAAATCTGGTCCTACGGTCATCGCAATCAACAGGGGGCGGCACTTAATCCATGGTCGGGCGCGCTCTGGACCCATGAACATGGCCCCAAAGGCGGGGATGAAATCAACGTAATTGAGCCCGGCAAAAACTATGGCTGGCCGTTGGCGACCCATGGCATTGATTATTCATCCCAGCCAATCCCCGAGGCCAAGGGCAAGACGCTGGATGGCACCGTTGTTCCTCATCACGTCTGGGAGAAATCGCCGGGCATCAGCGGCATGGCGTTCTACGACGCAGACCGCTTCAAGCCCTGGCAACACAGCTTGTTTATTGGCGCGCTGGCAGATAAAGGTTTGATACGGCTACAGCTCGATGGCGACAAGGTGGTGCATGAGGAGCGCTTGTTAGGTGACTTGAACGCGCGTATTCGCGACGTTCGCCAGGGGCCTGACGGGTATGTGTATGTCTTGACCGATGATGAGAATGGCGCGCTTTATCGCGTGGGCCTGAAGTAGCGGGCAGCCTGCTTGTGCTAACCGTGAGTCCCTTTTAAAGTCCCTGCTGCAAAGCCGGATCATCGGGGTTCATTTGTTCAAGCTGTGCCAGTAACACCTGCACGTTCTGTAGCTGCCCGGTTTCCTTCCAGTAGCGGATCAACAGGATGCGGGCCTTGCGATTGGCGGGTTGGCGCTGCAACAGTTCTTCAAGTTGGCGTTGCGCCGCTTCCAGTTGTTCAAGGTCGTGCAGGGCAACCGCCAGTTTGTACCGGTAGTCACTGTTATCAGGTTCCAGCTCCACGGCTTTAGCCAGGCCGAGCAATGCGTATTCTGTCTGGCCGTGGTTGAGCAGCCATACCCCAAGGGCATGTTGCAGGTAAGCCGAGTCCGGGTGCGCTTGCAGTTGCTTGGCCAACAGTTGCCGTGCTTGATCAGCGTGCCCGCGCTTCTCCAGCAACTCTACTTGTGCGACTACCGCGCGCAGGTTATCGGGCTCCAGGGCCGTGACTTTCTCAAGCGCTGCCTGAGCCTGATCCAATTGCCCTTCATGCAGGTACAACCGAGCGAGCTGACCTTGTGCTTGCGCGTCGTCAGGTCGAGTCATGAGGTCGCGTTCATACTCGTCGATGACTTGTTGCAACGGTCCGAAGTACAGACCTTGTTCATCCGCCGACAAACCCAGCAAAGCATTGGCTGCCGCAAACCGTACGCTTTGTTCAGGGTCGTCCAGTAACGGGCCAAGCAGCAGTGTGCGTTGAGCGTTGGGCACCAGGCCGACAATGCTTTGGATCGCCGCCTGACGCACTAAAGGCGAGGAGTTGAGCAGATCGGCATCTGCCAGTTTCAAGGCTTGAGGGCTTGGATAGTTAGGCAGTTCGGCATGCAAGCTAGCACGACGTATATCGGAGAGGTCGGTGCGGGCCAGTTGCTGATACAAAACCCGCGCAGCACCGGGCTGCCCGTTATGAGCTTGTTCGAGCGCAGCGGAGTAACTGTGGCTAGTGGTGGCGGGAGCTACCGTAGGAACGGTGCGCATCCCATACCAGAGACCGCCTGCGATCAGTGCAGACACCAAACTGATAAACAGGTAACGGCGAGGCTGAACCATGCAATATCCAGAAACAAGCGAGCGTATGAGCTGCAAGATTGGGACAGTCTGGCGCTGGAGTCAAACGGCGGGGGCGACAGCGGGCGGATTCGGACCCAAAAAAAAGCCCCGCGACCGAATGAGCGCAGGGCTAAAAATTGGTTGGTTGCGGCCAACCAAAGGAGCTCTTGGGTACAGCCGTTAAATCAGTGCGCGCGGGCCAGGGTCTCAGGTTGCCAGCCGCCACCCAACGCTTTGTAAATGGCCACTACGCCGCGATAAAGTTCTACCTCGGCCTGCGCCTGGCTGTCTTCAGCGGCCAAACGCTCGCGCTGGGCATCGAGCAGGACTAAAAAGTCCACTGTGCCTTCGCGATAGCGTATCGCTGCCAAATCTGCGGCGGTGCGGCTCGATTCACTTTGACGAATCAACGACACCAGACGTTGCTGGCGTTTGCCATAGTCACTGAAGGCGTTGTCTGACTCCTCAAGTGCTAACAAAACTTGCTGCTCGTAACTGGCCAACGCGCCTTCAGCTTCGGCATCAGCGCCACGCAAACGGGCGCGTACACTGCCCAGATCAAATGCCGGCCAAGTAATACGAGGGCCCAGTGCCCAAGCATTGGCTGCCGCCGAGCCAATTTGTGACCCGCGCCCGGCGGTAAATCCCAGGAATCCGCTCAGACTGACCCGTGGGAACAAATCGGCTTTGGCCACGCCAATACGAGCCGTGGCGGCTGCCAGTTTGCGTTCGGCGCTCATGATGTCCGGCCGGCGCTGTAACAGATCGCCGGGATTGCCGATGTTCAATGCCTTGGCAATCGCCGGCAGTTGTTTAGGGCTCAAATCGACGCTCAATTGCTCAGGCCGTTGCCCCAATAAGGTGGCGATACGATTGCGCTCGCGCACTTGCTCGGCTTGCAGCTGCGGGACGCTGGCTTCAACAGAAGCCAAGCGAGCGTCCGCACGCACCACGTCCAATTGATCGCCCACGCCCGCATCGCGCAGGCTTTCAGTGATGGCCTTGGAGTCTTGCTGGTTTTTCAGGTTGTCCAGGGCGATGCGCTCACGCAGTTGTGCGCCGCGCAGCTCGCCGTAGGCATACACCAATTCAGCAATCATGGTGACTTGCAGTTGGTAAAGATCAGCCGCGGCAGCCTGTTCGTCAGCGTCGCTGGCTTCCAGTTCGCGTTGAATACGACCAAACAGGTCGATTTCCCAGGCCATATCCAGACCCAGATCGTAGCGTTCACTGTTGACCCGCTTTTCGGTCTGACCCGGTATTTGTCCTTTGCCTACATCACTGCTGGCTCGGCTGGTAATGGTTGGCATGGCGTCGTTACTGACGTCATCGCGAATGGCCCGCGCTGCCCGTAGGCGGGCAAATGCCACACGCAACTCGCGGTTGCCGTCAAGTGATTGCGTCACCAACTGATTCAGCGTCGGGTCGTCAAACTGCTGCCACCAGATGCCTTCAAAGTGGGCGCGGTCAAACCCCTTCAAATAGTCGGCATTGATCTGTGCTGGTGCCGTGTCCGGGGTTTTAAAGTCCGGGCCAACGGCGCAAGCACTCAAGGCCAACATCAACAGGCTCGGCATAAAGACTTTCAAGCTCATTGCTGCGACTCCAACTTCAGGTGTTTTGCGGCTTTGCGTGCTTCACTGCGCTCCACATAGCGGCGAATCAATACATAGAACACCGGTGTCAGCAGCAGGCCGAAGAAGGTCACCCCGAGCATTCCGGAGAACACCGCAACACCCATGGCGTGGCGCATCTCTGAACCGGCACCGCTGGAAAGTACCAAAGGCACCACACCCATGATGAAGGCGAACGAAGTCATCAGAATCGGCCGCAGACGCAAGCGGCAAGCTTCCAGTACCGCAGCCAGCGGGTCGAGCCCTTCTGCCTGTTTATCCTTGGCGAACTCGACAATCAGAATGGCGTTCTTGCACGCCAACCCCACCAGAACGATCAAGCCAATCTGAGTGAAGATGTTGTTGTCACCGCCTGAGAGAATCACCCCGGTAATGGCTGATAGCAGCGTCATCGGGACGATCAGGATCACTGCCAGTGGCAGGCTCCAGCTTTCGTATTGAGCGGCCAGTACCAGGAACGCCAACAGTACGCAGAGCGGGAAGACAAACAGTGCGGTATTGCCCGAGAGGATTTGCTGGAAGGTCAGCTCAGTCCATTCGTAGGTCATGCCGTTAGGCAGTTCTTCTTTAAGCAGTTTTTCCATTGCTGCTTCGGCCTGACCCGAACTGTAACCCGGTGCTGCGCCGCCGTTGATTTCAGCAGTGACAAAACCGTTGTAATGCATGACGCGGTCAGGGCCTGCGGTATCGCTGACCTTGATAAAGGTCGCCAGCGGGATCATCTCGCCTTTGTTATTACGCACTTTCAATTGGCCAATCTGCTCAGGCTCCAGACGGAACTGCTGCTCAGCTTGAACGTTTACCTGATAAGTACGTCCGAAGCGGTTGAAATCGTTGGCATACAGCGAACCTAGATAGATCTGCAAGGTGTCGAAGATGTCGCTGATCGCCACGCCGTGGGTTTTAGCCTTTTCACGGTCAATCGCGGCATCGACTTGCGGAACGTTGACCTGATAGCTGGTGAACAGGCCGGCCAGTTCCGGCACGTCATGGCTTTTGGCGATGACGTTCTGCACTTCCTTGTACAACTCGTCGTAACCCAGACCGCCACGGTCCTCGACTTGCAGGCGGAACCCGCCAATGGTGCCCAGACCTTGTACCGGCGGCGGCGGGAAGATAGCGATATAGGCTTCTTGAATATCGGCGAACTCACCATTGAGTGTGGCGGCAATAGCAGCAGCGGACTGGCTAGGGTCTTTACGCTCGTCAAACGATTTCAGTGCGACAAACACAATGCCGCTGTTGGGGCTATTGGTGAAGCCGTTGATCGACAGTCCGGGGAAGGCTATCGAATTGGCCACACCTGGCTGCTTGAGGGCCAACTCGGACATGCGCTTGATCACGCTTTCAGTGCGATCCAGACTGGCCGCATCCGGAAGTTGAGCAAAGGCCACCAGGTATTGCTTGTCTTGCGGCGGTACAAAGCCGGTCGGTGTGTGAGCAAATCCGGCCCACGTCAACACCATCAGGCCAGCGTAAATCAACATGGCTATCCCGCTGCCACGAATGATCCGACGCACCGTACCGACATAGCCGTTACTGGCTTTGACGAAGAAACGGTTGAATGGAGCAAACAGCCATCCACCAAACAGACGGTCCAAAAGTCGGGTGAAACGATCTTTGGGTGCGTGATGGCCTTTAAGCAATACCGCTGCCAGCGCAGGCGACAACGTCAGCGAGTTGAAGGCAGAGATCACTGTCGAGATGGCAATGGTCAACGCGAACTGCTTATAGAACTGGCCTGTCAGGCCGGAAATAAAGGCGGCCGGGATGAACACCGCACACAGCACCAATGCCGTGGCAATGATCGGCCCGGTCACTTCACGCATCGCCCGCTTGGTCGCATCGACGGGGTTGAGCCCCAGTTCGATATTCCGCTCGACGTTTTCCACCACCACGATCGCATCGTCCACCACGATACCGATGGCCAAAACCAGGCCGAACAGCGACAGGGCGTTGAGCGAGAAGCCGAACATATGCATCACTGCAAACGTACCGATCAGCGATACGGGAACGGCCACCAGCGGAATAATCGAGGCGCGCCAGGTTTGCAGAAACAGGATGACGACCAGTACAACCAGAATCAGGGCTTCAAACAGGGTATGAACCACCGCTTCAATCGAGCCACGGACGAAGATGGTCGGGTCGTAGGCAATTTGGTAGTCCATGCCCTGCGGGAAGCTCTTCTTCAGTTCGGCCATTTTGGCGCGAACGTCGTTCGAGATCTGGATTGCATTGGAGCCGGGGCGCTGGAAAATGGGAAGTGCCACAGCCGGCTGGTTGTCCAGCAACGAACGCAACGCGTACTGGCTGGAACCCAGCTCAACCCTGGCGATGTCTTTGAGGCGCGTGATCTGGCCATCATCGCCGGAGCGAATGATGATGTTTTCGAACTCTTCTTCTGTGACCAGACGGCCTTGGGTGTTAACCGACAGCTGGAAGCTGGACGCGTTGGGTGCAGGCGGTGAGCCCAGAGCACCGGCGGCGACCTGACGGTTTTGCTCACGGATAGCCGTGACCACGTCCGTCGCGGTCAGGTTGCGCGATGCGGTTTTGTTGGGATCGAGCCATACCCGCAGTGAGTAGTCGCCCATGCCGAACATCTGTACATCACCGATACCGTCCAGACGCGCCAGTTCGTCCTTGATATTGAGAATGGCGTAGTTGGACAGGTAGAGCATGTCGTAACGCTGATCCGGCGAGGTCAAGTGCACAACCATGGTCAGGTCGGGCGAGGCCTTGTCCACCGTGATACCGATACGCGTCACTTCTTCGGGCAGCTTGGGCTGCGTCCGCGTCACGCGGTTCTGCACCTGCACCTGGGCGGTGTCCAGATTAGTGCCCAGTGCAAACGTAATGGTCAGGGTGATTTTGCCGTCGGCGGTGGATTGCGAAGACATGTACAGCATGTTTTCCACGCCGGTAATGGCTTGCTCCAGTGGAGCGGCAACGGTATCGCCAATCACTTTAGGGTTAGCACCGGGGAAGCTGGCACGCACCACTACGGTTGGCGGCACGACTTCGGGGTATTCACTGATAGGCAATTGGAACAGCGAAATGCCGCCCGCAATCAGAATCAGCAAGGAAAGCACAGCCGCGAAAATCGGCCGCTGAATAAAGAACTGGGAAAAATTCATCGGAGTTATCGTCCCTTAACCGCGCGGAGTCGCAACGCTGGCCAGCTTCGGCGCGCTGGCGGCGGGCTTCACCTGTGGCAGGTTGCTGGCTTCCAGAGCTTGTCGTTGTTGTGCCAGTGCGGCGAGGGTTTGTTCGTTGGCCATCGGGATCACTTCAGGTGCTACCGGCGAACCGGGACGTACTTTCTGCAAGCCTTTGACGATGATGGTGTCGTCCTTGTTCAGGCCGCTGCGAACGATGCGCAAGCCCTCGATTTTTGGCCCCAGATCAACCGTGCGGTAGGTGGTTTTGTTGTCCGCATCCATCACCAGTACAAATTTCTTGCCCAGATCAGTCCCGACCGCCTCTTCATTGATCAGTACCGCAGAGTAGGTGCCGCTGCCCACTAACTTCAGGCGTGCATACAGGCCGGGCGTGAAGCTGCCATCGGCGTTGTCGAATACCGCGCGACCGCGGATGGTGCCGGTTTGCGGATTAACCCGGTTATCGACGAAGTTCATCTGACCGAGATGAGGATTACCTTCTTCGTTGGACAGGCCGAGATAGACCGGGGTGGTCTGGCCGCGCTGCCCCTGACGGGCCAGTTGCGAATACTTGAGGAATACGCGTTCGTCGGCGTCGAAGTAGGCGTATACCTTGTCTGTCGAAACCACGCTGGTCAGGGGGGTGACATCAGCGGTGACGATGTTGCCAGCGGTGATTTCAGCACGGCTGACACGGCCACTGATGGGCGATGTAACACGGGTAAAGCTCAGGTTGAGCTTGGCCAGATCCAGTTGCGCCTGAATTGCCGCGACACCGGCGCGAGCTTCCTGTGCTGCGGTGGTGCGCGAGTCCGCCAGTTCTGCAGAAATGGCATTGCTCTGGCGCAGACGCTCACCGCGTTGAGCTTCGTTTTCAGTACGGCTGGCGTTGGCACGAGCTTGTTGCACTTGTGCTTCGAGCTGGCGTACGGCGGCCTGGAACGGACGCGGGTCAATCTGGAACAGCAAGTCGCCCTTTTTCACCAGGGCGCCCTCGGTAAAGGCGACCTGATCAATCTGGCCCGACACGCGCGGACGTATTTCAACCGTTTCTGGCGCTTCAAGGCGCCCGGTGAATTCGTCCCATTCGTTGACCGGCTGTTCCAGCACTTTGGCCACACTGACTTTTGCTGCGGGAGCAGGAGCAGTCGCTTGTGGCGTTTTTCCGCATGCACTCATCACCACGATGGCCAAAGCCGCCAGTGGGAAGCGCAAATGTTTCAGTGACTGTTCCATGAGGGGTGTATCCGCCAATTTGTTGAGATGGGCGGATAATGCTGGCGCGCGTACTGGCAAACGAATCGAACCCAGCAAAGGTTACTATCACTGGGAATGATAGAAAGTCGAAGCGAGCTGTCTAGCTTGCGGTTTTTATTAGCATGCTATCAATAAATGGCTGAAGTTAAAGCGTTCGATACACGCTAATGCCGGCGCAAAAAACAACGAATAAATACCCCGCAAGAAGCAGAGTGACTGTTTAGTTTGGACCAATTATTGTGCCAAGCAGGTCAGTTATTTATGCCTTCCCTACACCGTCATACACCTTCACTCATTGCTATAGACCCCCGGAGAGCCGTAGTGCGTTCGGTGGCTTACCACCGGCTGCGCAGCGGGGATACGCCCAAGGCACGCATCACCCGCAATGTGTGGAGTGCATCCGGATACTTGCTTGAACAATGGGATCCGCGCTTTTATGCACTGCAGCTGGGCGATCCTTCTGTACTTCCTAATATTAGCCACCGTTACAGTCTATCGGGACTGGCATTGAGCACCGATTCCATTGATGCCGGGCGCAGCGTGGCGCTGTTTGGCAGTGGCGGGCAGCCCATTCAGCGCTGGGACGGTCGCGGTGCCAGAACACGCCATGAATATGATTCATTGCTCAGGCCCATTGCGCTATTTGAACAGGCCAGTAACGACCAACAGGAGCGTTGCGTTGAGCGTTTAACCTACGGTGCTGTGACCTCTGAACTGGCTGAGAATAATTGTTGTGGTCGGCTGACGCGTCATGACGATACAGCGGGATGCGTGAACTACGATCATTACGCACTCATGGGGAGCATTAGCGGTGAGTCCCGCCGTTTTGCGCTGGTGCCCGGTGAAATCAATTGGTCTGTGGTGCAGAGCCTTCGCGAGTCAGCGTTGCGTTCCGAGCGCTTTAGCAGTAGCTGGCAATACACTGCATTGGGCGCTGTGCGTGAGCAGATCGACGCCAAAGGTAATCGTCATCTCTCGCAATACGGCCCGGAAGGTGAACTGACACAGGTTTCACTGCTGTTAAATAGTGGTAAGCGCAAAGTTGTGCTGGACCACAGGATCTATAACGCAATGGGACTTGTGATCAAGGAGCGCGCAGGCAACGGCATGATTACTGAGGTCAGTTACAACGAGGCTGATGGCAGCTTACAGCGGCTGGCAAGCTACCGTTCCGAGCGCCGGGAGCATGCACTCCAGGACCTCACATATGGCTATGACCGGGTGGGCAATGTATGCAGCATCAATGATGCTGCACAGCCCACCACCTGGACCAGCAATGCGAAGGTCAATGCCATAAGCCTGTATGAGTACGACACCCTCTACCAGTTGATCCACGCCACCGGGCGCGAAAATGCGCAGCACAACGGTGGTCCGGCATTGCCGGGATGGGTGATGTTCGGTGCTCCCCAAAGTAATCTGTGGCGTAACTACACTCGCCAGTATCAGTACGATGCGGGCGGTAATCTATTACAAATGCGGCATGTACCCTCGTCAGGACAGGGTTACACCCAGCGCATGCATGTGGCGCTAAACAGTAATCGAAGCATCCTCTACGCAAAGAGCCCGTTCGCGGACAGTAGTTTTGACCGTTGTGGCAACCAGCAAATGTTGGCACAGAGCCAGAGCATGGAGTGGAACGTGCGCAACCAACTGACTCGGGTTAACCAAGTCCTTCGCGACGACGCTGAAGACGACATGGAGACCTATACATACGATGCGGGCGGGATGCGTGTTCTCAAATGCCGGTCGAGCAAAGCCATGAGCCTGACCCATACGCGTGAAGTTATCTATTTGCCAGGGCTCGAGTTACGCCGTGACCATGCGCTGGGTCAGTGGTTCACGGTCGTGTCAGTCGACACCGGGCGTGCGACGGTCAAGGCATTGCTATGGGAGAAGGGCAGACCCCGAGCGGTAGATGACGAGCAACTTCGATTCTGCCTGTCGGATCCCCTTGGCAGTTGTTCGCTGGAACTTGATGAGCAAGCCGCGCTTCTCAGTCAGGAAGGGTATTACCCCTATGGGGCCACTGCATGGTGTGCAGCGAAAAATTCAATTGAGGTGACGTTCAAGACCTTTCGCTATTCGGGTAAAGAGCGGGACGCAACGGGGCTCTACTACTACGGTTTGAGATATTACGCGCCTTGGTTGCAGCGCTGGATAAGCCCTGACCCCGGCTACGATATCAATGGGCTTAATCTTTACAGGATGGTGAACAACAATCCGATGACCTTGCGTGATATGGACGGGCGTCAGGGGGTTGGAATGACTCAACGCGTGCTCTTGGGGCTTGCTTTTATTCCGATACTCGCAGGACTGGGGGCGGGCTTGGGCTGGGCAGTGGCAGGTGAACCCGCCATTGGAGCAAGCCTGGGTGCCTTGCTCGGAGTGAGCATTTTGGCTTTGTTGCTTCATGAAGGCTATCAGAGAGAAAGCAGGCGTGCCTTGCTTAACTCCCCGGACCACAGGCAAAGAACAGTAGCTAAGTGGCTGTCTGAATGTGCTGTATACATTGCCGAGTCTCGGGGCCTGACCCACGAAGAGACGAATCGGCTGGTCAATTTTTTTTATCAACAACAACATGATGACGAAAAGCTTTCGATTCAGTCACACACGACAGCGGAAGGCAAAATTTATGCTTTTATTGGACCAGCGACCTCTCAAGAGCGCTTGAACCAGTTGATTGAGCTTGATAGGCCAATGGGCAAAGAGCTGCGTCAGCTGGGCTATAGCCATATTTTGCTACGCGAACCTGCTCGAGAGGTGGTGGCCCAAAGCTCAGCTACAAGCGGGCTTAGCCGATTCGACGTCCAGGGTTCCACGCCGCTGGCCAAGCGAAAAGTGGTGAAAGGTGAAAGTGCTCCTGCGAGCACCCGCAAGCAGGCCCTTGCTACGGGCTCAAGTACATCGGCTTTCAGTGTTGATACATCTGAGGTCGCGCATCTTATGAGTGGTCGTGAGGGTCGCAGCATCGCAATCACGCTGGGTCATCTGAATGAAGGCCGGATGGCTGCGGTGCATTGGCACAAACACCGCGACGACGGTGACTTGTGGTCTGCGGATCTTCATGGGTTTCCAGGTGCCGGGAAACGGCGCAGTGCATATCGATTGATGTTTGAGCACCTCGGTGCTCGTACCTACCGAGTTGCCGGCATACGCGATCCACATTGAGAGCAATTTGCGCCCGTTGCCCCGGAGCAGTGCGAGCCTGCTATAGATGCAGGCTCGCTCAGCTTCTGTTACGTGCAAGCGTACTGCTTATTCCTCAAAGGTATCGTTTTCATCTTCACTGACGGTGTACCAAGTGTGATAAGTCTGACGACTTAAATCACCCTTGGCGTTAATTTTGCTCGTCAGGCGTCCGAGCGGGTCATAAAACAATTGATCGCTGAGTCCGTTTTTTCGTAATGCATCGTCTTCGATGTATCCGTACTGATCTGCGAAGTAAGGTCGGTAGCTACGTATAGCCAGGCCTTTGTTGTTGTATTCAACCCGGCCGCTGACGCGCCATCGTTTTTCGCTGTGTTGACTCAGGGGCTTCGCTTGGCTGTCCTGACTCAGTCGTCCCGATGAGTCGACCACGTAGGCCATTCCTGCGGAGGTTTTTTGTTTGGTTTGTAAAACTCGGCCAAAACCATCGCTACACGTCAGGTTGATATGGATGTGTCGGGTAATATCCGGGTCGCTGGTGGTGTAGGTATCTGCCTGTAATACAGCACTGTAAACCGGCTCTCGACGCGCGAGGCGGATCTGCTCGCTGAACAAACGGTTATCGGGCTGCATTAAGTCCAGTGTGGCCACACGTGTGCGCCCGCTGGCTCGGATATGTCCCTCAGGGGTTAAATAGCCCTCTGCTATCCATTGCGCACGTTGAGGGGATACAGGAATTTGCCCCATCCAGCTAAAGGGGGAATAGAAACAAGCGCTGGCTGCATTTAACAGCGCTGCTTCAGGAGCCTGGATAGCTGCTGGCGGGCTGTCATCAGCAGGACGCCTGTACTGCGTAAGAGGGGCGAACCCCGTGGGCTTACCGCGTTCATGCCCGTAAATGCTGGTCGCCTGCAGCTGCCCGAATGCGTCATATAGCGCCTGCTGAATGCTGCCCTGAGGATCGATAATCTTGATGGGCAGCAATAATCTGTAGTCATACACGGCCTGGGTTTGGCAACCATCTACTGAAGTCACTGAAGCGATATGGCAGTGATAGCTATCATAGGTAAGTGCTGTGAAGGAGTGACTTTCCGAAGGATGCAACAATGTGGCTCGGTAGAAGTTCTGCTCACTGCCGTAACGGGCAAAACCTTGCTTGAGTGACCATAGTGGCGTTAACGCACCGCTCTGCGTGTCATCTGCGCCAGGAGTGGGCAGAAACACTGACATGAGATGGTAGTGTTCCTGGCGAAGGGTGCGGGTCAAATCAAAAGGGGGGGCACCTGCCAAGGTGGGGAGATCGTCGTATGCTGACAGCGCCGTCGCGTCCAGTTCAGCGCATTCACGATAGGCCGGTAATGCTTCAAAGCTGGCTTGTCCTTGTGCCAGCGCTGAGTCGCTCATTGCGAGGATGTAGTACTGAACTGTCATGCTGGCCAACGTTCGAGGGACGTGCAGGTCCAACGGATTTCCTGGCCCACTGCTGATCAAGTGCTCGTAGCTGATTTGCGCAGGTTCGAGGCTGTCTTTCTCCATTACCAGCGCATTGCTGCGCTGTCGATAAGGCAGGTTCAGCCGCCAGCGCTGATTGCCGTCCAGATGGATAGGTTGCGCCAGAACTTCGCTGATGTAGTACGCCTGTTGAGCCGGATCGTGGGTATCGCGCCACCAGTTTTGTTGGTGAGTCTCGGTGAAAGGGGGCAGGTCTGTGGGGCTTGAGCGGCGGGCGTAGTCAATGATTAAACCGTGAACCAGAGCGCCATAGTGATCCCGTCGAAGATTGATTGTGTGTTGGCAGGCAGGATCTGTTCGCTCGCGTTCATAACGATAGGTTTTCGACTCCAAGGGTAAAACCAGTTGGGAGGCGGGCGGCTGTAACTGGCGCAGTTGATAGCGGTGCTCGCTGACGGTGTAAGGCACAGATGTAGCCTCGGTCTCATCGGCGGCGAATACTTCTTCCCGTAAGGTTAAACCGCTAAGGGCAAGCGCTGCTTCACGCAAGTCACCAGGGGACGGAGTGGTTATTAAGGTGTCGTGTAGTTTGCCAGCCTCCAGGCGGGTGAGCACAGTATTGCCCAGAGGCTGGGCACGCTCATCGCCAGCCCAGTAATCTTCGCGGGGCATGTCGAGTGATTTGCCGGTGTGAAACCAGGTTTTTCGCAGCAGCGCAGCCGTGTGCCCATCAGTGCTCCCCGTTAGGGTTGATTGCTCGGTGTCGGTGGTCACCAACAGCCCATATCCTTGAAATTTGCGTTCAAGGCCGTCGTAATAACCTTCCCTATAAGTGAAGCGTTGAGTCAGTTGATTGCCGCTGATCTGATCGTGCTGTTGCTGGCGTGTGACAAGGTGCAGTGCAAATGGCAAACCGCTGATGGACGATTTCCCATCGCGAAGGCGCTTGTTTTTTTCGTCCAGCCACTGCTGTGCGCTGCTGCTGTAATCAATATGACCGACAGCGCCCATATTGTTATCGGTGCTGATTAACAAGTAGGGTTTTTGACTGACAAAATCGTAGCGCCAGTGACGTGGTTCTGGATGATTGACTGTCAGGATCAAACTGGAGCACCCCAAGCCTTGCAGATCCGAGACGCTGGCATGAGAGAAACGATCATGCCTGACCCCCTTGGGCCAGGGTAGCGAAGCAGGTGTGCTTTGCAGCCCATTGCCAGAGCGATTCATGAAAATCAGCACCTGATCAGATTCCACATAAAGCAAGTCGCTGGCCCCCGAGCCATCCAGATCGCCCAGTAAGACCCGCGATGCTTCAAATTCGGCGTAGGTAAAGGGCAATGTGGCGAAAACAAAGCCTTTACCAAATCGGCCACGCCCCAGATTTGGCCAACATTTGACTTCGTTGTGACGAATGCGGATCAAGTGCTGCTGGCCGCTGCCAAGCACGTCGCTGAATGCCAGCAGTTCAGTGGTGCCATTGCCGGGCAGCGGTAAGTGGTCATCGTCAGGTTGATGATCAATATCAGTGCCTGAAGCAAACCCCTGTGGGCCTTGATTGATGTAGAGGCGCACGCTGTTACTTCCGATCAGAGCCAGGTCATACACGCCGTTACCCATCAAATCCGCCAGTTGCCCCTGGGGGTGAAAGAACTCCTGTGGCAGCGCCGTAAAGGGCGCGAAGTTTGACCATTGGCGGTTACTGTCCAGAGTAAAAAAACCACTCATACCCGGTTGAGCAATGATCCACTCCAACTGCCCATCACCATTTAGATCTGCCAGAGATTGTTGAAACGGGCGCGTTTGATCCGCAAAGGGGATGCGTTCAAGCATTTGTAACGCACCGTAAACCACGTGATTGGCGTCTTGCGCAGGTTCGGCCCTGAGCGGCTCGCGGTAGTACCAGCTTTTATCGTTACGATAGAGCACTCCGGGCAGGCCGTCGCGGTACAAGTCAACCAGTTGATAACCCTGGCTATTAATGGGGCCTTGCAACGCGTCAAAAGGTCGCCAGTCAGTCGGGGTGACCGTCAACGCAAAATCGCTATAGGTCAACTCCAGCGGGGGCCAGTGGCTGATTGCTCCGCTCGCCTCGCATGCCTGGTGATGCACGCAGTGCAACTGGTTTACCTGAGTGTGGGTGGATGCGTACTCGAACAACAACCTGCGTGTCAGAACGGGCTCGCGGCCCATTTCGGCTTCTTCAGGAAAATAGTGAAACATCAAGACTTGTTGGCAAAGACGTCGGCTTCCCAGTTCGAATCCATAGGCATAGCTGAAGTAGGGGTCACTGCGCTCAAGCCACGGGGTTTGCTCAAGGTAGGTGGGCGCTTGAGTCATCGAACGGGTGCGCTCGCCATAATCAAATACCAGCTCAAAATGCCATTGCTGGGGCGCTGGCGTTTGCGCCGTCCAAAGCATCAACTGGGACCTGGCGGTGATATTGCCGTAACAGATACGCGTCAAATAGCGTTGGGCGCTGAAATCGCGCGGGGTATTGTCGTTAGTGTCAGCCTTGTATTGATAATAAATCTGCTCGCCGTGCGGGCTCAGGCTTTCCTCCAGCAACCACTGGGCAACATGCGTGGGCGTTTGCGAGTCGACGATGCGTGCTGCGAGCGTTTTGCCATACAGATGAATGTTGTCGTCTGCCCCCTGGACAAGCCAGAAGCCGGCCTTATCAGCCGGCGATGACCAGTGCTCGATACGGTCGAACGTGTTTTCATTTCGCGGCAAATAACGCACCACCGTGTAGGAAGAATCTAGTTGCAGACCGTTGTAATGACTGGCAACACGGGTTAACAAGGTTTTAGTTAGAGTACGTTCGGGAATAAGTTCTGATCCTGAAGGGCCAATAAACACGTCTTCATGGTTATAGGCAGGAACCCCCTTTAAAGTATTGCGACTGATAGCACCTGCTGAAGCATCCCAGCCCATACCGAACGGGCTGTTGCCCAGTTCACTGTGGTAGCTCAAGCTCATTGGCGCAGTGAAACCGCGCCCAGGCGAGAAAGGTAACGGAACCTGAAATGACGCGCCGCCAGTCATACCGACCGCGCCCCATCCCGTACCTATACTGTGTATGGCACCGCCCCCCTTTGGCAGAGACGGTGTGACGACATCGCCATTAGTGGCAGATTGTGTGCTCATCCCAGGCCTCCAGCGCTTCTTGCGGTGTAGCGCACATGAATAATGATGTCGCTGAGGGAGTCGAGCATTGCGTGTTGTGCCGCGGGATTTGGAAAGGCCAAGCGCCAACGGGATACCACCCCGGTGAATTCAAAAGGCAGGTAACGTTCATCAGTGTCGAAGTTAAGGGTGAACAGTCCGCTGTCGTTGACACCTGTAGAGAGTGCAACCTGCTCTCTGACCCGCAAATTGTCACGGGTATCGCCAGGGACTTCAGATAGCTGGGTCTGGTTGTGAAGCTGGGTCAGTGTCGCTCGAATATCCTCATAAGGACCGAGTGTGGCCGGCAGAGATACGCTGACACTTTTGATCCTTCGCAGGTAATGGCCGGGATAATCTGCATCGAATAACGCTTTGGTCAACGCAAATTCGACTGTTCCATCCAAGACCATCCGCTGCTTGAGTTCTGTCCACTCCTTGTTCAGAGAGGTGCTCGTGTCCTTGCCATGTAACAGGCGCAGAGATACGGTTTTGGTGATCTCCAGTTCACGCTGGTTACGCTGGAGATAAGCTGCATCCATGCGTTGTAAATCGAGTTTTAGCGATTCGCCCGCAGTCATCCCCTTGAACTGATTATTCCAGCTGTTGCTTGTGATGAAGGAGCTGCTCCAATCTGCCCGCTCAAATTGCCAACATGCCTGTGCGGTCAGGCACAGTGCATGGGCCGCGTCGTATGCTTGATAGAAGAAAGCAGCCAATTGAGTGTTGAGCCACTGGTATAGTTCGGCGCTGGAAAAACGTTTATTGAGCATTTCATAGCTCAGTCGGGCATGTTCCATCACTGATTCGTTCTGCCGCAGTTGCAGGCGTAGCGTGACCGATTGTTGCTCGTGGGCTTGCAGCTGCATGTCGAGCTGGTTGATTTCCAGCCGGCATTGATCCAAGGCTTGGGCCCATTCTTGAGCGCGACGATTAAACAGTTCAGTTCGATCCAGATGTTGGGCGCTGGAGCGTTTTTCGTTTGCCACCCCTTGGGCACCCGCTTGAATGGCATGAAATGCTCCTTCAAAGCGCATCCCGCCGTTGGAGGTTCCGAAAATATTGGGTAACAGCATTGCTAGCCCTGCGCTGGCCTGAGCGCTTGCAGCGGCAATATCCCATTTCGCAGCTTCCAGATACTGCTGACTGGCACGATCCTCTGGCGAAGAGATTCCTTCCTTGAGTTGTTTTTCAAAGTAGTTCAACCGACCCTCAATCACCTTGCGACCGGCAAGCAGCGTGCGATGGTTCGATTCGTCGACCAGCAAACTTTGCTTCTGTTGTTCGACTGCAATATTGGCCAGGTCCCACGCGTGAAGTTGTTGTTGTTGCAAGTACTGCGCCTGCTCCTTGCGTTCTAACAACAGGAGTAGCGTGTTACCGAGTTGTATGACGTTTTCGACCATGGTCAAGGCGCGAGCGTAGATCACCTGGAAACGATAATACCCAATATCCGCTTGCTGCCTGACATGCATGGCAATTTGGCCAACACGGTTACTCTGCGCGTATCCGCTCAATAGGGCGTGTGGCGAAATGGGTGGTGAGAATACGGCATGCTGTAGAGGCTTGCCGTTGATACTGAGGTGATGGCGCAAGTTATGCAGACGGCTTTGCAGTTTGTCCCAACGTGCAACAAAATCAGGATTTAGCGGGAGGTACAGGGTAGAAGAGTCTCGTGCTAGAGCAGTTTGAGTGTCAGTGTCAGGGACTCGATGCAAAAGGCTACTGAATTCATTGTCTCGGCCCAAACGTTTTTCCAGCCGACGCAGCTCACTTGATGTCGATGCGCCCAGTTCCTTTAGCGTAATAGGTTGCCACGGGTCGGAACGCGTCATGTTCGGCCGAGGGCCCAGCAGGTTTTTGACACGTAGAAACCAGAATTTGGCTTCTACCAGACTGTCAGGACTTGCCTGACGGTAGGCGGCATCGCCACGGTTGAACTGAATGTCCAGATACAGCATAAATAACGCTTGACGGAAGTAGACCGGGGCGCTAAGAGCGATCAGGTTCGGGTCATCCTGTTGGTTCTGCGCATAACTCACGTGACCGATATCGTCTATCAACGCAGGCAGCTTCCAATGCACTGCAGGATGCTGTAACTCAGTGTTATTACTCTGCGGATCAAAAATATAGTTAAGCCAGGATTGAGCTTCGGCGTAACGGCGTTCTGTATTCAAGCGACTGGCAACAAGCCAGGGCAGGTAAAGAAACAACTCCCAAAAATAGATGCCATGCGCGCCATGAAAATCCAGTGAACCGGGTTCAGCGTTTGCTTCTATTGCAGGTTCGCGCCATTGGCTGGCGCTTGTTGTAAAAAGGTGGTCGAGACTGATATTTGCGGCATCAATTAGTTGACGGCTAATGCCAGTATTCATACGAATAGGCGCCCGAGGCGTTTGTAAAACAGGGTTGTCGCTGTGATTAATCGTAGAGTCGCTGAAATCAATGAATTCTACTTTTCCGTCAGGACTATCGAACCGGCGGGTGATTTTGGGCGAAATGGGTGTAAATGTTGTTCCATTTTTGGCTGGCAACGTCACATCCGAAGCTTTCAGGGCATATCCTCGAATAACTCGGTCATTGTGGTGGGTGTCCGTATCGAAAATCAGCACTCCGTGAATGATCGTGATGGGCCGGGGTTGATCAGTCGCCCCTTGGGTTTGCTCCTCTAAAGGCCGCAAGGTTTTCGGGTTAAGTTGGATGTGCGCAATAAATGGAATATCGGGGGGCAAACTTAATGATGTGCCATTGAGTTCGCGGCGCGAGGTTTTAGGCTCACCTACGATATAGCTGTTACCACGGTGGATATTGGAAGGATGGGTTTGCGCATCATTGCGCGGGATGATAACGACGGGCTTGTAGTGACGTGCATATAGCGTGGCACTTGCGTCCTCGAAAACCCAATTGGAACGGTGATCTGCAGGGTCGCTTTGCTGCACATGAAAGTGGACAGTAATACGGTAATCGGTATTGCTGTTTTCGAATATAAAATTAAAGGCATCGTACTCGATGTATTTGCCTTTTAGCTGGACTTCCCAGCCTCGGCCTACGGGCTTTAAATCGATGGGCTGCACGCTTGTATCTGTTGCGGAATCGTTATCAAAAATCAAGCTTGAATAGCTAAGTCCGGTCTTGCGACAGGTAATGGCAAGGGATGTCCAGTTGCAGGGCAATCCGCTGCTGGACGTTAATCTCAACAAGGAGCCATTCGCTAACTCTGATTTTCCATCGTCACCATTTGTGGGCCATTGCAAGCATAACTCCAAGGTTAATTCAGAATTATTATTACTCGCTTTGAATGCAATGCTTCGATGCCCTACGAGCTGTTCGTCCAGCGTTGAGGTGACTTCTAATACGCTGGAGGTGGCGTTGTAAACAATATCTCTACCTGCGCGCAAGGTGCGGATAAACCCTTGTTTATTTTCGAAGTTCCAATTGGATTGCTCTGAATTGGGGGAGCTGGCTACGACCTCGTTGATAAGTATCGATTCGCTCGCGGGAGCATGAAAGTTGAAAGTGTTCTTGTTGTTGTACACGAATAAAGCCAAATAGCCTTGCGCCAGCTTTTCATTTTCCGCATTGAACGCCAGGTCAACTAATGTACCCCTTGAGATTAGACGCTTAACGCTGAAGTCATGATGGATTCTGACGGCCTGAAAAAAATCACTTCCGGTGTAGTCATTCTCTTTTTGGGATGAGGGTCGAGCATAGGCATTGAGGCCGATAAACAGTGAAGGGGGTTGTGTGGTCGAATCCAGCACTGCAATAGTATCAGTGGCTGATTTAATGGCATCCTTGTCGAGTTTGTTAAGTTCCTTCATGACGCAGTATTCATCACTGCACACTTGCGGCCCACTCCAACTGCCATCGTATTTCAGATAAGAAAAGCACAAGCGAAACTGTACAAAGCGGCTTTTAAGATAGTCTTTCAAGCGGAGTTTATAACTTTTTTCAGACTCCCCTGGCTCAGCCCAACTGTACTCGGCGCTGTTGTGAGTGGCCGAGGGAGACACGCATTCAGCCCAGATCACTAACAAGCGATTATTCAAACGCACAAGCCTAATACTATGAGCCGGAATGAATTCCGATGCTGGAATAGGGATTTTTTTCCATTCCGACCAAGCGCCGGGTTGCGGGATATCTTGTTTGTAGAGTTGAGCACCGTCGGTCACAAAAACTTCAGTTCGCTTGGACATATCCAGCGAACGCCAGAAATGCGTACTGTCGATATTGGACTTAGCAATAAAGTAATACGTGCTATTGGCAAAGTTGTTGGGGGCGCCGTCGATGTAACCACTTAACGTCGTAAGGGTTGCAATTTCTTCAAACGCGGTTAAATACCGTTGAACAGCAGGGCGCACACTGTCAGGATGTAAACGACATTGATTCAGGTCGTTTTCGAGTTTATGGAAATTTTCGGTTTTTTGACTGCGCAGCATCGGGTCCAAGTAATGAGCCGGAAAATGACGCACTTGTTGAGCTGTTCGCCATATCGAATAGGCATACAAATTGTCCCGCCAAGTGCTGTGTTGAGCAGATGACATACCCAAGATTTCATAGCCGGGTTCAAGCCCGGATGAAATTGCGTTGATATAGTGTTGCAGACTGGTAATGGCACTGGCGACGCGAGTGGTTGGAACCGCTTGACTGACTTGTACATCCAGAAGCCAGTAGGCGTAAAGATCATCAGGCGAGTGGATCTCGTATTTGCCTTGCAGGTTGTTGTCTTGAACCAGCGCGTAGGTGAGGTAAAACGCGAGTAATGCATCTCGCAGTTGTTCATTGAGCTGCTGGTGGATGTGTTCAGACATGGTCATTCCTTGAGTGAGTACCGAGGGCTGCGATACCCACGTTTTTCCAGTCATCAGAGCTGAAAGTAGACGTCAAACTTGTGGCTGACAGCACTGTCTTTGCCGAGAGTCCTGTTACTTTAGTGGTGTCATGGCAGCGCATAAGCCAGTCCAGTTCGGTCATCGAACGCACTCGCTTCTCTGGCAGACGATGGGTAAGCAACTCAACCTCAGCTGGACTCCAGCCCATAATTTCGGATAACTGACGGTTACATTGCGCATTCAGGCTGATCGAGTTTTCGGGCTGAACCTGTGGGTTGGCCTGGTTCAAATAAATGAGCAGCATGTCGTGATTGGCCCCGTACTTCAGGTTGAAACGATTGAATCGCTCGAACAGATACAGGGTGCTAAGTGTCAGTTTGATCCTGGCAGTGCTTACCTGCTCCGCGTCCAGCCAGTGGGGGTTAAGCAGAAATGATTGCAGTACCTCACGGCTCAAGGGCAGTTGCAGGTCGCCCTCGGCATTGGGTAAATACAGCAGAATGTGCTTGAGTGTTTCCTTGGGTTGTTGGACGCCAAGGGCATTGGCTAACGCGCGGGTTACCTGTCTGAAAGCCTGTTTATACAAGCCGGAATTCTCGCTGGCTTGAGACGAATCCTTGAGCAAACGCTCCACATCCTCCCTCAATGGCTGAAGTTGCATGAAGGCTGCCTCTACCACCGTGTAAAGTTTTTGTTTAGCCGCGTTTTTAAGTTCCCGGTTACGTTCGGGGTCAATGCTCAGAGTTGTGTAGCGATCAACGCCTTGATCGACGGCTTTCTCCATAGCTTCCAGCTTTGGTTGCCTGGTAGGCAGCACATGCGCTCTTAGCAATGCTTTTCCCAACAGCATGTTCCAAGGGAGTTCAAGGTGTTTGGCGCTTGCTTCGGCCTGAGGAAGGTCCAGTTCATCGAGCATGGTCTGCGGAAGAAAGTACTCTTGCGTGCCTTGCAGTACAGTGTGGACTTGAGCAAGTCGCGCCTGTACTGATGCGGGGGGGGCGCAGTGTCCAGCAATAATTGCCGGCGCAATTGGGAAGTGCTGGTCTTGCTTTCTTTGAGCCAAGTGACAGCCCAGTCCAATTGCATCAGTACGTCGAGAAAGTCCGGCGGAGAGTTGCTGCCTGATGTACGTAAGGCGGGAATAACCAATTGCCGCCGGTAGTCCGCACCACCCAGCATATGAACCAGTTGATCGCACTCATTAATAGACAGTGCGAACAATCCAGGCAGTGTGGCTTGGCGATAAAAGCTGGAGAGGGTTGAAATATTGCGAGCGGGCTGACTCAAATAGTCTTGGGTACGGGTTTTGAGAAGTCCCATAGACACTGGCGTATCTTCCAGACCCAATGACGCACAGATTCGAAATAGAGTGGCATCCGTTGTAGTGAGGTCTAAGGGTTGGTTATCCAGCGTCAAGGGGGAATGTAACCAATTCGGCGGGTTGAAAACTTGATCGAACAACGCTGCCTGTTTACCTGTTCCATGCACGGATAACTGATACAGCCAGGCTGAAAACGTTTTGAGGTTGATGGCAAAGCGCCGACTTAAATAGCGAAAAACGCCCAATGCCCGCAGGGTGTTGTCATTAATGATCAGTGAGTCTGATGGAGTGCCTTCGCAGCGTTGAGCGCTATGAACAAACTCGTCCAGTTCAAAAAAGGGTATATCGAGCCAGCGTTGCAAGCGGATCATCCTTTGCAAGCGGTCATATCGTTGGTTAGTGGTCTGCTCAAGATGCATTTTTTCAGCAGTGAAAGTGCTGAGTCCCAGCCTTTTTTTGCCGCCCACCAAGGGGCCATTGATATAGCGTGCACCTATGTTTTGATCGCTGGTTATCTGTGCGGGTGCAGGTAATACATGGGCAGAGCGCTGCGGACGGTGACGTCCCAACGCCAATAACTCCAGGAGTTGGTCAGTATTCAAACCTGTGTTCTGCATGAAATGTTGTTGATCAGTAATGGGTTGGGCATTGCCATAGTGTTTTTTGAAAAAGGACGCAGGCTGCGCATCGAGTGACGGGTTTTGTCCGTAGATATCTTCTGTTAATAGATTTTGCTGAGCAGGGCTCAAGAGTGTAAGCAGGCGTTGTGCCTCATAGGCTTCCTGATAAACGACTCCATATTTATTTTCAGGCTGCTGGGTGTAAGGAAGCTTGAGACTGATGAGGTAATTCAAGGCCCCTAGCTGCGGTTTTTGGCCCGACAGGCTCAAGACACATTGCTGATGTGCCAGATCGAACGGAAGTTCGAACGGAAAGCGAAGTTCAGTTAACACCTGCTCGACTGTACGGTTGCCATAGAGATCACTGTTATCGTTTAAATACTTTTTTAAATGTTCGCGCAAGGTCTCGTTGACCAAGGTCAGCATAGGCAGTTCGCGATGGGTATTTTCATCGTCGATCATCAAGTATTTGAGTGCCGGCCGTCTTTGGTCGAGGGTTATTTTTTCTTGTGTTCCTTTGCCTGTTTGTTCAACCTGAAGCGCAAACATATAGAGCGCTCGCAGATAAGCGGCGGGGGAATCGACTGCAGCCAAAGAGGACGCCGAGCAGAACGAGTCCTCATTTTCGGGGAACAGGGTCGCGTAGGTGGGAGGAGCATGCGGGTCGGAAGTCGAGCCGCGTTTGTTACGTAGCATGTCGGGATCGCGCAAAGAGGGGGTACGCGCCAGCAGTTCTATTTTTGAGGCATAGCCGACGGCATTGTCATAGGCTTGCCCCCCATCTTCGTCGCAATGCTTGGCAAGTCGATCAATAAAGTCGTTTCTGGAGAACCGGATGATGTCGAACACCGAGTGGATGTCGAGCGCCAGTAGTGCAGCGTTAAACCTGTCCCGTTGATGTTCACGCCCTGGGCGCGAAGCGATGAGTAAATCCAGTAAGGGAGAGTAATCCTTGGGCATAGTGAGCAGTTCCTTGACGTGAAGTGGCTGATCCACTTCACGTTTGGAAAACTATCACTGCCTTTGTAGCGTTAACCGTCAGCTACAGCCGCTCGAAGTCTTAGGATGTATCGTTAATGAATGTGTATTCGTGTAACTGGACCGGTTTTTTTATGCAATCACGGCGAAGGCAAAAGAAGAGCCATGCACCACTATCCCTGTGACGTTATGAATAGCCCCATCAGAAATTGATTGAGGCGCTCAGCCTTGCGGTTAACGGGGCGCCCTGAAACAGGTAGTTGTCACCCATGTATTCGCCCACATCGCGCCAGTATCGCTTGTCAAAAAGGTTATCGACCGTCAAACGGAACACCGTGTCATAGCCATCGATACGCGTGCTGTAACGGCTGCCAATATTGAAAATAGCGTAGGAACCCACTTCGACAGCACCTTGCTGGTTGGCATATTTTTTACCGCTATATTGCACGCCGCCCAGCAAGGCCAAACCTTCGATCCAAGGCAGTGCATAGTCGCCATACAGGCTGGCGCGCAGGGTGGGCACATTGATTGTCTGGTGCCCTTCATATTCAGGTGTACCGCTGCCGGTCACTCTGGAGCGGATTGCTGCCACGCTGGCAAAAACGTGCAAACGATCAGTAGCCTGTCCATTGGCCGCTAATTCCAGCCCCATGTTTTTCTGTTCACCCTGTTGCACAAAGGTAAAACTGGCATCGTCATTGGGCCGTGCGTACTGGTAGTCCTGACGGATCTGAAACAGCGTGGCGCTCACGCTCATGCGCTGCCAGTCGTATTTGATGCCGGCCTCGATTTGCCGAGACACGCTTGGTGCCAATATTTCAAAGGCATTGCTGGCGAACCAGGGCGCCTCGCCCCCCAGCGACAAACCTTTGCTGTAACGGGTGTACAGCGACAGGTTTTGCATCGGTTTATAAATCAGTGCGGCCTGCGGCAAGAACTCATAGCGTTGGGTGTGGCGCGTCGTGTCGCCCTGATCATCAAACGTTCGCTCATCAAGGCGGACTTCTCGGCCACCCAGCACCGTTTGCCACTGCTCATTGAAGCTGATGCGGTCATTGAAGAACACGCTGTATTGGCGGCTGTCCAGGCGGCGATAACTGTCATTGACCGCGCCGGTGTAGCGGGGAAAGGCTTCGGGTTCGCTGTCGATATTACCGCTGCCGATCATCTCGTTGATGAGCTCACGCTGGTCCACCACACGACGAAATGCGCTGGTGCCCACGGTCAGTTCATGGCTAAGAGATCCTGTATCGAATTGTCCGCTGAGAGCCGCTTGTATTTCATCGTTGCGGCGGGTGTCGTCGGGGCTGCGAAAATCGTAGATGTCGTAATTGCCTTCGGGGCTGAAGTAGTTCGGCACGGCACTACCCGCACAACTGTCTGATCCGTAACAGCCCCAGGCAAACGAGCTGTAGTCATCAATGATGACTTTGCTGCGCGAGGCGCTGAGGCTCGCTTTTAAGGTATCGCTGAAACGGTACTCAAAATTCCCGTTAAGGTTCAGAGAATCTATGGTCACAGGTTTGCTGCCACTTTGGTGGGCCAGCAGCTTTTTCGGCGAAGCATGATGGGGGAGGTCAGTGTTTCCCAGCAGTTGAAAGCCCGGTACTGAGCGCTGCTCCTTGTTTTGGTATTCAACGTCCAATTGCAGCAGGGCATTGGGGCTGATGTTCCAGTCGAAGGCTACGGACGCGAAATCCCGCTGCCCGTTGGCATGCTGGACGTAAGAATGAATGTCTTCATGGGCCAGATTGACCCTCAGTCCGAATTGTTGCTCGCTCCCAAACCAGCCGCCTACGTCTGTGGCCAGGTATCCACTGCCGCGGTCATCGGTCGAAACGGTAACCGAACGCACATCCGCGGCCCGCTTTGTCACGTAATTGACCACACCTCCAGGCTCTGAAACACCGCTTTGCAAACCCGCTAGGCCTTTCAGCAATTCAACCTGCTGTTTGTTTTCCAGACCGACATTTTGCTCGCCAGTGATGGTACGGCCATTGATCTTGTAACTACTGGCCGAATTCAACGAGAAGCCACGCACCACGAAGTTTTCGTAATAACCCACGGGCGCATAGCTTTCACCCACAGAAGCGTCATTTTTCAACACATCGCTGAGCAGTCGGGCTTGCTGGTCTGCGATCAAGGCGTCGGTAAAGACCGTGATCGCAGCAGGTGTGTCCAGCAATGGCGCTGATTCGAAACCTGCGACTGTGGCCTGATCAGCTTGATAGCCCAATGCCTCGGAGGTGGTCACGCTGGTGGCTGGCAGTTCAGTTTGCACTGCATAAGCAACGGGCGAGGCGCTGGATAGCAATACGCCCAGGGTCAGTGAGTTGAGCGCGAACCGCGGGGCGGACTCTGCCACGTTGAAAGTCCGGTAAAGCCTGTTCATTAAACGCTCCTGAGCTATGACTGACCCGTGTCAGGCTTGAGTAGTGGCCTGATTCTTGAGCGCGACATCATACAGGCGGGTTTTAACCTTGGGTTAATAGCGGCGTGTGAGTCTCAAGTCTTTTTGAGGCGATGCCCATGCAGTGTGCACCTTTTATCAAGCGTTCATGCTTGGCTCTGTCCTGCGCGTTACCCATGCTTGCTGTCGCGGCCCCCGCGTCTTCGACTACGGGCTATGGTGAACAACTTCAGGGGTTTGAGTACCCGTATCCGCTGCATCACTTCGATTTAGAGTCCCAAGGGCAAGCCTTGCAGATGGGCTATATGGACGTTGCGCCTACAGGTGAGGCCAATGGTCATACCGCCGTGTTATTACACGGCAAAAATTTCTGTGCAGCGACTTGGGGTGACAGCATCAAAGCGCTGAGTGCGCAGGGCTATCGGGTAGTGGCGCCTGATCAAATCGGCTTTTGCACGTCCAGCAAGCCTGAACACTATCAGTACAGTTTCCAGCAACTGTCAGCCAATACCCATGCCTTGCTCAGCCAGCTTGGCATCGACAAAGCCAGTGTGATTGGTCATTCCACCGGCGGGATGTTAGCGACCCGCTACGCGCTGCTTTACCCTTCAAATACCGAGAAGCTGGTGCTGGTCAATCCGATTGGACTGGAAGACTGGAAAGCCTTGGGCGTACCGTGGCGAAGCGTCGATCAATGGTATGAACGCGAGCTGAAACTGGACGCTGCCGGCATTCGTAAGTATGAACAAAGCACCTATTACGCAGGCAACTGGAAGCCCGAATACGACCGTTGGGTGGACATGCTCGCAGGGTTGAATAAAGGCCCGGGGCATAAGCGTGTGGCATGGAACTCGGCCTTGATCTACGACATGATTTTTACCCAGCCGGTGATCTACGAGATGCCACAACTCAAGGTGCCTACCGTGTTGCTGATCGGTGACGCCGACACGACAGCCATTGGCAGCGATATAGCACCGCCGCAAGTGAAGGCCAAAATAGGCCATTACAAAGTGCTCGGCAAACAGGCCGCAGCCCTGATACCGGGCGCCAGATTGATTGAATTTGCAGGCATGGGCCATGCGCCGCAAATGGAAGATCCAGCCGCTTTCAATAAAGTTCTGGTTGAACAATTGAGCCAGAAATAGACAATCACTGCGTTTCTCTAAATTGAGTGCTCAGGTAGTTACGATCGCTTCGCAATCGGACGTCGCCTTCGGCAACTGCTACGAAGTACAGGGCTTGTTGCCTTGATTTAGAGCCATTAAATGGGTTATAGCTAAAAAGGACTCTCTATCGAAACAGGATATTTCAACGCCCTATGGATGGAATCACACGTATCAATCGCTCGTTCGGCTCACCTTGCGCATCCCTGATTGCCAAGTGTGGGCCTCACGTTAAAAGCTGCCCGCGCGCAGTGACAGGGTTTGTTTTTCGCCGCTTCATACACTTCGCCATACCCCGCCTGCGACCCCGCTTACCAGGCAGCTGCGCCGACTGGCGCCATTGTTACGTCCCCCCGCCTGATGCGTTCTGAGCACTGTTTTTATCTGAACCCATCACCCGCGGTATAAGGAGTAACACCCCATGATTTATTTCCAGGGCAAACGCATTTTCAGTGCCATTTTCGATATGGACGGCACGATGTTTGACACGGAACGCCTGCGTTTCAAAACCCTGAAACAGGCGGCACTCGAGATTTTCGGCACGCCGCTGAGTGAAGCCACTCTCATAGGCTCACTGGGCCTGAGTGCCAAGAAAGCCGAAGCGCTGGCCAAGGCCAACCATGGCGATGACTTTCCCTACGCCGAAGTTAGAAAGCGCGCCGATGAACTTGAGCTGGCTTATGTCCGCGACAATGGCGTGCCGATCAAGGACGGTTTGCTGGAGGTCTTGGAGCGATTGCGCAAATACGGCCTGACCATGGCCGTTGCAACATCCAGCCGTCGAGCGATTGCCGAGGAATACCTGATTAATGCCAATGTGCTGAAGTATTTCGATGTCACCGTGTGTGGCGACGAAGTGACTCAAGGCAAGCCCCACCCCGAGATTTTTCTGGCAGCAGCCAGTGCGCTGAACTGCCTGCCTGAACATTGCTTGATGCTGGAAGACTCTGAAAATGGCCTGCTCTCTGCGACCCGCGCTGAAGGCCAACCCATTCTGATTGAAGACATCAAGCCGCCAGCCCCAGAGGTCAAGGCCGCAGCTTTGAAGGTGTATCAGAGCATGCATGGCTTTCTCGCCGACCTGAACGATTGCATGCCTGACCTGGGCACACCGCATTTGACTGAAAGTTTTCCGCAGGCGCTGAACCAGTTCAGTGTCGGGATCCACGGTTTTGGTGCCATGGGCGGCGGTTACCTGACACAGATTTTCTCGCACTGGGATGGTTACACGCGCCCGTGTGAAATCATTGCCGCGACGCGCTCACGGATGCTCAGAGAAACCATTCAGGCCTTTGGCAGCTTTAGCGTGCGTTACGGCGCGACATCCTTTGACCAAACCATCGATTCGCTCAACATGATTGACATGGACGACGACGAAGCGGTGATCCGTATGTACGACGTCGCGGAGATTGTCGGGCTTAGTTTGCCCGAACCCGCGATTCGCAAGCAGGTAGGGGTGATTGCCAGAGGCTTGGTCCGACGTTTCGAGCGGCGCGGCCGAGAGCTGACGATTCTGATTGTGCTGAACAAGGTGGGTGGCGCGGAGTTTGTTCGCCGCCAAGTCCAGACGCATCTGGCGCAGCAGGTATCGCCCGAGCTGTGCGCCAAAATTCTGGATAACACCCATTTTGCTGAAACCGTCGTGAGCCGTATCGTCTCCAAAATCACCAATGAAGCGCTGGTGCGACAGTTGCGGATTAAATCGACGATCTTCCAAAACAGCCTGAATGACGGCACACCCGCGCCAAAACGCTCACTGAAATCCCCTGTGCCTGAGTATGAGCGGCTCATTGCGCGCTTCCGACCGTTTGCCCAGTCGACCAATGCACTCGGTCAATTGCACTTGATCCTGTTTAACAGTGAGCCTGATATGCTGCTGTATGCCGAGCGGGGCAGCAACCTGCTGGAGCGTCTGCGTCAGGTTAAAACCGTGGATGACATCAGCCAGACCCAAGTGATGAAGAACCTGCTCTGGAACGGCCCGCACGCGATTATTGCCTGGTACTCCAGCTTGCTGGGGTATTCGTGGGTGGGGCAGGGCATGGGCGATCCGCGTGTCAGCGCTCTGGCTGAACGACTGATTCATCACGAAGTAGGGCCTGCGCTGGTCGCGGAATACCCGCATCTGGCAGATGCCATCAGTGATTTTTCCTCGACCTTTCTTGAGCGTTGCAAGAATTCCTTCAAGGACCCCTGCGTTCGCGTCGGGCGGGATCCGTTGCGCAAGTTGCAGCGCAATGAGCGCATTTTCCGCAGCATTGATCTGGCGAAAAAACATGGCATCGAATGCAACGCGTTGGAGTTCGGCAGTTCATTGGCGCTGCATTATGCGCTGAGTGCTGCTGACGCCAAGGACGCCGAATGCCATTTAATGCGAAGTGTGTATGAGACGGGCTCAAGCATTGAAAACGTGTTGACCTACACCGGCCCTTACAACGGACAGCCGTACCCGGGTCTTGACCCTTTAAAGGACAAGGTGTTGCTGGAGTCCATTGCTGGCCACTTCGCACGGGGTGTGGAAGCTGACGCAATTAGTGCTTGATGACTGAAGGCCTACTCAGTGTGCAGCTTCAGGGCTAAAGCCTTGAGGTTGCGCAGGTTGCCACCGGGCTGTTCCACAATGGTTTTAAACCAGACCGTAAAGGTGTCGGGTTGGGTCATGAGTGCAGTGTGTAACGTGTCGAGGTCAACCCACTGCCAATCGAGGGCTTCATCGGGATCAGGGTGAACCTGGCCATCAAATCGCCCAACAAACACGTGATCAAATTCATGCTCGATTAAACCCTGCGAAACTTCGGCACGGTACGTCAAGGTGCCCGCTTCGTGCAGGGCACAATCAAACCCCATCTCCTCCTGCAACCGACGATGTGCGGCACCGAGAACCGTTTCATCGGGGCGAGGGTGGCCACAACAGGTATTGGTCCACAACCCCCCCGAGTGATATTTACCCAATGCGCGCCGTTGCAGCATCAGTTGACCCTTGCCATTGAAAATAAAAATAGAAAAAGCCCGATGAAGCAGACCGTCTTGATGCACGCTCAGTTTCGAACCTGTGCCGATGGGTTGGTCGTGTTCATCTACGAGAATGAGCTTTTCGTCTTTTGAAGACGTCATATCGAGAAATCTTTTTGGGAAAAGGTTCAGCTAGGCTAGGAGTACTGTGCAGTCAGCGCCACTGCTTGGGTGCATGCTTTGTGTGATTTGCCGACAAGAGGTGAATGACGCTGAATAATGTACAGGCACGCTCTCGCTAATTTCTTACGGGTAAATTCATGGCAAATCCTTACCGTGACCTGTTTTCTACACCCGGAGTCCCGGGGTTAGTGATCGCAAGCGCCATTGCTCGGTTGCCACACGCAATGGTGGGCATCGGGCTCATTACCATGCTGGTGCAGCACAACGGCGGGTATTGGTTGGCTGGCGCTATCGCGGCGACATTTACTTTGGCCAACGCACTGATTGGCCCGCATCTCTCACGTCTGGTAGATCGCCGGGGGCAGAGTCGCGTTCTGCCGTGGGTCACATCTTTCAGCATCATCATGTTGCTCGCCCTGATAGCTGCCGTTTACATCGGCGCGCCTGCGGTTGTCCTTTTTATTTTGGCGGTGCTTGCAGGCAGTATGCCCAGCATGCCAGCGATGATCAGGGCTCGCTGGACCCACTTGTTTCGCGGCTCACCGCAGCTGCACACGGCTTTTTCGCTGGACACCGTGCTGACAGAGCTGGCCTTTATAATCGGTCCGCCATTGGCGATTGGCTTGAGCACCGGTTTATTTGCTGAGGCCGGGCCCCTGACTGCGGTATTGCTGCTGGCTATCGGGGTGACAGCGTTTCTATTGCAGCGCCGCACAGAGCCGCAGGTGATCGTGGCCAGTAAGGGCAAGGCACGCTCAACCCTGCATAACCCGGGCCTGCGCATCATCGTGCTGGCACTTCTGGCCATGGGCGTCATTGGTGGGGCGGTCGATGTGGCCGTCGTCGCGTTTGCGAACGAGCACGATTGGCCAACCTCCGCGAGCTTCATTCTGGCGGCTTATGCATTGGGCTCCATGATCGCCGGCCTGAGTTTTGGCGCATTCCGAATAGGGATGCCTATAGAAAAGCAATTCTTTATCGCCTTGCTGGTCACTGCACTGACAGCGGTTTTGCCCGTTTTTTCACCCGACGTTTATACCTTGGCGGTCATGCTACTGGTGGCGGGGATCTCTTTTGCTCCCACCATGGTCATTGCCATGAATCTTGGTTCGATCATTGTGCCCGCGTCACGCATGACCGAAGGTCTGACCTGGATGTCGACCGGCATCAGCATCGGTGTGGCGCTCGGCAGTGTGCTAGCAGGGCTGGTGATTGATGTGTACGGTGCCGCTGCCGGGTTTGGCGTGGGTATTGGCGCCGGTCTGTTCATGGTCGTCACCGTACTGTTCGGGATAACGGCTCTGCGGGAGGCGACACGCACACATGAGGAATACGTCGCCACTACACAGCGTAGTGATATGACTTAACCTCATAAGCAAAACCTTATGATTGTAGGTTTTCAGGCGCGTAAGCCACCCATCGGGTTAAAGTCATCGTCAATGTGTATCAACGGTTGAAGTATGAACTCCACGCTGTTTGTTTCTCTTGATGGGCCTAAGGGCACTGGTAAAACCACACTGTTGGAAGCCATCACGCACGTACTGAGGGCTGATAACAAGAAAGTGATCCGGTTATGCGAGAGAAAAAGTGATCCCTACAGGGCTGAAACAATGGCCCTGGTCAACACGTTCGCCAGAAATCCCTCCCTCGATCTGGAGTTGACGATTTGTCAGCGCTTCGCGGATAGCCGCGCCTGGATTTCCAGCCATGTACTCACTAAACAGCCTGTGGGCAGCATTATCCTGATTGATCGCTGGTACCCGTCGGATGCCGCGTTCCGGCGGACAGTGCCGTTTGCAGAAATTCTGCAGTTGAACATCGAGCGAAACGTGCGGGTGCCAGACTTGCATGTCGGGGTGGTCACTGACCCTGAAATTTCCTGGGCGAGGGCGGCAACACGCTCGCGGGGACTGGGTAGCACCGTGATCCATCACCAGGCTGAGCATGTTGCGTGTACGGAGGCGTTCGAGCGAGCGGCTGCCGATCAAGGATGGGTTTTATCCCGCAATGAGGGTGCGATCGAAACCGCAACCCGGCAGGTGGTTTCTGAGATATATCGCGTGCTCGAGTGTCATTTCTGATTGTCTGGGCGCTTCTGAGCGCTCTTCAATCAAATTTTACTTCGCGCAGGAAAGATCTGCGATCCACATTCTGTTCCCCCTTCAGCATCAACTGCGCCCCATGAGTTTTCCTGGTTGACCTCGGCCTAGCACAGTCATCGGATCCTCGAACCCATTAACGTATCCCAAAGCGAACGCTGCGCATTGATAACCCATGAGGTGTAGCAATTGGTCCGGTAACTTACGAGCAATTTCGAGCGGGCAGGACAGGAACTGGTTCTCCTCTTGCCGAAGCCAGCCGAGCGCATATGTCAGGTTGATGGCGGACCGGACTTGGTTGGAGTGATTGGCTCCACCGCCGTGGTACACCTTTCCGTCGTAAACGAGTACTGACCCTTTTTCCATTTCTGCAGGGTAGCTGTCCTTTATCTCAAACTCGACACTACGTCCAGCTTTGTGGCTGCCGGGTACGATGCGTGTGGCACCCATCTTTTCCGAGTAGTCGGTCATGGCCCATAACGTGTTGCATTGCACATGATAGTCGTGAGGAAAAGGGAACATGTCCCAAGCTACTTCGTCTTGATGCAGTGTTTGTGCTCTTGCTCCCGGATGAATGGACACGACCTGAGTGCAATGGATCTGAAACGTCGAGGCGTGAGATAGAAAGCGCCGTGTAGTCTCTAGAATAGTGGGATTGAGGATTAATTCACGCGCTCCTGGAGATCGCGCGATTAATCCGCCGGTACGTTTGGTTTTCCTGCCAAGTATGTCGTCAGGCCCGAAGGGCGTCATTCTGGTATAGGGTTCGAGCTCTACGGCAATGCGATCCATCGCGATGCCTGGTACGAGCTTGTCAATTATGGCGTAGCCGTGCTCCCGCAAGCACTGCACGACTTCTGATGCTGAAACATTATTCGGGAGGTGAATTAGCGACATAGAATCCTCCATAGCAGTTTTTTAGTTGGGCAAGCTATTGTCGATGGCGTCACCGTCTGACAGGTCTCGTAGAATTGCTTAATGCCAGTTGGTATAGAGACAGAATTTGGGCGCCCATTACGGATGGGTCATACCGTTGCTTAACGTAGGCCCGCAACCGATCTGGAGCGATACTCTGTGAATGATGTCCGGCTAGTACCGCTTGGACTCGTGCAATTAGCGCGCGCGTATCTTCTGGCGCGATCAACAAGTCGGGAGTAATGCCACGCAAAATTTCCGGAAGACCTCCAACGGCAAAAGCTACCACTGGGACCCCAGTGGCCAGCGCTTCAATGCTGACGCCGCCGAACTCTTCATACGCCGAGGGCATGACTATTAGACGGCAGGCCGACATCGCCAATGGCACTTCATGATTCGGGATGAAACCCGTCACTGTTACCCATTCTTTCAGTCCAGCCTTGTCTATGCCGTGCTGTAGTCGATCACGTTGTGTTCCGTCGCCGACGATAAGCAACTCACACTCTTGTTCGCGAAGTGCCTGAGCAAGTGGGATGAGGTGCTTCCATCCTTTTTCTTTCGCGATACGGCCGACAAATCCTACCGTTTTCCGTCGTAGATTATGATGCTTGCGGAACGCAGTTATAGCTTCTTGTGGGGGCGGTGCAAATTGTGTGGTGTCGACCACGTCAGGAATGATTTCGACACGACGAGCATCATCTATGAGTTGAGAGGCCGTTCTTTGGGTCAGGGCGACGACAGTTAAGGCCGAGCTTACAGCTTTGCGTTCCAGCCACCCGGCAAGGCGGTGCTGAACCTTATCCAGCCAAGAATGCGGCGTGTAGACCGCGAGACGAGAGCAATGCACCGTCAGAATTAGAGGGCATCGTAGCAATCCAGGTGCTAAACAGGCGACGAGCAGTGCCGGAATTTGTCCGTCGAGATGAATATGAACCACATCGAAATCATGCTTGCGCCTTTTTGGGAATAGCGCGGCCAGTGTTGCCAAGGCCCACGACTGAGTCAGCCCAATCAAGCCACTAAATTCGGACGGTATGTGGAGCATAGGTAGCAGCAGGCACTCTACCGATAGAAACGGCTGTAATAACCGTTGCTTGGGCAGTCCCGGGAAGCCAATAGTCATGACATGTTGATTGATACCTTTCTGAGCGAGCCAAACTGCTTGTCGCCAAGTCTGAATCTGCATGCCGCCTACCGAGTCGTACGCTGCTGGCCACGAATCAACATCGGGATGATGGGAAAAGGGCGTCAGTTTCAATACTTTCATGCGAATCAGGCCTTTGGTAATGAATTAGGTGTGAAGGCAATTCGAGAACGCAAGCGTGGGCTGTAGCGGTATGTAACAGTTGTCTTCAGCCATCCTGACCGTGAGGTTTCGGTGCTGTTCAGGACTCTAAGCGACGACCGTTATGCATCGGTCAAGTGCTGACGTCGTCTGACAGCATGGTGTGCAGAACACACGCCAACTCGTCTATTGATATTGACCGCTCTGCAGAAGTCATCATGTCGGTCTGGATGTCGAGTTTCGCCTCCAAGCGGCTGAAGACCTGTTCCCAGTCGCGTGTATTTAATGCAACCCTGTCGAGGGCGTTTACATCTTTCGGGGACTCCCCGGTCACATTACAGATCGTGTGAATGATGAGTCGGCGAATGAAGTGAGGTGACATTAAGGTGATCATTTTTGGCTGATCTTCAGTTAAAAAATGGCTGCAAGCTAGCGGTCGCATGACCCGTTGCATCGTGGGCGATAAGGCGGGCAATTCTCAATGCATTGGCTTGGATTGTAAGAGTTGGATTCACACCGCCGGGATAGGGCATATAGCTGCCATCTGCAACGTAAACGTTATCCAGTGAATGGAGCTTGCCATTGCGATCTACAACGGATGTTCGCGGATCGTCACCCGCACGGCAGGTCCCGTGTAGGTGAGTACTGCCCATTGCGAAGTTCGAGGCTTCATGTTTGATATCACGTGCGCCGGCGGCTTTGAGCCAGTCAGTTGAGCGCTCTACCATATAAGCTAGGCGTGCCAGATCCTGTGGGTTTGTCGTGTAGTCGATCATTATTTTGGGTAAGCCCCATGAGTCTGTACTAGTGGATAGACGGACCCGATTTCCGAGAGACGGTTGGTCAGCAAGAATGGTTTCCACACGTAATATCAAGCCATCGCCTTGCAGAAGGCCCCAGTCGTCGTGTTTGGCTTCGTACATTAGTCCGCCGACACCGGTAGGGCAGCGTTCATCCAGATAATGGTCAAGCGTGCAGACTGTCGAAAAAGGTCCCCTATAACCTATAGGGTGATTGTCGATTTGTTGTCTGCTCACACTAACCAGGCCTTGTGAGTACTCGCTGAGTTTCATGCAAAGGCCACGACCGACTAAATCGTGCTCATTGCCAAGTCCTCTTGGTGCATGAGGCGTAATCGAACGTAGCAGTAACGCGGCCGTTTGAATTGCATTACAGGCGAGTACAAAACGGTGCCCACGGATGGAAAAAGTCTGCCCCGTTGTTGTATCCATGCACTGGACCGCGCTAGCACGATCGTATTTATCCTGTGTTAGGGCGATGGCCTTAACGCCGGTTAATAGCAGCATATTTGACGTGTTGGCCAAGGGGGCTAGAAGGGAGCTGACCACATCACGCTTGGCACCGCGTGAGCACTGTCTCGCGATGCACAAGGAGCAGTGGTCGCACTTGCTACGGTCAATTGCCACAGGCGTTGGACGGGGGGATAAACCGAGCTGCAGCGCTCCTGCCCAAAGATGCTCCGCAGGTAGGCTCAGCGTATCTGGAGCCTGTGTCCGGCAACACTCAAATCCGGCACGATCGATCGAAAGAGTCGATTCTATTTCGTCGTAGAAAGGAGCGAGATCGGAAGAACTAATGGGCCATTTCACTGGTAACCCTTCGACACGGATGCGCTCGCTGGGATCGAAATCGAATTCGGTGTACCGAAATGAAGCTCCGCCGTAGAAAACAGTGCCCCCACCGAGATTGCGCGTACTCCACGGCCATCCGCATTCACTCCAGCCTTTCGTGCAATTGCCTGCCAATGCGTGTTCGGCTTGCGCGTCAACGTCTGCATTGCTTGCAGTGGCTTTAGGTCTAGCTCCCTCCTCCAGCAAGAGAGTGCGAAGCCCTGTTCTGACGAATGTGTTAGCAGTAATCGCTCCCGCGGCTCCGCTACCAATGACCACCACGTCGTAAGCATCGTCCAGTGGGGTCTTTAACTGTAACCCGTGAATATGAGACGTACCAAGTGGAGTGACTTCGACGTAATGCTCTAATAAAGAAATCATCATTGAGGGAATTCCTTTATGTTGTTTCTAAAAATTCTGAGATGTTGGTTTTAAAGTTGTGTAATCCTGATCCTACAGATGCGTTTGTTGTTATGGGGTTTGATTCGTGATTTCTCTTTAAAATTGCACGCAGTTGTCGAGTAGTCAAATAACTTTTGATCGATAGGAACTATAAAAATGAGCGTGAGCTTTAATGGCTTGGTTGTTTTGTAATACTTTTCCTAATATAAATATAGAGTTTGTAAGGTGTTTCTTACATTTAGATGTGTGGATTTTTAATTGAATTTGCAGCGAAAGGCTATTGACAGATTTACAAATACCATTATCTTTATGGAAGTGCTGAGTAAATCAAAGCAACTATGGCGAAAGCTCCTAGGGGGTCTCATGCGTAGCTTGTGTCTTCAATTTGAAGAAGAGTGCTATCCGGTAAGGATTGGTATTCGATGTATTGATGAAATCGTATCAAATTTGCTTGAGCTTAATGCTTCGAGTTTTCATCTGATTACCGATAAGCTCTTGAGTAAGTTGCATGCTGCCGAGTTATATGATCAGCTATCAGTTCATGCTTTAGTTAATATGTCTGTTATTGATAGCCGTGAGCTTTTAAAGTCTCTGAGAACGGTTGAGTGTCTTGCGGAGAAAATGGTTTGCGCTGGAATTGATAGAGCGAGCGTGGTAGTCGCTGTAGGGGGTGGTGTCGTCGGAAATATCGCTGGATTGTTAGCGGCCTTATTGTTTCGAGGTATTCGTCTCGTCCATGTGCCTACTACATTGATAGCAGCGGCAGATTCCGTAGCCTCACTCAAGCAAGCGGTGAATCTTTCTTCAGGAAAAAATTTACTGGGTTGTTTTCACAAACCCACTGCAGTTTTGATAGATCTCAATTTCTTGCAGACATTACCGGCGGCGCAAATTCGTTCAGGAATGTACGAGATCATCAAAAACGCATTGACCGTAGCCACCGAAAACATTCCTTTTCTTGAAAGTGGACTGAGGTTGGACGCAAATTATTCGGATACAGAGCTCATGGTCATTGTTGAGGCCGGCTTGCTTGCAAAACAGAAGGTTATGAAAGTCGACAAATGTGAGCGCAAAGAGGCCCTTGTATTTGAGTATGGCCACACAGTAGGTCATGCAATTGAGCTGGTGGCAGAGGGTCGAGTACCGCATGGCGAGGCCGTGGGTCTTGGAATGATAGTGGCTGCGGAAGTTTCCAGTCGTTTAGGGCTATTAAGCGATGCAGATAAGAGTCTTCACCATAGATTACTCAAACTTAACGGGCTGGCAGTTAAATTGCCAGTCGGGGTTACTGTCGCCGCAGTGATGGCGTTGCTGAGTACGGACAATAAGCGAGGTTATCTATTCACTCGTCCTGATCAAGTTGCCATGATCCTTCTTGATTGTCTGGGGATTCCGGCTGGGCCTATTGACAGGCCCCTGGTACTGGTTGATGCCTCGCTAATTCAATCTTGCATTGAAGATTGTTTAGTGGAAGTAAATGATGTTTCCACTGGAGCAAAGCCATAGTTTTGGCGATTTTTATGTCCAGATATATGGGTGCAAGGTCGAACTTTTACTGCGTTGGTATATATGAGTAATCTCCTTGTTAACCAATCTTCCAGAGCGAGCCCAGTAGGGTTGTTGCGCATCGATATCGGCGAAGTGATCGGGCGTTTGAATGCAGCAGTTGTTCCGGGCGCCTTGGATCATCGATATCTGGTCGCCTGCGCCAGTGTGCAATTTTTGGCCGATCTGCTTTCTCTGGTCAAAATTTATGGCGTGCACGGTAATACCACACCGGAAAGGCTAGAAACACTACTTTTTCACGCCGAATGTGCAGCTGATTGTGCTGCACTTATGTTGCTGGGGCGGATTGTTGATGTGCCCGAAGATATTGATCACCTCGCATGTGCGATTCTCGAACTACATGTAAATACAACGCCCGATTGCCTGAACAAATTACTCCTTTTGCCGATGCCAGAGTGTTGCGGCTACGACCTTGCTGATTTGGCTTTAATTTCTGGCGACGTTGATCGATTAATTACGCAGGTGAGCTTTGACAGGCCTTTCTTGATCGTCGGGATCCGTACAGGTGGAGCATATCTTGCTCCCCTCTGGAAGGCCTCACTTACGGGGTTGGGGGTCGAGGATGTGCACTGGTGCACGGTGCGACCGAGCAAAGGGTGTGCAGCGGTTGATGGTTTAGAAACAGCTCGGGCTTGGTTGCAGCATCGATTTGCACCTGTGATCGTGGTGGTAGACGATCAGCCGGATACGGGGGCTACCATGGAATGTGTAGGAGAGCAGTTTCGCGAGCGCGGGGTGGATTTGTGGTTCGCGAGCGTCGGCAAGCTCCGGCACGATTCTGAAGCTCGCTGTGTAGCATCAAACCTCTCGGCATGCGTTATACGTAACTCGCGTACACCACGTCTTTGGGAATGTTTATTACCTAATGAACAGCCAGAATTCATGGCGAGACTACGGAGCATAGCGGGAATACCTTCGTTTCCCTCTCAGGCGCGACTCCACTACCGGTGCCCACAAGGTGAGATGCGTTACGGATTCGGTCAGGCTTGGCTTCCATGGAATGACCCGCAGGTTCTAAGCGGGCGTCGGGTTTTAGTTAATCCGCGTAAGACGCCGATCGAAATTCAGGGTTCAAATGGTGAGGCACTGTTACATCTGCGTTTCATCGGCGAAGGAGTGTTTGGTTGTGCAGAGTTCGATCGTGTGCGGAAGATGGCCCCCACACGTTCAGCTTGGCTAGTTGATGGTTATGTAATTACGGTCGATATCGGCGAAACACGTTCATTCCAGGAGGAGTTTCATTTATCGCGCGGCTTCAGACGAGCCGACCTACTGCTTCAAGCGGCGAGCTGGTTGGTTGTACCTGAATGTCAAACCATAGCGCACACATTTAACAGTCCTGTGATATTGGCGCTTGATCTGCGTTGGTCGGTAATGGCAGATACCATGCGCAAGCACTGCGGTTGTGATCCGCTGCAAAAGATATCTGAGCCACTGAGAGAGTTTCTAGTGAAACCAGTGATGTGGCCAGGAGAGCAAGGCAGGGTATTCCGTTCGTCATTGCGTTATGGGAGTGGTGGTTGGCACTGGCAAGTTGACCGAAACGCAAGGCTTCATCATTTTCAACTGGAAGCAAACTGGGGTGATATCAGCTTTCCCGAGCTCGAAGTAGCCGCTTTCATCCTCGAGAATAGCCTGGAGATTGAAGTTGCTGGACAGCTCGCATCACTGTGCGGCCTAACTTGGTCTAGCGTCCGGGAGAGCTTATCTCTGGCTGCACTGACGATTGCCGAGTCCAGGATTCGCAGTGTGAGGGTCCTTAGCGACAGTGGACGTACCACGCTCTGTGAAGATTTCCATCAGTTGCTCAAGATAACTTTTGAGTTGGCTGAGATAGACACCTTCTCGGGGGAATGACATGGACAGACCTAATCGCATCATCTCCGATATCTACACCGCACTGCCTAGGCTTCGCGCTGTCCGCTCCAGTGGTGCCATGGTGACGCTCTCGGATGGCAAGCAATATATAGATCTAATGAATGGCAAAGGCAGCGTCACGCTCGGGCACCATCATCCGGCCGTGAACTCGGCGATTACGCGCCATTTACAGAACAAGCAGGCATCCGCGTCCTGCTGGAGCAACCTGCATGAGGTGCTCTCAAATCGGATCATTGGCGACGTAGGAATGAGCGACGTACGGCTTGCTCTGTTCAGCACGGGGACGGAAGCCTGTCGAGCAGCTGTTCAAGCTGCGCGTCTATTTACAGGTAGGCATGTCATTGCAAGTGCGGGTTATCACGGTTGGGATGACTATTGGGCCAGCAGCGATCACCTACTGGAATCCAACGCGAGTGGAGTTGTTGATTTCTACTTTGTACCGGAACTTCTGGAGCAGGTTCTGGAGCAGCATCGCGGACAAATAGCTCTGGTGATTTTGTCTCCCGATTACGTCCACCTGCAACCGAATACACTTCGTCGGTTAGCGCAGATCGCTGTGAATGAGCGGGTACTCCTGTGCTGCGATGACGTCAAGCAAGGCTACCGTTCGATGCGGGCCTCTCAATTTTCGGCTGCGGTAGGCTTTCATGCAGATATGTACACCTTTGCCAAGGGTTTATCTAATGGTCACAGACTGTCGTGTCTGATGGGGCGATCCGATGTGATGGCAGCGGCGAAGGAATTTACCTATACCGCCTACTTTGACACGATCCCGATCGTAGCTGCGTTGGCCACACTGGACTACATGGACAGTCATGATGGCTACCAGCGATTGGTGCAGTGTGGAGCTACCCTGGCTACGGGAATGCGTGATCTAGTGCAACGTTTTGAACTGCCGATAATGATTTACGGCGATGGTCCAATGCTGCAAATCGTTGCTGCCACCGAGGAATTAGACCAAGCCTTGTATGCGAATTGTGCACGCACGGGTCTACTTTTATACGAAGGGGATAATCAAGCGGTCTCCTTAGCCACTGGTGATGTTCTTGACGAGTTACTTAAGCGTTTCGAGAAAGGACTCATTGCCACTTCCCAGCAGTTCTCGAGAGGAGATCCCGCTTCGGTAAGCCGACAGCGGCGCTTCAAGGCGGCCTTTCGCATGATGGATGGAGCTAGCGATGTAGTTTCCGCTGGGCAAGCGATTCGTTTGATCAGGGAGGAACGATGATTCCGTCCTCCCTTGAGTCGATGATGGGCAAGCGAATCCTGCTGCTGTCCCCGCACTCAGATGATATTGCCTACTCCATAGGTGGGATTGTTGCGCGGCTTTCCCAGCGAGCGGATCTGCGCCTTATGACAATCTTCGGTCACAGTGGATGGGTTCTGCCGAGGGTAACGTGCGAGCAGTCTGCAGATGCCATATCGGCAGAGCGGGAGCTAGAGGATCGTGAGTATTGTGTGCGACGGAGTATCGATTATGACCTTCTGCACTGCCCGGATAGCTTTGTGATGGGATATGACACTGCGACCGAGCTGCGTTTCTCAGCCACTGAAGACCCTAGAACAGAGAGCGTGGTGGATTTGATCCGTAATGCCGTGACGTGTTGGGTACCTGAGGTTGTGCTTGCTCCATGCGGGATTGGGGGGCATGTCGATCATCAAATAGTACGGGTTGCCGCAGATGCGCTAGATCGCGTTCAGGTCCTTTACTACGAAGACGTTCCATACAGTGCGAATTTGCCGCTCCCGGAGCTCGAAAGACAGCTTGCAGTTCAAGGCTTGATACCCGCCATGACGACCGATATCGAAAGTGCGTTGGAAAGCAAATGTGAAGACATGTGGGGGTACCGTTCACAGACTAGTAGCACTACGGTTGTTCAGATGCTGCTCCATGCTAGACGTGTCGGTACTGGCACATCTCGGTATGCGGAGCGCCTATGGCGCCGTGAGAATTGAATCCGTTCTAACCAAAGAATTGATTCGAAATAACCGCGGGGCTCATCCTGCGGTTGTTCTAGGCAGTCCCAATTAACCTTGAACGACGGAGGCATCCATGTTGGAAAAATTAGCGATTTATGGAGGAGCTACGATCCACGACGGGAATTGGCCTGATTGGCCCCAGAGCACTGAGAGCACCCGTAGTAATGTGAATGCTGTGCTAGGGAGCCACCGATGGTCTATCAGCGGTCAGTATCGTGGGCAGTCTTCTTGGGAAGAGCGTTTCGGACGGGCTTTTGCTCTTTATACAGGTGCCAGCTACTGCGTGCCTGCTTCGTCAGGAACCGCTAGCTTGAGCATGGCGTTAGAGGCCTGCGAGGTCGGTGCCTATGACGAGGTGATTGTGCCAGGCGTGAGTTGGGTCGCATCTGCGTCCGCGGTACTTGGGGTCAATGCTATCCCTGTCCTGACCGATGTGGATCCCGAGACCGGTTGCCTTGATCCAGTGGCACTTGAGCGCTCAATCACGTCGCGTACTCGAGCTATCACGGTGGTTCATCTAGGTTCGGCAGTTGCCGATCTGGATCGCTTGGTTGCGATTGCTCGGGCGCACTCCATTCCTTTGATTGAAGATTGCGCCCAAGCACATGGTGCGCGTTATGCCGGTCGACATGTTGGTTGCTTCGGTGCGGTCGGCACCTTTTCAATGCAGCATAGTAAGCTGCTGACAAGCGGAGAGGGTGGGGCTGTAATTACTAACAGCCATAGCCTGGCACGCCGAGTGGAGCATCTAAGGGCTGATGGCCGAACGCTCGCCGTGCTACCTCCTTACATAGATGAGATGGCACTGGTCGAGACTGCGGAGATCATGGGCAACAACTACTGTCTCTCAGAGTTTCATGCTGCCATCTTGATGGCGCAACTAGAGATCTTGGACGAACATCTGGCACATCGGCGGCATAATGCATCTGTTCTGGATAGCCTCCTAGCTTCTCTTGGTTTCATGCCACAAGCTACTGCCCCTCGTACTACTGAGCGGTCACATTACACTTATGTGGTGAGGTTGCCGCAGTCGATTGTTGAGAATCATGGAGCTGAACGATTCGCCGCAGCTCTTTCTGCGGAAATTTGTCTTCCCTGCAAGATGATGTATAGCTCGCTTAATCAGAGCCGTCTCTACAAACCATACTCGCGCAACCGGTTTAAGTTGAATCAGGCATTCACTGATGCGATTGATCCATCACGCTTTCAATTACCTATAGCGCAAGACTTTTCCAAGTCCTGTATCGCTCTACCTCATCGCATGCTGTTGGCTGACACGGGAGCGATGACGTATGTAGCTGCAGCTTTCGAAAAAGTTGCGAAGTTGATCGGAAACCAGCGTGCTTAAGGGAATATGAAATAGTCTATTTATCGCATTGTTCTGATATGCCAACGCGTTGTCCGATACCAACTTACAACGATTTGTAACTGTCATGGACTCTCTGTGAGGCAATAAATTGTTCGGCTATTTTGAAAAGCTTCTCTGCCCGTTTCCTGTCTCTGAGCCATCGCAGCCGCCTCGGGGTTTAATCGCTTTTCTATGGGCTTGCACGCAGGGAATGCGAGGCAAGATCGCACTTATGGCTTTACTCACGATGATAATGTCAGCGTTAGAAGTATTGCTGATTGCCATGCTAGGAAGAATTGTTGACTGGCTCAGTGTTCAGGTGCCAACGCACTTGTGGGTTGAGCGCGGCGGAACATTATTATGGCTGTTAGTCGTGATGGGGATCAGCATCGCAGTAGTGGTGCTACAGACTGTCTTAAAGCATCAGACCTTCACAGTAAATTTGCCCATGCGGCTTAAGTGGAACTTTCACAGGTTGGTGTTGGGGCAGAGCATGTCCTTTTATCAGGACGAGTTCGCGGGGCGTATTACGGCCAAGGTGATGCAAACCTCTATAGCCGTGCGCGGAACTATTTTCGTGCTGGCCGATGTCATGGTTGCTATGAGTGTGTACGTGACGAGCATGATCATCTTGGTTGGCGTCATTGATGTGCAATTGATATGGCCTTTTATGATTTGGTTCGTCATTTTTGTCGCTGTGTTGTTCTACTTTGTGCCTCGCCTTGGCAAGTTTGGCAAGGAGCAAGCTGACGCGGGGGCCTTGTTGACGGGGCGTGTGACCGACGCGTATTCCAATATAGCCACCGTTAAATTGTTCTCGCATACGCAGCGTGAGGCGGTGTTTGCGCGCGAAGCTATGCACGAATTCATGCGCACCGGTTACGCAGAGATGCGACTAGTGAGTACCTTCGAGATTGTGAATCATCTTCTGAGCGTTGGGCTCACGATTGGCATGTTGGGCACTGCATTGTGGCTGTGGTCGCAAGGTTTAGTGGGAGTAGGGGCCGTTGCTGCTGGCACCGCTATGGCGTTGCGACTGCAAAGTATGTCGCAATGGCTTATGTGGGAAATGACTAGCCTCTTCGAGAACGTCGGAATAGTGCAGGACGGGATGAAGATGCTGTCGATCCCACCTACGGTTCTCGATGCACCTGATGCTATCTCCCTTCAGACTAGGCATGGCGAGGTATGTTTCAAACGAGTGAGCTTTTGTTACGCAGAAAGCAGTCGACGTGTGATTGACGATCTGGATCTCACGATCAGGGCTGGTGAAAAAATTGGCCTGGTTGGCCGATCGGGAGCTGGTAAGTCGACTCTGTTGAACTTGTTGCTGCGTTTTCATGATCTTGAAAACGGTCGCATCCTGATTGACGGACAGAATATCGCACACGTTACTCAGGAGTCGTTGCGCAGCCAAATCGGCATAGTTACTCAGGACGTCTCGCTGCTGCATAGGTCAGTAGCTGACAATATTTCATATGGGAGACCCGACGCGAATTTCTCCCAGGTTGAGGCAGCTGCTCGGCGCGCAGAGGCGCACACATTTATCCGAGATCTCGGTGATGCCGGAAAGCGCTGCGGTTATGAAGCACATGTGGGTGAGCGTGGAGTCAAACTCTCGGGTGGGCAGCGTCAGCGAATAGCCATTGCGCGCGTGATGCTCAAAGACGCACCAATCCTGCTGCTAGATGAGGCGACCAGCGCACTCGACTCCGAAGTAGAAGCCGTAATTCAGCAAAGCCTTTACCGATTAATGGAAGGTAAGACTGTCATTGCGATCGCGCATCGACTCTCCACTATCGCGGCGATGGACCGTTTAATCGTTCTTGATGAGGGACGTATTGTCGAACAAGGCAACCACGCGACGCTGCTTGAACAAGGTGGTCTTTATGCAAGGTTGTGGGCTCATCAAAGCGGTGGCTTTCTGGGAGATTGCAAATGAATTCAGGCGGCTTATTAAAGATGTGCGGAGCACGTATGTGGTGTGAGGTTAATAGATCCCAGATGCTGGCCCAGCTTCATACTCAACTACTCCACTCATCCAATATTGCGTACTAAATCATGACCATAGACAAAGAGCGCCGTTACGCACCCAAGGTAGATCGACTGCTGCATATCCGTAAAGTCGAGTCTCTGAGCCATCTTGTCCTGCCTGTATTTCCTATAAAGCCATTGTCGACCATTGTGGCTGGTAGCCTGCCTCCGGCGGCCGACGCGGTATCAATCTATGCAGCTACTTTGGAAAAAGCTTCTCCGCAGTTGAGGCAGCGCGTGGAGGCGGTCTGCGGTCCAGCGCCCTGGATCGTCCGTAGTGCGGGTAATGAGGATTTAACTGATAACGTTAATGCTGGCGGCTATGAAAGCCTTATATGTCATGAGCCACAGGCGTTGATACGGTGCGTTGCCGTTGTGGCCATGAGTGGGTCTACTGAGCACGCACAACGCCAGCTTGCACTGTCGGGGCATAACGGTGATGCCGCTGACATCCCATGCTTTGTGCAGCCACTGTTGAACATAGCTGTCTGCGACGATGTCGCCCCGGACCACTCGCCGTATCTGGATTTAGCCGTTCTGGATTACATGGAGTCGGTATGTAATGAGTTAATGCAGATATTTGACTTCACGGCGATCGATTGCGAATGGGGGCTCGAGACGACGCTGGGTTTTGTGTCTGTCACGACCGTCATGCCGATGAACCCAAAGCTGATGAACGTTGCGCATACAATCGGTTTCGGTTTTGCATGCGCTCAGAATACGGGCTCCCGCGCGACGACCTTGGCTTTGCGTCCGGCTTCCTCAGGTCTTAGGCTCTGGCGTGGACGTCACCTGCGTATGACGACGGTGAAACACATGTATTTGCTTCAGGTTAGACCCGCCTGTTCTGAAGGTGACTTTCGCGATCGTGAAGTACTGACCGATGCATGTCGTGAGGCGTTGATCGGACGTTACGATGCAGTTGAAGCGGGCTTGCTGACGCTAGGTGCACATTCTTCGGGGCGCGCACTATTGGCGCCCGATCTCATGAGCGCGTGGCGTCGCTATCTCGCGCTCAACGCGAATGACAAGGCCGAGGTGGCAGTGGTCGTTGTGGATGAAGGCAGTGCGGAGGAGCACGCTGGCATCATGTTTCGCCACCAGAAAATCACCTGCATCAAGATGGACACTCGACGAGCGCCTGTCGGAGCAGATTGCGTTGTATTTGACCGTGGTGCTTGCATCCTTGGCGACTCAACGATGTTGCGGTCCATTCAAAGTGTGACTCGCCGAGAGTTGGTGTTGCCCGATGACTGCGGTCTTGTTTTCACTGATGAGGTGTTGATTTCCGGTGGTGAGCTAGCACGAGACTGTGTCGAAGTTCTTTCTGAATTGCGCAGCCTGCCGATCGCGAGTGAAGTCAAGGACAGGCTGTTCGCTCGCACCGAACAGCCGAACCCGACAAGGTGGATACAGCGTGCTGATGGAGCAGTGGCGTCACCTTCTTTGTTCGCGGCAATCTGGCGTTCACAGCACTCGGGAGAGACTGAAAAATGCTACTCGCTCACTGAGTTCGCCACAGACTATAAACGTGCTTTTCAGGTCTTGCAGGGGACGCCGCAGCACGAGTTGCACGCACTGTTCGCGCTATCGTCCGCAACACGCGCGCTGGTCGCGAGTGGTGATCTTCGAATCGTCATGGCACTGCTCAGCTGTGAAGCCGCTACCTCCTGGGTGCCGCCGCAGACGTTGCGGCGATTGCTCCATTCGGCCGCCGTACACGTGGCGGCGTTTCGGCGCGACCACGCCGTACTGATTCTTGAAAGTGTGGCCTTAGTCAGAGATGAGTGCGCGAAACTGCCGGTCTATACGCTGGAGGAGACGGTTTCCTGCCTTGATGCATTGGCGTGCAGCCTTGAAGGCGGTTTACCTGTCGAGGCGATAGTGTCCATTCGCTCATTGGAGTTGCCGATCGTAAGTGGGGTCTTGCTTGCGAGACAGGCGCTTAATAAACCAGTCGTTCTTGAGCCGGTAGATAGATTCCGGCAGTCAGTAGAGTTGTTTAGAGGCATTGTGTCGGGTGGTGATGTGTCGCAGGGGCTTGCTCAGCAACTAATCACGCCTATTTGTCACTTCGGTCTGCGCTTCATGATGCCAGTCTGGAGAACGTAGCTGAGCAGATCAGAGGATCGCTAGTCGAAGTTTACGACGCCTCATTGAAGGGTTTACTAGGACGTACGGTTGAACAGGTGGATGCTACAAGCTATCGCCGCTATCTGAGCGTGATGCAAGGATGGATCGAGTTTATGAGCATGGGATCGTTGTCTGAGCGTGATAGTGCAGTGCTTCAGCGCTTTCAAATCTGGTTGCGCCAATGGGCTGATGAAGAGATACCTGAGTCATTCGATATACAGGACCGCAACTGGCGATTCGAATTTGACCTTGTTGCTGGCGCCTGCGGCACCCCCGTGCGATATAAAAATCCGCACGTTTTACACAATCTCCTTCATCAATACTCCTTAGCAGGGCTGCGGCTCGACACGTTGCGACTACCAGAACGCGTGCAAGCGCTCGAACACTTTTGTTCAACGTTTAGCAGCCGCTCGACGAAGGTTCTGCGCTTTGATCGCGAGTTGTTAGAGATTCAGATTCCGATGGGCACGCACAAGGCCAGTTACGTGTTCACGCCACGGCAGATCTCGGTGGAATGGACGGAGCCGCCTGATTGTCCTGGCGATGAAATCGCCCGGATTTTGGCGTTTGAGGTGTTTCTAGAACTGTTCCGCACGTGGACGTTCCCTACGTTGACGTTTCGACGCGAGCAAGTGCTGGGTACCTGGACACTGTTCATACGGCTGACCGCACCTGGATCAGACCCTTGGGATTACGAGGAGCTCAGACACTTTGTGGTCGTCACGCGTTTGCTATTCGATGCCTCTTACGATTTTTCATATGTCGCCAACGTGGTCGTCGATGGCCTGGCCGAGCGATTACGCGGGCAGGAATGGCGGGAGATATTGACTACGATGGTACGGTATCGGGCTGTGCTCGAGGACGCGTCGCAGTACGTGCCTTTGCACGCTTTGCCGATGTCGTCGCTGGTTGCCGCGATTGCACGTAGCCGAGTTATCCGTGGTCTGCTCTTGCGTTGTTTACGCAGGGGATTTGATTATTGCCGGCGCTTAATCGACAGGTATGCGTGCTGGTTGAATGAGGCTTCTGCGGGCGATTTACGGTGGTCCGATCGTTATGAATCGCTCAGGCAGGCCAGCCTTTTCCTCGCGGCCCAGTGGCCTGGAGAGGCGCTTGGGGAGCTCTCTAGACGGAGTGTCTTCAATACGGGTGATGACCTGACCGCAGCCTGCTTGTTTAAACGTTCGGACATGGCAGATGACCTCCGGCAATTGGTGGTCGCTGGGTCGTTATCGCTATCTGGATTGTCTGGGATGATGGTGCGGCATAATCCTGAAATGGCGGTGCAGGTCTTTGGGGTGTCGTCCTTGGTTACGCAACTGCTCGACACTGGCATACGATTTCGCCGCGCGAAACATTTTGTGGTTGCTCGCTTCGGCGATAGCCTCGATCAGGGCGTACTGACGGAATTACTGCGGGGCCTGGACACCGTTCCGTGGGGGCACACCGCCGACGCTGAGCACGCTATTGAGGCGCAGCTTTTGCTGGGGGGTCCTGTCTGTCGATTTGAACTGGAAAAAGGGATCGATTGGACAACTCTGGGTTGCTACTCAATCGCAGGATAAAGTTCATCCAGCGCCCTCATCAGCGCCCGTTTGCGAGGGTTTTCCAGACCGAGCCAGGCCACGCCGATGCCTGCTCCACTCATGGGCAGAGCCAGTGGTAACGTCACAACACCGGCTGGCAATGCCGATGCGGCACCGCTTGGCAAGATGCCAATACCTAAACCGGCGGCCACCAACGCCAACTGAGTGGTGAACTCGCCCATTTCCCGGGCAATGGTCAGTGTCACTTTTCGTCTGTGGAAGCCTGCCAGCATTTGGTCATACAAGCCGGGAGCAAACTTGCGCGCCAGTACCAAAACCGGACACCCGGCCAAATCCTGAGGCTTTATACGACGCTTGGCGCATAGAGGGTGTTCTTGTGGCAGCGCTACGACCAGTGACTCTTCGAAGAGCATGCGGGTATGCACGCCCGGTGCATTCAAGGGCAGGCGTACCAAGCCAAAATCCAGAGCGTTGTCCAGCAAGGCCCGAGCTTGCGCTTGCGATGGCATGTCCTTGAGCTCCAGTTCGATATGCGGGTGGCGCTGCTCCAGCGTACGCACAAGTTGCGGCAACAAGTGCGACAGCGTTGAAGACACAAATGCCAGACGCAATATGCCAACGTCTCCGGCCGCTGCTTGCTGTAACACCTCTAGGGCGCGACCCGCCTGGCGCAGGGTCGCCAAGGCCTCGGGCAGAAACAGCATTCCCTCCTCGGTCAACTCGACTCGGTGCCGGTTACGCTCGAATAACTGCGCGCCTACAAATTCCTCCAGAGCACGTATTTGCGCACTCATGGCTGGCTGGACAATGTGCAGACGCGCCGCCGCACGACCGAAATGCAGCTCTTCGGCCAAGGTCGCAAACGCTTTCAAATGCTTGAGCTCCACAATGACTCCCCATGCAACATAGCCACTTGGTGATCACGAAGGGTGATCACAACATCACCATAAACGATTGGCACGTTTGCGCGATAGCGGTGGAAAGTGACGTCATTACCCATAAAAACAATTCAGCGTAGGGAGACACACATGATCGACAGCTTTCGTCTGAACGGGCGTCGAGCGCTGATCACCGGTTCGGTACGCGGCATTGGCCTGGCTCTGGCTCGCGGGCTGGCACAAGCGGGCGCCCAAGTGGTGCTCAATGGTCGCGATACGGAACGCGCCCAAGGTGCTTGCGCGCTGTTGCGCGATGAAGGGCTGGACGTCGATTACTCAGTGTTCGATGTGACCGATCACGCGGCTGTTGCAAAGGCCATTGATGCCTTGGAACTGCGCTTGGGGCCGCTTGATATTCTGATCAACAATGCCGGCTTGCAGCATCGACAGGCGCTTCAGGACGTCAGCGCCGATGACTGGCATCGGGTGATGAGTACCAATCTCGATGGCGTATTCAATGTGTCCAAGGCGGTGGCCCGCCACATGATCACGCGGCGGCACGGCAAGATCATCAACATCGGCTCGGTGCAAAGCGAATTGGCCCGACGTTCCATCGCACCGTATGCCGCCAGCAAGGGCGCCGTGCGAATGCTCACACGTGGCATGTGTGCCGACTGGGCAGGCCTGGGCCTTCAGATTAACGCCCTGGCCCCCGGCTATTTCCAGACGGAATTGAATCATGCGCTGGTCAACGATCCGGCGTTCTGCGAATGGCTGTTGCAGCGAACGCCCGCCGGGCGCTGGGGCAATGTAGAGGAACTCTGCGGCGCAGCTGTTTTCCTCGCCTCATCAGCGTCCAACTTCGTTAACGGTCAGACCCTTTTCGTTGATGGTGGTTTGACCAGCGTCGTTTAACTCTCACGCCAAGGACTCCTGTATGCCTCAATCTCTGCCAACCCTTTGCGGCTCAATCATGGGCTCGCCGTTTTCGCTCTCGGCAAAGATTCACAACGCCGCTTACGCAGCGCTGGGCCTGGATTACACCTTTGTCTGTTTTGGCGTCGAAGATCCGGTCGCCGCCGTGGCAGCCATTCGTACCCTGGGCGTACGCGGCATGAACGTTTCCATGCCGTACAAAACCGCAGTCATGCCTCATTTGGACAGGATCGACGTGTCGGCCCAAATCATCGGTGCGGTCAACACCATCAACAACGTCGACGGCGTGCTGACTGGCTATAACACCGACTACCTCGGTGCACTGCGTGCCCTGGAAGAAGTTACCGAGCTGTGCGGCAAGCGCATCGCCGTGATCGGTGCCGGCGGAGCGGCTCGTGCGGTGGTCTACGGGTGTTTGCAAGCAGCGGCCGAGGTCACGGTGTTCAATCGCAGTGTCGAGCGCGGTGCTGCGCTGGCCGAGGATCTGGGTGCCCGGTGGGGCGGCAGCGTTGAGGCGTTCACGGCCGAGGCCTTCGACATTGTCATCAATGCCACCTCGGTTGGCTTCAAGCAGCCAGACAGCAACCCGCTGAACGGTTGTCTGGCCAGTCATCTGATTGTCATGGATGTGGCGTTCATGCCAGTGCAGACCGCGTTGCTGCTGCAAGCCAAATCGTTGGGATGCCGCACCATTGCCGGCACCCGCATGTTAGTGCACCAAGCGTGTCGGCAAATCGAGTTGTACACCGGGAAAGAGGCGCCAATCGACATCATGGAGCAGGCCATGCTCCAGGAAATACAGCGGTTGAAATTGTAAACAACCTACTGACCTGTCAATAACAAGATGCCGTAAAGGCACCTGGAGATACCCCATGACTGACGATCATCCAGCATCCGACACTGCCACACTCCCCGAGGCGCAAGCGCACAAGAAAGACTTGCACCGCGCGGCCTGGGCTTGTTCCCTGGGAAGTGCGCTTGAGTACTACGACTTTGCGCTTTACACCCTGGCTTCGGCACTGATTTTCGGGCCCCTGTTCTTTCCTGAGCAGACCCGTGCCATGAGCCTGATCGCCAGTTTCGGTACCTATTTCCTCGGTTTTGCAATACGGCCGCTGGGCGGGGTGCTGTTCGGTATGATCGGTGATCGCGTCGGGCGCAAGTTCGTGTTGGCATCGACGGTGCTGCTGATGGGTATTTCCAGCACGCTCATCGGTGCACTGCCCAGCTTTCATCAAGTTGGCTATTGGGCACCTGTACTGTTGGTGATCCTGCGTCTTCTGCAAGGACTGGGCGCGGGTGCCGAACAGGCCGGAGCGGCGGTAATGATGACCGAATACGCCCCCGAAGGCCGACGCGGCTTCTACGCTTCGCTGCCGTTCCTTGGCATTCAATTGGGCACCATCCTCGCAGCAGTGGTGTATTTCCTGGTGGTCAGCGGCAATGACAACGTGATCGAAAGTGGCCTGTGGCGATGGCCGTTCTTCAGCAGCGTGGTGATCGTTGCGTTGGGCCTGTACATGCGCATGTCACTCAAGGAGTCTCCGACGTTCATCCGCCTTAAGGCGCTCAAGCGTGTCTGCGTCAATCCACTGAAAAGTGCGATGGAGCATTCCAAACCCACGTTGCTGATAGGCATTGGGCTGCGTCTGGGAGAAAACGGTGGTTCATCGATATACCAGGCGTTGGCGGTGAGCTACATCGTTGGCGTGGTGGGACTGCAAGGGCCGGTGGGTGTCCTGACCCTTATCTGCGCAGCCAGCCTGGGCGCGATCACCGTACCCATTGCGGGCAAACTCAGTGATCATTTCGGTCGAGTTGTGGTTTACCGGGCCTTTGCTCTGGTGCAATTGGCATTAGCATTCCCGGTGTGGTGGGTACTCAGCCTGGGCAATGTCGCTGCAAGCATCATTGCAATCTCCATTGCTTTAGGCATCGGCACTTGGGGCATGTTCGGTACGCAGGCCGCGTTGTTGCCAGAATTGTTTGGCTCGCGTCACCGCTACATGGGCGTGTCGATTGCACGGGAAGCGTCGGCAGTGATTGCCGGTGGCATTGCGCCGATGATCGGGGCAGGCATCATCGCCTTGGTGGTGGCGAGCCATGACGGTGATGCCAGCGCAGGTATCGGCGCGTGGCTGCCCATTGCCTGTTACCTGACCCTGCTCACACTGATCACCCTGTACGCCACATTCAAAACCCCGGAAACCCTCAATCGTGACCTGGACGAACCAAGGGATGCCTGGGAAATAGCCCATGAAGCATCAGCAGTGCATGTCCAGCTCGCAAGCGCTATAGGTACACGAACAGCATGATGGCGTAAGGGTGGGGTTCCGTTTGGCGCTGCGCAAGGCGAGCCGGCTCGGGATGCCAGATAAGTTCCTGTGACTCAACAAGAGGAGTTGTGTTTCTGGAGAGTCGCAGGAAAGACAGGTCAGAATGACCGAGGAAGATCGAGCCAGTGCCGGGGGAACGCGAAGCTCATCTGAACGAGGCGACTATCTAGTGGCGTTTGCGTTGCCCCCCAAAAAGTAGCGTTTCGACACTGGGTTTGCAGCTGTGGCTATCACTGCGGTATTCGGGTAGCCCAGCGACTACATTTCAGGACTCGCTCTGCCTCCATCCTCGCAACGAGTCCAGCTTCACCTGTTCTGTAAATTGTAGAGCTCTGGCTGTTCTGCCAAACCTGCCTGAAACAACACGCTCATCGCTCGTAAGACCCAATTCAGGAGCATGAATGGGGATTACGACCGCTCAATTATGGCGTTGAGGGATGCAATGATTGGAATTGTCCCGACTTAATCATCTAAAGCACACCTAATATACTGTGCGCCAGCGAGCTTGATCCCTTTCTGACTTTGCGCACTGCGCCAGCGTCATGAATGGGGCAGGCGGCAAATTCGATGGGCTTGATTGACATTAGAGGTGCAAATTAAAGCGTCTGACGTTGAACGAAAGATGAGATTAGTGATTGCGGGGATATTGAAGTAGGCCAAATCAATATGGCCAGTCTTATTGTTTGTTTTGATTCGGCCCGCCTTCTGGTGGATCACTGAATTATTTGCACCCTCTAAACAAAACCAACCCACTTAACCTTTAGACCAGGGATCTTATCTTCTGGAGTCATGCGCCTGCGTACTCACTTTTGAAAGACGTAAGCCTTAGTCTCGCCCCGATATTCACACCCGGTGTTGTTGCAATAAATACCGGCGTTTTTGGAGTTTGTATGTTTAAACCCTCACTTGTCATGGCTGGATTATTGCCACTGTCAGCACTTTTTCTAACTGCGTGCAAACCAACGGAGCCAGTGGCAGAGCACGTCGCAGCGGTAAAAGTTGGTTATTACACCCTCAATGAAGCACCTCTCACGCTTACTACTGACTTGCCCGGACGTACTTCTGCGTACCGTGCTGCCGAGGTGCGCCCGCAAGTCGCGGGTATCTTGCAGCGTCGCTTGTTCACCGAAGGCAGTGAAGTCAAACAGGGGCAACCGTTGTACCAGATTGACTCACGTACCTACGTTGCCCAGCAATCGCGCGCCGATGCCAACCTTCGCAGTGCGCGCAATTTGGCAGAGCGCTATGAGCGTCTTCTCAAGGCGCGAGCAGTCAGCCAGCAGCAATACGACGAGGCCGTTGCTGCTTGGAAGCAAGCCGCCGCCGACCAGCAAGTGGCAGCCATCAATGTGCAGTACACCCAGGTGTTGTCGCCTATTTCAGGTCGCATAGGCCGATCGGCGATGACCGAAGGCGCGCTGGTAACCGAAGGCCAGAATGCACCCATGGCAACCGTTAATCAGCTTGATCCGATCTATGTCGATGTCACTCAACCCATCACTCGTATTTTGGAGTTGAAGCGTGCCTTGAAGACAGGCGTCCTGAAAAATACAGGCTCCGATCAGGCAGAGGTCAGTCTGACGCTCGATGACGGCAGTGCCTATCCACTCACCGGCATCGTGAAATTCTCTGAGGTCAGCGTCGACCAAGGCACTGGCTCCGTGACCTTGCGAGCGGTATTCCCTAATCCAGACCGCGCGCTGCTGCCGGGCATGTTTGTCCACGCACAAGTCAAAGAAGGCGTCAGGGAAAAAGCGCTTTTGGTTCCCCAGCAGGCCATCGTCCGTGACAGTCGAGGTGTGGCCACGGCATGGGTAGTGACTGAGGACAACCATGTTGAGCACCGCGATCTGAAAACAGTGCGCACTGTGGGTAACGCCTGGTTGGTAGAGAGCGGGGTCACGTCAGGCGAGCGGGTGATCACTGAAGGTTTGCAGCATGTGCAGGCCAGTTCCCTGGTGGACGCTCAACCCGCAACAAATGTTGAACTGAAAGCGGCTTTCACAGCAAATTGAGAGGTTGGTTATGTCACGCTTTTTTATTGATAGACCGATCTTCGCTTGGGTGATTGCGCTGGCAATCATGCTCGCCGGAGCGTTGGCCATACGTAGTTTGCCGGTCAACCAGTATCCGAATATCGCCGCCCCGGCAGTCATGATTACAGTGACGTACCCCGGCGCCTCTGCCCAGACGGTTCAAGACACTGTTCTGCAAGTCATTGAGCAGCAGCTTAATGGGTTGGATGGTTTGCGTTACATCAGTTCAGCGGCCAACAGTGATGGCAGTGTCGAGATCATCGTCACCTTTGACCAAGGAATAAACCCTGATATTGCCCAGGTTCAGGTGCAGAACAAACTGCAACTGGCTACACCGAACCTTCCACAAGAAGTCCAGCGTCAGGGTATTCGAGTGGTTAAGTACCAGGCCAACTTCATGCTCTTGGTGGGGCTGGTCTCGACAGATGGAAAGTTGAATTACGGCGACTTGGGTAACCTGGTTGTTTCCAACTTTCAGGATCCGCTGTCCCGTACTCAGGGTGTTGGGGATTTCTTTGTCTTTGGCTTTCAGAATGCCATGCGCATTTGGCTTGATCCGGCCAAGCTACATAGCTATCAGTTGATGCCCAAGGATGTGGTCGATGCCATCTCTGCACAGAACGTTCAGGTGTCTTCCGGTTCGGTAGGTGGGTTGCCGACACGCAAAGGTGTACAGCTCAGTGCCACCGTTATCGGTAAAACACGTTTCAACTCGGCTGATGAGTTTAAGGAGATTCTGGTCAAGGTGCAGCCGGATGGCTCGCAAATACGCTTGAAAGATCTAGGTGACGTGGTATTGGGCAATGAAACCTATTCCTACGATGTGAACTACAACGGTCAACCTGCCGCCGGTATTGCTTTGCGATTAGCGACAGGCGCCAACATGCTTGAGGCTGTCGATCATGTTAAAAAAACCGTAGACAGTCTCAAACTTTACTTGCCGCCCGGCGTCGAGGTTGTGTACCCGTACGATACGAGCCCGTCGGTAAAAGCGTCTATTGACTCTGTTGTCCATACCCTGTTCGAAGCCATCGTATTGGTGTTCCTGGTGATGTTTCTGTTTTTGCAGAACTTTCGCGCCACCTTGATTCCAACTTTGGCAGTGCCTGTCGTTCTGTTGGGCACCTTCGGAGTGCTATACGCCTTTGGTTTCACAATTAACGTCATGACCATGTTCGCGATGGTGCTGGCGATTGGACTGCTGGTTGACGATGCCATCGTGGTGGTCGAAAACGTTGAACGGTTGATGGAGCAGGAGAACCTGTCACCGCGCGAAGCCACTTACAAATCTATGAGTCAGATCTCGGGCGCCCTGGTGGGGATTGGTCTGGTGATCAGCGCTGTGTTTATGCCCATGGCCTTTTTCGGCGGTTCGGCCGGGATTATCTACCGCCAATTCTCGGTCACGATCATTACCGCGATGGGGCTGTCAGTACTCGTAGCGCTGATCTTCACCCCGGCACTTTGCGCGACCTTACTCAAAGCGCACGCGGAGCATGGTCAGAAAAAGCAGAAGGGCTTCTTTGCCTGGTTTAACAGGGTCTTTGACAGCAGTACCGTTCGCTACGAAGGCGTTGTTTCACGGATTCTGCGCAACCCAAAACGAACCTTTGTCGTGTACTTTTTGCTGCTGGCCGGTGTTGTACTGATGTTCCGTGATTTGCCGACCGCGTTTCTGCCCGATGAAGATCAGGGACTGCTGATTGTTCAAATCCAGACGCCGCCCAACAGCAGCGCCGAGCGCACCGAGGCAGTGCTTAATGAAGTCCGCGACTACCTGCGCGAGGATGAAAAAGAGGGGGTTGTTTCAGCGTTCTCGATCAGCGGTTACAACTTTGCGGGGCGTGGGCAGAATTCGGCTGTGATCTGGGTGCGGCTCAAACCCTTCGAAGCGCGTAAATCCAGCGAAAACAATGCCTTTTCCATCTCTAAACGCATCACCGCGTTTGCCGCCACGATCAAGGATGCCAACGTCGTTTCCATCGTTCCCCCCGCCATTATGGAGATGGGCAACGCCACCGGCTTTGATCTGTTTCTTCAGGACAACGGTGGTCGTGGACACACTGCACTGCTGCAAGCACGGGATCAGTTGATGAGCCTTGCGGCCAAAGAACCTGCGTTGGCCATTACCCGGGCCAACGGTCTGGATGATGAGGCGCAGTACCAAGTCACGATCGACGACGAAAAAGCACGCGCTCTGCAAGTCTCCATCGAGTCTATCGACAACACCATGTCGGTGGCCTGGGGGTCGACGTATGTCAATGACTTCATCGACAAGGGGCGTGTGAAAAAGGTCTACGTACAAGGGGAGATGGATGCCCGTATTTCGCCGGAAGACTTTGACAAGTGGTACGTGCGCAATGATGCCGGGCAGATGGTGCCATTCTCTTCATTCGCCACCGGTACGTGGGTTTACGGATCTCCGAAACTGGAACGTTACAGTGGTATTTCGTCCGTTGAACTCTTGGGCCAGCCTGCCGAGGGTTATAGCACCGGGGATGCAATGGCAGCAATTGAGCGTATTGCTACGCAGTTGCCGAATGGTTTTGGTGTGTCCTGGACAGGTTTGTCCTATGAGGAACGGGCCGCGGGTTCACAGGCAACTTTGTTGTATGTCATGTCGCTGATCATCGTGTTCCTTTGCCTGGCAGCCATGTATGAGAGTTGGTCAGTCCCTGTGGCGGTCATGCTGGTTGTGCCATTGGGTGTGCTCGGGGCTGTAGCCGCAACGCTTGGCCGAGGCTTGTCCAATGATGTGTTCTTCCAGGTCGGCATGCTGACCACCATGGGGCTGGCGGCGAAGAATGCCATTCTGATCGTGGAGTTTGCCAAGGATCTGTATGAGAACCATGGCCGCAGCCTGGTTGAGGCGACCACTGAGGCAGCGCGTCTGCGTCTGCGCCCGATCATCATGACCTCTATCGCATTTGTCATGGGCACTCTGCCATTGGCTCGTGCTTACGGCCCGGGCAGCGGCAGTCAGCACTCCATAGGCACCGCCGTGGTGGGCGGCACCTTGGCTGCGACGTTCCTGGCGATCTTCTTTGTGCCGCTGTTCTACGTGGCTGTCATGAAGCTGTTCAAACCCAAACAACCCGCAGTCAAACTTCAAGCCACGCGTGAAGGAGTTTCCCATGACGTTTAAACCTTTGCTGTTAGTCATGGCCATGACGTTGGCCGGTTGCAGCATGATCCCGGACTATCAGCGCCCCGAAGCTCCTATCCCGCAGGCATTTCCTCAAGGTGCTGCTTATGCGCAGCCGCAGGGCACACACACCGCGCAAATTGGCTGGCGATCATTTTTCAAAGATCCAGCACTGCATCGCTTGGTTGATCTGGCTCTTGAGAACAATCGCGACCTGCGCAAAGTCGCATTGAATGTCGCGGCCTACCGCGCTCAATACGGTATTCAAGGTTCAGCTTTGTTACCGCAGGTAGACATTGAGGGCAGTGGGGGGCGTTCACGCACACCGGCCGACCTGTCTTCGACGGGCCAACAAGGCACCGATGGCGACAACAGCTTGCAGGTTGGCCTGACCCGTTACGAGCTGGACGTATGGGGGCGCATTCGCAGCCTGGATCGTAACGCTCTGGAGACTTACCTGGCCAGCGAGGAAACCCGACGCAGCGTGCAGATCGGCTTGGTCGCTGAAGTCGCCATGGCTTACCTCAGTTGGGAAACCGATAAGCAACTGCAGGCGGTAACCCGCTCCACACTGGAAAACTACCGGCACAACCTTGAGCTGATCCAGGCCAGCAGTGAGGCCGGTACTGCATCCGATCTGGATGTTCGCCAAGCCCGGACATTGGTCGATAGTGCGCGTGGACAAGTCCAGGCCTACACCCGGCAGGTGGCTCTGGGCGCTAATGCCTTGCGGATACTTTTGGGAGCATCTATTCCAAACGGCTTGCCCGAGTCAAACCTGAACGCTCAGTTGATGGCCGACATTCCAGCCGGGCTTCCGGCAAACCTGTTACAGCAACGTCCCGACATTCGAGCTGCGGAACACCAGTTGCTCGCGGCCAACGCCAATATCGGTGCTGCTCGGGCCGCTTTTTTCCCCAGTATTACGCTGACGGCTGGCGCTGGAACGGCCAGCAGTCAACTCAGTGGGTTATTTAATGGAGGGTCGGAAGCCTGGAGCTTCATGCCTCAGATTCACTTGCCGATCTTCACCGGCGGCAGGCTCAAAGCCAGTTTGGACTACGCCAAAATCCAGAAGGACATGGGTGTGGCCAACTACGAACAGACCATTCAGGTCTCGTTCCGTGAAGTGTCCGATGCCCTTGCAGCAATGGGAACCTGGAGCGAACAGCTGAAAAGCCAACAAGACCTCGTGCGTGCTACTGATGAATACACACAGATGGCGTTGCAACGCTACGAAGAGGGGGTCGATAGCTATATGACGTTGCTGGATGCGCAGCGTCAGTTGCTCTCGGCCCGCCAGCAATTACTCAACGGTCATCTTTCCAGCCTCAGTACTCAAATACAGCTGTACAAAGCTCTGGGTGGCGGTTGGACCGAAACAAAAACCTGAATGGATCAGGCAATCCGTGCTTTGCGCCTCTGTGTGAGGCGCATGCCGGATCTCTACCTTTATTGTGGATCCATATTCCAAAATGATTGGAATTCAAGGGGGATTATCCTCCGGGAGAGACTGGGTATATTGGCTCTTACGGCGCTTCGAAGCGCTCCACTTCAGAGGCCTTCTTTATGAGTATTCTTTTTTCGCCTTATACACTTTCCGGTCTTACGTTAAGAAACCGTGTCGTTATGGCGCCGATGACGCGCGCGCGGGCGTTGAATGACATCCCCGACGATTTGACAGTGCTCTATTACCGCCAGCGGGCCAGCGCTGGGCTCATCATCAGTGAAGGTGTTCCGGTATCTATTCAGGGCCGTGGTTATCTCTTCAATCCAGGTCTTTACAACCAGGAACAGGTCGAAGGATGGAAGCACGTATCACAGGCCGTCCACGAAGAAGGTGGCCGCATTTTTGCGCAACTCTGGCACGTAGGCCGGGTGTCGCATACAACCTTGCAGCCAGACGGCGGGGCGCCTGTTTCATCGAGTCATAAACTCGCGGCTAACTCCATGGCCTATGCCTACAACGAGCAGCATGAGCCATGTCCGATCCAGGCCAGTCCTCCGCGAGCGCTTTCCATTGAGGAAATTGCGGGCGTCAAGAATGACTTTGTCCTCGCTGCTCGCAGAGCGATGGAAGCCGGTTTTGATGGCGTCGAAATTCATGGCGCAAATGGCTACTTGTTCGAACAGTTCATCAATCCAACGGTGAACGATCGCACAGACCGTTACGGCGGTTCGATCGAGAACAGAATTCGTTTGCTGCTGGAAACCATCGATGCCGTTGCCCAAGAGGTAGGCCGCGCCAAGGTAGGTGTGCGACTATCTCCATTTGGCCGTCTCTTCGACATGGCCCCATTCGACGATGAGGCTGAGACGTGGGTTGCCGTCGCGGGCGAGCTTCAAACGCGGGATATTGCCTACGTCCATTTGAGTGATCAGTTGACCATAGGCGCCGAGGGCATGCCTGAAGGCTTTGCGACGAGTTTCCGTGACACATACCGAGGCACGTTGATCGCCGCCGGTGGTTTTGATCGAGAGTCTGCAGAACGTGCCCTGGAATCCGGGGAACTGGATTTAATCGCTTTCGGTCGACCATTCATTGCGAACCCAGACTTGGTGGAACGCATGAAAAACGGCTGGCCTCTTGCAACCCCTGATCGAGCAACGTTCTACGGGAACAGCGGCGAGAAGGGCTACGTAGACTATCCAACCTATAAACCTGCCGAATAGGTACGATCTGCTCAACGAAAAAAGCGTCTCGGATTTGATCTGAGACGCTTTTTCTTGTTCCGGGCATGCGCTATTTACTCGGGCCTGAAAATGATTGAGTCCCGCTGGGCCAGTGCCAAGAGTTCATCAACGATCATTCTGATCTTTGGCTGGATGTAGCGGGTCCGAGGCCAGATGACGTGGATGGGCATCTCGGCGCCAGCGTAGCGTTCAAGAACCGCTACCAAGTCACCCCGTTCGATATAGTCCTGAACCAGCCAAGTGGGCAGTTGTGCGAGTCCTGCGCCCGCGAGTGTCATGTTGAGCAGCATTTCACCATCACCCATCTCATGTTTGACGCGTACCTCTTGCTCAACTGTCTGGCCGTTTTCATCAATCAACATCCAGGTTTTACGGGTGCCATGGCGCCAGCCTACGATGCAGTCATGTTGCAGCAGGTCATTTCGATTTTGAGGGGCAGGGTGCCGCGCCAGGTAGTCCGGGGTGGCACAGATCAACAAGCATTGACTGCCCAGTTTTCGAGCCACTATCTCCGCATCATCTTTCAAGGTTCCGATTCTGACGACCAGATCGATTCCATCGTTGACGATATCAACCAGACGCTCGCTGAAGCTGACCGAAAGGTCGAGCTTTTGGTATCGAACAGCCATTTCGATGAGGGTCGGCAAGATGTGACGTCGGCCAAAGGTCGCGGGCAGATCTACACGCAAACGACCGATAGGCTCTTGTTGACCGGTGGTAAGAAGCCCCTGGGTTTCAGCCAGTTCGTCCAGCACCCGCAAGCAACTCGCCAGATAAGTTTCCCCTTCTTGAGTGAGGATCAAACGGCGAGTTGTACGATGCAGAAGCTTGACGCCTAATCTTGCTTCCAGACGGCTCACACTTTTACCTACGGCGGAGCTGGTCACCCCGAGCTCAAGCCCGGCGGCTGTAAAACTGAGCGATTGTGCGGCGGCGACGAATTCCCGAATACCGTCAAAGGTGGTGTCAGTCATTATGGAATCCAGTTCTACAATGTATGGGATTTGCTCGGCTTAATCGCCAGATCATACAGGAATGGAATGGCATTATTCCCGCTAGCAGGAGTGGGGGAGTGGAGGCGTCTTGCTAAACGTCATTCAGAGTCACAACACCATTGCCTGGCTGATGGCGTCAATGGCGCAGAGCCGCGCCGACTCACCTGGCATCATCAAATTAATCATGACTTCATCGGTGCCATAGGCGTTGCCCAGCTCACGAAGTTGGGTAACGACCTGAGTGGCCGTTCCGGATATCAGCCTGCCTTTGTTGCGTTTACGAACAGCCAGCTCATCGGGCGACCAGTTATGGTCACGGGTTGTGGCAAGCGAAGGCACTCGCTCGAACGGGCTCGCGCTTTCTGCATAAGTGAGCCAGAGGTGGAAGGCGTCAGCGAACTCGCGGGCCTGCGCCTCGGTGTCACCGACCGCCACGAATACCGCGACGATCACCGTGGGCTCGGTGGCAAAGTCATTGCGCTTGAACGCAACGCGATAGGCCTTGGCCGCTAGCGGGCCATCGCCACTCGGGTTGATGAAGTGGGCGAAGGTGAAACCCAAGCCTGCCTGCGCAGCGATCTCTGCCGTCGCCCCGGATGCGCCCAGAACAAACGGTTGAGGCTTGCCACGTGTCTGTGGGTGGGCACGCATTCCGGCATAGGGCGAACCTGACGGGTGTCGTCCGGTCACAAAACCAAGCAGGTCGGAAACTTTTCGCGAATAGGGGATCGATTCACTTTTCTCATCGTTGAGCGCCTGACTCGTACGACGATCGGCGCCGGGTGCCCGGCCAAATCCGAGATCGATCCTGTTCGGGAAAAGCGCCTCAAGCAGTTGATAGTTCTAGGCTATTTTCAGGCTGCTGTAGTTGGGCAGCAGAACGCCCCCGGAACCTACGCGGATGGCTGTCGTCGCAGAAGCGATGCGCGACATCAGTATTTCCGGTGAGTTGCTTGCGGTGGCGGGGGCTCCATGATGCTCGGACACCCAAAACCGGTTGAATCCTTTGTCTTCCACACGCTGTGCCAGTCGCACACTGGACGCCAGCGCATCGACTGGGAGAAGACCTTCATCGACGGGTGAATAGTCCAGAATGCTCAGCTTCATGGATTTCATCACGGTTTACGCTCCTTCAGTCTGTTCAGGTGCCTGCTCTTCGCGGGTGTTGCCTGCTGGCCAGACAACTTCCAGGCGGGTGTGCGTGATGCGCCATTCGCCGTCAATACGTTTGTACTCATCTGTATAGAGGCCAAGCAGTAGCAAAGGATTCGGGTCAGGCTTTGACGCCGTTTCAAAATCAATCAAGTAGCAGCGGCCTTGTGCAGTATCTGGCCCGGTCAGCTTGACCCAGTGGTTGGTGATCGCATGCATAAAGGGATAATGGTTTCGATGATCCCGATCGTACAGTTTGAACGCCTCAGTCAACCCGACCCGTATAGCCTCGATGCCTTCCATCTTGCCGACGGTGACCTCAACGACCGCATCCGCAGAGAAGACCTGATCGAGTGCAGCAATGTTGTTGCCGTCGAGATGGTGCGCATAGAGCGTTCTGAGGTTGCGGATTTCTTCGCGATCGAGCAGCCCTTTGAGATTGATGTCCAAGGTAAATAACCTCTGTAGGTGATTAATGGTTGGCAGGGAAGCCGACAACCCCTTGGCTAACTGTAAACAGGTTCGAATAAAAGATAATCCCGGGTTTATTCCAAACATTTTGGCCTGGCAGGCTTAAATAGTCTGCTCAGTAGGCAGGCATCAGACGGGCAATTGATAGCGAAGGGCTTAAAAGCATAAAAAAAGTGATGGTCTAGCGGTAGGCGCTAATTGCAAAACGCCTACCTTGACCGTGTGACAATCAGATCACGCCGCACGCCACTCGGTCGCCACCACCACCCAGCGGCTTGGGCATATCCGAATGGTTGTCACCACCGGCATGGATCATCAGCGCGTGGCCTTTGATCTCTGAGAGGCTCTTGAGCCGCGGAGCCAGCACCGGGTAGGTGGCCATACCGTCGGCGGTCACGTACACCGCCGGCAAATCCCCCAGATGCCCGTCAGCATACGGCCCAAGATGCTTGCCGGTTTTCTGCGGATCGAAATGCCCACCGGCCGCCAGCGCAGCACCTTTGACCCCGTCTTTCTCGCCGGCTTCGCAACTGCCGTTTTCGTGCACATGGAAACCATGCACACCCACCGGCAGCGATTTCAGATTCGGCGTGAACAGTAGGCCATAGGGCGTCTCACTGATCGTTATCACACCGATGGCTTGTGGCGCACCGTCAGCGCTCACCAGATTTATGGGTACATCCTGGGATGCCGCGTGGGACGTACCCACTACGAGGGTGCCGATCAAGCCAAACCACAGAGAGCGTTTCATAGTCGATTCCTGAAGTGTACGAGCGATTTTTGAGAGGGCGAACCCTTAGACTGTAGGCAATTAACGGCCGATGAAGGGGATCGTGACGACGCACGACGACTCGTCAGTCCTAAACCCGTGGAGCAAGGGAGGCCGGCAGTGTCTGCGAAGGATCATTTTTTTCTTGAGTCGTTCCTTTGTGTTGTGCCAATAAGATGTCGATCAAGGAGCGGATCACCTTCGGCAGTGCTTGTAAATCACGCACCAGCACACTTCGCTCGCGCACGCGCCAGGCCTCGTCGAGCTCGATGACTGAAAGGCCCATGGTCTGTTGATGTCGGCGTGCCGATGACTCAGGAAGAATGGCCAGGCCGACACCTGCTTCGACCATCCGGCACATCGCTTCGAAGCTATAGACCTTGATACGCATGTTCAGCGTATTGCCGTGCAGGGCGACCTGCTCACTCAAAAAACGCAACAGGGTGGTGCCTTCGTGCAACCCAATGTGCGGATAGGCCAGGGTTTCTGCCAACTTGATGGATTTGCGCCGGGCCAGAGGATGATCGAGGGACGTCACCAGTACCAACTGGTCGGTACTGAAGTGTATGACCTGCAAGCTGTCGGCCTCTACCGGGCCGGCAATGATGCCCATGTCTGAAGAACCATCCATCACGCCACGCACTATGTCGCGACTCAATCGCTCCTGCAGATCAACGGTCACACCTGGACGTTCGGCGAGAAAACCGGCGAGGATTTCGGGGAGAAACTCAGTGGCTGCGGTGGTATTGGCAAAGATTCTGATATGCCCTGAGGACTCAGTGCCGTACTCGGTGAACTCGCTTTTCATGTAGTCCACCTGGCGCATGATCACGCGCGCATGGTGCAAGAACAGTTCGCCCGCGGGTGTAAGTTCAACGCCCCGGCTGTCACGGTAGAGCAGGCGGCTGGCGAGGTTGTCTTCCAGGTTCTTGATCCGGGCACTGGCCGCGGCCGGGGAAATGAATGCCTTGCGCGCCCCCTGAGTCAGGCTGGGGGATTCGGCAATATGGATAAACAGACGCAGGTCGACGAGATCAAAGTGCATGGTTGATTTTCCTGGACATGAATCTGGTTGCAGGACTCCAGTGTTAACCAAAACCGAACGCCCCCTAACGCAAACGCAGATTCACAGATCGCTGCGTATTTGGCAATCATGTCCAAAATAACAAGCCACGGGGTAATCACCGATGAGCGATAACGCACTGTCCGCCTGGATCGGGCGCACTGAACAAATCCATGATCAGCTGAGCCTGAACCTGGTCAACCGCATCGCGGCCACCCTGGGTGAGCAGGCGCCTCAGGCTGGCGAACCCTTGCCAGCGCTGTGGCAGTGGTGTTTCTTCCAACCAGCGGTGGAGGGCAGCGGTCTGGGCGACGATGGTCATCCGGCCCGGGGAGGTTTTCTGCCACCCGCCGATAACTGCAACCGCATGTGGGCCGGCGGCCGCATCGAGTTTCACACGCCGCTCAAGGTCGGCGCTCAAGCTACGCGGGTTTCCACCATCACCGATGTCCAGCAAAAGCACGGCAAGACTGGCGCTCTGTTGTTTGTCACTGTCCAGCATGACTATCTTCAGGACGGGCAATTGGCGATGCGCGAAGAGCAGGACATCGTTTACCGCGAGCCCACCCCTCCCAAGCTCGCGAGCGGTGATCCATTGCCCGAGGGCGCCTGGCAGGAATCTGTCACTCCCACCCCCACCTTGTTGTTCCGTTACTCGGCAGTGACCTTCAACGGTCACCGCATCCATTACGACTGGCCCTACGCCACCGACACCGAAGGCTATCCGGGGTTGGTGGTTCACGGCCCGCTCATGGCCACGCTCAGTCTGCGGGCTTTCTGCCGAGCCAATCCGGCTGCCCGCCTGCGGCGTTTCGCCTATCGCGGCGTTCGCCCGTTGATTGCGCCCCATCCTTTTGCGCTGGGCGGCCGGGTTGTCGCTGCGGGCAAGGCCGAATTGTGGGTGGGTAATGCCGAGGGTGTGGCCCAAAAGGGCGAAGTGACCTTCGACTGAACAATGACAATAAGGATCTGCAATGAATCCGTATCTGAACGAAGACTACAACGCTATTCGCGAGGGTGTGCGCGCCCTGTGTGCCGAGTTCCCGGCGGAGTACTGGCGCAGGATTGATGAAGAAAAGGGTTTTCCCGAAGCGTTTGTTAGCGCCATGACAACGGCTGGCTGGCTGTCGGCGATGATTCCTGAACAGTACGGTGGCTCTGGCCTGGGGCTGGCAGAGGCGTCGGTGATCCTGGAAGAGGTCAACCACTGCGGTGGTAACTCCGGCACCGTGCATGGCCAGATGTACAACATGTTTACCTTGCTGCGCCACGGCAGTGAAGAACAGAAAAATTATTACCTGCCCAAACTCGCCAGCGGCGAATTGCGCCTGCAGTCCATGGGCGTGACGGAGCCGTCCACCGGCACCGACACCACTAAAATCAAGACCACGGCGGTGCGTCAGGGCGATGAGTACGTCATCAACGGGCAGAAGGTCTGGATCTCTCGGGTGCAGCACTCGGACCTGATGATCCTGCTGGCGCGCACCACACCGTTGGCGCAGGTGGAGAAAAAAGTCGATGGCATGTCGATCTTTCTGGTCGACTTGCGCGAAGCCATCGGTAACGGTCTGACCGTGCAGCCGATTGCCAACATGGTCAATCACGAAACCAACGAGCTGTTTTTCGACAACCTGATAATTCCCGCCAGCAGCTTGATCGGTCAAGAAGGCAAGGGCTTTCGCTACATACTCGACGGGCTCAACGCCGAACGTACGCTGATCGCCGCCGAGTGCATTGGTGACGGCCGCTGGTTCAATGAGAAGTCCGCACAGTACGCCCGTGAGCGGGTGGTGTTCGGCCGCCCGATCGGGCAGAACCAGGGTGTGCAGTTTCCGATTGCCCAAGCCCACATCGAGCTTGAAGCCGCCGACCTGATGCGCTGGCGGGCCTGTGAAGAGTACGACAGCGGGCGCAGCGCTGGCGCGGCGGCCAACATGGCCAAGTACCTGGCGGCTAAAGCCAGCTGGGAAGCGGCTAATGCGTGCCTGCAGACCCACGGCGGTTTCGGTTTTGCCAATGAGTACGACGTGGAGCGCAAGTTCCGCGAGACCCGTCTGTACCAGGTGGCGCCTATTTCCACGAATCTGATCCTGTCGTACGTCGCCGAGCACCTGCTCGAACTGCCGCGTTCATTTTAAGTATTGATCCGGATTCACGTCCCAAGCCTCAACGGAGATTGAACATGCAGATCAGCCATCTCGACCATCTGGTACTGACGGTGCGTGATATTCCCAGGAGTCTGGACTTTTACAGCCGTGTGCTGGGCATGCAGCCGGTGGTGTTTGGTCAGGGGCGCCATGCCCTGTCGTTCGGCCAGCAGAAAATCAACTTGCATCAAGCAGGTGCCGAGTTCGAACCCAAGGCAACGCATCCACTGCCGGGGTCGGCCGATCTGTGTTTCATCGTCAACGACCGACTGGACAGCGTTATCGAGCACTTGCACGGCCACGGCGTGAACATTTTGGAAGGGCCAGTCATGCGTACGGGAGCCCAGGGGCCGATCCGCTCGATCTACCTGCTCGATCCGGACCTCAATTTGATCGAACTTTCGAATCCCATGGAGACCGCTTCATGAGTCAGCACACTCAAGCGCTCACTGAGTTTTTGGCCAGCCTGCACTATGAGCAGTTGCCCGAAGCTGTTATCTGCCGTACCGAAGAGCTGTTTCTTGACTGGTTGGGCTCTGCCTTGGCCAGTCAGGGTTTACATCCGATCCCGTTGTTTGAGCGTTATGCGGCACTGATGGGCCCGGCCAGTGGACCGGCCACACTTCTGGTCAGCGGCAAGACCAGCTCCGCGTATTTCGCTGCGCTGGTCAACGGTGCCAGCTCGCATCTGGTGGAGCAAGATGACCTGCACAACAGTTCCGTGCTGCATCCGGCGACTGTGGTGTTCCCGGCGGTTCTGGCCGCTGCCCAGGACCTTGGCAAGTCCGGCCGCGAACTGATCGTTGCGGCAGTCGCCGGTTACGAAGCTGGTATTCGTATAGGCGAGTTCCTCGGTCGTTCGCATTACCGCATTTTTCACACCACGGGCACGGTCGGCACCCTGGCGGCAGCCGTGGGCGTGGGCAAGTTGATGGATTTCAATCAGGAGCAGTTCACCCATCTGCTCGGCACCGCGGGCACACAGGCGGCGGGGCTGTGGGAGTTTTTGCGCGATGCAGCAGACTCCAAGCAGCTGCACACCGCCAAGGCGGCAGCAGATGGTCTGTTGGCCGCCTACCTGACCGCAGAAGGACTGAGCGGCGCGAAAAACATTCTTGAAGGTGAACAGGGCATGGCGGCCGGAATGTCCAGCGATGCCAATCCAGCTTGTCTTTGCGACAGTCTGGGCAGCCGCTGGGCACTGATTGAAACATCGTTCAAGTTTCACGCCTCGTGCCGCCACACGCACCCGGCGGCGGATGCCCTGCTGGAGGTGATGCAGCGCGAGAACCTGAGGGCCGAAGACATTGCCCGCGTAATCACGCGGGTCCATCAGGGAGCCATCGACGTGTTGGGCCGTGTGCGGGAGCCACAGACCGTCCATCAGGCCAAGTTTTCCATGGGTACCGTGCTGGGCCTGATCGCCGTTTACGGCAAGGCCGGATTGACCGAGTTCCATCAGCATGCGCTGACCGATTCACGCATTGGTGACTTTCGCAGCAAGGTACACATGGTGCTCGACGAGCACGTTGACGCGGCCTATCCGCAGCGCTGGCTGGGCCGTGTCGAAGTGACCACGGTTCAAGGGCGGACGCTGTACGGCAGCATCGATGAGCCCAAGGGCGATCCGGGCAACACCCTGAGCCGCAGCGAGCTTGAAGACAAGTTTCGCCGCCTGCTGGCCTTCTCGGGCGCGTGCAACGACGAACAGGCGACTGGGCTTGTCGAGCGGGTCTGGCACTTGCGGCATTTGGACGATATGGGCGTGCTGACTGGCGCCGTAACTTCTACGGAGGCTGCATCATGAACGACAGCGCATCCAAGCCCCGCCCACTGGACGGCATTACCGTCGTCAGTCTTGAGCACGCCATCGCGGCGCCATTTTGCACCCGTCAATTGGCCGATCTGGGGGCGCGGGTGATCAAGATCGAACGCCCGGGCTCCGGTGATTTTGCCCGTGACTATGACGAGCGGGTCAATGGCCTGGCCTCGCACTTCGTGTGGACCAACCGCTCCAAGGAAAGCCTGACCCTGAACGTTAAACAGCCGGACGCGGGAGAGGTGCTCGACAAGCTGCTGGCCACGGCTGATGTTCTGGTTCAGAACCTGGCGCCGGGAGCCGCCCAGCGCATGGGGCTGTCTTTTGAAGCCCTGCATGAGCGTTTCCCCAGGTTGATCGTCTGCGATATTTCGGGCTACGGGGAGGGCGGACCCTACGAACAGAAAAAGGCGTACGACCTGCTGATCCAGAGCGAAGGCGGCTTTTTGTCCGTTACCGGCGGGCCGGGCGAAAACGACATGGCCAAAGCCGGTTGCTCGATTGCCGACATCGCGGCGGGGATGTACGCATACACCGGTGTGCTCTCGGCGTTACTGTTGCGTGACAAGACCGGGGAGGGCAGCCGTATTGATGTTTCGATGCTGGAAAGCCTGGTGGAATGGATGAATTACCCGATGTATTACGCCTATGACGGTGCCGCCCCACCTCCGCGAGCCGGTGCTGCCCACGCCACAATCTATCCCTACGGGCCGTTTCCAACAGGGGATGGTGGTACGGTGATGCTTGGCTTGCAGAACGAACGTGAATGGCAGCAGTTCTGCAACAAGGTGTTGCTGCAGCCTAAGCTGGCGCACGACATACGCTTTAATGCAAATGTACGGCGCTCGGACAATCGTGCTGAGCTGCGGGCCATCATCGTTGAGGAATTTGCCCGCATGAGTGCCGATGAAGTTATCGCACGGCTCGACGCGGCGTCGATTGCCAACGCCCATGTCAACGACATGGCAGGGGTCTGGGCCCATCCGCAACTTAAGGCCCGTGATCGCTGGCGCGAGGTGGACAGTCCGGCCGGCAAGCTACCAGCATTGCTGCCACCGGGTCGCAATGTCGCTTTTGAACCACGAATGGATGCAGTGCCGCATTTGGGCGAGCACACCGACAGCCTGCTCAGTGAGCTGGGCTACGGGGCAATGGACATCCAGCGCCTTCATCAACAAGGAGCGGTGTGAGGCTAGCGCCTCGCACCTGGGCACGGAGCACTTTGATGAACAGAACAATCATTCGTTCAGCGCTGTTTGTACCGGCAACCCGCCCCGAGCGCATTGCCAAGGCACTGGCAAGCGGCGCCGATGCGGTCATCGTCGATCTTGAAGACGCCGTCGCAGAAAACCTCAAGGTTCAGGCACGGGCCAATCTGGACGCTTTTCTTGATGCCAACCCTCAAGCTCGGATACTGGTGCGTATCAATGCGCCGCAGCATGAGCAACAGGCGGCCGATCTGGACTTATGCCGTCGCCAGCCGGGGGTAGTGGCGGTCGTGCTGCCCAAGGCCGAAAGTGCTGCGCAGGTAGAGCTGGCTGCGGCGTGCGCCAAACCCGTTTGGCCAATCATCGAAAGTGCCAGAGGCTTGCTTGAGTTACCGGCCATCGCCCGGGCAGCCGGGATCGAGCGCTTGACGTTCGGTGCGCTGGACCTTGGCCTGGATATGGGCTTTAGCAGCACCAGCGCCGCAGCGCAGCGAATTCTCGATCAAGCCCGCTACACCATTTTGCTGCACAGCCGACTGGTAGCGCTGGCGCCGCCGCTGGACAGCGTATTTGCAGATATTAAAAACATCGAAGGCATGACCCAAATGGCCGCCGATGCAAGGGATATGGGCTTTGGCGGCCTGCTGTGCATCCACCCCAGTCAGGTTGCACTGATTCACGACACTTACATGCCCGGTCATGAAGAGCTGGACCGAGCCCGACGAATTCTGTCTGCGGTTGAGTCGGCTGACGGGGTATTCGTGGTTGACGGGCAGATGGTCGACGCTCCGGTGATCGAACATGCACGGCGAATAGTGCGTCGGGCGGGTTCTGCGTCAGCCTGATTCAAGCAGCAACACCAGGCACTACCAAACTTATAACAACAAGAGGTATGTACCCATGTTCAAGCACACCCTCAAGGCGCTGGTCTGCGCACTCCCGTTATTCGCAGGTTTTGCGAGCGCGGTCGATCCCATCAGCATCAAGTTCGCCCACGTTGTCGCCGAACACACCCCCAAGGGGCAGGGCGCACTGATGTTCAAAAAGCTCGCCGAGGAACGCCTGCCAGGACAGGTCAAGGTCGAGGTTTATCCAAACTCCTCGCTGTTTGGTGACGGCAAGGAAATGGAAGCGTTGTTGCTGGGAGACGTGCAGCTGCTGGCGCCGTCGTTGGCCAAGTTCGAGCACTACTCCAAACCGATCCAGATCTTCGATCTGCCCTTCCTGTTCGACGACATCGATGCGGTCGACCGTTTCCAGCAGAGTCCGCAAGGTCAGGCCTTGCTCAAGTCCATGGAAGGCAAGGGTCTGACCGGCCTCGGTTATTGGCACAACGGCATGAAACAGTTGTCTGCCAACAAGGCCTTGCATGAACCCAAGGATGCACGCGGCCTGAAGTTCCGGGTACAGGCTTCTGCCGTACTGGATGAGCAGTTCAAGGCCTTGCGCGCCGCGCCGCGCAAGATGAGCTTTGCCGAGGTTTATCAGGGTTTGCAGACCGGTGTGGTCAACGGCACCGAGAACACCTGGTCCAACTACGAGAGCCAGAATGTGTATGAAGTGCAGAAGTTCTTCACCGAATCCAATCATGGCGCCATCGATTACATGGTGATCACCAACACCAAATTCTGGAACAGCCTGCCGCCGCAAATACGCACCACACTGGATGAGGTCATGGCCGAGGTTACTGTGGAGGTGAACAAACAGGCCGAGAAGCTGAACCATGACTCCCGTCAGAAGATTGCCGACTCCGGCAACAGCCAAATCATCACCCTTACCCCTGAGCAGCGCGAGATGTGGCGTGAAGCCATGCGTCCGGTGTGGAAGAAGTTCGAAGGCGCCATTGGTCCTGATGTGATCCAGGCCGCCGAGCTGGCCAACAAAAGTAGCTAAGGCCCGATTGCCGTTGGCGACCCCGTGCCGGGTCGCTGACGGCTACGTTTACGGCGGCCCAGACTTCATCGGTCCCACACGTCGCTTAGCGACCGCTCTATCAAGGGAGAAACCCATGCACGCAGTCGTTCGTGTCTGGAATCACGCGGAAGAAATGCTGGTGGCGTTCCTGCTTGCAGGCATGACTCTGGTCACTTTCGCGTACGTGGTGTTCAACAACCTTTATGGCGTTTTCTACTCGCTGGGGGATTCGCTGCCCTTCGCCAACGACGCCTTACTCGGTATCGGCGACAACATTCTATACATCGCCCAGGAGATGACCTGGAGCGTAGCGCTGACCAAGGCCATGTTTGGCTGGCTGATCTTTGTGGGGCTGGCCTGGGGCGTGCGGATTGGTGCGCACATTGGCGTCGACTTGCTGGTGCGCCAGTTCAACCCTGCCAACCAGAGACGTGTGGCCATGTTGGCCGTGCTCATTTGTCTGGGCTACTGCGCCTTGATGACGTACTCCAGTGAGCAATGGGTGGCTACGTTGTATGAGGTCGGAACCAGTGCAGAAGACCTGGACCGTTTCGGCATTGCCCAGTGGCAGATCGTAATGATCGTGCCTATCGGGTTTGCTCTGATGTTCGTGCGTTTCCTGCAGGTGTTCATCCGTATCGTGCAAGGCAAACAGCAGGGGCTGGGCTTGCACAGTGAAGTGGATGACGCCGTCAAACTGGCGGATAACGACCAGTCGGGGACAGAAAAATGACCATTGCCTTCCTTTTTGTCGCCCTGTTCGTGCTGATGTTTGTCGGTATTCCAGTGGCAATTTCCCTGGGGCTGTCCGGGGCCATGACCATCCTGTTCTTCAGTAACGACTCGGTTCGTTCTCTGGCGATCAAACTGTTTGAAACCAGCGAGCACTACACGCTGCTGGCCATCCCTTTCTTTCTGTTGTCCGGCGCATTCATGACCAGTGGTGGCGTAGCCCGTCGTCTCATCGACTTCGCCAACGCCTGCGTCGGTCATATCAAGGGTGGCCTGGCCATTGCGGCGATCCTCGCCTGCATGCTGTTTGCGGCACTGAGTGGTTCGTCGCCGGCCACAGTGGCTGCGGTCGGCTCAATCGTTATCGCCGGTATGGTGCGCTCCGGCTACAAGCAGGACTTTGCCGCCGGTATCGTGTGCAACGCGGGCACCCTGGGCATTCTGATTCCACCGTCGATTGTCATGGTGGTTTACGCCACTGCGACTGAAACCTCAGTCGGCAAGCTGTTTATGGCCGGCGTCGTGCCGGGCCTGCTGCTGGGCCTCGTGTTAATGGTCACCATCTACATCATGGCCCGCGTGAAAGACATGCCCTCGCTACCACGGGCATCGTTCAAGGAAATCCTGACCGCAGGCCGACGGGCCGGTTGGGGTCTGATGTTGATCGTGATCATCCTCGGCGGTATCTATTCGGGCATGTTCACACCGACCGAAGCTGCTGCCGTGGCCGCAGTCTATGCCGCGTTTGTGGCCATCTTCATCTACAAGGACATGACCGTTCGTGAATGCCCGAAGGTCATTATCGAAGCGGGCAAGCTGAGCGTGGTCCTGATGTTCATCATCGCCAACGCTATGCTGTTCGCCCACGTACTGACCACCGAGCAGATCCCGCAGTCGATCACCGCGTGGGTGGTAGAGCAGGGCTTTACACCGATTGAATTCCTGCTGGTGGTCAACATCGTATTGCTGGTTGCGGGCACCTTTATGGAGCCATCCGCAATCATCCTGATCCTTGCACCGATCTTGTTCCCGATAGCAATGCAGCTGGGCATCGACCCGATCCACCTGGGCATCATCATGGTGGTGAATATGGAAATCGGGCTAATCACACCGCCAACCGGGCTCAATCTGTTTGTCACCTCGGCGGTCACGGGTATGCCGCTCACCCGCGTGGTGCGCGCGGTTTCACCTTGGTTGTTGGTGATGTTGGCCTTCCTGGTGCTGGTGACCTACGTGCCGTTTGTATCTCTCGCGTTGCCGAACTGGTTGGGGATGTAAGTACGACGCAGGGGGAGCGACCCAATCTGTAGCATCTGATAGTTGAGCAACGTGATGGCAATCGAGAGCGCAACTGAATTCGGCTTTGGGCCGGGTCAATCAATCTTGATTGCCATGCCGTCGTACCACGATCAGACGCTCAATCGAGTATTGGTCATGAGTGCGAGTTCGAATCGCACAATGAGCCGGCCCCTCGAACACCTGGACCGGAAACCCCGAGGAGGGCGCCGCCTGTATGCAGCTGAGCAACCAGATTGTCTCGTTTCATGGGGCGATACTTCAGGAACACAGAAATCTGGCAGTCAGCGCCGTTAGTCTAATAGGCGCGTATTTTGTAACAAGGTATTATTGATAGGGAACTAACTGTATTAGGTTTTAGAGGAAACATTTGTGAGTGCGCAAGCGCAAGGTTCAGGATTCAGAATTTTCACCGCAGTGATAACGACCATTATTTCGCTTGCTTTATTAGTAGGCGGTAGTTGGCTCGCATCATTGGGTGGTTCTTTGTATTACATCATCGCCGGCATTGTGCTGCTGGTTTGTGCGGTCTTGCTTTGGCGACGATCCGCAGCAGCGCTCTGGCTTTACGGGGTGTTGATGCTGGCGACCGCGGTATGGGGGTTATGGGAGGCCGGCTCGGACTTCTGGGCATTAGTACCTCGTTTCGATATTCTCGGCCTTCTGGGCATCTGGCTGCTGATTCCAGCAGTAACGCGCGGCATTGATGCGCGTTTGAAAGCCAGCAAAGTGTTTTTGTCAGCCACGCTAGCATTCGCGATCGCTGTGTTGGTCTACTCGATTTTCAACGACCCTCAGGAGATCAACGGCAGTCTGACAGCGGCCCAACCTGCGCAAGCCCAACCGGTTGACGGTATTGCCCCAGGCGACTGGCCTGCTTATGGCCGAAGCCAGGCAGGGACCCGTTATTCGCCACTTACCCAGATCAACGACAGTAATGTGAAAGACCTGGAGGTCGCGTGGACTTTCCACACGGGTGAATTCAAAACTGATAATGACTCGGGTGAGACTACTAATGAAGTGACGCCGATCAAGATCGGCGACAACATGTATATCTGCACCACCCACCAAGTACTGGTGGCGCTTGATCCCGCGACCGGCAAGGAAAAGTGGAAGTTCGATCCGAAACTCGTATCCGACCCCTCGTTTCAGCATCTGACTTGCCGTGGTGTTGCGTATTACGACCAGGCCAACACAGAGGAATTTGCGACCAGCTTGAAAGATGTCGCACAGGCCCCGACCAGCTGTCCGCGTAAAGTGCTGCTGCCGGTCAACGATGGTCGTCTGTTCGCAATCAATGCCGACAATGGCGAGCGCTGTTCAGACTTCGCGGAAAATGGCGAGCTGGACCTGAAAAAAATGCAGCCCTATACCTACCCGGGCGCTTTGATGCCAACGTCTCCACCCGTGGTGACTGGCACAACGGTTGTGATCGCCGGCTCTACCACCGATAACTTTTCCGTACATGAGCCTTCTGGCGCCATTCGCGGTTACGACGTCAACACCGGTGCTTTGAAGTGGGTGTTCGATACCGGCGCGGAAGATCCAAACGCAATTCCTGGCCCTGGCCAGACACTGGTCAACAACTCGCCTAACGCTTGGCCTCCACTGGCTTACGATGCCAAGATCGATATGGTCTACATCCCGACCGGGAACCCTACGCCTGACATCTGGGGCGGTAACCGTACCCCTGTGATGGAGCGTTATGCCAGTGCGATTGTGGCGTTGAATGCTTCAACAGGTAAGTTGGCGTGGAGCTTCCAGACGACCCACCATGATCTGTGGGATATGGACGTACCGGCGCAACCGACACTGGCGGATGTGAAAACTCCGGCGGGCGACACCGTTCCTGCGGTGTATGTGCCTACTAAAGCGGGCAACATGTTCGTTTTCGATCGTCGTGACGGCAAGCCGATCGTACCTGTCACTGAAATGCCAGTACCTGAGGGTGAAGCCGCTCCTGGTGACTGGGTCAGCCCGACACAGCCGCGTTCCGCACTGAACCTTACCCCGATCCAGACATTGACCGACAAGAACATGTGGGGCGCCACAATGTTTGACCAGTTGATGTGCCGAGTGATCTTCAAGCGGCTCAACTATAACGGCCAATACACGCCTCCTTCAGAAAATGGCACGTTGGTTTTCCCAGGCAATCTCGGTGTATTTGAATGGGGCGGTATTTCGGTCAACTCGGATCGCCAGATAGCGCTAATGAACCCGATGGCGCTGCCGTTCGTATCCAAACTGATTCCACGTGGGCCCAATAACCCGCTGTGGCCTGAAGAAGGAGCGAAGGGGTCTGGTACTGAAACGGGCATTCAGCCTCAGTATGGCGTGCCGTATGGGGTTGAGATCAATGCATTTCTTTCGCCATTGGGACTGCCTTGCAAAGCACCTGCATGGGGTTACGTTGCCGGTGTGGATTTGAAAACCCACGAGGTCGTGTGGCGTAAGCGTATAGGTACGGCGCGGGACAGCCTGCAGGGTATCCAGTTGCCGCCGATGAAAATTGGTGTGCCAATGTTGGGCGGCCCGATTTCGACTGCCGGCAACCTTATGTTTATCGCGGGGACTCAGGATAACTACCTGCGCGCCTATGACGTCACCAATGGCGATCTGCTTTGGCAGGCCCGTTTGCCCGCGGGTGGTCAGGCAACACCGATGACCTATGAGTCGAACGGCAAACAGTATGTTGTGATCATGGCCGGTGGTCATGGCTCGTTCGGTACAAAGATGGGTGACTCACTGATCGCTTACGCGCTGCCCGATTCTAAAGGGAAATGATGTAGGCCCAATCGCTGATAAAACCTAGAGACCTCTGAGCGGTCAGTTGTATGGACTACAACTGACCGCTTTGGGGTCTTTTTTGTTGGAGTTGCGATAATCATCAGTAGCTGATGGTAAGCCCCGTGGCGTTTGTGAATAGGCGAAAGCGGCAATGATCAGAGGAGGGCGCCTGACATTCAGCCTGAGCAGGGGTTGGCCCACCATTCAGCTGTAACTATAGTCATGCCTACAACCTGACAGGACGCACACCCCATGCTTACTAACCTCTGGTATGTCGTTCTCCCATCGTCACAGTTGACTGACGGACTGAAGCCAGTCCGATTACTTGGCCAACCTTTCGTAGCGTTCCGTGATGACCTGGGTGTCGCTCACTTGCTATCGGATGTTTGCGTGCATCGCGGCGGTTCGTTATCTGCTGGTATTAAGGTAGGCAACAGCGTGCAGTGCCCTTATCACGGCTGGCGATTTGGGCCTGAAGGTACTTGTACGCTCATTCCCGCGCAGCCAGACTTGCGAATTCCGGCGAAGGCCCGGGTCGATGCGTACCCAACATTGGAACGTTACGGTTGGATCTGGGCTTTTTTGGGTGACCTCCCCGAAGCGCAACGTCCACCTTTACCTACTCTAGACTGGGTCGACGATCCTGCCATTCGCACAGTTGCCGGTCATTTTGATTGGGAGGCCAGTTGGGATCGAATTATCGAAAATGGCCTCGATTTCGCGCACGCACCTTTTGTACATGGTTCAACCTTCGGTGATCCGGATCATCCCGAGATTGATTCATTCGATGTCCAAAGCGATACGTGGAGCGGTCATGCGCAAATGCTCATGCGCAGGCCGGTACGCAAAGGCTTACTGAGGCGCAAGTCATCGACTGAGTTTGTCAGCGTGGTCACTGTTCCGGGTTTTCATTTGTCCGGCCCATGTACAACGCTGGAGCTCCAGTTACCTAACGGCTGGCGGATCTACATCGTCTCGGCGCATGTGCCTATTGATGCTAACCGCACACGAACCTGGTGGATGATGGGCAGAACGTTTCTGCGTTCGCTGCTGCTTGATCGCAAGTTCATTGCCAGCAACCTGCGTATTTTTGAACAAGACCATGCAGTGCTCAAAAAAGTACGTCCCGAGCGTGTACCGGACTCATTTCAGCAAGAGGTTTCGCTAAAGTCTGATGCACTGCAAATTGCGTTTCGCAAAAGTGTACAAGTACTCGAACAGCGCGGCTGGCGTATCGATGAAGAGCGTCTTGCGCGAACGTTCACGGGACGAAAGGCTTGCGCTGTACCGTGTCCCGAACGTCGCCATGTCAGCGCTTGGGCGATTGAGCCTATTCCGTTAGTGGACATCACCGGCGAACATGAATGATTGTGTGCTAAGGACATCCAGGATCTTTCTACCTACGCATAGGCTGAAATTGGGATCAAGGTGGAAAAATAGAAGGAGGGTGAAGCGTGATCTTGATTGGCTGATCTAAGATAATATCTAATTTAACATAATATACATTATGCGAACCTTAGTGATGGACTGTCAGGGTCAGTGGAGGTCAGATTTCAAACCCCGCATTGATGACCTTGCCAGTCCATTCTCCCAATTCGTTTTCTTGTGCGATCACAAGCCACTGACCTTGGCCTTTTGCGGCACTGATCAATTCGCCTGAGCTTGACCAAATCGCGCTGCGGCCTGCGCATTGCCATCCGCCAGATGAACCGCCATGATTTGCCAGCAAGACCATCATCCGGTCTGACTTTGCGTAATCAGCAAGCTGCTGACTTTCGGCCGCATAGGATGCAGGCGAAATCAAAACACCGGGGGCGTAAATATCAGCGCCTGCTTTGCAAGCGTTTGCCCGGTGGCTGGATTGCATAGCATCGACACAAATGGCCAAGGCAATTGCACGGTTGTCGATCGTCAGAGTTTCACCTCCAGTACCTGCAGTGATTACAGATTCTTCACCAGGATGCAGATGCAGATGCTGCTTGCTGTACAGCGCTTGGGTGCCGTCAGGGTGAAAAACCAAGGCTTCGATCAATGTTTACGGGCCTCCCACCAGATGTGAAGGCATACGTGCAACAGCGGTCATTACGTTGTTTTGGGCCATTTGGTGTATTGGTATCAAGCGCGGATCGTCCAGTTTGATGGCCAGTTTTGCGCCTGATCCTAGCTCGCAGCCAGTCCGTTACGGATTAAGCTGAAGCGAGCTTTAACGTCATAAATGGCCCTCAAGAACCGGGCATATATTCCATAAGAATCTAACTCTACTAAATAGTTCTTTAGTTTAGTTATATACGGATAACCTCCATCGGTTATGTCTAGCGCTTCCCTCCCTCAACACTTAGCAACTGCATTTGCTGACGGTAATCATCGGTCACTTGTCGCGACTGGCTGCTGCTGGTGATGACACGCGGGGTGATCAGTACGATCAACTCCGTGCGCGCTTTCGATTTGCTGGTGGTGCCAAATAGCCAGCGTAAGCCGGGGATTTTGCCGAGGTAAGGCACTGATGTCCCGCTTTCAGCGTTGTCTTGTTTAATCAGGCCGCCAAGCAAGACAGTCTGGCCACTTTGAACGGCGACTTGCGTCGATACGGAGCGCGTAGAAATGCGCGGGTTGGTTTGTGTGCTGCTCATTGCGCTGGTATCGGCATCGCTGACTTGCTGCTTAATGTCCATGTACACCAACCCGCCTGGATTGATACGCGGCACAACGTCGAGAATCACGCCCGTCTGTACGTATTCGACGCTGCTCAAGGTGGTGTCGGAGGTGCTGGTGTTGACGGTGGTCTGGCTGATGGGGATGTTGTCACCCACCTGAATCTGGGCCTGCTGGTTGTTCATCACCACCAATGAAGGGGCCGAGAGCACTTGGGTGCGTCCGTTGGTTTCCAGTGCGTGCAGGGCAACCTGCAAGTTGTTGCTGACAAATGAGTAGAACAACGAGCTGGCACCCGCCGCAACCCCTCCTCCGCCCAGCGCGCCTTGGCTGCCAGGGGTATTGGTCACGGTGCTACTGGAGGAATTGCCCGCCAATCGACCCAGATACCATTGAACGCCCAAATCCAGATCGCCGCTGAGTTTGACTTCAAGAATCCGCGTTTCTATCTGCACTTGCAGTGGGGCATTGTCCAAGCGTTTGATGGCCGTTTCGATTTCTTTCCACTGCGCCGGGCGAGTGCGAACAAGCAACTGATTGCTGCTTTTTTGCGCGGTGATACGGGTACTGGCGTCTATGCCTTTGGCGGCGGTACCGGGTTCGTCATTCGCCAGTTCGTTATCGGTTTCACTGTCTACGCTTTCACTGCTGTCTTCAGGGTCTTCGCTGGCTTGTTCCTGGCTGTTGTCCAACCCGCCGGAAGCTCCTGTCATGCTTAACGATGACAGTGTTCGGGTGCGTAAACCGGGTGCAACTTTAGCCGCCGAATCATCTTTGATCGCGCCGCTGCCGTATATCTGCCGCAAGTATTTGGCCAGGTCTGTGGCCTTCATGTTGCGCACGTCATACACGTACATTTGCGGTTCGTTGCCGCCACCCTCGTCAATCGTATGAATCCATTCTCCGACTTCGGTGAGGTACTGCGGCTGGGACGAGATAGCCACGACCGAGTTGGTTCTTTCGATAGGCAGAAAGCGCACCATGCCCGCCAAGGGCATGCCGCTGTCTGGGCCGAATATTTTTTGCAGCTCGGGCATCAATTCGGCCACCGAAGCGCGTTGTAAACCAAACACCGCGACCGACATGCCTTTAAGCCAGTCAACATCGAAGGTATCGATGGTGTCCTGATAGTTGGCCAGTTCCTCTGCGGTGCCGGCCAGGCTGAGCACATTGCGGGTGGGATCAACCAACAGAAATGCGTTTTCCCGGGCGAACGGTTTAAGGAGTTTCTGCATTTGGGTTGCCGAGATATAGCTGAGCTCAAACATGCGCGCCGAGAGGCCGCTGGGCGGTTGTGCCACGCGCACTTGCGGCACCAGCCTGCCTGCTACTGCCTGACTGGCCGGCAAGATAACGTAGCTCTCGCCCTGTTTGATCAGCGCATTATCGGTCCAGGACAGCAACGTTTCCAAAATGGACAGCGCTTGCTGTTTGTTCACCGGCTTGGCGGTGGAGAAACTAACTTCGCCTTTCACGCCAGGGGCAATGCTGTAGTTCTCGTGCAGCAGGTCGCCCATGATGCTGTTGATCACCGCCGCAATCGGCTGGTTGGTGAAATTGAAGACGATGTCCCCCGTCTCGGATTCCCCGCTCACCGCTTTTGCAGCGGGTTTGCGAATGAATTGACGGGTGCCACGGATAAGCTCGCGACGAGGCGCAACCGTTTGGGCTGGGGCTGCAAGCGCAGGTTGTTCGCTTTGCGAATCCACTGGCAGGCGTTGAGAGCCCGTGCCCTGCAACCCTTCGCGCATCATGGCGCGGTCTTGCTCGTAGGTATCAGGGATGCCTGCGCAACCCGCCAGTGCAACGGCGGTAGCAAGGCAAAGCATGGGGGTGGCGAAGTGACAAACGCCTGTAGAACTGGCCATTACGGTGTGGACTCGTGTGAAAGGGATATCGGTGGCGTCAGGGACGGCGGCGGTAGACGCAGTGCATGTAGCGACAAGCGTTGGGTACGTCCCTGTGAGGAGAAGGTTGCGTGTGTAGGCGTGAGTGTTTGCAGGGTCCAGCCATTGGGTAAGGTTTGGCCCTGATGAACGTCAAGGGTGGAACCGTCCGCACGTTTGAGCATGGCGATCCGCAGGTCGACGTTGATCAGTACGCCCGTCAAGGTCACGCCCGTAAGGTTGGAGACGACGTGAGCTGTGCTGGGATCTGGGCTGCGATCCGTGCTGAAGAGCGGTGTTTGCCATGAGATGGCCAGGTTTTGCAGCGTGACAGTGGGCGCCACGAGCGATTTTGCGAGCCCTTCAGCAGGATTAAGACGTGCTTGTGCGGGTAACCACTCGGGACTACTGCCCACTCCGCAGGCAATGATGGCAATGCCCAGCCCAAGGGCGGCAGCAATACCGGTCAATACGCTTTCGAATAGAGGAAGTGAACGAATCATGGCGCCACCTCCTCCACACTTGCCGCTTGCAGGTAACCGCGCACCAGTAGGTGCACTTCAAGCTTTCCCGCGCCACCGTGTGCGGGCGCATTGGCATTACGCCGTACGCTCAACTGATCAACAAACAGAAACGGCCGCTGGTATTCGACGTCATGCAGAAATGCGATCAAGGGTTCAACAGCACAGCTCAGGGTAAGGCTGACGTTAACCTGCCGGTACGGTTCGGCACTGTCTTGTTCGGGTGTCATCGGCATGCGTTGGGTCAGGACGCAACCTGCACCGGATGTGGCATGACGGCTGACACTGTCTGCCATGCGCTGCATCAGGTCGGCCGCTACGGTGCTCGGGTCGTCGCCCGGTAACAGACTGCTGTTGCTCGATGGGTCATCTCTCGCCTTTTGCAATTGTTGTTGCAGCGCTTCGCGGTGTTGCAGAACCCCAGCGTAGCGTTGCTGCTGTTCACGAAGCCCTTGAGCCTGAGCGTTGATGTCTCGCAATGGCCCGGCGAACCAGCTGTCGATTAACAGCCAGTAAGCGGCAGCTAACACCAACGTCAAAATAATCAATGCGGCGCCACGGCGCTCGCGCTCAGTCAGCGAACGGCGCATGGCTTGCCTCCTGAATAATGTGGGCACGAATGGAAAAGTGATCCTTGCCGGTGTGCGGGTCTGGCTGGATGACGCCTTCAAAACGAGCGTCTTTGAGGCTGTGGCAGTCTTTGATTCGCCCGATCAGTGCGCTGGCTTTGGCACTTTGCCCAGTGAACGAAATATCGGCGCCGTGATTGATTTCCAGTTGCTCGACCCATGTGTCTGCGGGCAAGCAGCCGGTCAGCTCGGCGAGCAGCGCGGCCAGTGGCGGTTGCGCCGCTTTACGGCGGATCAGGTAATCCGCCGCATCGCGCGTATTGGCCAATTGCTGACGGACTTTCTGGAGTTGCGCGACCTCATCCCTCTGGGCGAGAACCGTGGTCTGCATCTGCGCTAAAACCGCGTGACGCTGATTGAGTAAAAGCAGCATGGCGCTGATCAGCAAGCCTGCGCAGAGCCATAACAAAAACCGTTTTACGCCCTGCCCTGAGGCCTGTTGGATGACGCGTAAACTCGCAGGCAAAAGGTCGATATGCAGGCGAGTGTTTGCATCGTCTTGAATATCAACCGCAGAAGGATGCAGACCTTGGGTTGCGCATTCTTTAAGAAGCGCATCGAGGTGGTCGCGCAAAATCGCCACCAGCCTGATCCGAATAAACCTGCCGTTACGCCCTTCTCGCCGAGCGACAAAATACAACTGCGAAGCCTCGAACGGTGTCAGGCGATCAAGCTCGTACTCCACCACTGTTTGCAAATTGCGAGCGCTGGCCAATGGCAATTCAAGATGCTGAACCAGCACGGCCGAACGCGGCAACAACAGCACCAGTCTGGCCCCCGCAACCAGAACAGGCTGTGGTCCGATCAAGGGCCACGGGCACAGGACTTCGGGCTGATAACCCAGCAATCGGTGCTGCCAATGCTCCGGTAGACAGGCGCGCAAGTGCGTTAACCACAGGTCCCAGCCCTGTCGCCATACACTCGCGCGCCAATAACGGACCAGCGGCTGTGCCAGCCTTGTTAGCTGCGCCAAAGGCGCTTTAAAGGTGTGATTCATTCTTGCCAACGCAATACCTTGTACGGCTGTGCGCTTCCCTCCGATGGGCTTAATAAAAAGGTGGTTTGCAGCCGGGCGTGATAACCGCCGGGCCGCTGTGCGCGACAGTCAATAACCAGCACTTCTCCGGCATCAACCCCTATTGCACTCGGGCTGCCCAGATTCAAGGCGCGGCGCAATGTGTCACTGGCGAAAGCCGGATCGGGCCGGTCCAGACCGCTCCATAACGTGATATGCGCCAACATTCGCGTATACAACGGCTGAGTCATGCCCGGGAGTTGTCGTGCTTGCTCAATGACCTGCATAGACTCGGCATCCTTGCTGCGTTGGGCTTGCAGCCCATGAGCCAGCGCTTGCGCCTGACTGCTGCTGGCGCCAACGGCACGGGCAAGCCGTGCAACGTCTTGCGCCGCGGCGCTGTTCATATCCAGTTTTCCACGCTCGCTGAACACTTTGATGCGCAGCTGCGCTCCGTCAAACTCCAGGGTTATTTCCCGGCCATCGGCCACCCAGCGCTGACGCTGTTGTGGATCTGTCAGGCCCTGAAGTGCGAGGTTCAAACCGGCTTCAGCCGCAAGCTGCGCTTGGGCATGCTGGCGATTCCAGGCACTTTGACGGCTTTGCAGTTGCACCCATCCGGCCAGGCCACTGAGCATCACGCTCAACATGGCCAGCACCCAGAGCACTAGCAGCAAAGCCACACCACGCTGGTGCTTCACAGGTTGGCTCCGCTGGCCAGATCCAAGCGCAGGGCGAGCACTTCTGTCACCCAGGGCACCGGGCCGCTGTTCTGGCATTCGATACGGACCAAGCGCGGCAAACGCCTGGGCCATGGCCATTCACTCAACCAGCCGGTGGGCTGACCCTCAGGTGTTGTGCCCCGATAGGCAAAGCGTAATTGTCGAACGCCGGGTATCAATACTTGCGGCTGCCCCCAAGGCTGATAAGCCGTGCCATCATCGGTTTTGCTGAGTTGCGCAAAGCTTACTTGCAAGTTGTGTTCGTCTGCGGCGCCGTGCAGGGCAAGGCTATAGCGTCGGATGCCACCGCCCAATTGGCCGGGCAAGCTGGTCACAAAGGTCAGGCGCTGGGCCGAGCCGTAAAAAATGCCCGCGCGGTCACGCCCTTCCAGCTTGATCTGCATAGGCAATACCTGAGCCAGCGAAGTACGCAAAAACTGCTGCGCTGCATGGATTTCATCCAGGCTCGTGGTATAGCGCTGGGCCTTCAACAAAGCCTTTTGGGTGCCCACCAGAACCGAACCGACCAAGGCCAGAAGCACCCCTAAAACGCTGAGCACGATCATGATTTCAAGCAGGGTGAAGCCTTGTTGACGCGGCTTCACGGCGCCACCTTGTCGCTGGCGGCACGCAGCTTCAGTGTGCTGAACCGTGCCTGTCGTTTACCCTCACGAACCGTCAGGTCAAGGTGAAAAAGACGGGGCTGACCCGTACGGCTCGGCTGTTGGTTGATCGTCAGGTGCCAGTTAATGCTATCCAGCGTGCCTTGACGTACACCACTGGCCAGCGGCCCTGCCGTTTCTTCAGCCAGTACGCTCAGCGCAGCATGGGTCAAGCGGTCGCTGTGGTTGACCTGTAACAGAGAACGGGCGCTCTGCCCAAAAGCGACCAGCAGCACAGTGCCGCAGATCGCCAGAAGCATCAGCGCGGCCAGCATCTCCAAAAGCGTGAATCCTCGCTGATGCGTCACTCAAGCACCGTCCATTGCACACTGCCAGTGAGCCAGCCAATGTCGATACGCCAATGTCGGGTATCACTGGCAATCACGACATGACCGCCGGTAGAGCTGCCGTCAGGATAAAACTCAACCGCGCTGCCCGCCTCCTCTGCGGTATGCAGGGTAACGTGAAGGGCCGCAGGCCAGTGCCGGGGCGGTCGGCCGGGCACTTGAACACTTAGCCCCTGCATATCAAAAATCGCACGGGCAGGCTGAGCACTGATAATGGCCAGCGAACGCGTTTGGCGCAGAGCATCGACCATTTGCCCTACAGCCTGGCGTTGATCAGTGGCTTTAAGTCCCTGCTGCAGGCCAAATCCCACCAACCCGGCTGCCAGACTGATTAATACAATCACCACCAACATTTCCAGCAGGGTAAATCCACCTTGGAGCCTGACCATGAGCGCGCTTTATTCCCAATTGCCCAGGTCAGCGCTGTAACCTTCGCCGCCCGGTTGGCCGTCCTGACCAAAGAAAATCAGATCGAAGGCGCCATGCTCACCCGGAAAACGATAGCCAAAGGCATGCCCAAAGGGATCCTTGAGGTCGGACGGCTTGGCGTACGGCCCAGCCCAGCCCACCGCGCCGGGGGCTTTCACTACCAGCTGTTGCAGGGTCCTGGGTGGCGAGCCGACATCAAGGCCATAGCTCTCGATCTTCATGCCCAAGCTGGCCAGTTGAGCTTTGCCTGCACCGTATTTGCCTTTGTCGACGTTGCCACCGACCTGACGCACAACGATGGTCGCGACAATACCCAGCAGTACGATGACGGCGAGCATTTCCAGAAGGGTGAAACCGCTTTGGCGGCGAGCGGATTTGAATCGGGTCTGGCGCATGGAGTGAGTTCCTAAAGAGTTCATATGTTGCTGGTCAGGCTCATCAACGGCAGCATGATTGCCAGCATGATGACCGCCACCAGCACCGCCATAACCACCGTAAGTGTCGGTACCAGCGCAGCGAGCATGCGGTCAATGCTGCGTTTGGCTTCGACGTCGAATACCTCGGCGACTTTCAGTAGCATGCGGTCGAGTTCGCCGGCCTGTTCGCCGACCTCAATCATTTGCAGCGCCAGATCAGGCAGCAGAGGTTGCGCGCCGAAAGCACTGGCCAGCGTACCGCCGCCCTTTACGGATTCAGTTGCTTGAGTCACTTGTGCTTGCAAGGCGCGATTGGTGCAGACCTGTCGGGCGATTACCAGGGCTTGCAACAAGGCCACGCCGTTGCTGAGCAACGTGCCCAAGGTACGCGCCAGACGTGCGGCTTCTACCCGTTGCAGCAAGGGGCCGATGATGCGTATGCCGAGCAGGCGCCGGTCATATTTTTCACGGCGTTGCGGGTTGCGCAAACGTGCGACTAGCGTCCAGACAGTGGCTATCAGCCCTGCCAAAACGGTCAGGCCGTAAGCACCGAGAAATTCCCCAAGGCCCAAAATGACCTCGGTGATCAGAGGAATGGGCACCCCAAGATCGTTGAAAATAGGCACGAATTGCGGCACCACATACGCCAGCAACAGCGCAAGGGACCCCAATACGCCGACTACCAGAAACGCCGGGTAAATCAACGCGTTGATCACTTCACCGCGCAGCAACTGGCTGCGCTCCAGATAGTCGCTGAGTTGGCGCAAGGTGTTTTCCAGTGCTCCGCCCGCCTCACCGGCTCGCACCATGGCCAGATAAAGCGGCGAAAAAAGGCTGCCCTCCTGTGCCAGCGCATTGGATAAGGGCTGACCGGCTTTCACTTGATCGCGGATACGCTCGATCAGGGCCCGCATGTGGGGTTGGCCGGGCTGCTTAAGCAGGATACCCAGCGAGCGTTCGAGCGGTTGGCCAGCCCCGAGCAAGGTGGCCAATTGTTGGGTGAAACTGACCAAGGCAGCACCCTTCAACTGCCCGCGTCCGAAGGCTTTGCGCAGCATTTGCGGACCTGCAAGGTCAATGTCCAACACCAGCAAGCCGCGCTTTTGCAGCAATGTCACGGCAGTTTTCAGGTCCTGGGCTTCCAATGCGCCGTTGCGCGCAATGCCGTTACTGTCGATGGCGCGGTATGTAAACAGACTCATGCGCCATCACCCCGGGTAACGCGCAACACTTCCTCAAGCGACGTCACCCCCGCCACCGCCTGACGCAAGCCCTCCTCGTACAAGGTGCGCAGGCCACCTCGACGGGCTGCATTTTCCAATGTGCCAGCATCAGCCTGACGCATTAGCAGGCTGCGCAATTCCTCATTCATCACCAGTAATTCGGTAATGGCACTGCGACCGTGGTAACCACCGCCCGGCGCATCTGAACGAGGGCGGTAAAGCATTATTGGACGCTCGTCGGTAAACCGATCAAGACCGTGCTCTTGGATCAATTGTTCCGGCGCTGCGAAGGCTTCGCGGGTTTCAGGATCAAGGCGTCGCACCAGCCGTTGCGCAAGAATACCGTTGACGGTGGAGGCGATCAGGTAACTCTCAACCCCCATATCAAGCAACCGGGTGATGCTCGCGGCCGCGCTGTTAGTGTGCAAGGTCGACAGCACAAGGTGGCCGGTCAGAGCCGACTGAATGGCAATACGGCAGGTCTCCAGATCGCGGATTTCACCGATCATGATCACGTCCGGGTCCTGTCGCACGATGGAACGCAGCGCACCGGCAAAGTCCAGGCCGATAGCGGGTTTGACTTGAATCTGGTTGATGCCTTCCAGCTGATATTCAACCGGATCTTCAACGGTGATGATCTTGCGCTCGGCGGTGTTAAGTCGGGACAACGCGGTGTACAAGGTTGTGGTCTTGCCCGAACCTGTGGGGCCGGTCACGAGCAATATGCCGTGCGGTCGCTCCAGTACATCCAGAAAGGTTTCAAGCCGCTGACCATCAAAGCCCAGGCTCTGGAAGTCGAACTTTACGGTCTGCCGGTCCAACAAGCGCATGACCACGGACTCGCCAAAACTGGTGGGCACTGTGGACACACGCAAGTCCAATTCCTTGCCCTGAATACGCAACATGATGCGTCCATCCTGAGGCAGGCGGCGCTCGGCAATGTCCAGACGCGCCATGATCTTGACCCGCGAAATCACCGCTGCAGAAAGGCTGGACGGCGGCGCCTCAGCCTCATGCAGCACGCCGTCAATGCGATAGCGCACTTGCAACTGGTTTTCGAAAGGCTCGATATGGATGTCAGAAGCACGGTTCTCGACCGCACGTTGCAGGATCAGGTTGACCAGCCGAATCACTGGCGCTTCAGAGGCCATGTCCTTGAGGTGCTCAATGTCTTCGAGGGCACTGCTCTGCTCATCAATATTTTCAATCAAGGTGCCCATGGCCGATCGACCCTGACCGTAATAACGCTCGATCAAGGTTTCGACGTCGTTGCGCGGGCCGATTGCCAACCAGACAGGTACTTTGCAGGCATAGGCAACTGCTTCGAAGGCAAACCGCTGTGACGGATTGGCTGCCAACACGCAAAGACCGCCCTGGTGCCAGCCCACGGGGACTATTTGATGATGACGCATAAAACGTTCGGTCAACGGGGGCAGTGGATCAAGCAGCGGCGGCGCGGCATCGGCCAGTAACAACGGTGCGTCAAGCAAGTCAGCCCAGCCACGTGCAAGGTCCATTTCGCTGACCAGCCCAAGGCGGGTGAGCAGACCCAGCAACTCAGTGTCTTCGGACTCGATTGAAAGGCGTTGTGCGCGCTCAAGATCAACGGTTTTCAAACCGCTGTTATGCATCAGCCAAGCGCAGAGCTGTTCGGTATTGGCAAGCTGTATCAGCTGAGTATCGATGGGCGTGTACGGCATAATTCATGGCATCTGGAAAGACGAAAACAAACACGTGTATCGCGGTCGAGTATCAAGTTACATCCCTGTTAAGCGTCTCTGGCACTTGATATGTTTTCGCGGGCTCACTTCAAGCGACTGAATGATCGCCTCATATAAGCTCAGGTAAGCCTTTCTAACTTCGAAACTTCTACACTGTTATTGGAAGTGTGTTCAGGGCGATACTCGCGCACTGCAGGCATTTGATTTGATCGTATTTAATGCCTATATAAAATGCGTCACTTCATCAGGTGGCAAAGCTTAACAGACCTTTAAACCTAACTGCAATTCTGTTTAGCAGATAGCAATATTCATTTAATAATCAGCGCCGAAAGGCAATTAATGTTCAAATATACTTCGATATTTGGCTTAATAAGCCAATAAATGGATGCAATATCCCTTTGCGCCATCAAAAATATTGAGGATATAGCCAGCAAGGCACAAGGCCATCATTTAATTGTGCGTATTAAAAGAATATTTTGTTTGATGTTGAACTTTTAAAGTTTCAAGTGGACTTAGCCTCACCTGTCGAGCCTCCATCGCGAACTTGACCCGTTATATTTCCCCCCCACCCTTGATCGAGATACATCGATGAATAGAACAACGCTGTCTTTTTTTAGCGTCTTTCTTCTGTGCGCGCCGAGTTGTTATGCACTGGCAGAAGACTCAACCGCTCGCGCAACCTCTGAACAACAGATCCGTCAGCAAGTCGACACTCAGCGGGCCGAATTGACCGGCGCAGCGACCCTCGCACCCGCCCCCCAAACCGGGGCTTCGCAGATGCTCGACCTGCCGGTTGAAACTGACGATGCACCCACGCAGGCACAACGACCTTGATTCCTCTCGCACTCGTAAAAAGGACACCCGCTTTGTCATCCTTCAAGCACACCCTGGGGCTTAGCCTGCTGGCTTTCGGCATTACCCAGGCCAATCTGGCACTGGCCGCCACCGTGACGCCGGTCACCGGCAATGAAGTCGAGGCACGCGTCAGCTCCATCCTCGACAACATGAATCAGTCGGAAAAGATCAACTTCACCCGGGTTGACGACGGTCATATGATTCCGTCGCTGCTCAAGTGGGGCATCAAGGGCACCGTCGCTTATGACTCCTCGATGGGCGTGCATGTCAACAACGCTACTTTCGGCGCCCAGTACCCTTCGCAGTCAGCGTTGGCCGCAACCTGGAGCATCAACCGCGCCAAAGAGTTCGGATTGGCAGTCGCTTATGAGACGCGTATCTCGGGCGGCCAGCAAATGCTCTCCCCCGGCGCCAACTTGTACCGCACGCCGTACAACGGCCGGTCAGCAGAATATGTGAGTGGCGAAGATCCGTTTCTGGGAGCGGTATTGGCGCCAGCCATCGTCAACGGTATTCAGGCCCAGGGGATTCAGGCCAGCGGCAAGCACTACGTTGCCAACGAACAGGAAGCCAACCGTCAGGCGTTGAACGTCAAGGTCGATGAGCGCACGTTGCGCGAGTTGTATTTGCCGGGCTTCGAGTCGATGGTCAAAAACGCCAATGTTGCGTCAATCATGTGCGGTTTCAACAAGATCAATGGCGACTACGCGTGTGAAAACCATCACCTGATTACGGACATTCTCAAGGGTGAATGGGGCTATCAAGGCACGGTTATCAGCGACTTCAACGCCATCCATGACGCCTTCAAGGGCGCTTGGGCCGGCACTGATATCGACATGCCGTCCGGTCTGCAATTTAACGAGGCCAACCTGCTGCCTTACCTGTGGAGCGGCCAGCTGACTCAAAACGTGATCGACGACAAGGTCAAGCGCAACTTGCGCGCTATCGTCAGCTACGATTTCCAGGAACACCTCAACACCGCCAAGACGCTCGATCACCCTGAATACGGACAGCGCGCATCGCTGAATGCGGCCCGTGAAGGCATCGTGCTGTTGCGCAACGAAAAAATGCACTCAGGTAAACCGCTCTTGCCTCTGGCGCGCACGGCAAAAATTGCTGTCATCGGCAACTGGGCCCATGAGGCACCGGCATCGCCTTTCGGCACTGCCAACTCGCCTCCCAACAGCTACGTGACAGAACTCAGCGGCTTGCAGCAACTGGCCTCGAACAGCACGAACGTCACTTACCTGTCGGACATGAGTCTCAACCCGAAAACTGCGACGTGGTTCCAGCCTGCTACCGGTAAAAACGACGTCAATAATTCCGGCGTGAAAGCCGAATACTTTTCCAATACCAGTTTCTCCGGTGACCCCGTTGTCACACGCGTTGAGCCGGGTGTAAACCTTGACTGGATGACTGGCAGCAATGTCACGCAGGCCGGGACTACAGCCGTTTCAGGTTTCAGCCCTAATGCAGGCGCGTTCTCTGCCCGCTTCACGGCCACCATCAAACCGACCATTTCAGGCCCTCAGGTCTTCAAGGTTCGCGCTGACGGCCCTTACAAAGTTTGGGTCAACGATAAGCTGGTGGTTGAGAGCAACGGCGTGCCGTACTCCAATGACGTGGTCAACGCACTGACCACGTCAGGTACAACCGGCTCGCTGAAAGCTGACAAGTCGTACTCTGTAAAACTTGAATATCAACGTGTACAAGGCAACTTCATCCCTGTACTGGGCAGCGTGACCGGGGTACAGATGAGCTGGGCCGCTTTGCGTCCACCGGCTGACCTGTCGAAATATGATGCAGTGGTAGTGGCTGTCGGCAACAACTATGAAAACGAAGGCGAAGGGTCTGACCACGGCTACGACTTGCCCGATCAACAAGCTGAATTGATCAAGCATGTCGCCAAGGCCAATGCTAAAACCATCGTCGTGATGCACGGCGGCGGTGTCGCTGATATGCACCCTTGGGCGAAAAAAGTGGGCGCAACGCTGCAAGCCTGGTTCCCGGGCCAGCAAGGCGGTCAGGCACTGGCCGAGATTCTGTATGGCAAGGTCAACCCATCAGGCAAGTTGCCAATCACCATCGACAAGCACATCGAAGACAACCCGAGCTACGCATCGTACCCGGACCCGGCTGCCTACCGTGGCGATAACGCGCTAACGGAAATGACCTACAGCGAAGGTTTGTACATGGGGTATCGCGGTTATGACAAAAAACACGCTAAACCGCTGTATCCGTTTGGCTTTGGCCTTTCCTACACCACGTTCGACTACAGCGACTTGAAGCTGTCGAGCAACGTGATGGCACCCGGCGCAACCGTGAATGTACGTTTCACCCTGACCAACACCGGTGACAAAGCAGGCTTTGAAGTTGCACAGTTGTATGTGCAACCCGTGAAACCGGCTGTTGATCGCCCCGAGAAAGAACTGAAGGGCTTTACCAAGGTGTATTTGCAACCGGGTGAGAGCAAAACGGTAAGCATCCCGATTGACTCGCGCTCCCTGGCGTACTACGTGGACAACACCGCGAGCTGGGATGTGGATGCCGGCAAGTTCAAAATTCTCGTCGGTGCAGATTCGGAAAATCTGCAACTCAAGGGCACGCTCAAGACGTTGTTCCCTGAGCATCTGACGACCCGCGACAGTAATCCGCTGCCTGCTCCACTGCGCAAGGCAGTGCAGGTTGACGCGTCACAGACCTACTAAGGTTTAGCCTGCACGCTCAAGGATGAGCCTGCAGGTCCCTTCCCAGTCGCTGCACATAGCCGTCGAACACCGCCATAACGTCAACGTCTTCCGGGCTTCTGAGCCACTGAATCTGCAAGCCGTCCATCATGGCGAAAATTTCCTGAGCGATGCGTTTAACGTCGATGTCCGCACGGATTTCACCGGCCTCTATCAATGCCGTCAAATGGCCCCGGGCATGCTGATGGGTCAGGTGAAAACGCTCTTCGTACCAGCCCCACGCCGGATGTGTGCGGGACAGGCTCTCGACGTTCATCACCATTGAAGCCTGGGATTCGGCAGCATCTTGAATGCTGAAGCTCATGCTTTGACGTAAAAACTTCAGAAAGCCTTCCAGCGTCAATTCAATGGTCAGCTCGTGAAACCGTGAAGTGACCCGTTCATCCCTACGTTCCAGCAAAGCGCTGAGCAGCGCTTCCTTGTTAGCAAAGTGATGCAGCAAGCCTACGGTTGTAATGCCGGCCAGAGCTGCAATGTCTCGCATGGAAGAGGCGCCATAGCCATCTCGCGCAAAAATGACCGTGGCCGCATCCAGTAACGCGGCTCTGCGCAATTCACCCTTGGGCGCACGTCGGCGTTTGGGCTGATGGTTTTCGTCTGATTTCCCTGACTCGTCAACTGACATAACTACCCGATATACGCTGTATTCAACTTACCCCGACACACGTCGGCCGGGCCCGTCTTGTAAAAAAACTGCGCGCTACCCGCGACGCGGTGAAAATCGAAACGATGGCGACCAGTGCGTTGCCTGCGAACATTCCCGACATTGTCCCGCTGCTGCCGAACAGGTGCGTGGCCACATAAATGAACGGTATCGTGCCGAGCGTGGAGCGTAGCCAGGCGAAGACAGCTATCAGCCAAGGGCGGCCCATGGTGATAAACACGGCTATTGCCACAAAATCCAGGCCGATCAACACCCAAAGACCGGCGCCGATTCGGCAGAAGGCAAAAAACAAGTCACGGCCCTCGCCCTGCAGCCCGTAAAAGTCGGCAATGATACCGCATGAAGCGAGCAACAACGCCCATATGGCCACGCCGTAAGCTACGACCACTCGACGGGTGAATACAATTGCAGCGTTTACCCGTTTGTCCAGGTGAGCACCGATATTTTGGCCAAGGACCGGCGCAAGGGCACTTGGCAATGCAAAAAAAGCGCAAAAGCAAAACTGCATCACTCGGTCCAGCACGGCCATAGCGGCCAAGGCCGAAGTGCCATACACCGACACTGTCGACACCAGATACGCCAGCCCGACCGGCGTTGCCAGGTTCGCAACCATCGCCGGGAAGGCCACTCTAAAGATACGCCGAGCGTAAAGCCGCAGCCGTTTTGGACGGACCCACAACGCCAGGCCGATCTGGCGGCGCACCCAATACAAGCCCAGTGCAGTGGATACGACGGCCGAAATACCGTAGGCAATGGCTGCACCTTTAAGCCCCAGGCCCAGTACAAAGATGAGCAGTGGGTCTGCCACCGCCAATGTGCCGGCTGCGCACAACACCACCCACAAGGCACGGCGGCTGTCACCTGCCGTCCTGAGCATTTGCGCGGTCATTTGCATCACCGACTGCAGCACTGCACAGGGCAAAATCAGCCAGATAAAATCACGGGCCGCCTCATACACACCGTCATGAGCACCTAACCAGTGGGTGATCGGCGCCATCAGGGCCAGTTGAATAGCTGCGCATCCGCCCGAGACGGTCACCACCATCAGCAACAGACTGGTCGTCAACTGTTTCAGGGAGTGGGATCGTTTATGCCCAATACGCTCGGACAACACAGAAGCGGCTGCAATAATCAGCCCGTTGGCCAACGCGCTGTTAAGAAAGATCAAGACTTTGGCGATGCCGACTGCGGCCAGCAGCTCAGGTTCATGCAGCAGGGCAACGTAAAAGAGCGTCAGGATGTCGACCAAAAACACCGCGAACAAGCTTAAAGCGCTGGTGCTGGCCATCACCATCACATGACGCGAGACGCTCCCTTGAGTGAATCTTGCGTTCCTGCCAGTCATTGCGATACCTATTGAAATTACTGCCTTATTCCCTCGAATGATTTAAAGCCCCATGGAGCTTTTTCAATATCAAGGCAGTTTTCAGGCACAAAAAAGCCATTCTACAGAGTGGCTCTACGCCCAATATTTGTATTTTTACGTTTTCGACAAGGGTCTTTCACGCTCAGCCGAACACTGACAATTTGTCGCAGGCCCGGGTTTTTGATAAAGTCGCAAAACTAACTGTTTAGTACATAGCTAAATGTGCCTGCCGGTTTCTCGCTTTGAGCCTTGGGCTTAGGGCGTTGTCTATGACCTCCAGATGCTGCAGTTCGCTATAGTCGAAGGGCTATTGCCCTCCTCCCTCCCGTTTTTTTGCATCAGTAGGGTCCCGCAACATGAATAAGTCACAACCTTCGGCCTCTGTAAGTCGCTGGCCCGTTTGGGTCGCCGCCTTCGGTGTGCTGGTCTTCGGATTACTCTTTGTAGCCGGTGGTGGGTATCTCGCCACGCTGGGCGGTAGCCTGTACTTCCTGCTCGCCGGTATCGGGATGATTGTTTCGTCCGTTCTGCTGTTCAAGCAGCGTTTACTGGGCGCATTGCTCTTTGCTGTTGTCATGATCGCCTCCATTGTCTGGGCCGTGCTGGATGCCGGCCTGGTCTTCTGGCCGCTGGTCTCGCGCCTGTTCGCACTGGCGGTGCTGAGCCTTGTCGTCGCACTGGCCTACCCGACATTGCGCAAAGCCAATGGTCTGAACGGTAACGGTGGTTATGCGCTGAGCGTGCTACTGGGCGTGGCCATCGCTGCAGGTTTTTGGGGCATGTTCCAGCCTCATGCTTCCGTATCGCCGACCGGTGACGGCCCGGGTCTGACCAAGGTTGACCCGGCTAAAGCCCAGAAGAACTGGGAACATTACGGTAACGATGAAGGCGGCAGCCGCTTCGCTGCGCTGGATCAGATCAACCGTGACAACGTTTCCAAACTGGTTCCAGCCTGGACGTACCACACCGGCGACGTCGCAATCAGCGATGGCAATGGGGCTGAAGATCAGATGACGCCACTGCAGGTGGGCGACAAGGTGTTTATCTGCACCCCGCACAACAACCTGATCGCGCTGGATGCCGACTCCGGTAAAGAACTGTGGAAGAACAACATTAATGCCAAGTCAGCGGTATGGCAGCGTTGCCGTGGTCTGGCTTACTTCGATGCAACTGCCCCGATTGCCCAGCCCACCGATGGCAGCATCCCGGCAGCAGCAGTTTCGGTTGAGCCGGGTGCAGCGTGTCAGCGTCGTCTCTTGACCAACACCATCGATGCACGCCTGATCGCGGTCGATGCGGATACCGGCAAGTTCTGTGAAGATTTCGGCAACCATGGCCAGGTAGACCTCAAGGCTGGCTTGGGCAATGTGCCGGACTCCTTCTACCAGCTGTCGTCTGCACCGCTGATGGCGGGTACTACGGTAGTGGTTGGCGGCCGTGTGGCCGATAACGTTCAAACCGATATGCCGGGTGGCGTTATTCGCGGGTTTGATGTAATCACGGGCGCCATGCGCTGGGCATTTGACCCGGGCAATCCGCAAGACAAACAAGCGCCGGCTGAAGGTCAGACCTACGTTCGCAGCACGCCCAACAGCTGGGCGCCAATGTCTTACGACCCTTTGATGAATACGGTTTTCCTGCCGATGGGCAGCTCGTCTACCGATATTTACGGGGTTGAACGTACTGAAATGGATCACAAGTACGGCGCTTCAGTGTTGGCACTCAACGCCACCACGGGTGATGAAAAGTGGGTCTATCAGACGGTCCACAATGACTTGTGGGACTTTGACCTGCCTATGCAGCCGAGCCTGATCGACTTTGCCAAGCCTGACGGCAGCAAGGTTCCGGCGCTCGTTATCGGCACCAAGGCCGGTCAGATTTATGTACTGGATCGCCACACTGGCCAGCCGCTGACTCAAGTTGAAGAAGTGCCTGTCAAAGCTTCCAACATCCCTAACGAACCTTACTCCCCGACACAGCCAAAATCGGTGGGCATGCCGCAGATTGGCGCTCAAACGCTGACTGAATCGGATATGTGGGGCGCTACACCGTTCGATCAAATGTTGTGCCGTATTTCGTTCAAAAAAATGCGCTATGACGGTTTGTATACCGCTCCGGGTACTGATGTGTCCTTGAGCTTCCCAGGTTCGCTGGGCGGGATGAACTGGGGCAGTCTATCGACCGATCCAGTACACGGGTTTATCTTCGTCAACGACATGCGTCTGGGCCTGTGGGTGCAGATGGTTCCCCAACAAAAGACTGCCATTGCCAACTCTGGTGGTGAGGCCTTGAACACGGGCATGGGTGCCGTACCGCTTAAAGGCACACCGTATGCAGTGAACAAGAACCGCTTTCTGTCGATTGCCGGTATTCCTTGCCAGGCACCGCCATTTGGCACGCTGACGGCTATCGACATGAAGACCCAGAAAGTCGCGTGGCAAGTACCGGTTGGCACCGTACAGGACACCGGTCCACTGGGGATCAAAATGGGCCTGCAACTGCCCATCGGTATGCCAACCCTCGGCGGTACCCTGTCGACTCAAGGCGGTTTGATCTTTATCGCTGGCACGCAAGATTACTACCTGCGTGCGTTTAACTCGGCGAATGGTCAAGAAGCATGGAAAGCACGTCTGCCTGTTGGCAGCCAGGGCGGCCCCATGACGTTTGTGTCGCCTAAAACCGGCAAGCAATACATTGTCATCACCGCAGGTGGTGCACGCCAGTCGGCTGATCGTGGTGATTACGTGATCGCTTACGCATTGCCTGATAAAGAGTAAATTCAAGCCAAAAAAAGACCCGCTGATCAAGCGGGTCTTTTTTTGGGTGGCTGATCAGGCTGGAGTCAACAACACTCGTGTCACCCGGCGTTCTTCCACTTCGACGACCTTCAATGTCCAGCCTTCCCACGTCAGCGTATCGCCAATCATGGGCAGACGGTCCAGTAGGCTCATGACCATTCCTGCCAGCGTCTGGTAGTCATCCGTTGCCTTTGCCGGGAAACCGGTGTGCAGGCTGATCTGGCTCAGGTTCAAGGCACCACTGACCATAAATCCATCTTCCTGCGACACGATATTCGGGCCTTCGATTTCGCTGGCATCTGGCAATTCGCCTGCAATCGACTCAAGAATGTCGGTCATGCTGACCAGTCCGGTGAAATCGCCGAATTCGTTGACCACAAACGCAATGTGGGTCGACTCTTTGCGCATTTGCTCCAAGGCATTGAGGATCGAGAAGCTGTCGAGCAAGTTGATCGCCGTGCGTGCCATCGCTTCCAGGTCGGGTTCGTGACCGGCCAGCAGCTCTTTCAGCAGCTCCTTTTTGTGAACAAAGCCCAAGGGCTCATCGATCCGCCCTGCCCTGATCAACGGCAATCGTGAGTACGACGAATGCATTAATGTTGTGCGAATCGTGTCGGGCGAGTCAGACAAATCAATGTGATCAATGTCGGAGCGTGGCGTCATGATCGAACGTATAGGGCGCTCCGCCAGTTGCAGAACACCACTGATCATCACGCGCTCGCGACGATGGAAGACTTCTTCGCTCTTGCCGCCTTCGAGCATGTCGGCGATTTCCTCTCCCACCTCGTCCACATCCAGTGTGCGACCGCCCATCATGCGCAGTACGGCATGAGCGGTACGTTCACGCATGGGGCGCAGCCCCTGCAGGCTTTTTTTGCGGCGTGAACGGGCAATCTGATTGAACAACTCGATCAGAATTGAGAAACCAATCGCAGCGTACAAATAGCCTTTCGGGATATGGAAGCCCAAACCTTCTGCCGTCAGGCTGAAGCCGATCATCATCAGGAAGCCCAGACAGAGCATGATCACTGTGGGATGACGGTTGACGAATTTGGTCAGCGGCTTGCTGGCAATGATCATCAGGCCAATGGAAATCACCACTGCGATCATCATGACCGCCAGGTGATCGACCATGCCCACGGCCGTGATCACCGCATCCAGCGAGAACACAGCATCGAGCACCACGATCTGCGCCACAATTGGCCAGAACATCGCATACACGGGGTTCGAGACCTTTTCGGCGACATGGCCTTCGAGCCGTTCATGCAACTCCATCGTGGCTTTGAACAACAGGAACAGGCCACCAAACAGCATGATCAGGTCGCGGCCCGAGAATGACTTCTCAAACACTTCAAACAGAGGCTCAGTGAGTGTCACCATCCACGAGATGCTGGCCAACAGGCCCAGTCGCATCAGCAGTGCCAGCGTCAACCCGATGACACGAGCGCGGTCGCGCTGCTCAGGTGGCAGTTTGTCCGCCAGAATGGCAATAAACACCAGGTTGTCGATACCGAGTACCAGTTCCAGCACAATCAACGTCAACAGGCCTAGCCAGGCCGTGGGATCTGCAATCCATTCCATGATTTATTCACACACTCGCAAAGTCAGGGCGTGCGCATAACGCGCACGGACGCACAAAGCTGCAGACACATGGTCGAGCTTCAGAAAAAGTGGGGTGGGTGATGCGGATTGAAAAACAGTGGCTGCGCGCAGGCGGGAAGCGGGCAAGGAAGAGCGACTGGGAGGCTCCAGGAGCGTGTTCATATAAACCTTTCGGAAATTTGGGGAGGCAATCCTACAGCGCTTTGGGTTTCGAGCGCGTGGCAGACTTATTACAAAATTTAACCAGCTGCGGCATCATCCGCTTCAATGTCTGCCGAGCGGTTAACGCTACTCACAAGGTTTTAGACCCTATGGACGTCCAGTCAAGAGTTGCCCACGCTGAAGATGCTGAACCAATCAGTGCGCTCATTTTGGCAGCGCTACAGGTATCCAACGCGCAAGATTACCCGCCGGAGGTTATCGCGAAGGTTCGGCAGAACTTCACTGCGGCACATATCCTTGCGTTATTAAGCCAACGGCAAGTCTATGTCGCCACGTTGAAGGGCCGCGTAGTGGGCACTGCCAGTCTGGATGGGCAAGTGGTTCGCAGCGTATTTGTCGAGCCGGGTCTGCAAGGTTCCGGCATCGGTAGAAAATTGATGTCGATACTCGAGGCCGTGGCCGCGCATGAGGGTGTGAAGACATTGAAAGTGCCCTCATCGATCACCGCTGAGGGCTTTTACCGTGCATTGGGCTATTCAGTAGAACGCGATGAATACTGTGGCGATGAGCGCACCATCATCATGGTCAAACAGCTTTAACCTCAGCCACTATTTATCGGGCTTGGCCTTTTGTTTGCGGGCGGTCGACTGAGCGGTCGTCTCGCCCACGCCGGTTTTATGCTTGTCAGCCACTTCAGGTGAGCGAAGAGCGTCATTGTCACGCTCAACCTCACCCGGTGGCCTGTCCTGCGTGTCAACGCTTTTTGTTGGCTTACTCATTGATGAGTTCTTGAGCGATGCGCTCTGTGATGCAACGCTCTACTGTTATGAACTCGAGGCCCGGCGATTAACCAAGCCAGCATCCCGAACAGTGGAACGAAGATAATTATTGCGAGCCACATTAGACGGCTAGTGGCGTGGCCTCCGCTTCGGAGTACACAGCTAATTGCCCAAAACTCCACCAGCAACAAAATGATGGCCGACGCGACCCAGATATATTCGGTTTGCATACATCACCTCCCGTGTTGTTTGTCTTTAGGCTAGGCGATATCGCAAGGGTTCAATATTTTATTTGGTTATAACTGGAACCGATCCGTTACATTTCGACGCTCATTGTCATCGCGCATGTCATAGGCGACGGTTGTCGCGATGTTGGCATGGTGAGCCAGTTTTTGTGCAATCGAAACGTCGTACTCCTCGATGACGCGGGTAATAAACGAGCGCCGAAAGTCATGGGGCATGATCTCTACCCCGATTTGCCTGCCTCGCTGCTTGGCAATGTAGTAAATCGCGTGCTTGGTCAGGCGCTCACGGGTGATGTGATTGCCTCGCCGAATTCGGTTAAACAGAAACACATCATCCTCGACGCCTTGTGGCAATTGTTCGCGGCGAAACGCCAGCCACGCCTCAAGCTTTTCGAAGGCCCAGGCGGGGGCGAACTTGATCAGCTGCTTATTGCCTTTGCCCAGCACTTGCAGGCTGCGTTCGACGACATTGACTTGCCACAGGTCCATGTTCACCGACTCGGACTTGCGCATCCCTGACCCATACAATATCGCCATGATCGCCGCATCTCTGAGCCCTTGTGGACGCGGGTCAGCCGCGCACACGTCCATCAGCTCGCGTATCAGGGTGCGCCGAAGATTGCGGCCCTTGACCAGCCGCGATCCCCCGCCCGCCTTTACGGCACGAATCTTGAGCAGGTGATCCTGTGTAATCAGGCTTTGTTGCCATGCCTGATTCATCACCCCACGAATGGCATTCACATACAGGGACGACGTGTTGGGCGCATAACCGTCTTCACGCAGTGCCGCTACCAATGCAGTGATATGCCCCGGTTGCAGCTCCTGCCAAGGGAACTCATCAATTGAGAGGTCTTCCACGCCCAAGCGATCAGCCGCGTCTTGCAGAATGTAGCGCATTGTCTGGCGGCTAGACGGCGCGAGCCGCTCAAGATAGAGCGTTACCGGGGGCTGGACCCGATTGAGCTGGATGCCGGGAGCCGGTGGGGTATCGAGGTCAATAGTTGACAAAAGCAATCTCGGTGCGTGCTGAAACAGTTCGTAATATACCCCATATGCATCGCTGCATAATTTGATTTGTTGCTTCAAAAGGCTTGATCCAGAGCGCCGCCCATCGATCCCTCTTCAATTTATTTAAACTTTTGCGCGTGTGTGCATTCACAACTCAGGCAACCTCTGAAATCAATCAGGAGCCACGCCATGAAGCACTACCCTACGCCCCCGTTCGCACCGCAAGCGCAACCTGTCCCCGGTTCACAGCGCAAAATGGAGCCGTACCCGGACTGTGGTGAGCAGAGCTACAAGGGATCGGGCCGACTGAATAACAAAATCGCATTGATTACGGGCGGCGACAGCGGGATCGGCCGCGCCGTGGCCATTGCTTATGCCCGCGAAGGTGCCGACGTCGCCATCGCCTACCTGGATGAGCATGAAGACGCTCAAGAGACAGCTCGCTGGGTCAAGGACGCTGGTCGTCAGTGCCTGTTACTGCCCGGTGATCTCGCTCAAAAGGAGCAATGTGAATCCATTGTCGCCAAAACCGTGGCGCAGTTCGGACGCATTGATGTGCTGGTCAACAACGCCGCCTTCCAAATGACTCACTTCTCACTAGAGGAGATCACGGATGAGGAATGGGTCAGAACGTTTGATATCAACATCACTGCCATCTTCAGGATCTGCAAAGCGGCATTGCCGCATTTGCGCCCCGGCAGTTCGATCATTAACACCAGCTCGATTAATTCAGATATGCCCAAACCGACTCTGTTGCCCTATGCCACTACCAAAGGCGCCATCGCCAATTTCACCGGCGGGCTGGCGCAATTGCTCGGTGACAAAGGGATTCGGGTCAACAGCGTGGCGCCTGGTCCCATCTGGACGCCCTTGATCGTGGCCACCATGCCGGATGATGAAGTCAAAGACTTCGGCGGCCAAACCCCGATGGGGCGTCCGGGGCAGCCGGTTGAAGTGGCGCCGGTCTATGTGATGCTGGCCAGCGATGAATCAAGCTATATCTCCGGTTCCAGAATTGGCGTGACGGGTGGCAAGCCTATTCTGTAGGCCGTTGAGCTTGCTTGAGCCCCGCCCAAAGTCCTTGGCGGGGCCTATTGCCAACGCGATGGCCGCCCATGACACCCTGCTCGATTAGCCCAACGCGAGTGGATCAACCAGCCCGGCAGCGATGGCCATGCCCACCAGATCCGGTAAATGCCGGGCTTGCATGCGCTGCATGACCCGAGAGCGATACAGGTCAATGGTTTTGATACTCAGGGCCAGCAGCTCGGCCATTTCCCGTGAGGTGTAGCCCTTGACCAAAGGCAGCAATACATCCCGTTCGCGGGGCGTCAGGCTTTGCAGGCGCAGTTGCAGTCCGGTCTGCGCCTGACTGGAGGTGTGTTGGGTGGAGGCGCCATTCAACGCCTGCTGGACGCTGTCGAGCAGTAACTGCTGGTTATAGGGTTTTTCGATGAAATCATGGGCACCGGCCTTGAAGGCGCGTACGACGATGGGAACATCCGCGTGACCGCTGACAAAAATAACCGGCAGCGTGATCCCCCGTTCCTGCATGGCGTGCTGCACATTCAGACCGCCCATGGCAGGCATGCGGACATCCAGTATCACGCAGGCATTGTGCCGGGAGTGACAGGCTTGCAAGAACGCATGCCCGCTGGTGAAGGGAATGGCGTTCAAACCCACTGACTCCAGCAACCACACCGTTGAGTCGAGCATGCCCTGATCGTCATCCACCACGTACACCACAGGCCCGGTTGGGGTTGTCATTGGTTAAACACCTTCGTCTTTTTTAAGTGGCGCCATCAAGGGCAAACGGCAGCACAGTAACAGCCCTTGCGGTTGTACTTGGGCATCGAGTTCACCTCCAAAGCCTTCGACAATACTGCGGCTCATGGATAAACCCAGCCCCAGCCCATCTGCCTTGCTGGTATAAAACGGGGTAAACAACTGCTCGAACTGTTCGGCATTCACCCCCGGCCCCTGGTCTTGCACCGTTATCTGCAAGCCGTCACTGCCCAGGGTGCAGGCCCGCAAGAAAACGCTCGATGGCTGCGCGGGATGATGCTCGCGGTTGGCATCAATCGCATTGCGCAGCAGGTTAAGAAGGACTTGTTCGAGCAGCACCCGGTCGGCATACACCTGCGGCAAGTTCTGCGGCAGTTGCACGTCAAGGGTCACTTCCTTTTCGCGCGCTTCCCACGCACACAGGCTAACAGCTTGAAGCGCCACCTCACGCACCTCAAGCAGTTGCAGGGTGCGCCGGCCTTTGCGCAAGAAACCGCGCAACCGTTTGATCACCTCGGCGGCGTGGTTGGCATGCTGGTTGATACGCTCAAGCCCTTGTGCCACCCGCTCTGCGGCCAACGGATTAGACCCCAGGCTTTGCAAATAGCGCTGACTGGCACTGGCGTAATTGACCACCGCCGCCAGCGGTTGATTGATTTCATGGGCAATCCCGGAAGCCAGTTCACCCAAGCTCACCAGCCGTGCGGTATGCGCCATTTCATCTTGATGATGGCGTTGCTGGGCTTCACGCAGCGCTCGCTCGCGCCGATCGCGAAGTACCAATGAGAAATAACGCTCACCGCCCGCCGAGCGATGCGCCAGTAACAGCAACGACACAGGCACCGAAGGTGCGCCATTTAACGGTTCAACGCAGGTTTCAATCCGCCACAAACCCTCTTGCTCTGCGTGACACCAGCCCATCGAGTCAAACTGGGCAAGGTCTTGGTCACTCAGGAAGTCAGACAGCGAATGCCTGCCCTGCTCACCCGTGAGCGCCAATAAACGGAGCGCTGCCACATTGAAATACGACACGCGGCCTGCCTGATCGATAAACAGAACCGGGTCGGGATTGGCTTCGACCACTTCGGCCAGTCGTTGCTTGTTTTCCTGTGCGTGGATACGCGCAGTAATATCGCGCGACACACTGACCACCTCTACCACTGTGCCCGTGTAGGTATCGCGGATGGCCCGGCTGGCGGTTTCGAACCACAGGTAATGGCCCGCCTGATGGCGAATGCGATACGTCATCGTGTGATAGCCATCCAGCTCCAGGGCTTCGCTGGCCTGACGCAACATCGGAGCCATCGCGTGGGGGTGAAAGAAGCGCTGGGCCAACTTGCCGCGAAGGCGCTCGGGCCAGTAACCCAGCAACGTCCACGAGGCGGGTGAGGCATCCAGAAAACGCCCGTCGGGGGTATGTCGGGAGATCAGGTCTGTGGTGTTTTCGGTAATAAGTCGATACAGGCGCCGCGATTTGACCGCTTCACGCGCGGCCATTAGCTCAGCACTGGCTTCGCGCCCGCGTGCCACAACCCATTGGCCGTCCGGCTCTGGGATTAACGTCCAGAGCCACACCTGCTCATTGCACTGCGCCTCGACCTGCTCGATTGCCCTGCGCTGTTGCAGGCAGGCCCGCACCAGCTCTGGCAAATTGTGCGGCAATATCGTGTGCACTTCAGCCAGCGGCTTTCCCGCCAACATTTGCGACATCGCCATATTGGCTATCCTCGGCGAGCCTTCTGCATCAAGCACCACAGAAGGTTGAGGGTCATACGTCAGCAGGGCAAGTGGCATGGGGCATCCTGGCCGGGAGAAAGGATTGTCATATAGAACAACTACTATAGTGCTTAGGTATTACTTCCATATCAAACACTGACTGAGCTATAAGTGACGCCGGACATAAAACTGCCCCGTACGCCATCGGCAGCGCGGGCAGCCATAGAGCTAACAATCAGCCACCGGAATAACTCCCTATGTCGATCTTTGAGCAAGGCCTCGAGCCCAGTGCTGTCAATCATATTGCCCTGTCGCCGCTTAGTTTTATCGAGCGCACGGCCAGCGTCTACCCCGACTACCCGGCCGTCATTCATGGCTCGATTCGCCGCACATGGGCGCAGACGTACAACCGCTGCCGTCAATTAGCCAGTGCCCTGACCGGGCGCGGTGTCGGCAAAGGCGACACTGTGGCGGTGATGCTACCGAATATCCCGGCCATGCTCGAAGCGCATTTTGCAGTACCGATGACCGGCGCGGTGCTCAACGCCTTGAACGTGCGGCTCGATGCCGAAACCATCGCCTTTATGCTGGCCCACGGCGAAGCCAAAGTGTTGATTGCCGACCGTGAGTTCCATGATGTGATTCACGCCGCCGTGGCCATGCTCGACCATCCGCCGCTGATCATTGACGTCGACGATCCCGAGTACGGCGAAGGCCAGCCCGTCAGTACGCTGGACTACGAGGCACTGCTGGCTGAAGGCGACCCTGAATTTGACTGGCAGTGGCCAGCAGACGAATGGCAAGCGATCACGCTCAACTACACGTCTGGCACAACAGGCAACCCCAAGGGCGTGGTGTATCACCATCGCGGGGCGTATCTCAATTCGCTGGGCAACCAGATGGTCTGGGCCATCGGCAACCATCCGGTGTACCTGTGGACGTTGCCGATGTTCCACTGCAATGGCTGGTGCTACCCGTGGATCATTACCGCGCTGGCAGGTGTACACGTCTTTTTGCGTCGGGTAGATCCGCAAAAAATCCTCACGCTTATCCGTGAGCATCAGGTCACCCATTTGTGTGGAGCTCCGATAATCCTTAATGCGTTGGTCAATATGCCTGAGTCGGCCAAAGCCGCCATTGATCACCCGGTCAAGGCAATGGTCGCAGGGGCTGCGCCACCTGCCAAAGTCATTGGCGCGGTGGAAGAAATGGGCATTAACGTAACCCACGTCTATGGCCTTACCGAAGTCTATGGCCCGGTGACCATTTGCGCCTGGCATGACAAATGGGACCAGCAGTCACTGGTTGAGCGCGCTGAAATCAAATCGCGCCAAGGTGTGCGTTACCCCACGCTGGAAGGTGTGATGGTGGCCGATCCGAAAACCCTGGTGCCGACACCTCGGGATGGTCAAACCATGGGTGAGATCTTCATGCGCGGCAACACCGTGATGAAGGGCTACCTGAAAAACCCAAGCGCCACGGCCGAGGCTTTTGAAGGCGGCTGGTTTCATACCGGGGATCTGGCCGTGTGCCACCCGGATGGTTATATCGAAATCCGCGATCGACTCAAGGACATCATCATTTCCGGTGGTGAGAACATCTCCACGATTGAAGTCGAAGGCGTGTTGTATCGCCATTCAGGGGTGATGGAAGCCGCAGTTGTTGCCCGTCCGGATGAGCGATGGGGCGAGACACCCTGCGCATTCATTACCCTCAAGGCCGATCACCAGCACGTGCGTGAGAGCGAAATCATCGCGTTTTGCCGCGAGCATCTGGCCGGGTTCAAAGTGCCGCGCACTGTGGTGTTCACGTTATTGCCCAAAACATCGACCGGCAAGATCCAGAAATTCGTGCTGCGGGATATGGCCAAAGCGCTATAGAAACGCGTTTAAGCCGCCATTCATAACAATAAGGGTTTGAAATGCCAACATTCACGGCTCCCCTGCGCGACATGCGCTTTGTTTTGCACGAAGTTTTCGACGCACCCGCGTTATGGGCCCGGCTCCCGGCTCTGGCTGATCACGTTGACGCCGACACCGCCGACGCGATTCTTGAAGAAGCCGCGAAAGTCACCGCTCAGCTCATTGCCCCGCTCAATCGCAGCGGTGACGAAGAAGGTGCGCAATGGCTCGCCGGTGAGGTCAGTACCCCAAGCGGTTTCAAGTCGGCCTACGCGACCTATATAGAAGGCGGCTGGGTCGGCCTTTCGGGCAATCCAGCGTTTGGTGGCCTGGGCATGCCCAAAATGCTCGCCGTGCAGTTCGAAGAAATGCTCTACGCCGCCAACTCAAGCTTTGCCCTGTACTCGGCACTCACCAGCGGCGCGTGCCTGGCGATAGATGCACACGCCAGCGACGACCTCAAAAGCACCTATCTGCCGCCGCTGTATGAAGGCCGCTGGGCGGGTTCCATGTGCCTGACTGAAGCTCATGCCGGTACTGATTTAGGCATCCTTCGCACCCGCGCAGAACCCCGGGAGGATGGCAGTTTCAACCTCAGCGGCAGCAAAATGTTCATCACTGGCGGTGATCAGGACCTTACTGAAAACATCATCCATCTGGTGCTGGCAAAATTGCCGGATGCGCCAGCGGGGCCTCGGGGTATTTCGTTGTTTTTGGTGCCCAAGGTGCTGGTCAATGCCGATGGCTCTTTGGGTGCAGCCAATGCTGTGAGCTGCGGTTCCATTGAACACAAGATGGGCATCAAGGCATCGGCAACGTGCGTGATCAACTTTGACAATGCGCGCGGCTGGCTGGTGGGCGAAGCCAATAAAGGCTTGGCGGCAATGTTTACCATGATGAATTACGAGCGGTTGTCCATCGGCATTCAAGGCATTGGTTGCGCGCAAATGTCTTATCAAAACGCAGCGGCCTACGCCTGCGAGCGCCTCCAGGGCCGTGCCGCCACGGGGGCCATTGCGCCAGCCAAAATAGCTGACCCGATTATTGTCCACGCTGATGTGCGGCGCATGTTGCTGAGCATGAAAGCCATGACCGAAGGTGGCCGGGCGTTCGCCAGTTATGTCGGCCAGCAACTGGATCTGAGCAAGTTCAGTGCCGACCCGCAAGAGCAAGCGCAGGCCGGTGCGCTGGTCTCGTTGCTGACGCCGGTGGCCAAGGCGTTTTTCACGGATACAGGTTTCGACAGTTGCGTGCTGGGTCAGCAAGTGTTCGGCGGCCACGGCTACATTCGTGAATGGGGACAGGAACAGTTGGTGCGCGATGTGCGCATTGCGCAAATCTATGAGGGCACCAACGGCATTCAGGCACTGGACCTGCTGGGACGCAAAGTTATCGCCAACAATGGCGTGGCCCTGGAGCTGTTTACGGCTCAGATCCGCACCTTCGCCAGCCAACCCGACACCCCTTACGCCAGCGAACTGTTGGACGCCGTGCAACGTCTGGAAGACGTCAGCCAATGGCTGACAGCGCAAGCCGGGATCAATCCCAATGAAGTGGGCGCCGCAGCGGTTGAGTATCTGCACCTGTTCGGGTACGTGGCCTACGCGTGGTTATGGGCGCGCATGGCTGCGGTGGCGCAAAACGCACTGCCGGCAGACAGCGACTTTTACAACGCAAAACTGGCTACTGCCTCGTTTTACTTTCGCCGCCTGTTGCCACGTACACTGAGCCTTGAACAATCCATACGTGCGGGCAGTGAGTCGCTGTTCGAGCTTGAGGCTGCACATTTTTAAGCCACCCGTAAAAACGGCGACCCTTCGAGGGCCGCCGTTGGGCGAGCGGGCAGAACGAACCTAACCCTCCAGCTCTTCCAGTAACAGCACCTCGCGATGCTCAAGCAGATCCTTGACCGCTCCAGCCATCGTTTCGTAATGCGTCGTGGTTTTATGCTGCTCTATGGCCTCCCTGTTCGCCCACGCTTCGATAAAGACAAAGCGGTCGGGGTCGTCAATATCGACATGCAGGGCGTAGGCGATGCAGCCTGCCTCAGCCCGTGATCCTTTTACACAGGCGCGCAACGCCTGTTCTACCTCGGCTCGATGGCCGGGTTTGGCGCGCAGCGTGGCGACAATCTTGATGACATTGGACATATCGACTTCCTAGACCTTGCTGGCATTTGATTCTGAAAAATAGCTGGCAATCTTGTCTTTGATCAAAAGCCTTTGCTCCTTGAGTTTGAGTAACGCCGTATCCGATATTCCCAGCGCATTGTCTTTTTCAGCCGCAACAATCTGCTCATCCTTGTCCTTGTATTCTGCAAACAATCTATCCAGATGAGGATTTTCGTTACGCAGCTTGCTGGCCAACTCCGGGGTCACACTCAGGTCTTTGAGCAAATCATGTTTGACAGGCATATCGGCACCTCGTGGAAATTTCGGTGATCGCCAAAGGCTCGTGTGATGAGACCGTGGCAAGGTTGTGTCGCAATAAAACCTCCCTAAGCAATAGCACGCAACTGACCACCTCGACAGTTACGGGTGAACATTCACCTTCAGCCCCTCGTCAAACATCAAGCAAAAAACGCTCTACGCGCTCTGCGCTGGCAGCGCGATAACAGGCCACCAAAGCCTGTTCCGGGTTTACGAGCGTTTTTCAAACCTTGGACTATTCTCGTTCCCCAGAGAGAGGGCTGCTGTAGCAAAACTTGGTCGTCTAGCCTAAATGGCTTATGGCTGGGGTCAAATCTGCGGCTGTCCTTCAGCGTAAAAACCAGTTCCCTGCTTCGCAAGAGGAATACCTGCCGCTCACTCAGGGAGGATAGCGCTTGGTGCCGATCAACTTGGCTATCCACGCAATGCTGGATCAATACACAGAACTACGCGCAGGCGGCCTGTATTGGGTCACAGCCGATCAACTGACGGATGCCAGGCATCTGGCTCAGCAATTTTTGCAGGCAATGCCTGAGGATGTGTCCGCCTCCCTTATCAGCTGCGTCGACCCTGTAGAGAGCATCATCAGTACGATGGACCCTCAGCGTGGCCCTCATACATTGCGCCTGTTTGAGATGGCTGCCCCCCAGGTTTCACGAGGTCTGGCTGATTTGACCCGAGATCTGGGCCGTGCGCGGGTGAAAAACGCCAGTCAGATACTGCTGCTGGCTCCAACACAGGGTTGGGCTAAGTTAGAGACGGCTAAGGATTTTGCACGCTGGTGTGAAGGGTTGCGCCAATGGTTGCGAGTACACAACGCCACGTTGCTCATTATCAGCCATGGCGAATCGCTCTTGTTGCACGAGCGCCTGTTGCCTCTTGATGAAACGCTTTCGGGGTTGAGTCACCTGTCCCGCCATAAGGACGACATCTGTTATCGGCTGTTTTTCTGGCACAACGACAGAGGCGTCAGCGCAGGCCAGGAGTTCAAACTCGCGGACAAAGATAACGTCCTGACACTGATCCCGGAAGCCTCGCTCGATGCCCGAACACCTGTAGCAGACGATCAATACGTCTATCTGGCCGACCGTGCCGTTCTGGAAGATACACCGGCACCTTCCAGGCACTGGCGTCTTTTCCCGAACCTTGCATCCCTGTGTGAGGCCGCCACAAACGCACAAGCGGCGACCGTTATTGTCGCGATGGACAACAACCTGCCTCTGGTCGAACTGGCTCAACACCTGCTCGACGTGCGCGAGCATTGCGGTCCTGCACTCAAGATCGTGGTGCGTGAAATGGAGCCTGCCGTACGTTATCGAGACGATGAGTTGCTGCTGGTCAGTGGCGCGAACCTTGTGGTGCCTTATGGCACGCCGCTCTCGCGTTTTCTCAACATGCTTGAGAGCGTTCAGGGGCAGCGCTGGCAATTCACCCGCCATCCCGACCTTGCATCGTTGCTTGAGCGCCAGCGCCCACCTCACGTCCGCGGGCTGGTCAGTGCGCATCAATTCGTGACCACTGTGCGTCAGGTTTACAGCCAATCGAGCGATGTCACTCATCAACTGATCAGGTTCGAACCGGTGCCCGGACTTTCCGATGAACTGATCCTGAGCCAGATGCAGCTTCGCCGTTACGGAGATTTCGCCTGCTTGTTTGGCGGGCACCTGTTTGTGTTTCTGTTTGCCTGCCGCGATGACGGGCTCCAGCCGGCACTGGCCAATATTTTTCGGCTGCCCTGGCGGGACATGTTCAGCGGGTTGCAGCGTCTGGACGGCCCGCAGGCGTTGCCCGAGGAGGCATTGATACAGGCCACGGCACTTCCCCAGTACGCCAGCCATGCGCTCAGCGACACTACGATCCCTCTCAGACCCGCTGGCAATCGGCCGCCGCTAGCCCCCCAGCCCATGACGTTACCTATAGCCGAGCCGCATCATGACGTTTCTTGACCTTATTGATCTCATCACCCTGACTTGTCTGATCAGCGTGACAGGAACGCTACTGGTACAGCGGCTCGGGCGGTATGCCAAGGGTCAATGGGAACGCCGTTTGCCCCCGCGCTACCTGAAACCCTGTGGCGTACGGCGCCGGGCTCCGGTCAGTGCTTCGTCGAGGGCAACTGATGAGTCGATCTAAGAGCGTCCTGGTGGCTCAACCGTCAGCCTGCCCCTTGAACGGGCTGGGCATCTGGAACCTGTATTTTCTGAGCAAATTTGTATTGGCCTGGAGCGGGCACCTGCATCTTCAGGTATTGCCTAACCTGATTTTCGCTCTGGCCCTGCTGATACCAGTCAGCTCTGCGTTGTGGCGTCGTATCCGTTCGCTGGTTGCCCTGCTGGTAGCTGTCACCTTGCTGTATCAAGACGCTGGATTCGGGCCATTGCACGATGTAATAGCGCCAGCGCAAGGTGTGTCTTTGAAAAACCTGATAGACGAGCTGGCAGCTGTGATCGACTGGCATGTGTGCGCGTTGTTGTTGCTGTTGATTGTGGGCTACTGGGTCCTCAACCCATGGTTGCGCATGACCACGCTGACCCTGTTGGGATTTGTCTGGTTCAGTCTCGGTCATGTGCTGACCCCCGTGGAAACCCCGGACGTCCTGCAACGAACCTACATGGGCTCTGCTTCTCAGACGCCAAATAGCGTGCAGAGCACTGAGCGCGATGAGGTCAACACGCCTTCAGTGCACACAAAGGAGCATCCTTGATGGCCTCCCTTCCTCCAAAAAACGCCCGGATAGAAGCAGATATTCTTGATCGCAGTGCGCGGGTAGATGACATCGCCCGGCTTAAAACTCTGGTCGATCTGCCGACCCTTCAGTATGTCGAGGTCACGTCCCAGATTGAACTGACGCAAGCACTGGCGCGCTGGCCGTTGCTCGCCCATGTACAACAGCATCGTCAAGAGCCCCGGCACAAGGAGCCTGAAGCATGATCAGCCTGAGCGTACGCGGCGTGCGTGGCGGCGTGGGCAGCAGCTCCATCGTGGCGGCCTTGGGGTACGCCCTGCACCAGCTCGGACAAAAAGTGTTGTTGATCGACATGTGCCCGGAAAACACCCTCGGTTTGCACATGGGGCTGCCGCTGATGCCAGCTTCGGGATGGGCACGTGCCACGCTGGACCAGCAGCGCTGGCATGAGCAGGCCTGGCGTGTTGAGACCGGTTTGTGCGTGCTGCCCTATGGCCAGTTGAACGCCGCCGAGTGCGAACAGCTCGAAACGCAGCTGGTTGCTCACCCGCAACTGTGGCGCTCACGTCAGGCCGCCTTGGCCGACGCGTTCGACTGGCTGCTGTTTGATCTGCCACAACGGCTGCCGGGGCATGCCACGAGCCCGCTGTGCGACATGCCGATGACCCTGGTCAATGCCGACGCCGCTTGCCACGTACTGTTGCAGTCACGGGTCAATAACATGCCGTTACTGCTGGTTAACCGTTTTGATCCCGCCAGCCAATTGCAGCGTGACCTGCTGCTGCTTTGGCAGCATGACCACCCCCAATCCTTGCTGGCACTCACGATGCACGCTGACGAGGCCATGACTGAAGCGCTGGCTCGGCGCGAGCCGGCAGGCCGATACGCGCCGAACAGTCTGATTGCTCAGGACATTCTCAGTCTGGCCAGTTGGTGTGTGTTGCGTGCTCAGGGGGCGGCATGATTGAGCAATGCTTCCCCTATAAAAAACTGCGTGAGGAGCAGAACTGTACCCGCATCACCGCCTTCTTTCTGGCCTCGATGCAGGCGCTGGGCTGGCTATTCCTGCGTTTTGAGTCGCCCTGCTGGCAGACCGTGCGGGCACAGCGACGCCGTCTTTATCCTCATCTGGCGGACAAACCGGCAAGCTTCGGCGACCCGTTGCGCTACCTCATCCAGACCGTGTGGCTACTGCTGGTGCGTGTCGAAGCGCCAGAGCGCGGTCGTCGGTCATGGATAAGGGAGCACCTGCAGAACGTGCGGGCCCGAGTGCACGCACTCTGCGAAAAGCTCGGCACAACCTTTGATCGCCTGCCCGTGGCCATTGCCCCGCAGGTCAACAACAGTTCGCGGTGGTGGGACGGCTTGCGCAAGCCGGTGCGCAACCTGCTGTACGTAGTCATCGGTGTGCTGGCCACGGTGCTCATGCTCGTGTGCATGACCGAGCCCTTCGACTATGTCGCGCAGTCGGTCTTTGTGATCCTGCTCTGGGGCATTGCTCTGCTGATTCGGCGTTTACCGGGGCATTTCCCGACACTGTTGCTGATTTCATTGTCGGTGATCGTGTCATGCCGGTATCTATGGTGGCGCTACACCTCGACTTTGAACTGGAACAACACTCTGGATCTGGTTTGCGGCCTTACCTTGCTGATGGCTGAAACCTATGCCTGGCTGGTGCTGATGCTCGGCTACCTGCAAACCTCATGGCCGCTTAAACGCAAGCCCGCGGCGTTGCCCGCTGACACCCGACAGTGGCCGAGCGTCGACCTGTTGATTCCGACCTACAACGAGTCGTTGTCTGTCGTGCGCGCCACGGTCTACGCAGCCATTGGCATCGACTGGCCGAAAGACAAGCTGCGCATTCATTTGCTCGATGACGGCAGGCGCGCCGATTTCAAAGCGTTTGCTCAGGACGCAGGCATCCACTACATCACCCGCGCAGATAACCGTCACGCCAAGGCTGGCAACCTGAACCATGCCTTGACGCTGATAAAGGGCGAGCTGGTGGCGATTTTCGACTGTGACCACATTCCGGCCCGTTCTTTTCTGCAAGTCACCACAGGCTGGTTTTTGCGCGATCCCAAACTGGCGCTGGTACAAACGCCCCATCACTTCCTGTCCCCTGACCCGCTGGAGCGTAATCTCGGCACCTTTGGCAAACAGCCCAATGAAGGTGAGTTGTTCTATGGGCTGGTTCAGGACGGCAATGATGTGTGGAATGCCGCCTTTTTCTGTGGCTCTTGCGCGATCCTGCGGCGCTCGGCGCTGGAGTCGATTGGCGGCTTTGCAGTCGAAACCGTCACCGAGGACGCTCACACCGCACTGCGGTTGCACCGCAAAGGATGGAACTCGGCCTACTTGCGTATCCCGCAGGCGGCAGGCTTAGCCACTGAGAGCCTGTCCGCCCATATCGCTCAGCGGATGCGGTGGGCGCGCGGCATGGTGCAGATCTTTCGCACCGATAACCCCTTGTTCGGCAAAGGCCTGACGGTCTTCCAGCGGATTTGTTACGCCAACGCCATGCTTCACTTCCTGCTGGGCTTGCCCCGTATTGTGTTTCTAACGGCGCCACTGGCTTTTCTGCTGTTGCATGCCTACATCATTTATGCCCCGGCGCTCATGATTGTGCTCTACGTACTGCCGCACATGATTCACGCCATCCTCGCCAACTATCGGCTGCAAAGCCCCTACCGCCAAACCTTGTGGGGTGAAATCTACGAAACCGTAGTGGCCTGGCACATTGCGCGCCCCACCACCGTGGCCCTGTTCAGCCCCTCGCGCGGCACCTTCAACGTGACCGTCAAGGGCGGGCGGATAGAACAAGAGCACTTCGACTGGAAGACCGCCAGACCCTATCTGCTGCTCTCTGCACTTAACGTGCTGGGTCTGGGCTTTGCCGCATGGCGTCTATTGACCGGGCCGGAGAATGAAATCCTGACCGTTGTGGTCAGTGTGGTCTGGGTGATTTACAACCTGCTGATCATCGGCGTCGCTGTGGCGGTTGCCGCTGAATCACGACAATTACGCCATAACCACCGCGTACAAACCCGCTTGCCGGGTGCCATAAAGCTGGCTAACGGTCACTGCTACCCGTGTGAACTGATGGACTACTCACTGGGCGGTGTCGGCCTGCAACTCAGCCAGCCCTTGCAATTGCCCATAGGAACTCAAATCTCGCTGATGCTCATGCGAGGCCACCGCGAGTTTGTTTTCAGCGCCAGCGTGACGCGCTGCAATGACCTGTTTGCAGGCTTGAGCCTGACGCACATGAGCCATGCGCAGAGGATCGAATTTGTTCAGTGCACGTTTGGACGCGCCGATGCCTGGCTGGACCACAACAGCGGTTTTCAGGCCGATAAACCGATCAAGAGCTTGCGCCAGATTCTGACACTGGGCGTTGACGGCTATCGCCGCCTTTACCGCTATTTGCCTGCAGGGGTGCATGCAACGGTGCGGCCTTTATGGCGTGTTTTTCAGTGGCTGGGCAGCTATTTACCGCGCATGCCCTTGCCTCCCCTCACACGGACAGCGAGCAGATCATGAGTAAATCCCCCCGAAAAAACCTGTTGGCCGGCCTCATGCTGATGTCCTTTGCCTCTGCGTTGATGTCTGCGCCGCTGCCTGAGTCACCCGTGGAGGGCGATGCACAGGCGTTGCCGGGTTGGCCGGTGCAGCGCACGTTCAAGCAACTGGGCCGCGAGTCGGACTCTTTGCTGGTGGGCATCCACAACACCGAACAGATCGAGTTCACGTTGCGTCGCGACCGTATCGCCCGTGATGCCAGCCTGCAATTGCAGTACACCCCCTCGCCGTCGTTGATCCCGGTGATGTCACAGATTCGGGTGTACCTCAACGACGTATTAATGCAGGTGTTGCCCATCGAAAAAGACCAACTGGGGCGCAACACGGAGCAAACCGTCGCACTGGATCCGCGATTGATCGCTGACTTCAACCGGGTCCGTCTGGAGTTTATCGGCCATTACACCGACATTTGCGAAGACCCAGCCAATAACACCCTGTGGGTCAATATCAGCCGAGACAGCCGCATTAATCTGCAAGAGCAAGCACTGAGCCTGAGTAACGATCTGGCGTATTTCCCGTTACCGTTCTTCGACCCCCGCAGTACTGACAGGCTGACCGTGCCCTTTGTTTTTGCCGCCAATCCCTCGGTGGGCGAACAAAAAGCGGCGGCGATACTCGCTTCCTATTTTGGTGCCCGTGCCAACTGGCGCGGCACCCGCTTTCCGGTGCTGTTCGATACCCTGCCGAGCGTACAAAATAGTTCGCCGACCCTGCCCTCGGTGGTGTTCGCCACCAACGACCACCGACCCGCCTTTATGAACGATCTAGAAGCCTTTCCGTTGGTTGAGGCGCCTGTGGTCGAGCTGATTGATCACCCGCAAGCCCCTTACAGCAAGGTACTGCTGGTGATGGGTCGCAACGATCAAGACCTGGCCACTGCGGCCAGCGCACTGGCGTTCGGTGCTCAGTTGATGCGTGGCCCTCGGGTGACGGTCAATGGGGTTGAACCATTGCAACCGCGCAAACCCTATGATGCGCCCGCCTGGCTGCCCACCGACGGACCGGTGCGCTTTGCTCAACTGATGGCCTACCCGCAGCAATTGCAGGTCAGCGGACTGCAACCACCGCCGGTCATGCTCGACTTCAACCTGCCCCCGGACTTGTTCATCTGGCGCAAACAGGGCATTCCTCTGCGCTTGCTCTATCGCTATTCGGCACCTTCGACTAACGAGCAATCGCAACTCAACATCAGCCTTAACAACAGCTTCATCAGCAGCCTGCCCTTGCTCAAGCCGAACCGCAGCAGTCTGCAAGAACTGTCGACGGTGCTGACGGCTGACAGCATCAATCATGTGGCCACATTGATCCTGCCGTTAACGACAATGGCGGACCGCAATCGCCTGGCGTTCGACTTCAATTTCGCCAACGTCGTCGGCAGCGCCCAGCGTGATCGTTGCCAGACGATGCTGCCGATCAAGAACGAAGCCATTGTCGATGAGAACTCGACTCTCGATCTGTCCGGCTATTACCACTACATCGGCATGCCCAACCTCAAAGCTTTTGCACGCAGTGGTTTTCCGTTCAGTCGCATGGCTGATTTATCCGAAACAATTGCGGTAGTCCCCAGCCTCGCCTCGCCCGTGCACATCAGTACGCTGCTGCAAGCTATCGCCGGTATTGCTGGCCGCACGGGGTATCCGGCATTGGGTTTGAGGTTGAGCGATGACTGGCAATCCGTTGCTCACGAAGACGCCGACCTGTTGTTGCTGGGGCCACTGGCGCCAGACATGCAGGACAACCCGGATATCAGTGTGCTGCTGCAACGTCAGCGCGACAGGTTGTTGCAGCCCTTTACCCCTATGACCACGGCAACCGACACCCGTCGCGACAGGCTTGCTGATCAGCGTATCAATGCCGCCCACCGCGTTGAAGTGTCCGCAGATCAACCGATTGCGGCCATTGAGGGTTTGCAGTCGCCTTTCCACCCTCAGCGCAGCATCGTCGTGCTGTCGGGCAACAACGACGCAGACTTCAGGCTGCTGCGCGAAGCGCTGAGCGACAGCGCCCAACTCGACGCGATAACCGGCTCGGCGGCCGTGATCCGTAGCAGCGGGGTTTACAGCCAGCGGGTGGGTGACACCTATTACGTGGGCAACCTGCCCTGGTATTGGCTGTTGTGGTATCACCTGTCCGGGCACCCGGTGCTGCTGGCCCTTTTTGCGGTGATCAGCGTACTGCTCGCCACGTTTTTGGCGTGGCGGGCCCAGCGTTGGGCGACTGATCGTCGTCAGCAACAGGATGAATGAAGCCATGCGAACCTTTGGCGCGCTCGCCCTTTTCTTGATAGTTGGTCTGGGGTCTCGGGGCATAAGTGCTGCCGAGTGCTCCTGGCCTGCATGGGACCATTACAAACACGCCATGATGAGTGCCGACGGACGCATCATCGACCGCTCGACGGAACAGATGATTAGCACCTCCGAAGGGCAAAGTTACAGCCTGTTTTTTGCCTTGGTCGCTAATGATCGTGCAAGTTTCGCCAGGATTCTTGAGTGGACGCGCAACAATCTGGCCGAAGGAAGTCTGGACGCCCACCTGCCGGCGTGGCAATGGGGCCGATCGGCGTCGGGAAAATGGCAAGTCCTGGATAAAAACAACGCCAGTGATGCAGACCTGTGGCTCGCCTATAGCCTGCTTGAAGCCGGCAGGCTGTGGGACGTACCCGAGTATGCCGCGCAGGGAAACAACCTGCTGTGGCGCAGTGCCGCGCAAAGCCTGCGCACGTTGCCCGGTCTGGGCTTAATGCTGTTGCCGGGCAACTTCGGCTTTGAACCCCCGGAAGGCTGGCGGTTTAACCCCAGCTATTTGCCGCCAGCCATGCTTGCTCTTTTTGCCCAGAAAGCCAGCATCTGGGCAGAACTGGCGGCTAACCAGCAGCGCCTGCTGATTGAGGGTTCGCCCAAAGGCTTCGCACCGGACTGGTTGTTATGGCGAACCGCAGGTGGTTGGGCACCAGACCCCGTAGAAAACAGTGCGGGAGACTACGATGCCATTCGCGTGTACTTGTGGGTGGGAACGCTGGCTGAGGACGCTCCTAACCGTCATACCTTGCAACAGCACTTTACCCCGATGGTCAAACTCACGGAGAAACTCGGCTATCCCCCAGAAAGCGTCAACGCGCTGACCGGCACTTACTCAGGCCAAGGCTCCGTGGGCTTTTCGGCGGCGATGCTGCCCTTGCTTGCCAGCACCGATTCACCCGCGTTCGCAGTACAACGTGCGCGGGTACATGACCACCCCCCCGCAGAAGATGCTTACTACAGTCGCTCACTGATGCTGTTTGGTCTGGGCTGGACCGAACAGCGCTATCGCTTTGACAAAAATGGACAGCTTCTGCCTGCATGGACGCACACATGCCAAAACTGAACACGTGGGTATTGCTACTCAGTGGGTGGTCGATGACCGCTCTGGCACAACCGGCCGATGTGGTGGATCAGCAGCAGTGGCTGCTCGAACAGGTGCGTATGGGGGAAGCCCTGCACCGTGATGATCTGGTGCGCGACTCACTGGCGCGTTTGCAGCTGATTGCGCCCAATGACCCGCGCACCCTGTTGGCCTTGATTCGTCAGGCTTTGCGCGAGGACAACCGCGAACTGGCCAAGCAGCGTCTTGCTCAGTTACACGCCGTGGCACCCGATTCCGATACGTGGCGTGAGGCGCAAGCCCTGATTCAGTTACAAGACCCGCCCGGCCCGACAGACCTGCAGCAGGCACAGGCCCCGGCTGCGCCCCAGAGCAATGACGGTGATAACCCTCTGCCAGCCCAGCCGTCATCCGTCAATCAAGGCAAGCCGCAGGCTAAGCAAAACAGCCGAACGCAGCTGCGCACGGTTGCGCGCCAGCCCCGCAAAGCACCACTCAACAGCAAACAGCCCGCTCGCAATAAAAAAGTTGATTGGCAGCACCTCGCTTTGCAACGGGATGAACTCAATCAACAAGCCGAGGCCGCCACCGCTCGACACGACTGGCCGCACGTTGTAGCCCTGCGCGAAAAAATTCGCACGCTGACTCCGAATGACCCATGGGCCACCTATCATCTGGCCAAAGCTTTTCAGCAAAACAATCAACCGGGCGCGGCGGATGAGGCGTTCAAACAGCTGATGCAGCAGCAGAGCAACAACCCCGAAGCCGCGTATGCGTACGCACTCTACCTGTCGAGCAGCGACCGTGACGCCAGTGCTTTGCGCACCCTTGAGCAAGTGCCTGAAGTGCAGTGGAGCCCTTCCATGGGTGAACTGCACAGCCGCTTGCAGCGCACTCTTCTTGTCGCCCGAGCGCACAGCCTGCGCAAGGCGGGGCAAGAGCCTCAGGCCATTGCCTTGCTGATGCAAAACCCGACCCGCGACGACTTGATAACGGTGGCAGACTGGGCTCAAGAGCGCGGGGATTATGCGAAGGCCCAAGCGCTCTATCGCCAAGTGCTCAAACAAGACCCTGAAAACACCGGAGCACGGCTTGGGGTTATCGAAACGCTGATCGCTGATCAGCAATTGAAACCTGCCCGACAGCAACTGGAGCAGTTCAACACAGCGTCTGGCGTTGAGCTTGCGCCCTGGCAGCTACGCCGCCTCGCCAATGCCTGGGCCGACGTGGGTGAGCCTGACAAAGCCCGCGCCCTGTATGCGCACCTGCTCAAAACGCCGCAGAGCGACCCGCTGATTTACCGCGACGCGGCAAGACTGCTCTCTGCCATCCAGCCGCAGCTGGCGTTGGATTACTACGCCAAAAGCATGGCCAGCGCCGGGTTGTTGAGCGAAGAGCACGCCAACCCACGAGACAACCGTGCCCTGACACGGGCCAGTCGCGCCAAGGACAGCGATCAATGGCTGGAACGCAGCCTGCGCAGTGACGTTGACGCGCTGTACCAGCGGCAGACGCCCACCGTGCACCTGTATACCGATTACGGCTGGCGCGCCGACGATGCGTCTGCAGGCACCTCGGACACCGACACCCAAACCACTATCCTGCAAGCTGACCTGCCAATGGCTGATGGCGTCGGATTTGTTCGGGCCGAACACATCAATATGGACGCGGGGCGTTTTGATACCGATTCAGACGGCCGTGTTCGCGAGGGCTATGGCACCTGTGCAGTGGGCGTCAGACGCAAGGGCACGCAGGGGCCGATTTATTCAGGCTGTGATGATCGCTCTCAAACCGCAGATGGCACGCTAATGGCTGCTGGCTGGAAAAACCAGAGCTGGAACGTCGATATCGGCCGTACGCCCGACACCTTCAAAGTGCCTAACTGGCTGGGTGGCGTGGCATACAGCAGCAAACTGGGTTCGGTTGGGTGGACCCTGACCGGCTCACGGCGGCCGTTGAGTAATTCTATTGTGTCGTATGCAGGGGCTACGGATCCCGCGACTGGAGTGACCTGGGGCGGTGTGACCGCGAACGGTCTAACCCTGGACCTGAGCCATGACGAAGGCGGCGTTGACGGCGTCTGGGCCAGTCTGGGGCAACACTGGTTGAAGGGTAAAAACGTACAGGACAACCACAAAACCACGGCGATGGCCGGGTACTACTACCGCTTGGTCGAGCGGGCCGATGAGCGCCTGCGCACCGGGTTGACCTTGATGTATTGGGGCTACGACAAGGACCTCAGTGAGTACACCTTGGGTCAGGGCGGTTATTACAGCCCGCAGCACTATTACTCGATCGGTGTACCGCTGACGTATGCCTTTCGCACCGCCAACTGGTCGGTATCACTGGAAAGCAGCGTGGGCTGGTCCTACGCGAAAAGCCGGGGCAATGATCTCTATCCCCTGAGCGGGCTTAACGACAAATTGCTGAATGCAGTCGATCAGGCGGGCTTTGAGGTGGTGGGCGATCTGGGCAAGACCCAGGCAGACAACAACAACGGGATCGGCATTCAGCTGCAAGGGCTGGTCGAGCGCAGGTTGTCAGACCATCTGGTGCTGGGGGGCGGTGTGCTCTATCAGCACAGTGAAGATTACGCACCCAGTCGGGCGATGCTGTATCTGAGGTACACCTTCGACCCGTGGCAAGGCAACTTGCCACTACCCGTACAGCCGTTAATACCGTATGCGCAATTTCGCTAAGGTTCGGCTTGCCTGCCAAACAGGCAAGCCGGTGACTCACAAAATCCGGTACAACAACCGTTCAATTCTGACCCGACTCACTCGGCGCAAGAACTTGGCCACTGCTGCCGGGTATTCCTCAAGCGTTTCCAGAATCTTGTAACTCTCGATGCGCCGGGTGTGGGCGAAAATCGATGCCAGTTCCTGGCGTCGTGGCTCCAGCCATTCGCGCCGCGGATCATCAATCAGTAACCCGTTCTCCAGGTCCAGACGGAACGCTCGCGGGTTGAGGTTGTTGCCCGTGAGCAAGGTGTAACGGTCATCCACCCACATGCCTTTAAGGTGATAGGTGTTATCGCCATCGCGCCACAGATGCAGGTTCAACAAGCCGCTGTCGATCATGCGCTGATGCTTTTTGGCAAACCGGCGCAAACTCAACTCATACAGGTACGGTAACGCCGCGATCACCTTGAACGGTTCGCTGGGCGGTATGTAAAAGTCGTTAGCCGTCTTGTCGCCGACCACAATATCAATCTTCACGCCACGCTCCAGCGCCCGATTGATTTCACGGGTCACGGGCAGCGGCAAGTTGAAATACGGCGTGCAAATGGTCAATTGCTGTTGGCTGCTGGCAATCAGCTCGCAAATCACCCGGCTCAGCGGGTTGTTTTTGCCCACACCCAGCAGCGGACTTACCGACAGGCCAAAATAGCCGGTTGTCGCTTCGCGGGTGTCGTAAGCGGCTTTTTTCAAGCTGCTGCGCAAATCGCCAATGGCACTGCGCAGGCTGCGGGTAGACGGCAATTGAGGCACATCCAGACGATGCACCGCCTTGGTGGTGATTAAATCCTCAACCACAAAGCGCTGCATGGCATCCGCCAGCGGTTTGTTGCGCAGCACGTGATAACGGTCGAAGCGGTACTTGTCGAACTTGTGCAAGTACACGTTGTTCAGGCTCGCGCCGCTGTAGATCACACTGTCGTCAACAATAAAGCCTTTGAGGTGCAGCACGCCGAACAGCTCGCGGGTTTGCACCGGCACGCCATAAACAGGCACTTCGCTGCTGTGGGCAGCGGTCTGGGCCTGATACCAGGCAGCATTGCCCGGCTGTTTGCCGGCGCCGATCAAGCCGCGCTGGGCCCGTAGCCAATCCACCACCACCACGATTTCCAGCTCTGGACGAGCGGCTTTGGCGGCGTGCAAGGCATCGAGGATTTCCTGTCCGGCTTCGTCCTGCTGCAAGTACAAAGCCACCAGCGTGATGCGCTGGCGTGCACTGGCAATGTGATCCAGCAGGCACTGACGAAATTGCGCCGCACTGGACAAGATGCTGATGGCATCGGCGGACATAGGAAAGCTGCGCAGTTTAGGCAGCAAAGAACGTTTGAAGAGCGACGGCATAGGGCTCGCTAAGGGTCGAATGCGAAGAACCGCAAAGCTTACACGATTGAGCTTTGAAGCTGTAGCCGCCGCGAAAGCGGCGGCCCGCTCGAATCAAGACGTGTGAATAGCCATCAGCCGAGCAATGTCCCGCGCCCGGTCGGTGAGCAATTGCGCGGCGTTGGCACAGGCGTGTTCGAGGGTCATGGGGCCGCTGGTCACGGCGAACGCGGCGTTGATGCCGTGCTCATACAGCGTTTGATAGCCCTCGCCTAACGTCCCCGCCAGCACCACGACCGGCACACCCTGAGCCTGAGCAATGCGCGCGACGCCAAAAGGCGTTTTGCCGCGCAAGGTCTGCGCATCAAAACGGCCTTCGCCGGTAATCACCAGATCGGCGCCCTTGACAGCTTCTGCCAGCCCCACCAATTCCGCCACCACTTCAACCCCGGCGCGAAACTGTGCGCCAAAAAACGCCTTGGCTGCAAAACCCAGTCCGCCCGCGGCGCCCGAACCGGGCTCATCACGCACATCCTTGGGTAAAACAGCCGCGCAATGATCGGCAAAGTGCCCCAGCGCCTGATCCAGCAAGTGAACGTGCTCGGGTGTTGCGCCCTTTTGCGGGCCAAAGATGGCTGAAGCGCCGTGTTCGCCGCACAGCGGGTTGTTAACATCAGCAGCAATCTCAAAACGAACGTCCGCCAAGCGCGGGTCCAGTCCTGATAATTCGATGCGTGCCAATCGGGAAAGCGCCAGACCGCCGGGTGCCAAAAGCTGCTGTTCAGCGTCGAACAGCCCCAGCCCCAGTGCTTGCAACGCGCCCGCGCCCGCGTCATTGGTGGCGCTGCCGCCGATGGCCAGAATAATGCGCTGTGCGCCCGCATCCAGCGCTGCCTTGATCAGCTCGCCGGTACCAAACGTGCTGCTGATGCGCGCATCGCGTTGTGCCACAGGCACGCGTTGCAAACCGCTGGCTTCGGCCATTTCGATAATCGCCGTATGGCTGTCCGGCAACCAGCCCCAGTGAGCCTCGACCGGTTCGCCCAGTGGGCCCTGCACGTGATTGCGGCGCAACTGGCCATTGCCTGCGGCAACGATGGCCTCCACTGTGCCTTCCCCGCCATCGGCCATCGGGCAGGTCACCAGTTGCGCATGGGGCAGCGCATCGGCCAGGCCTGCGGCGATGGCATCGGCGACTTTTTCGGCACTCAGGCTGTCTTTGAACGAGTCGGGGGCAATCACGATTTTCATAGGGGCGCATCTCCAGGTCTTATGCCAACCATGCTGCCATCAATGGGCCACAAACACGCCAGTCAGGCGCACAAGCAATCACTGTGATTGTTGTTCATTCTGACAAGGCAACAATTGCACACCCAAATACAGCGCCAGCATGCCATTCAAGCTCAGCGGGTCCACTGAACTCAATTCAGCGATGCGTTCCATGCGGTAACGCAGGCTGTTGCGGTGAATGCCCAGTGCGTCCGCACATAGCTGGCTCTGTCCATCGTGCTCACACCAACTGCGCAGGGTGGCAATCAACTGACCGTTGCTGTCCTTGGCCACGACTTTGTGCAACGGCCCCAGCAGTTCTTCAAGGGCATCATCATGCCGGTGGCGCCATAGCATTACCGGCAAGCGGTAGCGATCCAGCGCCAGCACGCGGGTCTGGGGCAGCACGTCGCGCCCATACGCCAGCAAATCCGCGACCCGGCGATAGCAACGACGCAAGCCTTTAAGGGCATCCGCCTGGCCGCCTGCCGCAATGCGCAACACCTTCCAGCCCTGAGCATCCAGTCTTTCCAGCAGGCGCAGGTCATCCAGCACCACCGTGGCAGGTCGGCACCACAACAGCGAGCCGGTTGCCGGGGTCACACACCAACTGTCCGGGTAACGCGAGTGCAACCACACACTCAAGGCTTCGGCGCTTTGACCTTTGCCCAGCTCGAACAGATAAGGGATACGCGACAACTGCGGTTTCAAGCCCAATTGCTGGGCTTCATCGATCAGGCGCGGAGAATCGCCGCCTTCGCTCAGCAGCAAGGCCACCAGGTCTTCACAACGCTGGCGGCGCCACTGCTGTTCGGCCTGCTGATAACGCTGGCCGACCAGCATTTCGGCGGTCATGCGCACCAGCTGAGCGTAGGTGCGCAGCTTTTCGGGTTCCCCGGTCAGTCCCAGCACACCGACCAGCCGCTCATCCAGCAGCAGCGGCAAATTGATTCCGGGTTGAACCCCCTTCAGGCAGGTGGCGGTTTGCGCGTCGATTTCCACCACTCGTCCATTGGCCAGCACCAACTGCGCACCTTCGTGCCGGGTATTGATACGCTCGGGTTCGCCACTGCCCAGGATCAACCCCTGGCTGTCCATGACGTTTACGTTGTAAGGCAAAATGGCCATCGCGCGATCGACGATGTCCTGCGCCAAATCATGATCCAACTCAAACATGGGGACGACAATCCTTGAGAAATTTTTGTTCTTGGGCACAGCGCAAATGGAAATTCCCTGTGCGCAGGCACAAAGACAGCAGCGTTAAGGTGGTCGAAACTCAGGCCGCGATCAACGTTAACCCCGGATCGTGAAAAAACATAATAAAGAGAGACATGCAATGTCACAGAGCGCCACCGCTTCGCTGATCAGCGAAGACGATAAAAACGCCATCTACAAGCGCATTACATTGCGTTTGATTCCCTTTATCTTCATCTGCTACCTGTTTAACTACCTTGACCGGGTCAATGTTGGCTTTGCCAAACTGCAGATGCTCGATGCGCTGAAATTCAGCGAGACCGTTTACGGCCTGGGTGCCGGGATTTTCTTTATTGGCTACGTGCTCTGCGGCGTGCCGAGCAACCTGGCCCTGACCCGATTTGGCCCACGGCGCTGGATTGCCGTGATGATGATCAGTTGGGGTGCGCTGTCGACCTGCCTGATGTTCGTGACCACACCGACCGGCTTTTACACCCTGCGCTTTTTCACCGGCGCCGCTGAGGCGGGTTTCTTTCCGGGCGTCGTGTTGTACCTCTCGCAGTGGTTTCCGACCTTTCGCCGCGGTCGCATCATGGCGTTGTTCATGTGCGCCATCCCGGTTTCCGGCTTGATTGGCGGGCCATTCTCGGGCTGGATCCTCAGCCACTTCGCCGCAGGCCAGGGCGGCCTCGCCGGCTGGCAGTGGATGTTTCTGCTGCAAGGCATTCCCACCGTAGTCCTCGGCGGGCTGGCGATATTCCTGCTGAGTGACAGCTTTGCCAATGCCAAATGGCTGGGTGCCCATGAACGTGCCGTGTTGCAAGCGGATCATGACCTGGATGCGGCCAACAAACCCTCCACGGCTACCGATTCACTGCTGGCCGTGTTCAAGAACCCGGCGATCTGGGCCTTTGGCCTGATTTACTTCTGCATCCAGAGCGGCGTCTACGCGATCAACTTCTGGTTGCCCTCCATCATCAAGAACTTGGGTTTCAGCGACACCCTGGTGATTGGTTGGATCAGTGCGATTCCTTACCTGCTGGCGGCGGTCTTCATGTTGCTGGTGGGGCGCTCGGCAGACTTGCGTAAAGAGCGGCGCTGGCATTTGGTAGTGCCCATGTTGATGGGTGCAATTGGGCTGGTGATTGCCGTGAATTTTGCGGCGCAACCGACCATTGCGATTCTTGGCCTGACCATTGCCACGATGGGCGCCCTCACCGGTTTGCCAATGTTCTGGCCCGTGCCGACGGCGATGCTCAGTGCGGGAGCGGCCGCGGGTGGCCTGGCGTTGATCAACTCCATGGGCCAGATGGCCGGTTTCCTTAGCCCGTACCTGGTGGGTTGGGTCAAAGACACTACGGGCTCGACCGATGTGGCCCTGTACCTGCTCGCTGCGGTTATCGTCGGTGGCAGCATATTGGCATTACGGATGACCCGCGGGCTGAATAACGCTTAGCCGTGAGCGCGTAAGCGAGTTTTCGATCTGCGTGTGATCGGCTTGTGATCTGGCTTGTGATCTTGATCTGCCGCCCCGTCGGAAGGCCGAGAGGAGGTTTCGCGCAGTGGGTCGACCGGCATGGATGCCGGGAGAGCCGTGTTGGGCCAAGGATGGCCCGTCACGGCGTGCCCACGGA
>NZ_WIWC01000079.1 GCF_009600315.1 Pseudomonas helleri | reverse complement strand
GGAGTCATGCGAGACGCTTTTTTTAAAAGCCGATCGTAGGGGCTCCCACGCCAGTGGGAGCCATCAAGTGCGTCGCGCAGCCATCATTATTGCCGCCAGTGGGCGGCCTTAGACTGGCGTCAGCCATCATTGCTCGTGCTCTTGTCTCTCAAGGTTATTACCGGCTTTGGATCTTTCCCAGTGAGTGGGGGTCCCCCTTTAGGGGGTCGAGCTGGTGAGCGCGTAGCGCGAATGCTTTTGGATTTTTGTTCTTTTGTACCTTTTCACCTTTGTACTTTTCCTATGGCCCTTCTATTGCTCAAGCAATAACCGCAGCAATAGAAAAGCCAATAGAACGACTAATAGGTCATACGCCGCTGAAACAGATCAATAACGCTCCATCCCTTCGGTCTGTCATGGGCGCCCTGCGGGACGCCCAAACCTTACGGGGGAGCGCCCCGTAAGGCTTTCAGGGTTCCGACTCGCTGCGCGAGCCTCCACCCTCTTTCCTCACCTGCGCCCTGAACGGGCTTGTCTCGAAAATTCACCCGCGTGCGCGCCCGGCAAAGCCGGACCAACCTGCATTCTGCCATTGCGCGACGTCTCGTTGCGGTCCGTTGTCCCTTTCTCGACTGCTCCATCGCGAATCCAGGTTGGTCCGGTTTCACCTGACGCGCACGCAAGCGGTGCGGCCGGATGCTTCGCACCCTGGTTTCGCCCTGAACGGGCTGCACCAGGGCAGAACGGAAAAATTTGGCCTGGGGGCCATTTTTCCTCACCCCCCTCGTGGGCTCGGGTGGCGTCTGTCCGGCTGTTTCCGCCGTCTTCGCCGTCGGTTTATCAGAGCGGCTAAGGCCGCTCTGGAAGCAGCTTTTAGCTGCCCAAAGTCTGCTGCGCTACCATGCGATTTTCGCCTGGGAGCAAACCTCATGCAGCGTTTAGCCAAACCTTCGGACTACGTCCGGCAAGAAGTTTTCGGTCAATCGACCTACGTGCTTCCCTGGGAGCCGCGGCTGTGCCCGGGAAATCCTGCGGACGATCCGGAGCTGGGAGCTCAGCTCTACAACGAATTTGCCTGCGCCGCTGCCCAGGGCGTTACACAGCGATCACCAGCTGAACAGATAGCAGACATTATCGAGTGGACCATTGCCACGCCTGGAGAAGCCGCGCGCAGCTTGGCTGCTGACCTCGCGGCGACCTACCAGGGAAAGCATCAGTTTCGAATGGAGGATCTGCAGCATTGGGAGGAGGAAACCAAGCCGCATCGAGCGCAGCTGATTTTTCACAATGAAGAAATTCTTAAAATTTCAGCAAGAACCATTATGGCTTTGAGGAAACGTGCAAATTAAAAATGTATTCGCCGCCAATAAAACTATTGGCGGCGATAAAAAAATAAATCAGGCGTCAATTGCTCCGGCAGATACAGCCGCGATCATCATCTTGATGGCGATGAACATCGGAATTGTACCGTCAGCATTGACTTCACCCAAATCACCAAAACCAAGGCTTTGGTAAAATTTAACTGCATTGGGTGCTGCATCTAAAAACATTCCTTTGATTGGAATGCTTTCATGAACAGTAACAGCCTGATCGAAAGCCATCATCAGAAGCTCACAGCCAACACCTTGTTTTTGACGTGAAACGTCAACAGCAAGCATGCTTAGCTTGACCGCTGGAACCTGATTGGGTTGATTCCCCGATTCCAAATAGGTCTGGATTCTGGCTTTATCCAAAATAAGAAAAGTAAGAGTGCAAAACGCGAACACCTCTCCCTTGTCGTTAATTGCTCCGATTCCAGTAACATTTTCGCTTTTCAGAGCACGCTTAAGGTTGGTTTTGAAATAGTCGTCAAGGACCACTTCGCCACAACTGAAAGTTTTCGGAAAAGTATAGGATGCGTAATGGTCACGCAAATTGTTATCAACTTCGTAGTTTTCTGTCTCTTGCACGTTCATTTTTATTCCTCATAAGTTTTACTAAGGTTGGGGTTGGTGTCGCATTTTCATCGCTCTCACGAAGAATTTCGTGTAACCGGGAGAAAGCTTTTTCAGAAAGCTCCAATCGGTTGTAATTTTCCATTACGGCTTCTGCTTTTTCAAAAGCGGAAGACATGATGAAAGAAGTCATGTCTAGACCTGAAATAGTTGCTGCTTTTCTAATGAAGTCTTTTGCGAATTCAGTGGTCTTGAGGTCAAGACGTGCAGTTTTACTGGTATTTAAGGTTTCAACTAATGTAGACATTTGGGTCACCTGCAATGTTCTAAGTGGTATTACTTCCTTACGGTTGGTTATAAATTCCAATAGCGCTCACGCACTTTTGATTCCATGGAGTTCGACATTTTAGTCCTCGTTTTCAGTTTGTTTTTCAGTGTGTTTGAGTATGTTTTTAAATTAGGTTTAGTTTTTTCAATTCGTTGAGTTGTCGACTCAGTACGTACAATAGCCGTACTTTGTCGTTTTGTCAAGCTGTACGTTCATTGTACGTATTCATATTTTATGTGAACGAGCTGCTGAAAAATCGTCCATCACGTCATTTTCAAGGTTGCTAAAATTGATCCTTACCTACAAGGAGTAGTACCGATGGCGATTGAGAACGTTAAGCAGCTGAAGACCGTAAACGGAATTACCCAGGCGCAAGGTCTGCTGGATCAAGGCTGGATAATTCTGGCGGTGTGCGTGATGCAGGATGGCAGCAGTCAATACGCCGAGTATCACTTGGGCCTTGAGCAATTCCCGGCAGGCACCTCCAAGGTGTTTTCGCGCAAGTAGTGAGTCCTACGCGTTACGCATAACGCCGCTTATGTTCAAAAGGCCCCCACACTTGAGAGAGTCGTGGGGGCCTTTTTTTCTGGGCACGGAAACCAC
>NZ_WIWC01000078.1 GCF_009600315.1 Pseudomonas helleri | reverse complement strand
AATTTTCGGCGAATGTCGTCTTCATAGTATAACCAGATTGCTTGGGGTTATATGGTCAAGTGAAGAAGCGCATACGGTGGATGCCTTGGCAGTCAGAGGCGATGAAAGACGTGGTAGCCTGCGAAAAGCTTCGGGGAGTCGGCAAACAGACTTTGATCCGGAGATGTCTGAATGGGGGAACCCACCTAACATAAGTTAGGTATCTTAAGCTGAATACATAGGCTTAAGAAGCGAACCAGGGGAACTGAAACATCTAAGTACCCTGAGGAAAAGAAATCAACCGAGATTCCCTTAGTAGTGGCGAGCGAACGGGGACCAGCCCTTAAGCTGTATTGATGTTAGCGGAACGCTCTGGAAAGTGCGGCCATAGTGGGTGATAGCCCTGTACGCGAAAACATCTTTGCAGTGAAATCGAGTAGGACGGAGCACGAGAAACTTTGTCTGAATATGGGGGGACCATCCTCCAAGGCTAAATACTACTGACTGACCGATAGTGAACTAGTACCGTGAGGGAAAGGCGAAAAGAACCCCGGAGAGGGGAGTGAAATAGATCCTGAAACCGTATGCGTACAAGCAGTGGGAGCCCACTTTGTTGGGTGACTGCGTACCTTTTGTATAATGGGTCAGCGACTTATTTTCAGTGGCAAGCTTAACCGAATAGGGGAGGCGTAGCGAAAGCGAGTCTTAATAGGGCGTCTAGTCGCTGGGAATAGACCCGAAACCGGGCGATCTATCCATGGGCAGGTTGAAGGTTGGGTAACACTAACTGGAGGACCGAACCGACTACCGTTGAAAAGTTAGCGGATGACCTGTGGATCGGAGTGAAAGGCTAATCAAGCTCGGAGATAGCTGGTTCTCCTCGAAAGCTATTTAGGTAGCGCCTCATGTATCACTGTAGGGGGTAGAGCACTGTTTCGGCTAGGGGGTCATCCCGACTTACCAAACCGATGCAAACTCCGAATACCTACAAGTGCCGAGCATGGGAGACACACGGCGGGTGCTAACGTCCGTCGTGAAAAGGGAAACAACCCAGACCGTCAGCTAAGGTCCCAAAGTTATGGTTAAGTGGGAAACGATGTGGGAAGGCTTAGACAGCTAGGAGGTTGGCTTAGAAGCAGCCACCCTTTAAAGAAAGCGTAATAGCTCACTAGTCGAGTCGGCCTGCGCGGAAGATTTAACGGGGCTCAAACCATACACCGAAGCTACGGGTATCATCTTAGGATGATGCGGTAGAGGAGCGTTCTGTAAGCCTGTGAAGGTGAGTTGAGAAGCTTGCTGGAGGTATCAGAAGTGCGAATGCTGACATGAGTAACGATAATGGGTGTGAAAAACACCCACGCCGAAAGACCAAGGTTTCCTGCGCAACGTTAATCGACGCAGGGTTAGTCGGTCCCTAAGGCGAGGCTGAAAAGCGTAGTCGATGGAAAACAGGTTAATATTCCTGTACTTCTGGTTATTGCGATGGAGGGACGGAGAAGGCTAGGCCAGCTTGGCGTTGGTTGTCCAAGTTTAAGGTGGTAGGCTGGAATCTTAGGTAAATCCGGGATTCTAAGGCCGAGAGCTGATGACGAGTGTTCTTTTAGAACACGAAGTGGTTGATGCCATGCTTCCAAGAAAAGCTTCTAAGCTTCAGGTAACCAGGAACCGTACCCCAAACCGACACAGGTGGTTGGGTAGAGAATACCAAGGCGCTTGAGAGAACTCGGGTGAAGGAACTAGGCAAAATGGCACCGTAACTTCGGGAGAAGGTGCGCCGGTGAGGGTGAAGCATTTACTGCGTAAGCCCACGCCGGTCGAAGATACCAGGCCGCTGCGACTGTTTATTAAAAACACAGCACTCTGCAAACACGAAAGTGGACGTATAGGGTGTGACGCCTGCCCGGTGCCGGAAGGTTAATTGATGGGGTTAGCTAACGCGAAGCTCTTGATCGAAGCCCCGGTAAACGGCGGCCGTAACTATAACGGTCCTAAGGTAGCGAAATTCCTTGTCGGGTAAGTTCCGACCTGCACGAATGGCGTAACGATGGCGGCGCTGTCTCCACCCGAGACTCAGTGAAATTGAAATCGCTGTGAAGATGCAGTGTATCCGCGGCTAGACGGAAAGACCCCGTGAACCTTTACTATAGCTTTGCACTGGACTTTGAATTTGCTTGTGTAGGATAGGTGGGAGGCTTTGAAGCGTGGACGCCAGTCTGCGTGGAGCCAACCTTGAAATACCACCCTGGCAACTTTGAGGTTCTAACTCAGGTCCGTTATCCGGATCGAGGACAGTGTATGGTGGGTAGTTTGACTGGGGCGGTCTCCTCCTAAAGAGTAACGGAGGAGTACGAAGGTGCGCTCAGACCGGTCGGAAATCGGTCGTAGAGTATAAAGGCAAAAGCGCGCTTGACTGCGAGACAGACACGTCGAGCAGGTACGAAAGTAGGTCTTAGTGATCCGGTGGTTCTGTATGGAAGGGCCATCGCTCAACGGATAAAAGGTACTCCGGGGATAACAGGCTGATACCGCCCAAGAGTTCATATCGACGGCGGTGTTTGGCACCTCGATGTCGGCTCATCACATCCTGGGGCTGAAGCCGGTCCCAAGGGTATGGCTGTTCGCCATTTAAAGTGGTACGCGAGCTGGGTTTAGAACGTCGTGAGACAGTTCGGTCCCTATCTGCCGTGGACGTTTGAGATTTGAGAGGGGCTGCTCCTAGTACGAGAGGACCGGAGTGGACGAACCTCTGGTGTTCCGGTTGTCACGCCAGTGGCATTGCCGGGTAGCTATGTTCGGGAAAGATAACCGCTGAAAGCATCTAAGCGGGAAACTTGCCTCAAGATGAGATCTCACTGGAACCTTGAGTTCCCTAAAGGGCCGTCGAAGACTACGACGTTGATAGGTTGGGTGTGTAAGCGCTGTGAGGCGTTGAGCTAACCAATACTAATTGCCCGTGAGGCTTGACCATATAACACCCAAGCAATTTGCGTCGAACAGACCAGATTGCGGTGTGTGAAGACGATACAAACCGAAAGTTTGCATTCACAAAGCACCAGATTCTATTACATACCCATTCGCTGGAACGTTGACCGTAAGGTTAAACGCGCTGGCTACCGAATTTCTTGACGACCATAGAGCATTGGAACCACCTGATCCCATCCCGAACTCAGTAGTGAAACGATGCATCGCCGATGGTAGTGTGGGGTTTCCCCATGTGAGAGTAGGTCATCGTCAAGATTAAATTCCAAA
>NZ_WIWC01000077.1 GCF_009600315.1 Pseudomonas helleri | reverse complement strand
GTGGTTTCCGTGCCCAGAAAAAAAGGCCCCCACGACTCTCTCAAGTGTGGGGGCCTTTTGAACATAAGCGGCGTTATTGGAACTCAACCTTAGCCATCCGATCGCATCCGTTTTGGCAGAAATACACCGGCTTGACCTTTCGTGGCTTCTTTAGGAAAACCCAAGTGGTACTCCACGTACTGGTCAGTACCGTCCTGGCGGTCGAACAGACCCAGCAGCAACCAGCCTTCGTTTATCAGTTCCTGTGCCTGAGCCTCATTTCTGACAGTCTTCAGTGCTTTGGTGCCTTCAATCGCCATCGGTACGACTCCTTGTAGGTGATGGCCGAGTGTAGCCAATGGCCAGTCATTGGATAGTGCCATGAACCAAGTCCCGGTAAGGGGGGCTTTCATAAGGACTCGGTACGACCGTTTTTATCAATTAGCCCTACATATTGCGCGCTGTCGGTGACGTCCTGCTGCTTATGTCTCCCTTAGTAGTAAGAACTAATGGAGGTGAATACATGAACAAGGTACGTCTCAAAACCGCAGCACAATGGTTGGTAGAGCTGCTAGCACGTGAAGCCCTGAGGGCAGCGCTGCATTGGGTCTTGAATCTCCTCAAGCAGGACGGCTAATAGTGTTGGTCTTATGGTCACCAGAAAACCTGCCGCTTGGTGGGAGTTGTACGGAAATTTAACGATAACGGTGTTATGCGTAGTCTCTCAACTTGACCACCCCGCCAGTTGCGACGATCAACTCGCGGACCTGATCCTGCGTCGCCCATTCATCAGCCCCTATCCTCCACTCTCCGCCGTCGTACACCACCCAAGTATCACCAACCTCCCAAGTAATTGGCCCCGATCTTTCGAGTATCAAGCTGCGCAAGCTCTCCATTATCAAAGGCTGCAACGGATCGTCACTGGCTAGGTTGGGTAGGTCGTTGTTGGTCGTAGGCATTGAGGGGGTTCCTTTCTGTTTGTGAGTTACTTCACTACCGGTATACCTCACGGCGGTTGCCCAACTGCACCACCAGAATCCGCAAGGCGCCATCTTGGATGTCGCAGATCACCCGAAAATCGCCGACGCGATAACGCCACAAACCACCCAATGGGCCGGTCAGGGCTTTGCCCGTACTGCGCGGATCATCACGGCCAACCACCCGCTCATCCATAAAATCGAGGATGCGCTTGGCTGCCTGCTTATCCAACTTGCGCAACTGAGTCTTGGCCGTGTCGGTGTAATCAATCGTCCAGACCAAGAGACTTCCTTACGTCCGCAGCTGAGTGTACGACCTCTTGGCCTTTACGAACCCGCTCCAGGACTTCCGCCGCGAGGTAGTAATCCTCCAAGTCGGTAAGGCCGTGGTCGATGATTTCACGCAAGTAATACGCTTTGGTACGCCCGGTACTGCTCGCCAAGAAATCGAGGCGCTGCTCAGTTTCGGGCGCCAGTCGAATGGAAGTCGCCATGCTGTAGCCTCCTATGTAATACATGTATTCATTGTATCACATAGGTATAGGAGGCAAATATGAGGCTTATTTTTGTAGGGATCGCATTTAATGAATGTCCTATTAGCAGCAGTTTGTGGCACAAACGAGGCGCGGATGCCTATCCTGCACTAGCTTCTTTTCTCCTCGAAAAAAATAAGCCCTTCATACGCTTTTAATACGTATTTGATGTACCGGTGAGACGCCAAATAGCCATTAATCAATCATTTTTCATGATTTGGCTCCAAACAGGTGCGTGCTCGGTTTAACCAGACCTCATTGGAGCTACCGCTATGACTTTTGTCAGAAAATGGGCCAACTACGATGTAGCCCGTAGCCGTCTGCTGATGCAGATCTCCGAACTGGACTCCTTGATTGATCAAGAACAAGCCGCCTCCGCACCAAATCCCACGAAGATTGCCGTCCTGGAGAATGAGCAAAACGATCTAATAGATCAGTCCGACATGCTTTGTTCTGACAACATTGAGCTGACTAGCAGGATCGCCACCACCAGTCCATCAACGACTGGTATTTAACAAATTACTGGTTTGCATGGCTCAAATTTTAGCGGCTAAAATTTGAGCTCAGTCAGCAGGCTAGGCGCTCACGCAAAGCCATCACCCGTGAAGCAGACAAGTCACGAATATCCTCGTTATGAAAAATCAGGTGCGCTCGGTGCGGCTTGGTTTCCTCGTCCCATAGCTCCAAATCTTCCATTCGAAACTGATACTTGCCCTGGTATGTCGCTGCGAGATCAGCAGCCAAACAGCGCGCGGCTTCGCCAGGGGTAGCTATGACCCAATCAACGATGTCGGCCATCTGTTCGGCTGATGAGCGCGGCATGACACCCTGAGCGGCAGCACAGGCAAACTCGTTGTAAAGCTTAGCGCCAAGCGCAGGATCATCCGTAGGATTTCCCGGGCACAGCCGCTGCTCCCAAGGAAGCACATAGGTCGATTGGCCGAGAATATCTTGTCGGACGTAGTCCGAAGGTTTAGCTAAGCGCTGCATGAGGTTTGCTCCCAAGCGAAAATCGCATGGTAACGCGTCCAGAGCGGCCTTAGCCGCTCTGATAAACCGTCGTCGAAGACGGCGGAAACAGCTGGACAGACATCACCCGAGCCAACGAGGGGGGTGAGAAAAAATGGACCCCAGTCCGAATTTTTCCGTTCTGCCCTGGTGCAGCCCGTTCAGGGCGGAATCAGGGTGCGAAGCATCCGGCCGCACCGCTTGCGTGCGCGTCAGGTGAAACCGGACCAACCTGGATTCGCGATGTAGCAGTAGAGAAAGGGACAAAGGACCGCAACGAGACGTCGCGCAATTGGAGAATGCAGGTTGGTCCGGCTTTGCCGGGCGCGCACGCGGGTGAATTTTCGAGACAAGCCCGTCCAGGGCGCAGGGGAGGAAAGAGGGTGGAGGCTCGCGCAGCGAGTCGGAACCCTGAAAGCCTGACGGGGCGCTCCCCCGGAAGGTTTGGGCGTCCCGCAGGGCGGCCACGACAGACCGTAGGGATGGCGCGCTGTTGCTCTGCTTTTGTCTTGGATTATCTATGTGGCGTTCTATTGGTCGTTCTATTGCGTTGGCTATTGCTTCAGCAATAGAACGCCAATAGGAGAGGTATAAAGGTGAAAAGGTACAAAAGGGCAAAAAGCCAAGAGCATTCGCGCTACGCGCTCACCAGCTCGACCCCCTAAAGGGGGACCCCCACTCGCTGGGAAAGATCCAAAGCGGGTAATAACCCTGAGAGACAAGAGCACGAGCAATGATGGCTGACGCCAGTCTAAGGCCGCCCACTGGCGGCAATAATGATGGCTACGCGACGCACTTGATGGCTCCCACTGGCGTGGGAGCCCCTACGATCGGCTTTTAAAAAAAGCGTCTCGCATGACTCC
>NZ_WIWC01000076.1 GCF_009600315.1 Pseudomonas helleri | reverse complement strand
TTCGCTAACTGTTCGCTATGTCTCCGAACAAAGTGTTCGCGATGTCCCCGGTCCATACACTCCCAGAGGGAGAGGGGACTGACCGAGTCGGTTTCAGATTCAACGCTTGAACATCAGACACGCCGAGTACTCCAGCATCCCCCACTCCAGTCCCTCTCCCTCTGGGAGAGGGCTAGGGTGAGGGTTTACAGCTGATAACTAAAACTCAAGGTATATCGCGGCCTGCGGTTAAAGCTGTCCAAAGCGATGTCAGACATCGGCTTGGCCACTTCAAACGCAATGTTGTAATAACGCTTGTCGCCAAAGCGCAGCCCTGCGGCCGCTGACGACATGTCCGAACCTTTGAACGGCAGCTCGTTGAACCAGGTCTTGGCCTTGTCCAGCACCACATAAGGCTGCAGCAATTTCACCCACTCGCCCTCACGGTTGAAGCTGTAGTTCACCTCATAGGCGACGCCCCATCCCTTGTCACCCGAGGCCTGATCATCCGGGTAGCCACGACCAAAGTTTTGCCCGCCAAACACGGCCCGTTCGCTGTCCGGCAAGCTGTCATCACTCCAGTACAACGCACCAGACATCACCCCCTGCCAGTTGTCGAAGAAGCCATCGCTTTGCACACCCGACAGGCGCAAACGGAAGAAGTCCAGGTCATACCGGGTGCCGGTCAGGTTTGTCTCGCTTTTGGCACCCAGCCCATTGATGCCCTGGTACACGCCCGCACTGACGATGCGCAACTGCTTGGCATCGGACTTGCGCCAATCCCCTTCTACCGCCAGTGCTCGCACATTGGTGCGCTCACTGATGGTCTGCGAATACCCGACGATTTCGTAGTCAGTGTTGTCGTTGACGCCATACAGCCTGGCACCGACGCTCAGCCATTGATCAGGCGCAACAATCAGCGGATGCGTCACCCCCACCGAAAAGCGGTCGTTCTCGCGATGGGGTTTGAGCTCGAAGCCGTCACTGGTGGCGATACTGGCCGCCGGATCACTGCGATAGCGCGCACCGTACAGGCTCAGTTGCGTGCCTTCGGCATTGAGGTATTGGCTGTAATCAAGACGGTAGTAATGCTCTTTGTCGTGGCCTGGCGGAAACAATGCGCTGACGGTCAACTGCTCGGCCATGCCCGTCTGCGAATTGCTGCTCGCGCCAAACAACGCCTGAGTGCTGTTACGGCTGCCATCCGTCAGGCTCATGCTGGTGGTGAAGGGCTTTCGACTGGCCGTGATCTGCATCGTCGACGCACCATCGGTGGTGGTGGGTGGCGGCACTTGCGCCTGCAACGTCACCCCCGGCAGCCGCCCCATCAAGGTGGCGTAGCGATCAAAGGTTTTACGGGTCAACGGGCGCTCAGCCTTCAGCTTGTCCGCCAGGTCATCGATCATGCCCCTGACCCGCCCCACATCGCCTTCAACGCGATAGTTGCTGATGTACCCCTCGACCAGCACCACGCGCACCAACCCTTGATCAAAGTTCTGCGGCGGTAAATAGGCATAGGACAGCAGGTAGCCGTCGGTTTGATAGCGCTTGGTGATGGTGCGCGTGGCCTCGATCAATTGCTCAAGGGTGATTTCATGATTGAGCAACGCTTGATACGCCGCACCCAATTCCTTTAACGGGTAAACCGTTCCGCCCTCAATCTGCAATTTACGGATGGTCAAACGGGTGCTCATCATCAACGGCGCCGGCACCGCCGCTTTGGGTTTGGGCAACTCAAGCTCGGGCGCTTGCGGGCGATAGGCATCGACCGGCAAGTTGGGCGTGGGCAATGTTTGCATGGTTTCGTTGCTGTTGAGGTAACGCGGAAGAGGCTCGGCACCGACGTAAGGCGTCAACGCCAACAACATGAAAGGGACGTACGTTCGCATAAGACACTCCATGGTCTACAACAGCGGCAAAACGAGGGGGGCGCGTCATCTGAACGTGAGGCTGCCCGGCATCAGCCCTACAACTTACACATGAAAAAAAACGAGAGATTGCGCACAATCTCTCGTTCCAACCAAGCGTAGGCGCTGTAGGAGAGGCCGTCGAACCGGCCAGGAGCAATTCGTTAGTTTTTCTTGCCCAGGTTGCCCAAGCCTCCGAGCACCCCGCCAAGTGCCCCCCCCACACCCGCGGCAGGAGCCCCCGGTGCTGCAGGTTCAGCCTGAACCAGACCACCCACTGAGCCCACCGTTGCACCGACAGTGCCTACCAGCGCGCCGACCGCATTGCCCACCGGGTTGGCCGTAGTGCTCTCGACTTTGGCCCCCACGCTGCTGACTGCACCACCCACTTGGGTCAACAGCCCGTCAACAGGAGCGCCAAGACCAGTAGCTGCGCCGACATTTTGGGTAACCGTCGTGACCGCCGTGGTGACCGGGTTCAGCGCCGTGGCTACGGTGCCAGTGACAGCGGCTAACGGAGCGCCTGCCGCCGTGTTAGCCACACCTGTACCGCCCACGACTGAACCGGCTGAAGCCACTACATTGCCCACGCCTACCGCGTTGCCGCCACCCGCCTGAACCACACCACTGGTGCTGCCTGCTGTCAGACCAGCACCGACACCATTCACTACCCCGCCAACGGTTTCCAGCAGGCCACTGCCGGCCAGTCCGCCCGAGCCTCCTGTGCCACCCCCAGTGCCTACGGCCGGATTAACCAGGCCGCCTGCTTTGTCAGTGACACCCGCTACCGTGTTGAGCACACCGCTGACCACATTGGTGACCGGGTTGTTACCCGTCGCCGCCACTTTGTCGCCCACCCCACCGACAACGGTACTGACCTTATTCAACACGCCGTCGACCGGAGCGCCGAGGCCGGTGGTTGTACCGACTTTGCCGGTAGTGGTTTCCACCATGGAAATGACCGGCACCAGCACTTTGTCATTCACGGCGCCGGTTACGTTACTCAACGGCCCTGTGGTCGCAGACCCGGTGAGCGTGTTACCGAGCATGGTGACTGAGGTGCCAACCTTGCCCACCAGCCCACCCGTTACGTCGGTGACTTTGTTGGTCACACCGCCCACGATCGGGATCTGACTGATCAGCGTGTTGTCGAGCACCGTGCTGACCCCGGTGCCAACCGATGTCACCCCTTTGCCGATATCCGACACAGCGGTGGTTGCACCTGCCACGGTCAGCCCCAGAGAATCTTTATTGGTGCCCAACGAGCCAAGACCGTTGGTCAAGCCTGTGCCCACGGACGTCACCGCGTTGCCCGTATTCGTCACCAGGCCACTGCCCACCGTGCCCACCACAGGAACGGTGGTCAATGCAGTGCCGATGTCACTTACCACGTTGCCGACACCTTGAACGCCTGTGCCAACCTGCCCGACCACTTGGCCGGTTACCAACGGCGTGGTGCCTGCACCCGTGCCGCCACCACCTGTTCCACCACCTGTTCCACCACCTGTGCCGCCGCCGGTTCCACCACCGCCTGTTCCGCCACCTGTGCCGCCGCCAGTTCCACCACCGCCTGTTCCACCACCAGTGCCGCCGTCAGTTCCGCCACCGCCTGTTCCGCCACCTGTGCCGCCGTC
>NZ_WIWC01000075.1 GCF_009600315.1 Pseudomonas helleri | reverse complement strand
GTCCATCGCAGCCCCTGGGCGGTCGATGTCGTAGACGAGCCAATACTTGTGCGTGGGGCCGTTCGGCTGGATGTAGCGGGCCAGGGCAGCGCGCTCGGCGCTGCGCACCTGGAGTCCTGCGCGCAGGTCGTCGGTATGGTACGGCTTGGCCGGTAGGCGCTCGCGGAACAGCTCAAGCTGGATCGCTTGTCGCGGTTGATCGTCTGCGGCGTCGTGGTATGCTTTCAACACGTTCAAGGGCACTCCAATGCTCTTGCGGGGCCCCCGTCGCTCTCTCTTCCGCCAAGATGATCAGAGCACGGGGGTTTTGTTTTTTCTGGGGTCCAGCCTAACCCAAGGTGGGCCCACGGCGCGACTTATGCCGCTGATGCTCCTGGATCACTTCCTGAGCGCGCGGCTCAAACCCTCGACGCGCTGCGCCAAGTCGTTCACTTGTCCGCTCAAGCTCTGCACCTGCTGCGACAGGGCCATGTTCTCTGTCTGGCTGCGCTCGTACTGCCCCTGCAAGGTCGCGGCAGCTTCGGCCCACAGCTTCGAGCCCTTCGCGTGCTCGATCCGCATACTTTGCAAGGTCTCGGCGAAACTGCTCAGCTGCTGCTCGTGCTCGCTCTGTAAACTCTCCAAGGCGTCTAGCAAGGCCTTCTCGATCTCCGTCATAGCCTACTTCTCCAACTTCACGGCCTCTCGGCCAAGTTCCTTGAAATTCCACCCGCTGGACGCCTTCTTCCCTTTGGGCAGCAGGAGGTACTCGTCTTTTCCGTCGCTGTAGAACTCCATCCCCAGCGCCTGGGCGCGGGCCATCGTGGCCTTCTGCTGCTCGATGATCTGGAAATTCTCCGCCACCGTCAGCCCTGTCCACCACAGGGCCCCGCTCGCGGCCAGGATGACCGCCAGCAGGCTCCCTGCGAGCCATTTCCAGCCCGATAGGACTAACGCCCTGGTGTTGGCCTCGGTCGCGCTCAAAAGCTCGCTGAGGCTCTTCTCGCGGGCCTGGATGGCGCCGCTCAAGCTCTGTTCGCTTGATCTCAATGCCGCGAGCAAGGTCTGTTCGTGCTGTTTGTAGGCGTTCGTCACGCCCGTCTCGATATCGCTGGCTTGCTGCTTCGATTTCTCCTCGAAGCTCCGGGCCAAGTCTGAAATCCCGCTCATAGAGGGCCCCCTTGAGGCGTATGTTCTTGCCGCCGTCCGGGTCGGCGATGCTGATGGATGACTTGGTTTCGCGGGCCACCTGGAAGCCTGCACCTGTCAACTTTTCGAGCACGTCAGCACGGCTGCGCACCTCGCCCTGGGCGGCAAGGGCCAGCAGCCCGTCCGTGATCTGCTGCGCGACCTGCTGACGCTCTGGCGGCAAGTCGCGGGGCGTTACAAGGGCCCGCCTGCGAGCTGGGTCTTTCGGGTCGGAAAGGCCCAGCTCGGCGCGCTGAACCGTCGCCCAGGCATCGACCCGGCGCTGATCGGCGACGTGATAGTAGGGCTGCAAGCGCTTGCCCTCGGTCAGCTCCAGGTTGGGGATGACGAAGTTCAGCTCTAATCGTCCCTTGTCTTGGTGCTCAACCCATAGGCAGCTGTACTGCCGGGCCTCTAGGCCGGGCAGTAGCGCCTTCTCGAAACTGTCCATGAGGGCCCGTTTCTGCTCGGGCGGTAGATCCGCCTCGGCAAAGCTCAGCACGCCGCTGGTGTACTTCTTGGCGTACCGGCTGGAGTCGATCAGTTCGGCCACCTGCTCAGGATCGCCACGCAGCAGGGTTGCCCCCTCCCGCTGGCCGTCCCGGCCCAGCAGGTACTGCGTCGGCCCCTTGCCGCCGCCAGTGCCCCTGGCGTGGAACTTCACGATCACTTGTGCAGCGCTCGCAGTTCGGCCAACTCACGCTCAACCCCGGCCAGGGCGCCGATGACCTGGACGCGATCAACAGCGCCCCACTCGGCGGTGTTCATCTTGCGGGCGATCTGGTTGAGGTTGTTCCCGATACTCGCCAACTGGCGCAGCAACGCGGGATCAGCCGCCGGGGCCGCGCCGCGCAGATCACGGACTAGATCGGTCTGGCCGGGATTCAGGCAGCTCTCCCGCATCCAGCGGGCCAGCTCCGTCCTGGTGCTGTGCATCTGGAGGGTGGCCAGTTCCTCGGGGGTCACCCGCACCTTGATGATCTTTTCGCGCTTTGGCTCGGTCATGGATTGGCTCTTAGTCGAGGCCCCCGACGTTGCGGACTTTAGTCCGCGGCGGCGGGGGCCGGCTGGGGGGTTTCGGGGGGCGGCACGCCCCCTGAACCAGGTCACAGAGGAACCGACCAAGCGAAGCGCCGGGAGGGCCCTCTGTGTATCCTGGCTTATAATCAAAAGCCGTGCAAGTTACAAAAGGTAACAGAGGCTCTAGATCAGGGGTTAGTGGATTTGTGGCTAACGCGCTTTGCTTGTTGGGCGTTCACCATCACAGCGCCCTTCGGTCACTGCACTGGCGACCACCTGGACTTGTGAAGAGCGGGGGGATTTACATCTGGAGGGGCACAGCTGAAGCCCCCGTAAACGGGGCTATTATCTGATATGGCTTTTTGACAACTTTTACTGAGGGTTCGCTTTGTTGGCGATGCGGGCAATCAGGCTGGCCGCGTACATTGCGAGATCGTAGTCAATTGACTCGTTGCGCAGGGCCCAGCCATCCACCATGTCGATGACATGGGATAGATCGGCTAGAAGGTCCGGGAGTTCGTCCTGGCGGAATGCATCTTTAAGGGTCATTTGAGGCCTCTTACCCAGTTGTTGATTGTTTGCCTTGATTGGCCCGTCAGGCGCGCTATTTCGGCCTCTGAGCGGCCCTCGTCAAGCAGGCTGACCAGCTTCGGCCTGAGCTGGTCACGCAGCGCCTTGCCCTTCTTCGATCCCTGTGCGGCCTGCCACGCACTGAAGCCCTCGGGCGTGAACCGGGCGTGTGTGTACCTAGCCACCGACTTGGCGATATGGCCCACCTCCTGGTGATCCAGGGGGCAAGGGAACCCAGCGTTGTACATGAGGGCCCGCTGCAGGCAGGCGGCGTGCCACTGGTCGTAACCCGGCCAGCCCTGGCGTATGGCCTTGTACGACCACTGGCTGAGCTGCTCGAAGAGGTTGCAGTTACGACCCAGTCCGTACGCAGGCAGGCGCTTGCGCCGGTCTTTCGCCGCGCTGAGGTCAAGCCAGCTGTCCAGATCGTTCAGCGTGTACAGGCGGGGCTCCCACGCCGCCACAACCCAGTGCGGGTGCAGCGGGTTCTTGCAGATCAGGCCGCTGTACTGCGGGTCTGCCCCGAGTGCCTGCTGTAGCGTGGAATCTATGGCTCCCGCGTACCTGAGTGGGTCAGATTTCGCGCCAGGCGCAGTCCTGACGGGGGTTTTGAGGCCGTAGATCAGGTGAGCGTGCCCATTGGCGGGATTCATGGCTGTGATCGAGGGCGGCGGGCAATTGCGGTCGCTCCAGTCCATCGCAGCCCCTGGGCGGTCGATGTCGTAGACGAGCCAATACTTGTGCGTGGGGCCGTTCGGCTGGATGTAGC
>NZ_WIWC01000074.1 GCF_009600315.1 Pseudomonas helleri | reverse complement strand
GAGTTCGGAATAAGACATAGGGCAGCACCGTACCGGAAAGGTCAGGTGTTGCACTCAGTTTTTGCCGCCGCCCATCATTCTGTTTCTGGTTTCGATCACGACCGCAGCTGCAAGTGATAGAGCGTGCAACGAAATCGCTCTTGATCAGGCCTATCGTTATATAGATGTGCGTGGAACTAGGGCGTGTTTTGTCTATACGAAAACAGATGAGCAATATGGCGGGCAATTATCGCGCGATCCTGACGGAATTTCTGTATATGCAATCTCGAAATCTGGAAAGCCGACGCTTGTTTATGAGTTACCGTATGCCGGGACAAAAGGAAAAGTCATTGATGCGTTTCTTCTTTCTGTGGATGGTGGGCCCGATGAAATGCTTTTTGTCATTCACAGTATTGAAACGCCAAGGTCTTGGGATGCTGTAAGCGATATTTATGATGTAAGTGTTATAAGACTTCAAGAAGAAACTCTAGTCCAAGACAAAAAGCTTTCTCGTTTTTTTGATTTGGGTGGGAATTTAGTCGATGCGCAAGGACGAACTACTTATTTATACCCATACAAAAACAAAAAAGCAGTAGAGGAAGCGGTTCGTTCCCGCCTATTTGACGCTATCCATTCGTCTACTCCAATCGAGGGTACGATGCAGGAAAAGTCCTTCCTTTATGGCGGTGAATTAGAGCCGTTTTTGCAGGATCCAAGCAAAATGTATTTGATTAAAGGCGATCAGATCACATTGAAAGACTCAACGGCAGGCTGGTGTAAGGTCTCGTACACGACGAAAACAAAGCCGATCACAATGTGGGTGCAATGTAAGTCGATAAAGTTTCCATAATACAACCAATTTCTCTCTGTCTATCAATATCGGATTGGTATGGTCATGTTTTTGGTGTGCCACAGAAGATAGTTAGCCCGTGAGTATTCTTGGATGTAGCCAGGTTAAAGAAAGGTTTAGCTAATGATGAACAAAACAAAGATAAGACAGAGGCAGAGCCAGAGCTACATGATCGAGACAAAGACGCCTACAAAAAAGGCTGGAAAGGCCAGTCGGCTGAGCATGCGTGGATCTATTCAGGGGTGTGTTATGCCGATCATGTTCTGGATAAATAAATTTAAAACGTTGTTGGTCGCTGGATCAATGACTGTGATGTGCGTGAAGAGTATGTGTGCCAGCGCTGCCGTGTCATGGGTTGACAGTGAAGCGGGCCGCGTACATTTGAAAATGGAAGACGGAAGTGTTTTTGATTTGAAACTGCTTCCGGAGGCGAAGGGGGTTTTTTATAGCCCGGACAAGCATGCTGTTGAGGGGAGATATTACCTTTCTTTATTTCAAGTTTTGCCGTCCAGTCCCCGGAAGCCTGAAGGTTTATGCGGCGCAGGCAGTGAAGTTTTTCTGGTTGTCTTTAAAGAGACAAATGCTGGTTTTAGCGAGCAACTGAGGGTGTTGGTCAGCAGTTGTTTACGCTCAATTTCAATGGCCAGTCAAAACACCGGAAAATTAAATCAAGACACGGATTTTTCTTCAGTGCAATGGGATGCAAAGGGGTTTTTCATTGACTGGTTTTACAACTCGGATGCCACGGGGCAGCCGCTAAGTTCAACTCACTATCGGCTGTATAACAACGGTTTTTCTAAGGTGGACGTTGTCAGTAAAGAAAGTTCAAGTGAGTAGGTGATCGTGTAGGTTTTATATAAGGAATATGGCATGCGAGGCATTATTCGTATAGGTGATTTGACATCAAGTGGCGGTACAGTTCTGACGGGCTCTACAGTCATGAAATTTGATGGTATCGGTGTGGCGCGTCAAGGCGACTTGGTTTTATGTCCCCTTCCGGGCCATGGTCTTAATGCAATTGCGACAGGGCATTCGGCGTTTAAAGAGGGGGGGCTGCCTGTCGCCTTTCTGGGCGATTTGTGCCTCTGTGGCTGTGTGTTGATTTCGTCATTGCCCAATGCGGGTGCGAGCTGATCATGCCCGTCAGACTGGATAAAATCCCCGCACTTGCGCCTCGGCCTGCCAAGCCTCGTATCTGGCTCTGGCTGGGGTTGCTCCCGTTACTTTTACTATTGGGTATGGGAGTGATGTTGCTGTTCGGTTCTCAATCGTTGCAGCAGTCTGTGAGTTTTTGGACGCTGGGCTTGGGGGCTCCACTTTTGAGCTGGTGCCTGCTCTGTTTTGGTCGTGCATTAATGTTTTTCGGCCAGCAATACGCCGCCGATGGGTGGGATGAGGCGCGTGAACTGGATTTAATCCGCAAGGTGCGATGTGGGAGGCGGTCTCAGCAAGTGTTGGGGACGAGCCTATTTAGCGCTTTGCGAGAGCCGGGAGAGCAAGGGACGGCACAATCGGATGCTTTACTGAGCGGCAGTAGCGCTCTAGAGGCACAGCCGTGTTGGCTGGATGGATCGCCCGTGCGTCATAGCCGATTATCCAGGCTCAGCGATGAAGACCCCGAACTTACCCTGTTTGGCATTCTGGAGCAGGTGCTTGCTGAACTGTCGCCAGCCCTTGCCAAGATGCCACAGGATACGCCTCTAGCCTTGCTGCTGGAGATCGACAGCCATTTGCCGCAGAACCTGCTGAGCCGGATATGGCGAAAGGCGTGGAGTGCGTCCGGTATCCGTCAATCAACCGTCCCTGTTACCGGGGTCGGTCTGGACGCTTTGGATCTGTGGCTCGACCTGCGCATTGACGATCACGCGTTACTGATGGTGGTGGCCGTTCAGTTTTCACCGACTCAGCCCGCAGGCACCGCGGAGGTTGCAGTTGGATTATTGCTGGGCAACCGGCTTACGCAAACCACATTGCCCGCTATTGCCTATCTCCATCGACCTGAACAGGAGCGAGGGTTAACCCACGAGCATCTGCTCTATGCCGCCCGTCAAGCCTTGGACTGGGTGCCACTGACTGCGCAATCCATTGAGCGGCTTTGGCGAGCGGGAATTGACGCACGACGTGAGGGGGCTATCGCGGCAACTCTCAATGCAGTCCCTTTACCCAAGCAGCCCAAGCAGGAACTGTGCGATCTGGATGCTTTATTAGGTCATGCAGGACACGCGTCTCCTTGGCTGGCCATTGTCGCTGCGGCGCAGACGTTAGAGCGCGGTGCTGGGCCGCAATTCGTTTTCAGTGGCGGCAGCACTTCAGATGCAGGCCTCTGGGGCACGGTTTTGACGCCTGCCTCACCGCCATCAAAGTAGGAATATTGAATGCAATTTCGTCACTCTTTAGGATTCGTTCTGCTGGTCGGCGTGCTGTTGCTGATTTGCATGGTTATGGGTTTTTTTGTCTGGTTTTACCCCGAGTGGCTGGGCGTCCGTGCCGCAAGTGACCGCCAACTCATTTGGGTATTTGGGGTAACAGCTGCAGCTGTTGTCATCCTGGCTGTTTCGGCTGCGTACCGTTGGTTGGGTCGCAATCTTGGACATTCGACTTATCAGCACCTGCCATCTGATGATGCGCGAGCGCTTAAGCAAGACACTCCTGATAAAAGCCCCGTGTGGGGACCACTGCGTGATGATTTGCGCGACAACCACGGCCTCTTCTGGCGCCGTAAAATCCGCCTGCTGCTCATCGTGGGCGAGCCCACCGAGGTGGACGCCATCGCCCCCGGTTTGAGGGATCAGCTCTGGCTGGAAGGGCAGGACACGGTGTTGCTGTGGGGCGGCAGTGT
>NZ_WIWC01000073.1 GCF_009600315.1 Pseudomonas helleri | reverse complement strand
CTCCGGTCCCGCTCCGTGGGCACGCCGTGACGGGCCATCCTTGGCCCAACACGGCTCTCCCGGCATCCATGCCGGTCCACCCACTCCGCAAAACCTCCACTCGGCCTCCCGATGGGGCGGCAGATCAACAGCCAAGTCAAAAGCCAGATCACAAGCCAGATCAAAAACTCGCTGGGGATCATGCTTGCGCTGACGAAGGCTGCGATCGAGCGCGAAGCGGTCGCAAAACAGATCACCTCGGCGTGTCAGGTTTTACCGCGGCTTTGCCGCAGATCGCAGCCTTCGTTCCTCGTCAGCGACTACAGGGTTGGGGTTTCTCGCTATGCCTCCACCAGACTCCATTGCTTGCTTAAACGCTTGTCCGAAATCGGCACTTTGGTGCCCAGTTGCTGACCAAACAGCGACACGCGGTACTCTTCCAGCCACCAGCGGTATAGCTCCAGTTGCGGATCACGTTTGCCTTCCTGGGCATGTTTGGTAGCCCGGGCCTGATACTGCGCCCACAAACCACTCAGTTCGCCACTCCAGACCCGGTCTTTCTGCACCTGACTTGGCAGTTTTTCCAATCGCAGTTCAATCGCTTTCAGATAGCGCGGCAGCTCCTTGAGCCACATCGCCGGGGTTTCACGAACAAACCCCGGGTAAACCAGATGACTCAATTGCTGCTTGATGTCATTCAAGGCCACCGCCTGAGCCAGATCAATCTTGCCCTTGAAGCGTTTTTGCAGGCCATGCCACAGTTTGAGAATCTCCAGCGTCAGCCTGGCCAGTTTTTCAGCGTGCTCGGTCCAGCCTGCGCGCTTACGCTCAGCCAGTGACGCCAGTCCGGCACCGTCACGGGGCAAACTCGCTTCACCGTCGAGGATGCACGAATCCAGGCTGGCCAGCAGAATGTCTTCGACCAGACTCTCGACCCGTCCCAACTCGCGGTACAGCAAGCCCAGCTCGGTCAGGCCCGGCAGTTTGCCGCGCAAGAACTTGGCGGGCTCGGCCAGTTGCTGCATCAATAAGCGCTGCAAGGCACGGCGGTGTTGGTACTCCGCTTCAGCCGGGGTCGAAAAGCGCCCTTCCTTGACTGTATTGCCCTCTTCCACCAGCGCCGGGTACACCGTCATCGATAAGCCCGCGATCTTCTGCTGGGTTTTTTCTGCCACGGGTGCAAACACCTTGGCCTCGACCGGCTGCTGGCTCTTTGCCGTTTGCGGCACCGCTAGCGCCGCCTGACTGGCTTGCGCGAAGCGCGCCGTCAACTCGGCCAGATCACGGCCTTCGCCGAGAAACTTACCGTCGCCATCGACAATTTCAAGGTTCATTTTCAGGTGATTTTCGACCTGCTGCGCCGCTTCGGCCCAGGCTTCATCACTGACCCGAGCGCCGGTCATGCGCAACAACTCGCGACCCAATGCCTGAGGCAACGAGCCTTCTGCAAAGGTCATGCGCTGCAAGGCCGCTTTGACAAAGTCCGGCACGGGCACAAAGTTTTTACGCAACGCCTTGGGCAGACTGCGCACCAGTGCAATGCATTTGGCCTCGATCATGCCCGGCACCAACCACTCCAGACGCTCAGGCGGCAATACCGGCAGCAACGGCGCAGGCACTTTGACCGTTACCCCGTCACGGGGATGGTTCGGTTCAAAGTGGTAGCTCAGCTCAAGGGTCAGGTCGCCAAGATGCAGAGTGTCCGGGAAATGCTGCGCGGTGATTTCAGTGGCTTCACGGGCCAGCACATCCTCCTCGCGCATGATCAGCAACTGCGGGTCTTTCTGACTGTTGACGCGATACCAGCTGTCAAAAGTCGCGGTCTGATGGATCTCAGCCGGAAGCCGTGCATCGTAAAACGCGTACAGGGTTTCTTCGTCCGCCAGAATGTCGCGGCGCCGGGCCTTGGCTTCCAATTCGTCGAGCTGTTCGAGCAACTTGGCGTTGGCCGTCAAACACTTGGCCCGTGACTGAATTTCGCCCCGCACCAAGCCTTCGCGGATAAACAGCTCACGGGACAGTACCGGATCAATCGGCCCGTAATGCACGGCACGGCGACCGACTACGATCAAGCCGAACAGGGTGATCTGCTCGTAGGCCACCACTTGCCCGCGCTTCTTCTCCCAGTGTGGCTCGAAGTAATTCTTTTTGATCAAGTGCCCGGCCAGTGGCTCAATCCAGTCCGGTTCGATTTTGGCGACCATACGCGCATACAGTTTGGTCGTTTCCACCAACTCGGCGGTCATCAACCATTGCGGGCGTTTTTTACCCAGGCCCGATGACGGATGTATCCAGAACCGGCGCTGACGCGCGCCAAGGTAATCGCCGTCCTCAGTCTTTTGCCCGATCTGACTGAGCAAGCCGGACAACACCGCCTTATGCAGTTTAGGGTAATCCGCTGGCTCTTTATTGACGCTGAGCTGCATGTCGCGGCAGATCAGACTCAATTGACGGTGCGAGTCGCGCCATTCGCGCAACCGCAAGTAGTTGAGGAAATTCTTTCGACACCAGTTACGCAACGGGCTGGCGGTCAACGCTTGACGCTGCTCTTCAAAGCCACGCCAGACATTGATCAGCGCGGCAAAATCGGAGTCGACATCTTTCCATTGCGCGTGCGCCTGATCCGCGGCTTGCTGACGCTCGGGCGGACGTTCACGCGGGTCTTGCACCGACATGGCGCTGGCAACGATCAACACTTCCTGCAAGCTGCCCAGCTTGGCCGCCTCCAGCAACATACGACCCATCCGCGGGTCGACCGGCAAGCGCGCCAATTGGCGGCCCAAGGGCGTCAGCTGATTCTCACGGTTAACCGCTGACAACTCTTGCAGCAGGTTAAAACCGTCAGTAATCGCCTTGCCATCCGGCGGCTCGATAAAAGGAAACTGGGTAATTTCGCCCAGACGCAGGTGCAACATTTGCAAGATAACGGCGGCCAGGTTGGTACGCAGAATCTCCGGATCGGTAAACTCGGGTCGCCCGTTGAAATCCTCTTCGCTGTACAAGCGCACGCAAATACCTGGCTCAACCCGCCCGCATCGACCTTTACGCTGATTGGCACTGGCTTGGGAAATGGCCTCAATCGGCAGCCGCTGAACCTTGGCCCGATAACTGTAACGGCTGATACGCGCCGTGCCGCTGTCGATCACATACCGGATGCCCGGCACCGTCAACGAGGTTTCGGCGACGTTGGTCGCGAGCACCACACGGCGCCCGGCATGGGACTGAAAAATCCGCTGCTGTTCGGCAGGCGTCAGACGTGCATATAGAGGCAGGATTTCAGTGTGCTTGAGCTGGGCTTTGCGCAGCATGTCGGCGGCGTCACGAATTTCGCGCTCGCCAGGCAAAAATACCAGCACATCGCCGGGGCTTTTGCGCTCGCTGCGCTCGAAGGCGGCAATCTCATCGAGGGTGGCGAGGATTGCCTGATCGACGCTCAAATCCTCCTCGACGCTGTTGCCCTCCTCGTCTTGCTCGCTGGTCAGCGGGCGATACCAGGTCTCGACCGGGAAGGTACGGCCTGACACCTCAACAATCGGTGCATCGTCAAAGTGCTTGGAAAAACGCTCAAGATCGATGGTCGCCGAGGTGATGATGACTTTCAGATCGGGGCGACGCGGCAACAGGATTTTCAAATAACCCAGCAGGAAATCGATGTTCAGGCTGCGCTCATGGGCCTCGTCGACAATGATCGTGTCATAGCGTTCCAGATAACGGTCGTGCTGGGTTTCGGCCAGCAATATACCGTCCGTCATCAACTTGACCAGCGTGTTGGAATCGCTTTGATCCTCAAACCGCACCTGATAACCGACCAACGCGCCCAGCGGCGTGGCCAGTTCTTCAGCCACCCGGCTGGCCACACTGCGCGCGGCAATCCGGCGCGGCTGCGTATGACCAATCAAGCCATGCTGGCCCCGGCCAATTTCCAGGCAGATTTTCGGCAACTGGGTGGTCTTACCCGAGCCGGTTTCACCGGCCAGAATCAGCACCTGATGCTTGAGCAGCGCGGCCTTGATCTCGTCGCGCTTGGCGGCAATCGGCAGATTTTCGTCATAACGAATCAACGGCACACTCGCCGCCCGCGCCTTGACCTGTTCGCACGACGCCTGCACGCGCTCTGCCCATGCGGCCAACTTGGCGTCATCAGGCTTTTTGCGCAGTTCATGCAACTGCCGGCGCAACTTGTGCCGGTCGGCAATCATGGCGTGATCGAGGTTTTTCAAGAGTTGGTCGATAGCAGGCGATTCGTCAGTCATCAGGTGCGCAGTAGTCTTGGTAAAGGCAGGGGGCGGATTGTCGCAGATTTACACGGTTGTGCACGAATCTGTAAGGTTGGATGACGCCTGATTGCGATTCGACTCACATGCTCATGCTCACCATTACGGTGAAAATCCGACTCACCTGAATCCCGGCATCACTTACACTGCCCGGCTTGAACCTTGTTGGGAAACTGCCGTGAGACTTGCCGATATTGTCCGAATGCTGTCGTTGGCGGGTATTTGGGGCGCCAGCTTTTTGTTTATGCGCATCATCGCTCCGGTTCTCGGGACTGTACCTACTGCGTTTTTTCGCGTGTCCATTGCCGCCACCGGCTTGCTGGTGATGCTGGCACTGATGCGGGTGCGCTGGAATTTTGATGGCAAATTCAAGGTCATTTTGATCCTCGGGGTCATCAACTCCGGCATTCCGGCCACGCTGTACTCGGTGGCGGCCCAAGTGTTGCCAGCGGGTTACTCGGCTATTTTCAACGCGACGACGCCGCTGATGGGCGTGTTGATTGGCGGCTTGTTTTTCAGTGAAAAACTGACCCTGACTAAACTGGCCGGGGTGTTTTTAGGGCTGTTGGGTGTGGGCGTTTTGACCCGTGCCGGGCCGGTAGCCTTCGATCTGGATTTGCTGATGGGCGCCCTCGCCTGCTTGCTGGCCACGACCTGTTATGGCTTTGCCGGGTTTCTCGCACGCCGCTGGCTGGATCAGCAAGGCGGCCTGGACCCACGTTTGTCAGCGTTGGGCAGCATGCTGGGGGCCACGTTGTTCTTGCTGCCGCTGTTTGCACTCAGCGTGGTTAATCAGCCGCCTGTCAGCTGGGGCGGGATGAGTGTCTGGTTGTCGTTGTTGGGGCTTGGGTTGGGGTGTACGGCATTTGCGTACATTTTGTATTTCCGGTTGCTGACCAGTATTGGGCCCGTCAAGTCGATGACAGTGACGTTTATGATTCCGCCGTTTGGCGTGCTCTGGGGCGCGTTGTTTCTGGGCGAGCCGCTGTCGATGGCCCATGTGTATGGCGGGGTGTTGATTGCCGTGGCGTTGTGGTTGGTGCTTAGGCCGGGGGTGGTTGCGAAGGGGTAACGTCTAGCTTCAAGCCTCAAGCTTTTAGCTTTTAGCTTTTAAAACGATCTCACTGCTGCCACCGAAACGTGAAACCAACTCTGAGGCGCCTCACAGGAGGCTGAACGCAGGTGCTGTTATGGGGGTGGCGAGGCAGGACGCCGAGCCAGCCGCGATCGGGCCAAG
>NZ_WIWC01000072.1 GCF_009600315.1 Pseudomonas helleri | reverse complement strand
GTACTAGTCGCCTTAGCTGCCGGTGACCAATCGTTTGAACGCCTCCGAGCCTTGCCCATCCTCGCCCAGCACCGCCAATCGCTCAGCCGGTCGAGTTAGGAAACCATCCAGTAGCGCCAACAGGGCCGCGCGCTTTTCGGTGGATTGGGTTTGCTGATGGAGCACCGCCGCGCCGACCAACACCTTGACCCGATCATCGGCTTTCTTGGCTGTGGCTCTATGTCGTGCTTCGGCCTGCTGAATCTTGGCTGTGAGTTGGTCACGCTTTCGTTTCAGGTCGTCTAAATCAGCCATGTTGGTGTTGTCTCTGGTGGTGTCGGTTATGGTCATTCTACGCTAGAGTATCGGCGTGCACAGTTTCACCCTGAAAGAAGAGAAGGGCGCACTTACGCAAACTTCGTTTGCAGGCGGTCGGCGATGCCGACAAATCAAAAACAGATCACAAGAAAATCGAGAATCCAAAACCGTGGCGCTCTACTCCGCATCCGTCAAACCCGTCAGTCGTAGCAGTGGCCGTTCCGCCACTGCCGCCGCTGCGTATCGGAATGCAGAGCGAATCATCGACGAGCGTACCGGCGACATTCACGACTACACCCGCCGTTCCGGCGTGGATCACGTTGAGTCATTTGCTCCGGTCGGCATGGCTCCGCAGTCAGGTTCTGAACTGTGGAACAAGGCCGAAGCCGCCGAGGTTCGCAAGAACGCCCGAGTGGCCCGGGAAGTGCTGGTCGCACTGCCTCACGAACTTGACCAGGTACAACGCCGAGAGCTGGCCAAGTCGATTGCCCAGGGCTTGGCCGATCGCTACGGCACAGCGGGAACGCTGGCCGTTCACCAGCCCGACCGAGAGGGCGACAACCGCAATCACCACGTCCATATCTTGATGACCACGCGCCGCCTTGATGCGTCGGGCCAGTTGGGCGAGAAGACCCGCGAACTGGACGACGTGAAGCGCGGCCCGCAAGAGGTGGAGTGGATACGGGCCATGATCGAGGGTCGAACCAACCAATCACTGGAGCGCGCCGGGCTTGAGGCGCGGGTGGATCGGCGCTCTTTGATTGAGCAGCGCGCCGCTGCGCTCGATGTCGGCGACATGGATCGAGCGGCGGATCTGGATCGGCCGGCGACGCTTCACGAAGGCCCGCGGGTCACGCAAATCCGGCGTGAGTCGGCCCGTAAAGGCCGGGCACCGTTGGGCGCTCTGGATCGAGCTGCAGCGAATGACCATACCCGCGAACTGGTTACCAACCGGGCTGAGCTGGGCATGGTGTCGGCACAGATATTCAACTTTGAAAAAGCCCGTGCAGAGCGTGCTGCACGCGAACAACTAGCTAAAGCCGCTGCTGATGGAATGGCCGCTTTCAAGGCTCGTTTCCAGCAAAACCAAGACTTCAACGCCCGTATTGATGCGGAGCACGAACGCATGGCCAACGAGCTGCACAGAGTTGCCCTGGAGCGCGCTGCAATCGAACGGAAAGAGCAGGCCAAAGCGGCCTTAACGCGATTCGAAAAAGACCAGTTAAGCCACGATAAAGGCCCAAGCAAAGGCCGTGGCGGCCCTGACTTCGGCATGTAAGGGGAAGAATTTGAGCATCAGTGAGCAGGAGCTATTTGGCTTGATGGCCGTAGCCCAAGAGCAGCAGCAAGCTGTCAGTGAGGCACTGAAAAATCTGGAGGATCGACAGGTTGGACTGAATGCGGTCATAGCCCGAGCTGGCACAGCCGTTGAGGAGATGAACAAAGCGGGTTATGCCTCGGCGCTTATCATCGAGAAGGCCACGCGGATCGCGGTTGAGAAGGCGGTTCAGGCCGCTTTAGCAAACGTCCAGCAGCAAACCCAGTCAACTCTGGGTGATTCAGTTACGCCCGCTGTAAAAGCGTTACAGGACGTTACAGCGCGTGCTGAGAAGGCGGAAGAAAGCCTGCACCAAGCAGCAAGCTCAATCAGTTGGAAGTGGGCCGCCATTTGGGGCATGACGAGTTGCATGCTGCTGGCCTCCATCGTGGGGTTGTCCATGCTTCTGGTACCCAGTCCCAATGAAATCGCGTATCTGCGGGCTAATGTGGCCGATCTGGAAGCGCGAGGTGGGAAGGTACAGCTTTCAACATGCGGTGATAAAAACAGGCTATGTGCCCGGATTGATCCTAAAGCAGAAACAGAACTGCAATGGGGGCAAAACGGGCAACGCTGGATGATCCTTCAGGGATACTGATTGGTGCCGATCATTTGTGGGTAGGTCATACGAGGTAGGGAAATGGCTAGGTATAGGCGCAGGTATCGAAGGTGGTCTGGCAGAAGTTCTCAGCCAACCAAATACAGCGTGTTGTCGGGTATTCTTGGCGATGGGGTCTGGGGTATTCGCTCAGCGTTCTTATCGCTTAATGACGATGCTCTTGATCAGATCCTAGATGACTATGGCCAAATCTATGGCGCAGCAGCAGCCCAATATGCACGCAAAACTTACTCCAAATGGAAGGATGGCTCGACGAAGCTTTCTGGGCAAACGATGGAACGGCTGGTCGAGCTGGTCCCGCCTTACCTAGAAGCGGAACAACGGCATAATATTTTACTTAAGGTCTTGAAGCAGCATAAAAGAACTCCCCCTTCTCAGACCATCAGGGTGAACATCAAAGAACCCCAAGAGGGCTTTCATCAAATTGATGAGGTACTTTCTAGCATTCATGTAACAGACCCGCTTGCCTACCTTCCCGAACACGTTATGGATGCCGCTAAATGGTTGTATGACGATGATGTTACAGCAGCGCGCCTAATGCTGGCTGAATCGATGAAAATCGAGACAGATATGCTCCTTAATAATGCGGTGCGAGAGTTAAATCTAATGCGCAGAACTATAGCTAGCGGACAAGTAAAATCCGCAAATTATAGTGTTGATACGCCAGTTAGCCGCTTGCATGTAATCGCTTATAGCCCGTCAAAATGCTATGTTGCAACCGTATGCTTTGGGGAGCATGCATTAGAAACTGTCACGTTACGGGAATGGCGTGACCAGGTTCTAGCCAACCACCAGATGGGGCGTAAATTCATCGTTTGGTACTATGAAAATGGTGAAAAAATTGCTGAAATTGCTGCCCGCACCCCCATGATTCGCCTCACCAGTAAATTTGCAATCGGCATATTCGCCAGATGGGTCCGGCGCCTTAGGAGTAGCCATGAGTGACAAGAATCTGCCGAGCCAGCCAGGCTCGGAAAGTAATGTGCAGCTGCATGACAACGGCCTAAAGGCTGGATCGTTGATCGGCCAGGCTGTGTCCCGGTTGTCTAAAGAGCAGGCCGACCACCTGATGGCTAAAGCCGGCGAGGAGGCTCTTCGCCTCGAAGGCAAGCAGCATGAACTGAACATTGAGTATGTCCATGGAAAGAAAAGTCTTGAAGATCACATTGACGCTTTTTCAATGCTGGAGAAAAACGGGCGTCTAACGAGACAAAAAGTTTCTACGGAAATTAAGAGCGGGAATACCCGTATGCATATCGAAAGCAAATCTGGTGGAACATGTTTCGTAGCTACAGCCGCTTACCAAAGCGCTGAGCATTCGGATGTGGTTTATCTACGAAATTTCCGTGATCAGACATTAGTAAATTATGAAAAGGGACGTGCCTTCATCAGTTGGTATTGGAAAATTGGACCTAAGCTTGCTCGCCATGTTAATAACTACCCAGTTCTAAGAAAGCCAGCCAGATACTCAATTGGTATTATTGTATATATCTTGAAAATCTTTAAATAAAATCATGTATTAAAATATACTAAATTTGGCATGTAAGAGATTTATTTAGGTTTCTCCTAGATCCTTTGATTCAACCGAACGCGCGCCTGCTCCCAAGTCTCCCCGGGCCTTGCCAGCTTGGCGACTTCGGCGTCAAGCAGCTTGTTTTTGGAGTTCATCTTGGCAACCTTTTTTGCGGAGTTTTTAGGAGCGAAATCGAATATCAGATGCGTGATCTTCCGACCTGTTTTTTTCTGGGTCCAACCGACCATTATTGGACTGTGCTCATTGATCTGGGCGATGGCTGGGTCCAGCACTCGTAGCTTAAAATCCTTGATCGAAGGGTACTTGTCTTGCAGCTGAAACCACTCGCGTAGTTCGTCGATACTGATCTCTCGTCGGCCAACACTCTCCCACTGCATGATCAGTTCGTACATACGAATGGCATGGGTGCTGTCCATCTTGGCTACGTCCACCAATGCGTATTTGGTGAATTGTTTTGTGAGTTCGGTCAGATACGGCAGCATGTCCTTGGGGGGCGAATAGAGAAAACGGAAATTTTCGTACGCTAAGCGTTCTGTGTCAGGTTGAGGTCGTAGAGGTGGACGCTGCAGCGTCAGAAAATGCAGAAATAAACCCTAATCTGACGTGGGGCGAGTAATCATCCTGACGCCTGAGTGAGGTGTACTCCATTCGGACACCGACTGCACAACGCAAGGATTTGGGACTGTCAGCAGGGCTTATCGTACGAAAATTTCCGTTTTCTCTATGCACCCCCTGTCGGCATCATCCGATGCCCGGCGGCTGTGCCACAAAAAATGCGCCTAGGGATATTCTTGTCGAGCGTGTAGCACCCGCAGCACGTCGATGGCGTCAGTGCCTACCAGGTAGATCACCACGTAGTTCGGGTGCACGACGCATTCACGAGTGCCGATCACGCGGCCTGCTCGGAACAGGTAGGGGGCGGATGGGAGACCCTCAACGGTTCTCAGTATGACGGCGTGCAGTGCCTCGGCCGCGAGCGGGTTGCGCTGTTCGATGTAGTCGATGATCTCCACCAGGTCGGTGGTGGCCTCATCAGTCCAGCGAACGGCTTGCACGAAGCTTCCTGCGCTCTTCTAGGGCTGCCTGGACCTTCGACATGGCCTCATCGTGGGCCAGTCGTGGCTTGGTGCTGTTCATGGCTTCCAGCACCTTGGCACGGAACCAGCGGTCATAGCTGGTGGCTTGTTCGTCGGTCTCGAACTCAGAAACGATAGGGGATAGTTGGGCGCTCATGGCGGGCCTCCGGTGTTCATACGGGGCAGTCTAACGCATGCGCTTACAGCGCGAGCGCCAGCTGGTCGTTGCGTTTGAAGTCGAAGCGCAGAGCGCCGACCTTGCGGCCCTTCTTCACGGGCCGCCACTGGATCATCCAGCCGTCTTTGGTGGTCAATTCTTTCACCGCTGGCTCGATAATCTTGCGGCGGATCGCCGCGAAGTTCTCCTGCTGCTTCTCGGTGGCGTCCATCGACTGGGCGAAGTCCTCGATGCTGATCTCCAACCACCCCGTGTCCTCAAAGCGAGTCAGCAGCTCAAGCAGCCTCCAGGAGTAGATCGAGCGCAGCGCGCTGGCCTGCTGGAGCTGGTAGCTGGTGAAGTTCTTGCGCAGGCCTGTCAGATGCGGCAGCAGCGCGGGCCACCAGTGTAGCTCTACCCAGCCCTCGCCTTCCTGATACTTCACCTGGCCGACCCAGCGCATCTGCACGCGGGTCGGTGACAGTGGCTTGCCGTTGCGCTTGGCGGCGGTCTCATAGAACGTGATCGAGCGGTTGTAGAGCTGCTTTGCAGCGCTCTGGAGCTGGTTATAGGCCGTGTCTATGTCCACGCCAAAGGTCTCGGCGTACTCCGCTGCCGTGATCTTGGTAGTTGGCACAGTGCCGGGTGCTATGGCCTTGCGGCTGTCGAGCTTTGACACCGCACAGCCGACAATGCGCTTCTCGGCCAGGGTAAGGCCGTGACCTGCCCTGGTTAGCGCATTGCCCATGGAGATCCAGCGTTCACCCGGCAGACGCTCCGCGTCGGGGTCGTAGCGCTCTGCGCGAGCCGCAGCCTTCTTCACCGCTGACACTGCAACCTTGACCAACTGTGCCACCCTTCCGGTTATTGTGCCAGGTATCCAATTTGGCACAATAGGCTAATTGTGCCAAGTCCGTTTTCTGGCACATCTGTGGATAGCACCGGAAAAAAGGCACAGTTAACCGGAAAAAAGGCACAGTTAACCGGAAAAAAGGCACAGTTAACCGGCTACAACCACCGTCCTAGAGCGGTTGCTGCACCCTACAAACAAGAAAGAACAAGAAAGAACGCAAAAGCAGGGCCTCAGCGACTCGGAAAGTGAAGATTTGATCCAAGAGCGGCGCCCCTCCAGTCCCTGCACGCCCACCCAACTACGCGCGCGACTCAGGGCAGTGCAAGGGCGTTTCGCTCCTTCGCGGCGCTGCCTCCGGCCTGCGCGCTTCGCTTGCGAGTAACCAGCCAGGGGCTGGTAGTGCAGTGCCGGTACGGCGCTGTGCTGCCAGTCCCTTAACAAGCGCAGCGCGTTAGTTACGGGTACTAGTCGCCTTAGCTGCCGGTGACCAATCGTTTGAACGCCTCCGAGCCTTGCCCATCCTCGCCCAGCACCGCCA
>NZ_WIWC01000071.1 GCF_009600315.1 Pseudomonas helleri | reverse complement strand
CCCACTCCGCGAAACCTCCTCTCGGCCTCCCGAAGGGGCGGCAGATCAAGATCAAAAACCAGATCACAAGCAGATCACAAGCAGATCACAAGCAGATCAAAATCTCGGTGGCGATGAGGGTATCTAAAGCATGTGCTGTGCTTAAAGGTTATTGATCAAACTCTGCCGACAGTGCAGGGTCAACCAGGCCCCGCCGTTATCGCGATTACGCACCTCCAGGCTAAAACCATGCAGGCTGACAATCGCCGCCACAATGGATAACCCCAGACCGAAGCCCGCATGGGTGTCATCACACCGATAAAAGCGCTGAAACACAGCCACACGTTCAGCCTCCGGGATGCCCAGCCCGGTATCCAGCACTTCAATGCGTGGACTACCGTCATCGTTGACCGCACGCAAAATCACCTCACCGCCGGGTGGGGTGAATTTGATCGAATTGCTCAACAAGTTGCTCAGCGCTTCAAACAGCAAGGCGCGGTCGCCGACCAGACTTGGCAGTGGTTGGTCGGCATCCAGAGTCAACGTGATCTGTCCTTCCTCCGCCAGTGGCAGATAAAAATCGTACAGTTCCTGAAGCAAAGGCAAAGGATCGAGTTGCAAGAAGCCCGAACGACGCTGGTGGTCTTCCAGCTCGGAAATTCGCAACAACCCGCGAAAGCGCGCCATCAGCGTGTCCGTTTCACCAATCACTTCTTCCAATTGCAGGGCCTCGGGGGAGCCTTCTGCCGCTTGCTGTTGAATCCGGTACAACTGCGCACGCAGCCGGGTCAGCGGGGTGCGCAGATCGTGGGCGATGTTGTCGCACACGCCTTTGACTTCATGCATCAGCAGTTCGATACGGTCGAGCATGGCGTTGACAATCGCGGCCAGCATGTCCAATTCATCGCGCCGATCCGACAGCGGCAGGCGATAGGTCAAGTCACCGGCGACGATGGCCTCGGCGCTGGCCTGAATGGCCCGTACCCGTTGCAATGGGCGTCGGCGCAATAAGTGCCAGCCAGCAATGCCGGGGATGATGGTCAGTGATATCCCCCACAACAGCGCATGCAGAATGATCCGCGTCACCGCAAACAGTGAGCCGTTATCACGCACCAGCACCAGCCAGCGGCCATCCGGGGTCTGCGTGGCGACGGCGTCACAGCTGTCTTGCGGCAGGTTGGGGTCATCGGAAACGATGCAGGTGCTCAATTCATGGATTTCACCGTCCAGCGGCAGGTCTTCGGGAATGCTCTGAATGGGGCCGCTCAGCGGGCGCAGCTGCGCATCAAACAAACCATACGCATCTACCGTGCGCATATCGAACGTCAGGCTAGTGGCCAACGCTTCGTCCAGCTGCTCGCCCTGAAAGCGCGAGAACAAGTGCTGGCGTTGCATCAAGGAGTGCTTGGCCAGGTTGCCCAGATAGTCCGACACCTCGTAATACAGCACCCCCATGAGGATGCAGCTCCAGGCCACGAACAGGAAACTGTACAGCGCCAGCAGTCGGCTGCTGGAGGAACGCCAGCCCTTAGAGGGGTTCGGCAATGACATAACCCGAGCCTCGAACGGTGCGAATCAATGGCACCAGGCCCTGAGGATCAATTTTTTTGCGCAGGCGACCGATGTGCACGTCGATCAGGTTGGTGCCAGGGTCGAAGTGATAACCCCAGACTTCTTCGAAAATCATCATGCGCGAAAGAATTTGCCCGGTGTTGCGCATCAAAAATTCCAGCAGTTTGTATTCGGTGGGCAGCAGGCTCAGTTGTTGCTCGGCACGACTGGCTTCGCGGGTGATCAGGTTGAGCTCCAGGTCGGCCACACGCAACGAGGTTTCGTATTTGTCGACCGGGCTTTTACGGCGCAACAACACTTCGACCCGAGCGGCCATTTCGTCACTGGCAAAGGGTTTGGTCAGGTAATCATCGCCACCGGCGCGCAGGCCCCGAACGCGTTCGTCAACATCGGAAAGGGCGCTGATCATCAGAATCGGCGTGCTGACACCGATGGTGCGCAAGGTGGTCACAATGGCCAGGCCGTCGAGTTCAGGGAGCATGCGGTCGAGGGTGATCAGGTCATAATCGCCGCTGACAGCGCGTACCAACCCTTCGCGGCCATTGGCCACCCAATCGACTTCCAGCCCGTGGCTGCTTAATTCAGCCACGATTTCTTTAGCCGTTACGGCATCGTCTTCGATGGTCAAAATGCGGGGCATACATTCACCTGAGTGGGCTTTTTGTCGATGAGCACATTTTGCCCGCAAAAAGCTGAAACGTTTCTTAAGAAAATTTCATGTTCAGCCTAGGGGCTGTTCATGCTAGTCCAAATCCCACTCGGTGTTTGAATCGGGTGCCTCAATGCGGTGCAGATAACCTGTGCAGGCCATGCAGGGAACGCCAAACCGCGTAGCAGCTGACGAGTAATGCGAGGCTGCGTTCGACGATGCAATCGTCGCCAGCTGTCTTTGTGTGTCGTATCTGAAACCAAAAATCCGGCCATCATAATGCACCGGATTACATGGTTTTACGGCGGCTTCGCCGCCGATCGCAGCCTCGCATTACTCGTCAGCTGCTACACGCATTTTGCGTGAAGGAAATAGGCCGATGCTGACTCAGGCTTCGCGGCCTGCTTTATGGCCCGCGCTGATAGCTCCTTCGATGTAGCCAATAGTCTGGCAATCACCAATGCTGCTGGCACGTAAACCTGCGCGGCTCAGTTCATCCAGCAAATCGGTATTGGGTTGCGCACCGATGGCCAGCACCACAGAGTCGGCTTCACTGTACGCTGCCTGCCCGTCAGCCAATTGATAATGCACGCCCTTGGCGTCAATGGCCGTCACACTGGCACCGGTCTTGAGATCGCCGCCGTGCACACGGATTTCATGCAGCACTCGCCAGCGCCGCACAATGGCCAGCTCTCGACCCAAATGGGTGCCGCTCTCCAGCACGGTCACTTGTCGGCCGCGGGCCAGCAGAAATTCGGCCAGCTCCAACCCCACCAGTCCGCCGCCAATAATGGTCACGCGCTTGCCCAAGGGCATCCACATCCGCGACAGTTTTTGCAGGGCTTCGCTGCTGTCGGTTACACCCGCCAAACTACCGGCTTTCATCAAGGTGCGCTGGGTGAAGGACAGTTTGCGTTTGGCGATTTCATCCGCCCGGTCGCCGGTCATCAAGCGACGCAGTTCGTCACCGCTCCACACATGGTCCAGCTCGGCTCCGGGAATGGCCGGGGCTGAACGCTCGGCACCCACCGCCACCAGCACCTGATCAGCAGCCAAGTCGCGCAACAGGGCAGGGCTGGCGGTGGTGTTAAGGCGAACGTCAATCGATGATTGCTGCACCTGCACCTTGAGGTTGTCCAGCAGCTTGGCGTTTTCGGCGTAGGCCAGGCCCGCAAAGAACAGCGTGCCGCCCAGACGGTCGCTGCGCTCCAGCAATGTCACCCGATGCCCGCGCAGGGCGGCCACGCGAGCGGCTTCCATGCCAGCAGGCCCTGCGCCGATGACGACGATATGTTTGGCTGAAAGTGTGGGGCTGATGACGTATTCAAATTCATGCCCGGTCATAGGATTGACGGCGCACTTGACCCGTTCATTGACGAAGATCTGGCTGACGCAGACATAGCAATAAATGCACGGCCTGATGGTGTTTTCCTGGCCGTTGCTCAATTTGTTCGGCAGTTCAGGGTCGGCCAGCAGCTTGCGAGCCATAGCCACAAAGTCACAGTCGCCGCGTTTCAAGGCGGCTTCGCCAGACTGCGGCTCAATACGGCCTACCGCGATCACGGGCAGGTTAACGCTGCGCTTGATGGCCGCCGTCCATTCCATAAAACCGTCCGGCTTTTGCACCAGTGGCGCTTCGGTGAACACCACGCCGCTGGTGATGCGCGCGCTGGCCGAGACGCTGACGGCATCCACGCCTGCAGCCTCCGCCATACCCGCCACGGCCTGGGCGTCTTGCAAGGTGATGCCGTTGGGGGTGTGCAGTTCTTCGGCATCCAGCCTCAGCCACACAGCAAATTCGTCACCGACCCTGGCCCGCACGGCAGCGATGATGTCCAGCAGCAGTCGGGCGCGGTTCTCCAGCGTGCCGCCATAGTCGTCTTCACGCTGGTTGTAATAGGAGGACAGGAAACCGGCAATGATGTAACCGTGGGCCGCGTGTATTTCGACACCGTCGAACCCGGCTCTTTTGGCACGGTCGGCTGCCTGAGCAAACCAGTCGATCATTTGCGCGATGTCGGCGTCGTCCATCACCCGGATCGGTGAGCCTTCGGCGCGACGTTTCATGGAGCTGACAAAGTTGGCCAACTCTTCAGGCGTCAAGGCCGCCATCATGTCGCTTTGCAGCACTGGCGGTACCGAAGGCACCCATAACTGCCGACCTTCAGCCATGTCACGCACCGAGGTTTTGCCAGCGTGTTGCAGTTGCATGGCGATCTTCGCGCCGTGCTGGTGAACGCGTTCAGCGAGGCGGCTGAGACCGGGGATGAAGTCATCGCTGGACACCCCTACCTGAAAGGGCTCCGCTGTGCCAGCCGGGAACGCCACCGAGCACACGCCCATGATCAATAAACCGGCGCCGCCACGGGCGCGGGCCTCGTAATACGCTTGAATGCGTTCGCCGCAGTGACCACTGGCTTCAGCGAAATTGGAACCCATTGGCGCCATGATGATGCGGTTACGCAGCTGGAGCGAACCGATGCGTCCGGGGGCCAGCAACTGAGGGAATTTTGTCATTGTTATTTCAGTCCGAGCGCAAGTAATGGAGATGAAACGTCAGGCATCGCTCAGCTTCGCAGAAATTCCAGACAAGCTTTGTTGAACAGCTCTCGGTGTTCGACCTGAACCCAGTGTCCGCAGCGGTTGAGCATGATAAAGCGGGCATTGGGTGCATGCTTGAGCACTTTCAGGGCGCCAGTGGCCGGGTTGAAGTTGTCATCCGTGCCCCAGAACCCGAGGATCGGCGCTTGCAGCTCTTCGAGGCGATCGGTCATGTTCGGCACCATCATGGTGGTGAACAGATTACGCGGCTGATGCACGGCCACGGCCACACGCTCGGCCAGCAGGTTGTCGTCCAGTTGCGAGCTGTCGAACAGTTGCAAACTCATGATCCGACGCATTTGTTCAATGCCCAGCGGCCCGGCGTTGTACAGCTCGACCATGCGCTGGATGCCGATCATCTGGAAATAGGTTTCGCGTTCTTCCACGCCGCCCGGAGCCATGAGAATCAACTTCTCTACACGCTCGGGTTCAGCCAGCGCCAGGCCCAGCGCGATCGCGCCGCCCAGTGAGTTGCCGAGCAGGGTCGCGCGTTTGACGCCCACCGCCTTGAGAAACCCGGACATCGTGTTGACGAAAAACTCGAGATCGTAGTTCACCTCTTCGGGTTTGTCCGAGCGCCCGAAGCCCGGCAAATCCACCACCAGATTGCGAAAACCGGCGGCGACAAATTGCGGGTAGTTGCCTTTGAAATTGCTGTAGCCGCTGGCTCCCGGGCCGCTGCCGTGTAGCCATAGCACGACCGGGCCGCTGCCCTCGTCGAGAAAGTGCAGGCGCAGGCCGTTGTCCAGGGTGACGAAGTGGCCGATCGGCAGTGGCAGGTCTTGTTCAGTCATTTCAGGCTCTCCAGGTATCAGGCGCTGACGGCGTTCGCCAAAGGGGCGGGCGACGGCGCAATGTTGTTCAGGTGATTACGGTAGCGTGGCAAGGCCATGGCCAGAAAAACCGAGGCCACTACCAGCAGCGACACACAGGACGCCAAGGCATAGCGCAGGCCTTCACTGCCCAAGCGATGGGCGAAGCCGTCACTGAGCATGCCAATCAATAGAGGGCCGACGCCGACACCGAGCAACGTCATGGCCATCACGAAAATAGCGGTCGCTTGCGCCAGTCGGGTCGCCGGGAACAGATGCGAGATAGCTCCCAGACACGGCGTTGCCCACCACGTACCAAAGAAGCTGAACACGCTGTAAAACAGGAACGCGGTGGGCACCGGGGTGGTACCGATTGAAAACGCAGTGCCAACGGGCCAGAGGAAATAAGCCAGACCAAACGGGATACTGATCAGCGTCCCGAGTAGCGGCACACCGATTTGCCAGCCCTTATCGCGGCGCGCCAGACGGTCACAGAGAATGCCGCAGGAGAGGGTGCCCAAGGTCGCACCCGCGCCTCCGGCCACCCCGGCCAACAACCCGGCATCTTGCAGGCTCAAGCCGTGGGAGCGAATCAGGAAGCTGGGGCTCCAGGTGCCAATGGCGTATCCGGCGATGGCGGCTGAGCCGCCGGTCAGTACCAGCCACAGATAAGACGGGGTTTGAAACAATTCGCGGATGGTCGTGGCCCAATGGGTCTGCACGGCTTGCCTGGGGCTGACCAGCATCGCCGGTTTGGGCGCACGCACAGTCAACAGCAACAGCAAACCGAGGAAAATGCCCGGAGCGCCGATCACCACAAATGCCGTGCGCCAGCCGTAATGCTGAGCGATCCAGCCGCCAAGCCCCAAGCCAAAAATAGCGCCCAGGCTGGAACCCAGCATCAGCACTGAAAGTGCCGTTGAACGCCGCTCTGGCGGGTACAGATCCGAGACCATCGCCATTGACGGCGCAGTGCCGCCGGCCTCGCCGATGGCCACCCCGATGCGGGCTACCACCAGCATTGTGAAACTGGCGGCGAGGCCGCAGAAAATCGTCATTACGCTCCAGGCAATGCAACTGAGCGCAATGATCGGCTTGCGCCCGATTCGGTCGGACAGACGCCCCAACGGAAATCCGAACAGGGTGTAAAACACCGCGAACGTCACGCCCGACAGCAGTCCGATACCGGTGTCGGAAATGCCGAACTCAGCTTTCACTGGCTCGATCAAAATCGCCATCAGCAGCCGGTCGATGTAATTGAACACGTAAATGGCAGCCAACACGCCTAATGCGTAGTGCGTTCGCCAGGTGGGGCGCAAGGATGAGGTCACAACGGGTTCTCCCGGTTTTGTTCTAGTCGTCGAGTTATTCCATGGACAGGGGGGCGGGTACATCGTCCATTTAGACCAGCCGCAGGGTTAACTGGGGAAGCACACAGCGAAGCAGGATTTTTTAAAAAGTTATTTAAGTGCGTCCTGCATTGGGTCGCCTTGGGTTCATATACCTCCTGGTTCTGGAACCCATCATGGAAATTACCCGTCAGCCGGCTAGCGGATTTAGCCGTTGTGCCGAGTCTGCGAACACCGTTAAAAGCGAGCCTGCCACCGGCAAAGGCGTTGCTGCGGTCAGCGCGACCCCTTCAGTCAAACCGGGCCTTGAACAGATCCAGTTGGTACTGAGTCAATTACCGTCTGTAGACATGGACACCGTCACGCGCCTCAAATCCGCCCTGGCGGCGGGCGAGATAGCCACTGACAGTGCAGCACTGGCGGCCGCGATGCTGGAGTATCACCGGGGTGATAGCCGTTGAGTCAGCGTGATCAACTATTCGGCATCATTGAGCAGGATGTGTTTGATGACGTCAGGGATTTTGGCTTACTCAATGAACACATGAACCGTCTTTATTCGTTATTGCTGGCCCGTGACACGGTAGAAATCAACGTGGTCAATGAGTGCATTCTGCCGTTGCTCGATGCTGTACGAGGGCGTGCTCGTCGTCGTAGCAAAGTGATGGGGGCTTTCCAACTGCGCGGAGAGCCTCAGGCAATGGACACCCTGATCGGTTATTTCGCGCCTGACAGGCGCACACGGATACAAACAGCGTGGTTAAACGTAGTGAGCAGTGCTGAGCGATGTCTTTTGCTGAACGAGCGCAATGGCAAAGTACTTGCTACGCAGAGTGAGATTGTTCAGGGGTTGTTGGACCCGCATGCGGGGGATTTGTACGCGCCGGGGTATTGAAGTAGTTGTGGAGCGTCTTGCAGTTGCAGTTGCAGTTGCAGTAGATCTTGATCTTGATCTGGCTTTTGATCTTGATCTTGATCTACCGCCCCATCGGGAGGCCGAGTGGAGGTTCTGCGGAGTGGG
>NZ_WIWC01000070.1 GCF_009600315.1 Pseudomonas helleri | reverse complement strand
TATCAGGGAAATCGCTTCGCTAACTGTTCGCTATGTCTCCGAACAAAGTGTTCGCGATGTCCCCGGTCCATACAGGGGGAGGGTTGGGGTGAGGGGCTGCCGTTCACCACAGGCTGATATATAGTCGACCCCTCAACGGCCCCGTCAATGAGTACCCCATGCTTAATAAAGGATTGTTTCTGGCTTGCGCGCTGGCGCTGCTGAGCGCTTGCGACTCTTCATCTTCGGGCAAGTCCGAGACACCATCGGCCCAAGCCCGGCCAGTTGCTGACGTCAAGCTGCTGGCCGAGCGCTATGCCGGGCGCGAGTTAAGTGTGGTGGACGTCTCGGAGGTACAGCTGGACGGTGCCAGTACGCTGTCAGTCAGCTTCTCGGTGCCGCTGGACCCGCAGCAAAACTTTACCGATAAATTGCACCTGGTGGACGCCAAGACCGGCAAGGTCGACGGTGCCTGGGAGCTCTCCGATAACCTGATGGAGCTGCGCCTGCGCCATCTCGAACCACAGCGCACGTTGATCCTGACCGTTGATTCCGGTGTGCGTGCGGTAAACGGCGCCACATTGGCTGCTGAGTTCACCGCCCGCCTCGAAACCCGTGATCTGCAACCCACCGTAGGGTTCGCCAGTCGAGGCAGTGTGCTGCCCACTCGGCTGGCAGAAGGCTTGCCGGTCATCGCGCTCAATGTCGATAAGGTCGATGTTGATTTCTTTCGCGTTAAACCCGAGTCACTTCCGACCTTTCTGACCCAATGGGGGCGCAACAGCAGCCTGCAAAGCTACGAAGCCAAGGACCTGCTGAGCATGGCAGAGTTGGTTTACGGCGGCCGCTTTGACTTGAACCCGGCACGTAACACGCGCGAAACCCTGATCCTGCCCACCTCGGGGATCAAAGCGTTGCAGCAACCCGGCGTCTATCTGGCGGTGATGAAACCCTCAGGCAGTTACAACTATTCGACACCCGCCACGCTATTCACCCTCAGCGATATTGGCCTGTCCGTACACCGTTATCAGAAACGCCTGGACGTGTTCACTCAGGCGCTGGAAGGCGGCAAGGCGTTGGCCGATGTCGAGCTGGAATTGCTCGACGGCAAAGGCAAGCGACTGGCGCAGGGCAAAACTGATAAAGCGGGCCACGCAGAACTCGCGCTGGCACCCAAGGCTGAAGTATTGCTGGCCCGCCAGGGCGACCAGACCAGCCTGTTGCGCCTGAACACCGCGGCGCTGGATCTGGCCGAATTCGACATTGGCGGCCCGACCGCGCACTCGTTGCAGTTTTTTGTGTTCGGCCCGCGCGATCTCTATCGCCCCGGCGAAACCGTGTTGCTCAATGCCTTGTTACGCGACCGCGATGGCAAGCCTGTGACGCCGCAACCGGTCAGTGTTGAAGTGCGCCGCCCGGACGAGCAAGTCAGTCGCAAATTTGTCTGGTCGCCGGATGCCTCGGGTTTCTATCAATACCCGTTGCAACTGGCGGGCGAGGCGCCAACGGGCCGCTGGCAACTGGTCTTCGATCTGGGCGACGGCAAGCCGCAGCTCTATGAGTTTTTGGTTGAAGACTTTTTGCCTGAGCGCATGGCGCTTGAGCTAAAGGGGCGCGATACGCCGCTGAGCCCCGATCAAACCGCTGATATTGAAGTGACAGGCCGTTATCTATACGGCGCACCGGCCGCGGGTAATCGCCTCAGTGGGCAAGTCTATGTGCGCCCGTTGCGTGAAGCAGTCAGCAGTTTGCCGGGCTATCAGTTTGGCTCGGTGACCGAGAGCGAGCTGACTCAGGATCTGGAATTGGACGAAAGTGTTCTCGATGCCGAGGGTAAACAAACCCTTCACCTGCAAAGCCAGTGGAGCCAGGCCAAGTCACCGCTGCAACTGATTGTTCAGGCCAGCCTGCAAGAGTCGGGCGGACGTCCGATCACCCGGCGACTGGTGCAACCCGTGTGGCCCGCCGAGCGTTTGCCCGGTGTTCGCGGCTTGTTTGAAGGCGCTGAAACCGACGGCGATGGCCCGGTTGAGTTTGAGCTACTGGTGGCTGACAAGGATGGTCACAAGCTGGCGGCTGAAAACCTCAAGGTTCGACTGGTGCGCGAGCGCCGTGATTATTACTGGAACTACTCCGACAGCGATGGCTGGAGCTATCACTACAACGAGAAGTTTCTCAATCTGAACGAAGAAACCGTCAACCTTAAAGGTGGCGAAACCGCCAAGGTCAGCTTCCCGGTGGAGTGGGGCCCGTACCGTGTTGAGGTTGAGGACCCGAGCACCGGTCTGATCAGCAGCCTGCGGTTCTGGGCCGGCTATCGTGCGCAAGACAACGCTGAAGGCGGCGCCGTACGGCCGGATCAGGTCAAGCTGGCACTGGATAAAGCGGCTTACTCCGAAGGTGAAACAGCCCGCGTCACGGTCACGCCGCCAGCTCCGGGTAAAGGCTATCTGTTGGTTGAAGGCAGCGATGGCCCGCTGTGGTGGGAAGAAATCGAGGTGCCCGCCGAGGGCAAAACCTTTGACGTGAAACTCGACCCGAGCTGGGCGCGCCACGATTTGTACGTCAGCGCGCTGGTGATTCGCCCCGGCGAACGCAAAACCAATATCACCCCCAAGCGGGCGGTCGGGGTGTTGCATTTGCCGCTCGATCGCAGTCAGCGCAAGTTGGCATTGACCCTAGATGCTCCCGAAAAAATGCGTCCCAAGCAGCCGTTGACGGTCAAGTTCCAGGTCAAAAATGCAGACGGCAGCGTGCCAGCAACCGCTCACGTTTTACTCGCAGCCGTCGATGCCGGGGTGCTCAATATCACTGACTATCCGACCCCCGATCCGTACGCCAGCCTGTTTGGGCGCAAGGCGTATGGCGCGGATCAGTTGGATATCTATGGGCAATTGATCGAAGCCGGGCAGGGCCGTTTGGCCAGCCTGGCCTTCGGCGGCGATGCGGCGCTGGCCAAAGGCGGCAAGCGGCCTGCCACCAGCGTGAACATCGTGGCGTTGCAGAGCGCGCCCGTCACCCTCAATGAGCAGGGCGAAGGCGAGGTCAGCGTGAATATCCCCGACTTCAACGGCGAGTTGCGCTTGATGGCTCAAGCCTGGACGGACGACCGTTACGGCATGGCGCAGGCCAAAACCGTGGTGGCCGCGCCCTTGGTGGCGGAGCTGGCGGCACCGCGCTTTTTGGCGGGGGGGGACCAGACCCGTCTGGCGCTGGACCTGTCCAACCTGACCGACACCCCGCAAACGCTGGCGGTGCAACTGAATGCCGAGGGTCAGCTCAGTCTGCTCGGCGATGCCCAGCAGACCGTCACCCTCAGCCCCGGCCAGCGCAGCACCTTGCAGATCCCGGTCAAGGCCCAAGGCGGTTATGGCAACGGAGTGGTCAAGGTGACGGTCAACGGCCTCAACCTGCCGGGTGAAACCCTGGCGCCCTTTAGTCGCGAGTGGACATTGGGCGTGCGGCCGGCGTATCCGGCCCTGCTCAAGCACTACCGCGCCGTGCTCAAGGATCAGCCGTGGAGTTTGCCGGAGGGCGAGTTGCAAGCCTTTGAGCCAGAGGGACGAGAAGCCTTGTTGAGCCTGTCGAGCCGCCCGCCGTTGAACCTGGGTGAGCAAATACGGGCGCTCAAAGCCTATCCGTATGGCTGCTCCGAACAAACCACCAGTGGCCTGTACCCGGCGTTGTATGCCGATGCGGCATTGCTCGAACGGCTGGGGCTTGAAGGTGAACCGGACGCCGAGCGCACACGCAAAATCGAATTGGGCATCGAGCGGCTTTTGGGGATGCAGCGCTATAACGGCAGCTTTGGCCTGTGGGGCGCGGACGGTCAGGAAGAGTACTGGCTGACGGCCTACATCACGGACTTCCTGTTGCGCGCCCGCGATCAAGGCTTTGCAGTGCCACGTCAGGCGTTGCAACAGGCCAGCCAACGCCTGATGCGCTATGTGCAGGAACGCAATCTGATTGAGGCGGATTACAGCGACAACCTCGACCACACCCGTTTTGCGGTTCAAGCCTATGCCGCATTGGTATTGGCGCGCAGCCAGCAGGCGCCGTTGGGCGCATTGCGCAGTCTGTTTGAGCGACGCAGCGATGCCGCGTCCGGTCTGCCGCTGGTGCAACTGTCGATTGCCTTGCAGAAGATGGGCGACCAACCGCGCGCCGATCAGGCATTGGTGGCGGGCTTGGCCGTGACCCGTAAAGGCGATCAATGGTTGGGCGATTACGGCAGCCCGCTGCGCGATCAGGCGTTGATTCTGGCGTTGCTGGAAGAGAACGACTTGATGACTGGCCAGCGTGAGCAGCGTCTGTTTGATTTGTCGGACCAACTGGCGGCGAGTCCTTGGCTGTCCACCCAGGAGCGCAACTCGCTGTTTCTGGCCGGGCGTGATCTGTTGGGCAAGCCCGAGGTTGACTGGTCCGCTCAACTCACCAGTGGCGGACAAACCCGCGAGCTGAACAATCGCCAGTCGGGTATTAAACTCGACGGGGTGCTGTTGAACACACCGCTAAGCGTGCGTAACCAAGGGAGCGACACGGTGTACCAGCAGCTGACGATTTCGGGTTATCCACAGCAGGCTCCGGTGGCGGGGGGTGAAAACATGAGCATCCGCCGTGATTATCTGGGCATGAATGGCGAGCCGCTGGATCTCACCTCGCTGAAAAGTGGTGATCTGGTACTGGTTCATGTCGCGGTCACGGCCAAACAGCCGGTGCCGGATGCCTTGGTGGTGGATTTGCTGCCCGCAGGTCTTGAGCTGGAAAACCAGAACCTGGGCCAAAGTGCGGCCAGCCTTGAGAATGCCAGCACTGAGGTCAAGCAATGGCGCGAGGCCATGCAAAACGCCAATGTGGAACATCAGGAATACCGGGATGATCGTTATGTGGCCGCGTTGAAACTGGAGGGCAACGGCACAGCGCACCTGCTGTATCTGGCCCGAGCTGTCACGCCGGGGACTTACCGCGTACCGCCGCCGCAGGTGGAATCCATGTACCGGCCCAATTGGCAAGCCGTGGGCGAAACGCCGGGGGAAATGGTGATAAAGGGCCGGTGATAGAGCTGCCCGTCCCGTAGCAGTTGCCGAAGGCGACGTCCGATGGCGAAGCCGTCGTAAAATCAGACAATGCGGTTTTACGCAAAGACCGCAATCACCGGGTTTACGACGGCTACGCCGCCGGACGTCGCCTGCGGCAACTGCTACGTTAAGAGTGTTTGGATTAGCTGATCACCCAGCTCAAGATCCACAAGCCCAGCAACAGCCAGATCACGCCACCGATGATCGAGGCGCGCATAAAGGCGCGTACGGCGTTGTATAAAAACAACAAGCCGATCACCAGCACCGCGATGCTGACAATTGAGGTGTCCATGCCCAGCGCACGGGCCATGCCGTCAATGAAGTTGCCGCCCGCCTGAGTAATGGCGGTGAACAGGCCACTTAAGGATTCAACGATAAAGTGCACAATCTGGCCCAGCCAGAGGCCAAGGTTTCCAGCGAAGCTTTCTACGTACATGGATATATTCCGTTCAATAAGATGGCCACTGTGCCAGAGATGGCCATTGGGCAACCAGTCATGGCTTAAAGTTGCGTTGCGAGTGAGTGTGAGTGAGTTCTCGTCTTAAAAACATCGTCTTGTGGGGCGCAGGCAGTCTGCTGTTGGTGTGCGTGCTGCTGTGGCTGGCGGATCGCCTTTGGCCCTTGCCCCTGCCGCAGGATGATATGGCTCGTGTGGTACTGGCTGAAGATGGCACACCGTTATGGCGTTTTGCGGATGCCCAAGGCGTGTGGCGCTATCCCGTGCACCTCAATGAGGTGTCGCCGTATTACCTGGAAGCTTTGCTGACCTATGAAGACCGCTGGTTTTATCAACATCGCGGGGTCAACCCGTTGGCGCTGGGGCGTGCCGCCTGGCAGAACCTGACCGGGGGGCGGGTGTTGTCTGGCGGCAGCACGCTGTCTATGCAAGTTGCGCGCTTGCTCGATCCGCATGAGCGCACGCTGACCGGCAAATTGCGTCAGTTGTGGCGCACGGCACAGCTGGAATGGCATTTAAACAAAGATCAAATCCTCACGCTGTACCTCAATCGCGCACCCTTTGGCGGCACGCTGCAAGGCGTCGCCGCTGCCAGTTGGGCGTATCTGGGCAAGTCACCGCTGCACCTCACTCGTTCTGAAGCTGCATTATTGGCCGTGTTGCCGCAAGCCCCGAGTCGTCTGCGGCCCGACAGGCACCCGGCGCGTGCGCAAGTGGCGCGGGACAAAGTGCTGCGCCGCCTTGTCGAGTATCAGGTATGGCCGCAGCACGCGGTGAGCGAGGCGCTGCAAGAGCCGCTGTTGCTGGCGCCGCGTCTGGAACCCAGCCTTGCGCCGTTACTGGCGCGCCGATTAAACCGTCCTCATAGCCCGCCTTTGATTCGCACCACCCTCGACGCAGGCTTGCAGCGTCGTCTTGAAGACTTGTTGCTGGGCTGGCGCGCCCGTTTACCCGATCACACCTCGGCAGCCATTGTGGTGGTGGAAACCGAGACCATGGCTGTGCGGGCTTATTTAGGGTCGGTGGATATCAATGATGCGCGGCGTTTTGGCCATGTCGACATGATCCATGCCCTGCGCTCGCCCGGCTCTACGCTGAAGCCGTTTTTATACGGGCTGGCCATGGACGCCGGGCTGATTCACTCCGAATCGCTGTTGCAGGACGTGCCGCGCCGCTATGGCGATTACCGGCCGGGCAATTTTTCCATGGGTTTCACGGGGCCGGTGTCCGCCAGTTCGGCGCTGGCACTGTCGCTCAACTTGCCTGCGGTGCAATTGCTCGAAGCGTACGGGCCCAAGCGGTTTGCCGCTGAACTGCGCAATGGCGGTGTGCCGCTCAGCCTGCCGGCGTTGGCCGAGCCTAATCTGGCCTTGATTTTGGGAGGGGCGGGCAGCCGACTGGAAGATCTGGTCAGCGGTTACAGTGCGTTGGCGCGGGGAGGTAAAAGTGCCGCCCTGCGTTTACAGCCCCAAGACGAACTGCGCGAGCGGCGCCTGCTGTCGCCGGGTGCGGCGTGGATTATCCGGCGCATTCTCAGTGGCCAGGCTCGCCCCGACCGCGATCCAACGGCCGAACTGGCTCAGCGTCCGGCACTGGCCTGGAAGACCGGCACCAGCTATGGCTTTCGTGATGCGCTGGCGATTGGTGTCGGGCCGCGCTACTTGATCGGCGTGTGGATCGGTCGGCCAGATGGCACCCCCGTGCCGGGTCAGTTTGGTCTGGCGTCGGCTGCGCCGCTGATGTTGCAAGTCCACGATGTGCTGAGCAATCGCGACAGTCAGCGCGGCATAGTCAGTCCCGTGGCACCCGTACCCGTTACCGTGGGAGTCGCGGCGATCTGCTGGCCGTTGGGTCAACCGCTCAATCGCACCGATGTGAATTGTCGGCGTCAGCGTTTTGCCTGGACTTTGGACCACACCACACCGCCGACCTTGCTGGCGGCCGACCAGCCTTTGGGGTCGGGTTTGCGCGAAACCATCTGGGTAGACCCGCAGGGGCTTCGGGTTAGCCCGCATTGTCCCGGAGCCACGCCACGGGTCGTCGCCCTGTGGCCTGCGCCGCTTGAACCTTGGCTGCCCCGTGTTGAGCGGCGCGAGGCGAGGTTGCCAATGGCCTCGGCGCACTGCCCGCCACCGGCGTTGAGCGCAGTCGCCCAATTATCGATTGTCGGCGTGCGCGAGGGGGATCGCTTGCGTCGGCCTGCGGCTGCTCAGGCGTCGGTGCGGCTTGCCCTGTCAGCGTTGGGTGGTGATGGCCGCCGCTGGTGGTTCCTCAATGGCAGGCCGCTGGGCGACACTGGCTTTGAGCAAACGCTGACGACTTCACTGGAACAGGCGGGCCGTTACGAACTCAGTGTGCTGGATGAAAGTGGGCAAACGGCACGGGTTGAGTTCAGCGTGGAAGAGTAAACAAACCGTCAATTGTGGTTATAACCTAAGGCGTAGCGTATGTGCGTGTTTGTGGGGTTGAAACAATGCGTTGTTGAAAATACAGGCTTTTTTAATGGCTCATAATGCCAAGGTATTAGTTATTAAGCGTGAGCTTATTTGCCTTATATAAGGCGTTAATACCAAGTTGTAGATTGTCTGTAATCGCGAGCGGGTTTGTTATGGGTGCACGAATGAAATGTATCTCTGGCGTTAGAACCGAGAACTTTCGAACTTAGGCGTTTCGTGTGCCAGGACAATAATCATGAATGCTCAACTGTGGTTAAAAACAAGTACCGCGCTCTTGCTGGTCATGACGGTGAGCCTTGCTGGCTGTAGCAGTGGCGGTGGCGGTTCCAAAAGCCATGTTTCTGAAAGCACCCCTGAGGCCGGCACAGACGGTGGTACGGGTGGCACAGACGCGGGCGCTGGCGGTGGTGATGGCACCGGT